>NZ_DASQNP010000022.1:0-43025 GCF_035644915.1 Streptomyces sp.
ACAAGGTCGCCTTCACCGGGTCGACCGCCGTCGGCCGGCGGATCCAGCGCGAGCTGGCGGGGACCGGCCGCCGGATCACCCTCGAGCTCGGCGGCAAGGGCGCGAACATCGTGTTCGAGGACGCGGCCCAGGACCAGGCGATCGAGGGCATCGTCAACGGGATCTTCTTCAACCAGGGCCAGGTCTGCTGCGCCGGTTCCCGGCTGCTGGTCCAGGAGGCGATCGCCGACGAGTTCGTGGCCCGGCTGACCGACCGGGTGGAGACGCTGCGGGTCGGCGACCCGCTGGACAAGAACACCGACATCGGCGCGATCAACTCCGCCGAGCAGCTCGCCCGCATCACCGAACTCGCCGACAGCGGCGAGGCCGAGGGCGCCACGCGCTGGGCGCCCGCGTGCGAACTGCCCGAGCGGGGCTGGTGGTTCGCGCCCACCGTCTTCACGAACGTCACCCAGGCCCACCGGATCGCCCGCGAGGAGATCTTCGGCCCCGTGCTGTCGGTGCTGACCTTCCGCACCCCCGACGAGGCCGTGGCCAAGGCCAACAACACGCCGTACGGCCTGTCGGCGGGCGTGTGGACGGAGAAGGGGTCGCGCATCCTGGCGATGGCCGACCGGCTCCGGGCCGGCGTGGTGTGGGCCAACACGTTCAACAAGTTCGACCCGACCTCGCCCTTCGGCGGCTACAAGGAGTCGGGCTTCGGCCGCGAGGGCGGCCGTCACGGTCTGGAGGCGTACCTCGATGTCTGAGATGTCCGGCAGGTCCGGCGCGGGCGCCGCGCATGCGCGGCTGAGCGTCCTCAAGACCTACAAGCTGTTCGTCGGGGGGAAGTTCCCCCGGTCCGAGAGCGGGCGGGTGTACGAGGTGACCGACTCAGAGGGCAACTGGCTGGCGAACGCACCGCTCGCCTCCCGCAAGGACGCCCGGGACGCGGTGGTCGCGGCCCGCAAGGCGTTCGGCGGCTGGTCCGGGGCGACCGCGTACAACCGCGGCCAGATCCTCTACCGGATCGCCGAGATGCTGGAGGGCCGCCGCGACCAGTTCGCCGCCGAGGTCGCCGCCGCCGAGGGGCTGCCCGGGCCCGAGGCCGCCGCCCAGGTGGACGCCGCCGTGGACCGCTGGGTGTGGTACGCGGGCTGGTCGGACAAGGTGGCCCAGGTCGCGGGCGGCGCCAACCCCGTCGCGGGCCCGTACTTCAACCTCTCCACCCCCGAACCCACCGGTGTGGTCGCCGTCCTGGCCCCGCGGGAGTCGTCCTTCCTCGGCCTGGTCTCGGTGCTCGCCCCGGTGATCGTCACCGGCAACACGGCCGTGGTCGTGGCGAGCGAGCGGGCGCCCCTGCCCGCCCTCTCCCTGGCCGAGGTGCTGGCCACCTCCGACCTGCCGGGCGGCGTGGTCAACATCCTCTCCGGCCGCACCGCCGAGATCGCCGCCCCGCTCGCCGCCCACCAGGACGTCAACGCGATCGACCTGACGGGCGCGGACGCGGAGCTGGCGAAGGAGCTGGAGGCGTCCGCCGCGGAGAACCTCAAGCGGGTGCTGCGGCCGGCGGCCGGCGGCTCCGGGGCCGCCGACTGGACCGCCGACCCCGGCACGAGGCGGCTGCTGGCGTTCCTGGAGACCAAGACCGTCTGGCACCCCATCGGCGTCTGACGCCCGCCGACACGAGCGCCGTCACGGGCCCTGGCGTACGGCCGCGCACCAACCGCCTCAGCCGGGCAGCAGCCCCGCCACCGGGGCCGTGGCGGGCAGGGTGCGCACCGTGCCGCCCTTGGAGAGCGGCGCCGTGACCGGCTCGGTGGACACCGGCCGGAAGTCGGCGACCTGGGTGCCCACCGAGTTGTTCAGCGGGTCCACGCTCGTGTTGGCCAGCGGGTTGAGCGGCTGGTCCTTGGCCGGGCCCAGCGCGCCGGCCGTCCCCCGCTCCGCCGCCCCCACCGCGCCCACCGTGCCCTGCACGGCCTCCACCGGTCCCGGCGGCGCGGTGGACGCCGCGACGTCCGGCGACGGGACGGGCGCCTCGATCCCCGTCGGCAGCGCGGCCGCCGCGCCCGCCGCCGTCGCCCCCGAGACCATCGCGGCCCCGGCCGCGGAGACGGCCAGCCCGGCCCGCAGCAGGATGCCCGCGGCACCGTTCCTTCCCGTGCGCGCTTGCCTCGTCCGTACGTGACGGCGGCGCTGAGGGGTCATGGGACACCTACCAGGGAGACTCGTTGTGCGTAACGGTACGGTGACGCAGCGTATACGACCTCGCCGGTCCGTGCACACCCGTACCGGCCTCTCCGGGGATGTCCGACAATGGTGTTCCGTGACCTCACCCGACACCGCCCGCGTGATCCTGCTGACCGGGCCCTCCGGCTCCGGCAAGTCCTCGCTCGCCGCCCGCACCGGGCTGCCCGTGCTGCGCCTGGACGACTTCTACAAGGAGGCCGGCGACCCGTCCCTGCCCCGCCTCCCCGGCAGCGGCCTGGTGGACTGGGACGACCCGGCCTCCTGGGACGCGCGGGCCGCGGTGGCGGCGATCACCGCCCTGTGCGAGCACGGCCGCGCCACCGTGCCGGTGTACGACATCTCCGCGAGCGCCCGGGCCGGCGAGGAGACGCTCGACCTGCGCGGCGCGCGCCTGTTCGTCGCCGAGGGGATATTCGCCGCCGAGCTCGCCGGGCGGTGCCGCGAACTGGGGCTGCTGGCCGACACCTTGTGCCTGCGCGGGCGTCCCGTCACCACCTTCCGGCGGCGGCTGCTGCGCGACGTGCGCGAGGGCCGCAAGTCGCTGCCCGTGCTGGTGCGCCGCGGCTGGACCCTGATGCGCAACGAGGGCGCGATCGTCGCGCACCACGTCTCCCTGGGCGCGCACGCCTGCGACCGCGACGAGGCGCTGGCCAGGATCGCGGCGCTCGGCGCGGCCGCCCCGGCCGTGCGCACGCCGGCCGTGCGCGCATGACGGAGCGGGTCCGGTCGGACCCCCCGGCCGACCGGACCCGCTCGCATTCCCCCGTGTTCCCCCGTTGCCCCCCGCTTCTCCCCCGTCTCCCCCGTCCCCGGGCCGGTCCGTCAGGCGACCAGCTCGCCGAAGCTCTCCTCCAGGTCCCGGCCGAGGCTGAGCGCCTCGTCGTCGCGCAGGCGGCGCAGGGAGCGCCAGATGCTGCTCTTGACCGTGCCGACGCTGATGTTCAGGATGTCGGCGATCTCCGGATCGGTGCGGCCCTCGTAGTAGCGCAGCACCAGCATGGTGCGCTGGAGTTCGGGGAGCCGCGCCAGCGCCTGCCACAGCACCGCGCGCAGCTCCGTGCCGCGCATCGCGTCGCTCTCCCCCGCGGCCTCGGGCAGCTCCTCGGTCGGGTACTCGTTGAGCCGGCGGCGGCGCCAGGCGCTGATGTGGAGGTTGGTCATGGTGCGGCGGAGGTATCCGCCGACCGCCGCCTTGTCGCTGATCCGGTCCCAGGCGCGGTACGTGGAGAACAGCGCGCTCTGCAGCAGGTCCTCGGCCTCGTGGCGGTCCCCCGTCAGGTGGTACGCGGTGGCGTACAGGGAGGCGCGGCGCTCGCGGACGTAGGCGGTGAACTCCGCCTCCGACACGCCTCGGCGCCGCTCCCCCGGAGCCTCCCCGTACGCGTCCTCCCCCCGGTGGCCGTCCCCCACGGCCGCCTCCTCCACCGCCGCGATGTGCGCCGGCCGCTGCCGCCCGGTGCCGCGGGCGCATCCGCCCCCCCGCTTCGCCGGGGAGACCCCCGGCCCGCCCGTGGCACCGGACCTCTCCGCGCCCCGGTCGGGAACCACGGGGGTGTGCAGACGCGTGTGGACGACCGCGCTGGTGATGGTGCGGTGCAGTGTGTTCATCTCGCGCCCCCCTCATGGAGCCAACCGTGCGCTTGCTCGTGGCGAATACACTGCCGCGGCAGTTTCATGGCGGAGTCCTCCCTCTGTCACAGGGGTGTCACAGGGGACGGCGCGGCCGTGACCCGACACGGAACCGACTTCCGTGTACATGCCCGTCGAAGTCGGGGCACGCGATGCGCCAGAATGACGCCGTGCCTTTCCTGTTGCTGATCGAGGACGACGAGGCCGTCCGCACGGCCCTGGAGATGGGCCTGACCCGGCAGGGCCACCGCGTGGTGACCGCTGCCTCGGGTGAGGACGGTCTGAAGCTGCTGCGCGAGCAACGGCCCGATCTGATCGTGCTGGACGTGATGCTGCCCGGCATCGACGGCTTCGAGGTGTGCCGCCGCATCCGGCGCACGGACCAACTGCCGATCATCCTGCTGACCGCGCGCAGCGACGACATCGACGTCGTGGTCGGTCTGGAGTCGGGCGCGGACGACTACGTCGTCAAGCCGGTGCAGGGACGGGTGCTGGACGCCCGCATCCGCGCGGTGATGCGGCGCGGCGAGCGCGAGGCGAACGACTCGGCGACCTTCGGGGCGCTGGTCATCGACCGCTCGGCGATGACCGTGACCAAGAACGGGAAGGACCTGCAGCTCACCCCGACCGAACTGCGGCTGCTGCTGGAGCTGAGCCGCCGCCCCGGGCAGGCGCTGTCGCGGCAGCAACTGCTGCGGCTGGTGTGGGAGCACGACTACCTCGGCGACTCCCGCCTGGTCGACGCGTGCGTCCAGCGGCTGCGCGCGAAGGTCGAGGACGTCCCTTCCTCACCCACGCTGATCCGTACGGTGCGGGGGGTCGGGTACCGGCTGGATCCTCCCGCGTGAGGGGGGCGCACGAGGCCCTGATATCCGCGGTGTCCGCGGTGTCAGCGCTGTCCGGGACATCCGCGGCACCGCCCGCGCACGCGCCGGGCGGACGGGAAGGCACACGGGGAGGGGCACGGTGAGCGGGACCCCCGGCAGGATCGCGGGGGCGCTGCGGCTGACGAGCCTGCGGATGCGGCTGGTGGTGGTCTTCGCCCTGGTCGCGCTGATCGCCGCGGCGGCCGCCTCCGGCATCGCGTACTGGATCAACCGGGACGCCGTCCTCACCCGGGCGCAGAACGCCGCGCTCAACGACTTCCGCGAGTCGCTGGGCGACAACGCCGGCTCCCTGCCCCGCCGGCCGCGGTGCGACGCGGTGCGGGACGCGGCCGAGGCCATGGCCAACAGCACCCAGCGCTACGAGGTGGTGCTGACCGGCCGCCAGGGCGGCGGCTCGCGGTGCACGGTGGCGTCCGACGCGGACTTCACCCTGGACGACGTGCCCGGCGCGCTGCGCACCGCGGTGCACAAGGAGCGTCCGGTCGACGCCTCCAACTCCGCCCCGTACCACCTGTACTGGCAGCGGATCACCCTGGGGGGCGAGCCCTACCTGGTGGGCGGCGCGACCGTGATCGGCGGCGGGACGACGGGCTACATGTTCAAGTCGCTCGCGCCCGAGCGGGACGACCTCAACTCCCTGGCCTGGTCGCTGGGGATCGCCACCGCGCTGGCCCTGGTCGGCTCCGCCCTGCTGGCGCAGGCCGCCGCCACGACGGTGCTGCGGCCCGTGCAGCGGCTGGGCGACGCGGCGCGCCGGCTGGGCGAGGGCAAGCTGGACACCCGGCTCCAGGTGTCGGGGACGGACGAACTGGCCGAGCTGTCCCGGACGTTCAACAGCACCGCCGAGGCGCTGGAGAAGCGGGTGGCGGAGCTGAGCGCCCGCGAGGAGTCCAGCCGCCGCTTCGTGGCGGACATGTCGCACGAGCTGCGGACGCCGCTGACCGCGATCACCGCGGTGACGGAGGTGCTGGAGGAGGAGGTCGACTCGCTCGACCCGATGATCGCGCCCGCGGTCACGCTGGTGGTCAGCGAGACCCGGCGGCTGAACGACCTGGTGGAGAACCTGATGGAGGTCACCCGCTTCGACGCGGGTACGGCCAAGCTGGTGCTGGACGACGTGGACGTCGCGGACCAGGTGACGGCCTGCATCGACGCCCGCGCCTGGCTGGACGCGGTCGAGCTCGACGCCGACCGCGGCATCATGGCGCGGCTCGATCCGCGGCGCCTGGACGTGATCCTGGCCAACCTGATCGGCAACGCGCTCAAGCACGGCGGCTCCCCGGTCCGGGTGTCGGTGCGCACCGGGACGTCGGCCACCGGCGAGGACGAGCTGACGATCCGGGTCGCCGACAACGGCCCGGGCATCCCCGAGGACGTGCTGCCCCACGTCTTCGACCGCTTCTACAAGGCGAGCGCGTCCCGGCCCCGCTCCGAGGGCAGCGGGCTGGGGCTGTCGATCGCCCGGGAGAACGCGCACATCCACGGCGGCGAGATCACCGCCGAGAACGCGCCCGGGGGCGGCGCGGTCTTCACCCTGCGGCTGCCGCGCGACGCGAGCCGGCTCGCCCCGGAGCAGAGCCGGGACGGGGACGGCGGCGGTGTCCACGGCGGTGCGGGTACGGGCACCGGCACCGGTGAGGGGAGCGGACGGTGACCGCCGCGACCACCGCACGCCGTACGGCCCGTACCGTCGCCGCCGCCCTGGCCGCGCTCGCGCTCGCCGGGTGCGGCATCCGGTCCACGCCCGTGCCGGTGGACGCCGGCCCCGCGCCGTCCCGGGCCTCGTGCGCGGCGCCCGGGGACGGGGAGGAGGGGCGGCCCGGGGACGGGGCCGTCCCGGCGGACGTCTTCCTGGTCTGCGGCGGCGGTGTCACCGCGGTGGAGCGCGCCGTGTCCCCGGAGAACGGGAAGCCCGGCCGGGCCACCCGGTTGGGGACGGCCCGCGCGCTGCTGGACGAGTTGCAGGAGAGCCCGTCCCGGGCCGAGGACGAGGCGGGCTTCAGCAGCGCCGTCCCGGAGTCCCTGGAGGTGTCCGGGCCGCAGCGGGGCGACCCCGGGGAGACCCTGCGGCTGAGCGAGGAGCCGGGCGGGCTGCCGCCCTTCGCGCTGGCCCAGATCGTGTGCACGTTCGCGGGCACGGCCGCCGCCGGCCGGGACGACTCGGTGGTGCTCGGCGGCCCGGCCGAGGGCGGGAAGGGCGGACCGCCGCGGGCCTACGCGTGCACCGGCGCGCTGCGCGGCGACCCGGAGGCGGGGAGGACGGCGGGCACCCCGCTCTCCGGGTGACCCGCCTACCGACCGGTACGGAGGCGGAACCGCGGCCCGCGCCGCGTGCGTCTTCGCCGCCGTGCAGCGCCAACACCGCGGCGGCTCCGCCGTCCACCGCATCCGTACAGCGGGCCTCCTGCTCCTGTGCTGCCACCTGCTGTTCGTCGGCTGGCTGACGCTGCGGCCCCTGTCCGTGCCCTGGGTCGCCCCCGCGAACCTGCGGCCCTTCGCCTCGATCCACGCCGATCTGGTCAGCGGCCCCCAGGCGGCCCTGGAGGGGATAGGGGGCGGTCTGGCGCTGCTCGCCCCGCTGGGGGTGCTGCTGCCGATGGCGGGGGGCCGGCCGGCGTCGCGGGTGGGCTCGTGGGCCCGTACGGTCTTCGCCGCGGCGATGATCTCGCTCGGCATCGAGCTGGTGCAGCCCGTCGTGCCCGGGCAGGTCGCGAACGTGGACGCGCTGCTGCTCAACACCGCCGGAGCGGCCCTGGTCCACCTGCTGTGCTACCCGGCGCTGCGCGCCCGGCTGCGCTCGGCGGTCCGTGCCGGGGACGCGGAGGCCGCGGTGGGCGGGGAGGGCGGGGCAAGTGGGAGGGCCCCCGGGCCGGCCGCCCGGACGACGGGGATCAGGGTGTGACCCCGAGGGGTCCCGGGGTCGGAATCGCCCCGTGGACCGACGTTCTGTCCGGATCGGTCCCCTACGGTGGAATCACAGCCATCGAACAGCAGTGTTCCGGGCAGAACGAAGGAGTCTCCCATGGCCGCACTTGTCCGCCCCAGCGACAACCGGATGATCGGTGGTGTGTGCGCCGGGCTGGCCCGTCGCTTCGGCACCTCCGCCACCACGATGCGGGTGATCTTCCTGGTCTCCTGCGTGCTGCCGGGGCCGCAGTTCCTGCTCTACATAGCGCTGTGGGTCCTGCTGCCGGACGAGCGGAAGGCGCACGCCGGCTGGTGACCCACCGCCGCCCCGCGGACGGGACGACACACGGACCGGCCCACGGACGACGACGGGCCGCGCACCGGACGAATCCGGTGCGCGGCCCGTCGCGCCTCCCCGGCGCGCAGGAGCCGGGGAGGGCGGGAGGAAGAGGGAGGGGAGGATCAGCTCGGGAGTCCTCCGGTCGGCAGGCCGCCCGTGACCTTGCCGGTCGGGAGGTTGAGCAGGGTCTCGCCGGCGCCGCCGGCCGGCAGGCCGCCCAGCAGGCCCCGCACCGGGTCCTTCTTCTTGGCGGGCTTGGCGGCGGACTTGGCCGGCTTGGCCTTGGTGCCGGCCTCGGCGGGCAGCGTCTTCGCCGGGACTCCCGCGGGGGCGGGCAGCGTCTTGGCGGCCTCCTGCACGGGCAGGGTCTTCAGCGCGCTGCCGGCGGCCTGCTCCAGGCCCAGCGGGGCCGCCGCGGCGGCTCCGGCCCCGGCGGCGGCGAAGGCGGCACCGAGCACGGCGACGCCGAGCGTCTTCATCGTTCGCTGCTTCATCAGCTACTACGTCCTCATGTGGATGGGTTGCGCGGCTTCGCGAACGTAGCCAGGGCGTCGCACGGCCCGCAAACATCCGGAAACGGCCGGGCACCCGCACGCCCGGCCGCTCCGGCGCTCCCCGCCCCCGGCACCGGCGGGCGCGGAACCGCTGGTCACAGTCCCCTGGCGGCGCTCCCCCGGAACAGCCACTCGGACTTCAGTTCGGCGTACCCGGGCTTGATCACGTCATTGATCATGGCCAGACGTTCATCGAAAGGGATGAACGCCGACTTCATCGCATTGACGGTGAACCACTGCAGGTCGTCGAGGGTGTAGCCGAACGTCTCCACCAGGTGCTCGAACTCCCGGCTCATGCTGGTGCCGCTCATCAGGCGGTTGTCGGTGTTGACCGTGGCACGGAAGTGCAGCTTCCGCAGCAGCCCGATGGGGTGCTCGGCGTACGAGGCCGCCGCCCCGGTCTGGAGGTTGGAGGTGGGGCACAGCTCCAGCGGGATGCGCTTGTCCCGCACGTACGCCGCGAGCCGGCCGAGCTTCACGGTGCCGTCCCCGGCGACGTGGATGTCGTCGATGATGCGCACCCCGTGGCCGAGCCGGTCGGCGCCGCACCACTGGAGGGCCTGCCAGATGGAGGGCAGGCCGAACGCCTCGCCGGCGTGGATGGTGAAGTGGTTGTTCTCGCGCTTGAGGTACTCGAAGGCGTCCAGGTGGCGGGTGGGCGGATGGCCCGCCTCGGCGCCCGCGATGTCGAAGCCGACGACGCCCGCGTCGCGGTAGCGGTTGGCGAGTTCGGCGATCTCCAGGGAGCGGGCGGCGTGCCGCATGGCGGTGAGCAGCGCGCCGACGCGGATGCGCCGGCCCTGCTCGCGGGCCCGGCGCTCGCCCTCGCGGAAGCCCTCGTTGACGGCCTCGACGACCTCTTCGAGACTCAGTCCCCCCTCCAGGTGCTGCTCGGGGGCGTACCGCACCTCGGCGTAGACCACGCCGTCGGCCGCCAGGTCCTCGGCGCACTCGGCGGCGACCCGCACCAGGGCGTCGCGGGTCTGCATCACCGCGCAGGTGTGGGCGAAGGTCTCCAGGTAGCGCTCCAGCGAGCCGGAGTCGGCGGCCGCGCGGAACCAGGTGCCCAGCGCCTCGGGGTCGGTCTCGGGCAGGCCGTCGTACCCGGTCTCACGGGCGAGGTCGACGACGGTGGCCGGGCGGAGGCCGCCGTCGAGGTGGTCGTGCAGCAGCACCTTGGGGGCGCGGCGGATCTGGTCCGCGGTGGGGACGGTGGTGACAGTCTCGCTCGTCATTGCGGCACTCTAGCTCCTACGCGCGTAGACAGCATCCCGGGGCCGGATGCGCGCCCTGCCGGTCACCCCGTCGGCGACCTTCGATATCCAATGGTGACCGCACGACACCGCCGGTACACCCCGGCTTCTGCCATCGTTCTGCCATGGCTCAACAGGCGTTGCCGCGACGGGATGCGCGGTTGGGGCGGGCGTTGGGTACCGACCGGTCGGTGCAGGGAGTGGTCCTGCTGCTGCCCGGAGGACAGGCGGCGAGCACGCGCCGCCGCTCCTCCAGGGCCGCGGCGGCGGTGCTGCCGCTGGCGCGGCGGCTGGTACGGGCCGGGGCCGAGGACGCCCTGGTGGCGCACGTCGTCCACTACCGCTACCGCGGCTGGAACGGTGCCGAGGCCCACCCGGTGCGGGACGCGGAGTGGGCACTGGAGCAGGTCGTGCACCGCTACGGCGACGTGCCGGTGTGCCTGGCGGGCTGGGACATGGGCGCGCGGGCGGCGCTGCGGGCCGCGGGCCACCCGGCCGTGGTCTCCGTACTGGCGCTGTCCCCCTGGCTGCCGGACGCCGGCGGGGAGGACGGGCCGGAACCGGTGCGGCAGCTCACCGGACGGCGGGTGCTGCTGGTGCACGGCACCGACGACGAGCACACCGCCCCCGAGCTGTCGTACCGCCTGGCGGTGCGCGCCAAGAAGATCAACCCGGACGTCTGCCGCTTCGAGGTCCACACCGACGGCCACGCGCTGCGGCAGCACCGCACCGAAGTCCTCGCCCTGGCCCAGGACTTCGTCCTGGGAACGCTGTGCGACCGGGACTTCGCCCGCCCGATCACCGACGCGCTGGCGGCCCCGCCCCCGCTGGGCCTGCGGATGCCGCTGGCGGCGGGCTTCGGCCGCTCCCTGCGCCACTGAGGCACGCCGCCGCGTCACCGGGCGCGCCGTACGGCCGCCCCCTCGGTGCCGTACGGCCGCCCCCTCACGCCAGCAGCCGGCCGCGGCGGCTGAGCAGGAACTTGCGGAAGGCCGCCACCGGCGGGGTCTCCGGGCGGCCGTCCACCCAGGCCACCCCGATCTCCCGCACCGCGCGCGGCTCGGTGACCGTCAGCTCCCGCACCCCCGGCCGGGGCACGGCCGGGGGCGGCAGCAGCGCCACGCCCAGCCCCGCGGCGACCAGGCCGCGCAGCGTTTCGGCCTCCTCCCCCTCGAAGGCGATCCGGGGCCGGAACCCCGCCTCGGCACAGAGCGCGTCGAAGATGCGGCGCATCCCGTAGCCCGGCTCCAGGGTGATGAACGGCTCCTCGGCCGCCTCCACCAGCCGCACCCGCCGGCGCCGGGCGAGGGGGTGCTCCTCGGGGACGACCAGGCGCAGCCGCTGCTCGTCCAGGCGGCGGGCGGCCAGGTCCGGGGCGTCGGGGACCGGGGAGGTCAGGCACAGGTCCAGGTCCCCGGCGCGCAGCCGCTCGATCATCGCCTCGCCGTACGTCTGGATCAGGGAGAAGCGCACCCGCGGGTGGTCGGCGCGGAAGGAGCGGATGAGGCCGGGGACGGTCTCGGAGCCGAGGGTGTGGAGGAAGCCGAACGCCACCTTCCCGGCGGCCGGGTCGGCGTCGGCGCGCACCGCCTCCGCGGCCTGCTCCACCGAGGCCAGGGCGCGTTCGACCGAGGCCAGGAACGTACGGCCCGCGGGGGTGAGGGAGACGGTCCGGCCGCGCCGGGCGAACAGGTCCACCCCCAGGTCGTCCTCCAGCCGGGCCATCGCACGGCTGAGCGTGGACTGCGGCACGGCCAGCTCGCCGGCGGCGCGGGTGACGTGCTCGTGGCGGGCGACGGCCACGAACTGCGCCAGCCGCGGGGTGAGCGTGGCCGCCCAGGAGTCGGGGGCGACATCGGGGACGGACTCGGCGCCCCGGGTGGCGCGGCGGGATGTGTCGGACGTAACCGAGATGTCTTTTCTGTTGCCAGCCGGTGACACGATGCCCTCTCACCTCGGCTTATGCGCTGGTGGATCGTTTTCCACAAGTCTGTGCATTGGACGCATCAGGTTGATGATCGTACGTTCGAGACATGCCTTCCGTCGATACCGGGGCACCTGCCCGCGCAGGTGCCTTCCCCGACCGTTCCCTCCCCTCCAACCGCCGCGTCAGCCTGGCCCTCTTCGCCGTGGGCCTGGCGACCTTCACCCTGCTGTACGCCACCCAGCCCCTGCTGCCCGCCCTCTCCGCCGACTTCGGCGTGACGCCGGGGCGGGCGAGCTGGACCGTCTCCGCCGCCACCATCGCGCTCGCGGTGGCCGTGCTGCCGCTGTCCGTCCTCTCCGAGCGCTTCGGACGGCGCACGGTGATGACGGGCTCGCTGGCCCTCGCGGTCGCCGTCGCGCTGGTGCTGCCCTTCGCGCCGAGCCTGGAGGCCCTGGTCGCGCTGCGCGTGGTGCAGGGCGCGGCGATCGCCGGCATCCCGGCCTCGGCGATGGCGTACCTGGCGGAGGAGGTGCACCCCCGCGCGCTGGTGGGTGCCATCGGCCTGTTCGTGGCGGGCAACAGCGTCGGCGGCATGACCGGCCGCGTCCTCACCGGCTGGGTGGCCGAGGGCTGGGGCTGGCGCGCCGGCCTGGTGTCGGTGGGCGTGCTCTCCCTGCTCTGCGCGGTCCTCTACCGGCTGCTGATCCCCCGGGCCCGCAACTTCACCCCGGCCTCGCTGCGGCCCGCCGAGGTGCTGCGGGTCGTCCGCGGCCACCTGTCCGACGGGCTGCTGGTGCGGCTGTACTCGCTCGGCCTGCTCTTCATGACGGTCTTCGGCGCGGTCTACACGGTGATCGGCTACCGGCTGGTGGCCGAGCCCTTCGGGCTCTCCCAGGGTCTGGTCGGCTCCCTCTTCGCGATCTACCTGGTCGGCACGGTCTCCTCGGCCGCCGCCGGGCGCCTGGTCGGACGGCTGGGCCGGCGCGGCGCGCTCTACCTGGCGATCGGCACGACCGCCGCGGGCCTGCTGGTGAGCCTGGGCGAGAGCCTCGCGGCCGTACTGGCCGGCCTGGTGCTGATCACGGCGGGCTTCTTCGCCGGGCACGCGGTGGCCTCCGGCGCGGTGAGCCGTACCGCCGAGGAGGGCAGGGCGCAGGCGTCCGGGCTGTACCAGATGGCGTACTACCTGGGCAGTTCGCTGGGCGCCTCGCTGGGGGCGATCGCCTACCACGCGGCGGGCTGGAGCGCGACGGTCGCCCTCACGCTGGGTGCGCTGGTGCTGGCGGCCGGGATCACGCTCTACGCCACGCGCCGTGCGGTGGTCCAGCGGCGGCTGGAGGTCGCGCGGGGCTGCTGAGCCGCGCGCCGCGGCGGCGGTGCGTCCGGGCGCGGCGCCGGGCGGGGGCGGGAAACCGGACAACTCCTGGAAGCCCGCGTTCCGGGTGTTGTCGGCCCGTACGGCCGCTCTTATCGTGGGACCGCTCCCATAGCCGGTTCCCTGCCCCCGGTGCCCGGTCCGCCTCCACCATCGGGGTCAGCATGCCCTCCTCCCGTCCGCGCGCTCGCGGTGGCCGCCCGCCGGCAGGGTCCGCCCGGCGGCGCCTCCGTGCCCCGCCCGCCGCCGACGCCGTAGAACCGCCCGGTCCGCCCGTCCGGGCCGCGGAACGGCACCCGGACCACCGCTCCCGCCGGCGAGCCCCTGCCGGGCAGGCCGGTGCCGCGGGCCCGGACGCCACACCCCGGACGACGCATCCCGGACAACGCATCCCGGAACGTCACCCGTCCGAACAGCCCCGCCGCGATCCCTCCGGAGCATCCCCGGCGGCGACGCGCGAGCCGCACGTCCCGGCCCGGCCGGGAGGAGAGGAACACCCCGTGACGAGAACGAGACGCCTGCTCACCGGCCTGATCACCCTCGTGGCGCTCATCGCGGCCACGGCCACCACCACCGGCACCGCCCGCGCCGAACCCGGCGACACGGTGCGGATCATGCCGCTCGGCGACTCGATCACCGACGGCCTGAACGTGCCGGGCGGGTACCGCATCGACCTGTGGCAGAAGTTCGTGGCCGGGGGTCACCGGGTCGACTTCGTCGGCTCCCTGTCCAACGGTCCCAGCAGCCTCGGCGACCGCGACCACGAGGGCCACTCGGGCTGGACGATCTCCCAGATCGACAGCAACGTCGTCAACTGGCTGCGCACCCACGACCCCGACACCATCCTGCTGCACATCGGCACCAACGACATGTACCGCGAGAACCCCGGCGGGGCACCGTCGCGGCTCTCCGCCCTGATCGACCGCATCACCGCCCAGTCCCCGGACGCGGAACTCTTCGTGGCGACGATCGTCCCCCTGAGCTTCGCCGACTCGGCCGTACGGGCCTACAACGCGGCGATCCCCGGGATCGTGCGGAGCAAGGCCGACGCCGGCAAGCGCGTGCACCTGGTCGACATGTACAGCGCGCTGACGACCGCCGACCTGGCCGACGGCGTGCACCCCAACGCCCGCGGCTACGGCAAGATGGCCACCGCCTGGTACGACGCCCTCCTGTCGGTGCCGGGCAGCACCGGCAGGGGGCCGGACCCGCTGCCCGGACGGACCGGGACGTCACCGGGCGTCCTGGAGCGGTCGGCGTAGCACCGCGCACGGCGGCGCGGCCGGCGCCTGTCGGCACCTGTCGGCGCCCGGCCGCGCCTCGCCCGCCGAACCGCCTCAGCCGGGCGCGCGGTCGTAGGCGCGCAGGGTGAGGAGCGCGGCGAGGGTCACCGAGGGCCGGGCCTCCACCTCGGTGGTGGGCGACCACTTCGCCCAGCGGACGGGCCAGCCGCCGTCCTCCTGCTGCCCGGCGGCCAGGTGCCGCAGGCCGCGGTTCAGCTCGGTGTCGGTGAACCAGGCGCGGGCGAGGCTGTCCGGGTGCGGGGCGAAGTCGTGCGGCAGGTGGTGCTCGCCCGGCGCGTAGCCGGGGGCGAGGCGCGCCTCCTGCGGACGGGCGGGGTCGAGGAGGACGATGCGCTGCTCCCGCACCGTCTCGCCCAGCCGTACGGCCTGCCGGATCGCCCACGTCCGGTCCGGGGCCGCGTCGAGGAAGGCGACGGCGGCCTCGGCCTCGTAGGGGTGGGTCCGCCGCAGGCCCTCGACGGCGTGCCGGCAGAAGTCCACCGCCCGCTCCAGCCAGGGGTGTTCCACCCCGGCGCGGAGCAGGGGAGCGACGATCGCGCCGGTGGGGAGCAGCTCCCCCACCGGCTCGTCCGGGATGGGAACCCAGGACGGGTGCGGGTAGGGGCGCAGGCTGGGCAGCACGGCGGGCACTCCGCCGTCCGCCGCCGTGTGCTCCGCCAGCCAGTCGCAGATCGGCCCGGCCCGGCCGGGCAGCGCGCCCGTCTCCTCCAGGACCCGGAGGGCGGCGATCATCGAGACCGGCTGGCTCGCGGGGCCCCGTACGTCCGGTTCCAGGCCGTAGGCGTACCCCCCGTCCGGGGCGCGGTAGGCGTCCAGGGCGGTGAGGACGCCCGCCGGCGCGGTCTCGTCGCCGAAGAGGAACGCGAAGCGGCGCTGCTCCAGTACGCGCCCGGACGCCCACAGGAAGCGCCCGGCCTTCTCGATCGTGCTGTCGTCGGCCCACACCATGCCCCGACCGTAGGCCCCTTCCCGCCACCGGCCCCGGACGAACCGGACGTCCCGCGGCACACGTACCCCGGACGGAGGTACGGGCACCCGGCCCGTCGCGCCCGTCGCGGAAGCCGCCGGACCGGCCGAGCGCCTTTCCACCGGCCCCGGCGGTCACCGAAGCGCTCGCCGTGCCACCCCGGTTCGCGGCGGACCGGCGTCCGGGGCCTTCCCGCGCTCGCCACCGCACCCTCCTCCGCTGGAGGCCGGGCGGGGGAGCCTGCCGGGGCCCGACGCCTTCACGGCAAGGCGCTCGGGAAATTCCCCGGGCATGGGCGATGCGCGGGAGCGCCATGCGGTAATTCCGGAGAAGGAGTCCGGAGGTACGGCGGCCGGGAGCCGGACGCGACCGGAGCGGCACCAGGTGACGGCGGGATCGACTCCGCTTGGAACCGCGGCCGGGCGGGTCCAAAGTGACCACGGCGGAAACGGGGAATTCAATCAAACTTAACGGGAGACAGCGGAGCCGGTCATACCGCGCCGCTTCCCGGGAAATCCACACCACCGCCGGGAATCGCCTGCCGTAGGGAACCTTCCTCCGTTACGCTGTGGCCGCTTCGGCAGGGTGGTCCGGGCAGCCGCGGCAGGTATCCGGACCGCGCCGTACGGAGCACCGCGGCATCCGCGGACGCGCCGGAGGGGAAGGCGTCGACCGCGGTTTTCACAGGGGGGCACGGGGAGATACATGAAACGATTCCGGAGCGTGGTGCGCGGACATCGTCACCGCGGCACGGAATTCCCGGAAAGGCGGCCGGAATTCCCCTGCCGCCGCCCCCGCCATCCATTCGACGAAGGCGAGGACGACCCGTGCGACGCATGACTTCCCTCCTCCTGACCCTGAGCGCCCTGGTGACGGCTTCCGCGCTGGCCGCACCGGCGGCCGGAGCCGCCCCGCAGACCGGCCGCCAGGCCGCCGTGCCGGCCGGGTGGGAGGCGGTGGACGGCGACGAACTGGCGGCGATGGGCGGCGAGCGCTCCTCCGCCGCGGCGAACGGCGCGCCGTCAGCCGCGGACGAGCCGTCCCTCATCGCGATGCAGTCCGTCCGCAACGGCAACTACGTCGCCGCCGAGGTGAGTTACGCGGCTCCCCACACCGGTGTGCTCCGCGCCCGCTCCGCCGACGTCGGCGGCTGGGAGAGCTTCGCCTTCGAGTGGGACGAGACCACCCAGACCTACGCCCTGAGGTCCGCGGCCAACGGCCGGTACGTGGCGGTGGAGAAGAACTTCACCGGCAGCGCCCGGAACGTGCTGCGCGCCCGCTCCACCGGCGTCGGCGGCTGGGAGCGGTTCGTCCTGTACCACCACGAGGGGCTCGACCGCTGGGCCCTCCAGTCCACGCTGAACGGCCTCTTCGTCACGATGGAGAACGACTACACCGGCACCCTCCGGTACGTGCTGCGCGCCCGTTCCGCCGACATCACCGGCTCCTGGGAGGAGTTCAACCTCTACGGCCTCGACGCCTAGGGCCGCCGGAGGAACCCGGTGACGGCCGGAGAGACGGAGGAGACCGTCACTTCCAGGTCACCCCGGGCGGCGGGGTGCCCCGGGCGATGAGGTGGCGGACGATCCGGAACGCCTCCGCGAGGGGCACCGTGTCCTCGTCGGGGTAGGAGTCGACCTGCCCGTTCGCCAGGACGAAGCCGTCGCTCACGCCCCCGGCCCCGGGGTCCGCCGCGCACACACCCGGATCGCCGTCACCGTCGAGCAGCATCACCATCGCCCGCTCGGTGTTGGTCACCACGGCGAGCAGCCGGCCGGACGAACTGGTCAGCCACGATTCGAGTTCGCCGCCGGCGATCCTCCCGCGGAGTTCCGCGATCGCCTCGTCGGCCGTCACCGGCGCGGTGCGGCCGTCGAACGCCCAGGTCTCGACCATGATCCGACTTTCCCACACGGGCGCCGGCGTCCGCCGTCCGGCAGGCCCCGCTCGTACGCCGCTGTCGGCCACACCAAGCGCCCCGGGAGACGCACCCCGCGCATCCGGCACGGCGGGATTCCGTTCCCCGGGGCGCCGTCGGCCGTCCGCACCCGGAGGCGTCGCCGCGCACATTCCCGCGGCATATGGAGGCACGGCCCTGACGAGGGAGTTCCGGAATTCCGTGCGGAATGGGCATGCACGAGCGGGTCACCGCGGTCCCTCCACCCCGCTGCGAAACGCGACACAGCCCGCACGGGAATCCTTGTCCGATATGACACCCGTCCGGACCCTGTCCGCCGTTCGACCTCGCTGCTACGCTGAAATCCAGGACTTCCGTCCACAGTGACGGTCTGCGGCACGCGGACCGGAAAAGAGATCAGATGAAGCTGACCAGATTATTCAAGGACCAGGGTTCCGGTGGCACCGGCTGCCCCACCGTGTACCTGGCCGAGAACGGCGACTTCGTGATCCAGGGGAATATCCTCGACAGCGACACAACGGCCGAGCTGGAGAACGTTCTTCCAGGCGAGAGCGCCGTACGGATCTCCGTGGACGTCGTGCTCGGCGCGGTCGAACGCTATACGGCCGCACGGGAGGGATGACATCCGGGTGGGCGGGACGTACTTCTCCCTGAGCGATCCCGAATTCATGCGCCACTTCTCCGATTTCCGGCGCACGGCATACCGTCTTGAGACGCTGCAGTTCTACGACGTCTCCTACGAGAGGGCCGAGTTCGACCGTTTCCTCTCCGGCGAGCCGCGTGGCGTGTTCCCAGGGATCGACGAGTGGGGCGCCCTGGTCCGGAGCGGAGTACGGGAGGGGAAGGAATTCCAGCGGGTCCACCTCGTGACCGAGCCCCTTTCCGACTATGTGCGCTTCGAATGCGCCTGGGCCTATCGGCACAACGTCGCCGCCGGTGAGGACGTACGCATCGTCCCGCTTCGGCAGGGCGAGTGGCCCGAGGACCTGCCGCGGCAGGACTACTGGCTGTTCGACTCCGCCCTGCTGCTGCTGATGAACTACGACCCGGACGGCTCCTTCGTGTCGGCGGAAGCCGTGGACGACGAACTCCGGGTCGCCGACGCCGACCGCCTGCGCGCCAGGGCCGTCGAGCGTTCGATCGCCTTCCCCGACTACGCGCGGGAGTTTGACGACCTCATGCGCAGGCGCCGCGATTGAACCGAATCCGGCGAGAGCCCCCGGTGCCGTCGGACTCCGCTGCCGGCGGCACCGCCGTATCCGCTTTCCCCTCGGGAGATCACAGTGCTCGACGGGTCTGAGGCCGAGAGCGTCCGCAATGAACTGAGCGGGGAGTCGGGGAACGCCGTGCAGGCCGGCGTGGTGTACGGAGGCATCCGCTTCGGCGGTGCGGACGGACGGCCCGCCCCCGTCCCCCGCCAGCTCCCCATGGACGTCCCGGCCTTCGTCGACAGAGCGCCGTACCTGAACATGCTGGATTCCCTGCTCGACCGCGGCACGGGCGGCGGAGGCGATCACGGAGTGGTGATATCGGCCATCGCCGGGCCCCCGGGAGTCGGCAAGACCGCGCTCGCCCTGCACTGGGCCCACCGGGTCAGGCACCGGTACGCGGACGGCGACCTGTACGTCGACATGCGCGGACACGGATCGGGCAACCGGCTCGACGCGGGTCAGGTGCTGGACGGGTTCCTCCGGGCGCTCGACGTGCCCCCGCAGCGGATTCCCGCCGACACGGAGGGCCGCTCGGCGCTGTTCCGCTCCCTGCTCAGCGGGAGGCGCATGCTCATCGTGATAGACGACGCGGCCGGGTCCGGCCAGGTGAGGCCGTTGCTTCCGTCCTCGCCCCGCTGTCTGGTGATCGTCACGAGCCGGAACGTCCTCTCCGGTCTCATCGCACGGGACGGAGCAACTCGCATGGTGCTGGACATCCTTCCGCCGGAGGAGTCGGTCGAACTGCTGAAGCGGATCGTCGGGGCCGAGCGCATCGCGGCCGAACCGGAGAGCGCGGGACGTCTGGCGGAGATGTGCGCGCACTTGCCGCTGGCCCTGCGCATCATGGCGGAGAGGATCAACAGCCGGCCCTTCGCGACTCTCGCGGAACTGGTGGAGCAGCTCGAAGACGAAAGGGCGCGCCTCGATGCGCTGGGTTTCGAGGACGACGAATTGAGCGACGTGAGGGCCGTGTTCTCCTCCTCCTACCGGGCCCTTCCGGAGCCCGCCGCCCGGCTGTTCCGCCTCCTGGGCCTGCATCCGGGCGCGGAGGTGAGCACGGCGGCAGCGGCGGCGCTCGCGGGCACGGAGACGAGCACGGTCCGGCGCCTCCTCGACACGCTCACCGGCGCGAGCCTGTTGCAACCCGTCGCCGCGGGACGGTTCCGGCTGCACGACCTCCTGCGCCTGTACGCCGCGGAGTGCGCGGAGCGCGACGAACCGCGGGAGGACCGCGCGCGGGCGGTCCACCGGGTCCTGTCCTGGTACCTGCGGACCGTCGCGACGGCACACCGCGTGATCCTGCCCGCCTTCCACGACGTGCCCATGGACGGCTACGGCCACGACGTCCGGCCGCTGGCGTTCGAGACGGTCGACGAGGCCATGGCGTGGTTCGAACAGGAGCGCCTGAACCTCATCGACGCCCTCCGCTTCGCGCTCCGGACCGGGCACTACGGCATCGCCTGGCGGCTCCCGGCCGTGATGTACGGGTTCTTCGAGCTGCGCTCCCACTGGTCGGAGTGGCCCGGCATCCACCGGCTGGGCCTCGAAGCGGCGAAGAAGGCCGGCGACCCCTACGGCGAGGCCTGCAACCACCTCGGACTCGGTGACGCCCACTGGCTGCTCGGCCGGCTGCCGGAGGCGCGGGAGTGCTACGAGAGGGCCGCCCGGCTGGGCGGGAAGGTGCGGGACGGCTGGATCGAGGGCTTCGCGCTGCGGCAGATCGGCACCGTCCTGTGCCAGCAGGAGCAGGTCGACCAGGCGGTGGCCGTCACCCGTCGCGCCATCGAGGTGTTCCGTGCCTACGGGGAGAAGCGCGGCGAGGGGATGGCGCTGCTCAGCCTCGCCAACTGCCACCGCGCACTGGAACGGTACGACGAGGAGCTGCGCGACTGTCTCGCGGCGCTCGCCATCTTCGCCGAGCTGGGGGACGAGTGGAGCGTGGCCTGGGGCCGCCACATGGCGGGCCGGGCGTACGGCGACACGGGGGACCACCGGCAGGCCGTGGACGCCCACCGCAGGGCGCGCGAGGCGTTCCGGCGCTTCGGCGACCGGCGCAACGAACTGCTCTGCCTCGTGGGGGTCGCCGAGGCGCTGGACGCGGTCGGCGACGACGGGGCACGCGCCCACTGGGAGCAGGCGGCCCACCTGGCCGGTGCCCTCGACGAGTCGGCGACCGCCGATGTGCTCGGCCGGATCACCGCCGCGCTGCGGGCGCACACCGACGGGCGGGAGGAGCGTTCCGGATGACGGCGGGGATCACGGTGGAACTGGGCGACGCGGCACTGGCCGCCGCGCACCGGGCGGCCGTCTGCCGGATGCGGCACCGGGTCTTCTCGGCTCCCCCCTTCGTCGCCTCGTCGGCGAGCATGCGGGAGTACGAGGCCCTCTTCGACGGCTATCTGCGGGAACCCGGCTTCGGCGTCGCCCTGGCGCTCCACTCGGACCGCGTCGTCGGCTTCGCCTACTGCCACCGCCTGTCGGCGGACCACCGGTGGTGGGAGGGATTCCCCGGCGGTGTCCCGGAGGATCTCTCCGCCGAGTGGGAGGGCCGCACCTGCACGCTGGTCGACCTCGCCGTGGAGGAGTCCCGGCGCCGCACGGGGGTGGGCAGGATGCTGGTCGACTCGCTGCTGTCGACGCGGCGCGAGGAACGCGCGCTGCTCTCGGCCCAGCCGACGGCGGCCGCGGCCCACGCCTTCTACCGGGCGACGGGCTGGGAGCTCGTCGGGCGCAAGGGACCGATCCCCGGTGTCGTCCCGCCGTACTGGGACATCTACCTGCGCCGGATTCCGCGGGAGGAGGGCTCCGCGCATCCGGTGGCCCGCCCGCCGGCCCCCGGGCGGCGTGGGGCGGGCGGCGCCGGGCCGCGGGGATGACCCGGCCCGCACCCGGGCCCCGGCGCGCGCTCCGGGGGGCCGGGAAGGGCGCGCCGGGGTGCGGCGGGACGTCAGGCGATGCGGTCCAGGATCAGGGGGGTCGGCTCGTACGAGGCGCCCTCGGTGATCTCGATCGCGTCGCCGGTGAGCGCTTCGAGGGCGTAGTCGAAGCGCTCGGGGGTGTCGGTGTGGAGGGTCAGCAGCGGGGCGCCGGCGGTGACGCGGTCGCCGGGCTTGGCGTGCAGCTCCACCCCGGCGCCGGCCTGCACCGGGTCCTCCTTGCGGGCGCGGCCCGCGCCCAGCCGCCAGGCGGCCAGGCCCACCGCGTACGCGTCCAGCCTGGTGAGGACGCCGGAGGTCTCGGCGCGCACCGTGTGCCGCTCGCGGGCGACGGGCAGCGGGGCGTCCGGGTCGCCGCCCTGGGCGGCGATCATGCGGCGCCAGTGGTCCATCGCCGAGCCGTCGGCGAGCGCCTTGGCCGGGTCGGCGTCCGGCAGGCCGGCCGCGTCGAGCATCTCGCGGGCCAGCGCCAGGGTCAGCTCCACGACGTCGGCCGGGCCGCCGCCGGCCAGGACCTCCAGCGACTCGCGGACCTCCAGGGCGTTGCCCGCGGTCAGCCCGAGCGGGGTGGACATGTCGGTGAGCAGGGCGACGGTCCGCACCCCGTGGTCGGTGCCGAGCCCGACCATGGTGCGGGCCAGTTCACGGGCGTCGTCGAGGTTCTTCATGAACGCGCCGGAGCCGACCTTGACGTCCAGGACGAGGGAGCCCGTCCCCTCCGCGATCTTCTTGGACATGATCGAGGAGGCGATCAGCGGGATCGCCTCGACGGTGCCGGTGACGTCGCGCAGGGCGTAGAGCTTCTTGTCGGCCGGCGCCAGCCCGTCACCCGCCGCGCAGATCACGCAGCCGGCCTCGCGCAGGACGCCGAGCATCTCCTCGTTCGACAGGCGGGCCCGCCAGCCGGGGATGGACTCCAGCTTGTCGAGCGTGCCGCCGGTGTGGCCGAGTCCCCGGCCCGAGAGCTGGGGGACGGCCGCGCCGCAGGCGGCGACCAGCGGGGCCAGCGGCAGGGTGATCTTGTCGCCGACGCCGCCCGTGGAGTGCTTGTCGGCGGTGGGGCGGGACAGGGAGGAGAAGTCCATCCGCTCCCCGCTGGCGATCATCGCCGCGGTCCAGCGGGCGATCTCCTCGCGCTCCATGCCGTTGAGCAGGATCGCCATGGCCAGGGCCGACATCTGCTCGTCGGCCACCTCGCCGCGGGTGTAGGCGTCGATGACCCAGTCGATCTGGGCGTCGCTCAGACGGCCCCGGTCGCGCTTGGTACGGATGACGGAGATGGCGTCCATCGGGGGTGCGGCTCCTTGGGGTGGGCGGGGGTGGGTCAGCGGTCCGCGAGGTTCTCGGGGCCGAAGGCGTCCGGGAGGAGGTCGGCCAGGGGCCGGACGCCGGAGGCGGTGTCGACCGCCAGGTCCGGGCCGCCGTGCTCCCACAGCAACTGGCGGCAGCGGCCGCACGGCATCAGCACCTCGCCCCTGCCGTCGCAGCAGGTGAAGGCCGTCAGCCGGCCGCCGCCGGTGGCGACCAGCTCCGAGACCAGGCCGCACTCGGCGCACAGCGCGACGCCGTAGGCGGCGTTCTCCACGTTGCAGCCGCCGACCACCCGGCCGTCGTCCACCAGTGCGGCGGCGCCGACCGGGTACTTCGAGTACGGGGCGTAGGCCCGGGACATCATCTCCCGGGCCCGCTCCCGCAGCGCCGGCCAGTCCACACCGCCGGCGCCCGTCGTACGGGATTCGCTCACTTACTTGCCTTCGCCCTTCCGGTAGGGCTGTCCGTTGGCCTTGGGCATCCGCAGCCGCTGCGCGGACATCGCGAGCACCAGCAGCGTGGCGACGTACGGGGCCGCGGTCACGAACTGGCTGGGCACCTCGTCCACCGACAGGTACCACACGAACAGCACCAGACCGGTGACCGCCGCGACCAGGCCCGTCGCGTACTTCTTCCGGTACAGCGCCCAGGCGGTCGCCAGGACGAGCACCACCGCCAGCAGCAGGAGCAGCGCGTGGACGTTCTGGCCGCCGCCGCGCAGGTTGAGGCTGTCGGTGTAGCCGAACAGTCCGGCGCCCAGCGCCAGGCCGCCGGGCATCCAGTTGCCGAAGATCATCGCGGCGAGGCCGATGTAGCCGCGGCCGCCGGTCTGGCCCTCCTGGTAGATGTTGGAGGCGACCTCGGCGAGGAAGACGCCGCCCAGGCCGGCGAAGCCGCCCGAGATCATCACCGCGATGTACTTGTACTTGTAGACGTTGACGCCGAGGGTCTCCGCGGCGGTCGGGTTCTCGCCGCAGGAGCGCAGCCGCAGGCCGAAGGCGGTGTTCCACAGCACCCACCGGCTGAGCGGGACCAGGGCGATCGCCACGACCGTCAGCAGGGAGAGGTTGGTGACCAGGCCGCCGACGAACCCGGCGAGGTCCGAGACGAGGAACCAGTGCTTGTCGTTGAGCTTGTCCATGGCGTCGGACAGCCCGGGGACGGTGATCCTGGTGATCGGCTCGATCGGCGGGGACTGCTTGCTGGTGCCGCCGTCCATCTCGGCGAAGGTGAAGCTGGACAGGTAGCGGGTGGCGCCGACGGCGAGGATGTTGATGGCCACGCCGGAGACGATGTGGTTGACGCCGAAGGTGACGGTGGCGACGGCGTGCAGCAGGCCGCCCAGCGCGCCGCCGAGGATGCCCATGACCACGCCCGCCCAGGGGCCCCACTGGACGCCGGCCCAGGCGCCGAACCAGGTGCCCAGGATCAGCATGCCCTCCAGGCCGATGTTGATCACACCGGCCCGCTCGGCCCACAGGCCGCCCAGGCCCGCGAGTCCGATCGGCACGGCCAGCCGCAGGGCGGTGGAGGTCTGCCCGACGGAGGTGATGCCGTGGGCTCCGGTGACCAGCCGTACGGCCGAGACCAGCACCAGGACGCCCGCGATGACGAGCATCCACTCGGCGAGGGTGAGGCGGCGGCGGGCGGTCTTCCGTGGCTGCTGCGCGGCCGGCTTGGTGAGGACGGTGCTCACGCCGACACCTCCTTGCGGTTCTTCGGGCCTTCACCGGTGTCGGCGCCGGTGCCGGCGGCACTCGCCGACGCCGCGGCGGCGGCGAGTTCCTCGCCGACCTTCTGCTGCTGGCGGCGCAGGCCGTAGCGGCGCACGGACTCGTAGCTGATGACGACCGCCATCACGATCAGTCCCTGCATGATCGTGGCGATCTCCTTCTCGTAGCCGTTGTAGTCGAGCGTCGCCGACGCCTTGTCGAGGAAGGCGATGAGCAGGGCTCCGAGGGCGATGCCGGCCGGGTGGTTGCGGCCGAGCAGGGCGATGGTGATGCCCGTGAAGCCGATGCCGGCCGGGAAGTCGAGGCTGTAGGTGTGGGCGTCGCCGAGCAGGACGGGCATGCCGGCCAGGCCCGCGACGGCGCCGGAGATCAGCATGCTGGTGAGCACCATCCGCCTGGCGTCGACGCCGCTGGCGATCGCGGCGCTCTCGCTGGCGCCGGTGGCGCGCAGGTCGAAGCCGAACCGGGTCCGGTTCAGGACCAGCCAGTACAGGACGCCGCACAGCACGGCGACGACGACGAAGCCGTAGATCTCCCCGGCCGCGCCGAGGTCGATGCCGGGGAACCAGCCGGATTCGGGGATCTCTCCGGTGGTGAGGTTGTTGCCGCGCTGCTCGCCGAACTGGGCGGGCAGGACGAGGTAGGCGATCACGCTGGTGGCGATGGAGTTCAGCATGATCGTCGAGACGACCTCGCTGACTCCGCGGGTGGTCTTCAGCAGACCCGCGATGCCGGCCCAGAAGGCGCCCACCAGCATCGCGACGAGCAGGATGAGCAGGATGTGCAGCGGCCCGGGGAGGCTGACGGAGGCGCCGACCAGCGCGGCGACCATCGCGGCGAGCCGGTACTGGCCGTCCACCCCGATGTTGAACAGGTTCATCCGGAAGCCGACGGCCACCGCCAGCGCGGCCAGGTAGTAGGTGGCCGCCTGGTTGACGATGAGCACCTGGATGTCGGAGTGCATCGCGTACTCGAACATCAGGGTGTACGGCTGGACGGGGTTCCGGCCGGAGGCGATCAGCACCACCGACGTCAGCACCATGGCGACCGCGATGGCGAGCACCGGCCCGCCGGCCGCCAGGATCAGCCGGTCCTTGTCGAACTTCTTCATCGGTCCTCTCCCCCGTCCTGCGCCTGGCCGGACTCCTCGTCCTGGAGGTGGCCGGAGGCCGCGCCGGTCATGGCGGAGCCCAGGGCTTCCGGGGTGATCGTGGCGGGGTCGGCGTCGGCGACCAGTCGGCCGCGGTACATCACGCGCAGGGTGTCGGACAGGCCGATCAGCTCGTCCAGGTCGGCGGAGATCAGCAGGACGGCCAGGCCCTTGCGGCGCGCCTCGCGGATCTGGTCCCAGATCTGCGCCTGGGCGCCGACGTCCACGCCGCGCGTGGGGTGGGCGGCGATCAGGAGCCGGGGGTTGTGGCTCATCTCGCGGCCCACGATCAGCTTCTGCTGGTTGCCGCCGGACAGGGACGCCGCGGTGACGTCGATGCCGGGGGTGCGGACGTCGTACTCGGTGACGATCCGTTCGGTGTCCTGGCGCGCGGCCTTGATGTCCAGCCAGGGGCCCCTGCTGTTGGGGGCCTCGGTGACGTGGCCGAGGATGCGGTTCTCCCACAGGGGGGCCTCCAGCAGCAGCCCGTGCCGGTGGCGGTCCTCGGGGATGTAGCCGACGCCGCCCTCGCGGCGCCTGCGGGTGGGCCAGGCGGTGATGTCCTCGCCGCCGAGGGTGATGGTGCCGCTGTCGGGGGTGCGGGTGCCGATCAGGGCGTCGATCAGCTCGGTCTGCCCGTTGCCCTCGACGCCGGCCAGGCCCAGCACCTCGCCCTTGCGGATGGTGAAGGTGATCCCGTCCAGGACGGTGCGGGCGCCGTCCACGGCGTCGTTCTCGGTGAGGGTGAGCCCCTCCACCTGGAGCATCGGGGTGTCGGTGACGGTGGACTCGCGGGTCTCCGGCGAGGGCAGTTCGGCGCCGACCATCAGCTCGGCGAGCTGCTTGGCGGTGACGTCGGCCGGTTTCACGGAGGCGACGGTGGTGCCGCGGCGTATGACGGTGATGTCGTCGGCGACCGAGAGCACCTCGCCCAGCTTGTGGGAGATGAAGATGACGGTCAGGCCCTCGGCCTTCAGTTCGCGGAGGTTGGCGAAGAGCGCGTCCACCTCCTGCGGCACGAGCACGGCGGTCGGCTCGTCGAGGATGAGGGTGCGGGCGCCGCGGTAGAGGACCTTGAGGATCTCCACGCGCTGGCGGTCGGCGACGCCGAGGTCCTCCACGTAGGCGTCGGGGCGGATGCCCAGGCCGTAGGTGTCGGAGATCTCCTTGATCCTGGCGCGGGCCCGCGCACCGATCCCGTACAGCTTCTCGCTGCCGAGCACGGTGTTCTCCAGGACGGTGAGGTTGTCCGCCAGCATGAAGTGCTGGTGGACCATGCCGATGCCCCGCTCGATGGCGTCGCCGGGGTCGGAGAGGCTGACGTCCTCGCCGTCGATCGTGATGGTGCCCTCGTCCGGCTTCTGCATGCCGTAGAGGATCTTCATCAGGGTCGACTTGCCCGCACCGTTCTCGCCGACGACGGCGTGCACGGTGCCCTTGCGGACGGACAGGTGGATGTCGTGGTTGGCGACGACACCGGGGAAGCGTTTGGTGATCCCGGTCAGTTCGACGGCGGGAGGGCTGCTGGACGCGTTGATGGTGCACTCTCCTCGGGGCTAAGGAGCGGCTCGTAGGGGGGCTCCGGCGGGCGGGGGCCGGGTGGGGACCGGGGACTCGCCGGGCCGCGGTGGGCGAAGGCGACGCTACCGTGTCACCGGGTGACTACGCGCGTAGAGTCCGTTCTGCAAGGCGGGCCCGGCCGGCGGACCCGCCTGGGGTCTCCGCCGCCGGGCCCGGGGCCCGGACCGGGCGGCCGGCGCGACGGGCGTCCGGGAGGAGGGACGCCGTCCGTCGCGCCGGGCCGCGCCGGCCGCGCCGGGATCGGCTCACGGCTCGGCTCAGGGAGCGGTCTTGACCTTGATGTCGCCGTTCGCGATGCCCTCCCGGGCCTTCTTCACGGCGTCCTGGACCGCGGTCATCTTGGTGAAGGCCGGGTTGGAGTCGGACAGGCCCACCCCGTCGGACTTCAGGTCGAAGCGGACCTCGCCCGACAGCGGCTTGCCGTCCTGGACGGACTTGACCAGGTTGTAGACCGCGCCGGAGACGTCCTTGGTCATGGAGGTCAGGATGCGGTCCTTGTACTTCGCCAGCGTCTTCTGCCGGTACTGGTCGGAGTCGACGCCGATGACCCACTTCTTCTGGCCGGCGACCGCCTCGATGACGCCCTGGCCGGCGAGGCCGGCGGCGTGGTAGATCACGTCGGCGTCGGCGTCGAGCTGGCCGCGCGCGGCCTCCTTGCCCAGGTCGGGCTTGGAGAAGCCGTTCATGTCCGGCGGCTGGGTGAGGTACTGCCTCTTGATCTTGACGGACGGGTCGGTGTCCTTGACGCCCTGGACGAAGCCCGCCTCGAACTTCTTGATCAGCGGGACCTCGACACCGCCGACGAAGCCGACGACCTTGCTCTTGGTGGCCTTGGCGGCCGCCACGCCCGCCAGGTAGGAACCCTGCTCCTCGCTGAAGACGAGGTTGGCGACGTTCTCGGCCTTGACGGTGTCGTCGTCGATCAGGCCGAAGGTGGTCTTGGGGAACTTCTCGGCGACCTCCTCGACGGCGGGCGCGTAGGCGAAGCCCACCCCGATCACCGGGTTGTAGCCCTGCCGGGCCAGTTCGGTGAGGCGCTGGACCTTGTCGGCGTCCGACTCGCCGTCGGACGGCTCGACGTCCTGGCCGCCGATGCCGAAGTCCTTCCTGGCCTTCTCGAAACCGGCGTAGGCGGCGTCGTTGAACGACTGGTCACCGCGGCCGCCGACGTCGTAGGCGAGGGCTATCCCCTTGCCCTTCTTCGAGGACTCCGAGGAGGAAGAGGAGGATTCGGTGGACGTGCTGCCACATGCGGTGGCGCTGAGGGCGAGGGCCGCGGCGGTTCCGGCCGCGGCGAGGATCTTGCTTACCCGGCGCAAGAGGACTTCCCTTCGCTCGAAGCGCCTCCGTTGGCGCTGGCTTCCGCCGCATCGTAACGCGCGTAGATATCAGGAAAAGCCCTCCAGGGGAGCCGTTATCACTTCGGTGTGAACGCCTCGTGTCCGCTCGCTTGTGGAGGGTGACGCTCAAGTGTCGACTGCGCCTCCGGACCGTGTTCTCCGCCTCTTCACCGCCCGGCCGGGCGCGCGGGGGGTGAGGAAAGACACAAAAGGTGGCACGGCGCCCGGGCGGGGTTCCCGCGCCGCGGCGGCACGTACCGCGCCGCGGGCCGCCGGGCGGGGGGTGCCCGCCCGGCGGCCGGCCGCGCCTCCACGCGACGCCCCGTCACCAGGAGGACTTGGTGACCCCGGGCAGGAGGCCGGCGTGCGCGTACGCCCGCATCCGCACCCGGGACAGCCCGAACTTCCTCAGGTGTCCGCGCGGCCGGCCGTCCACGCCGTCGCGGTTGCGCACCCGGGTCGGACTGGCGTCACGCGGCTGGCGCCGCAGTTCCGCCAGGGCGGCGGCGCGCTCGGCCTCCGTCGAGGACGGGCGGCGGATGATCTCCTTCAGCTCCGCGCGCCGGGCCGCGTACCGGGCGACGACCTCCCGGCGCTTCTCGTTCTTCGCGATCTTGCTCTTCTTCGCCATCAGACCCTCCCGCCCCGCGCGCGGATGCGGGCCACGGCGGCCTCGATGCCGATGGCGTCGACGGTCTTGACGCCCTTCGCGCTCAGGGTGAGCCGGACGTACCGGCCCTCGCTCGGCAGCCAGTACCGCTTGCGCTGGATGTTGGGGTCGAACCGGCGGGAGGTGCGCCGGTGGGAGTGGGAGATCTTCTTGCCGAAGCCCGGCTTCGCGCCGGTCAGTTGGCAGTGGGCGGACACGGGGGTTCCTGCCTCTCTTCGCACGAATCCTTTTTGAAAACGGTAACCATTGTCATACACTGACCGCATGGCACGCAACGAACTGCGCCCGGTGATCAAGCTCCGCTCCACCGCGGGAACCGGCTACACCTACGTGACCCGCAAGAACCGCCGCAACGACCCCGACCGCCTGGTGCTGCGCAAGTACGACCCGGTCGCCCGCCGGCACGTCGACTTCCGCGAGGAGCGCTGACCCCCTCCCGGAAAAAGGGAGATAGGGGAAGTATCGGAAGTACAGCCGGCATCAGGAAGGACACCGCCATGAAACCCGGAATCCACCCGCCGTACCGCCCCGTCGTCTTCCGCGACCGGGCCGCCGACTTCGCCTTCCTCACCCGGTCCACCATGACCAGCGACCAGACCATCGTCTGGGAGGACGGCAACACCTACCCCGTCGTCGACGTCGAGATCTCCTCCGCCAGCCACCCCTTCTACACGGGCAAGACCCGTGTGCTGGACACCGCGGGCCGCGTCGAGCGGTTCGAGCGGCGCTACGGCTCGCGCGGGGCCCGTTGATGGGGGCGGCGGAGAACCGCGGGCTGCCCGTCGTGCTCGTCGGCGGGCTGCACGCCGACGCCCGCAGGGAGGTCGTGGAGCACCTGCTGCGTGCCGTGCCGGGCAGCGTGGCGCTCCACCACGACCTCTCCGCGGCGGCCGGGGGCACCGTGCGGCGGACCGTGCGCGACGCCTCGGGCGAACTGCACTCCGGCGAGGCCCCGTTGGTCAACGACTGCGCGTGCTGCGCGCTGCGCGAGGACCTGGTGCCGGAGCTGGAACGGCTGGCCGCCGGCGGCCTGACCCGGCTGGCGGTCGTCGAACTCTGGGACTCCGTCGAACCCAGGGGGATGGCCGAGGTGATCGCCGCGCACGGCGGGGACGCACTGACCCTCACCCAGGTGATCACCGCCGTCGACCCCGCGCTCGTCCTGCCCTGCCTCGGCAACGGGGACGACCTGGCGGACGCCGGTCTCGCGGCGGCCGCCACCGACCACCGGACGGTCGCCGACACCTGGGCGCGGCAACTGGAGTACGCGCCGGTGCTCGCCCTCGCCGGCGGGGAGACCGGTGGGGAGGACAGCGACGAGGACAGGGACGAGGACAGCGCCACCGGGTACGCGCTCCTCGCCCAGCTCCACCCGACCGCGCACCGGGTGCCCCTGCCCGCCGGCACGGAGGAGCTGGCGCGGCTGGCCTTCGCCGGCTTCGACGTCGAGATGGCCGCCGCCGCGCAGCACCCGGCCTGCGCACTGCTGCCGCAGGAGGCGGAGGAGGCCGGGGTGGCCACCCTCGTCTGGCGCCGCCGGCGCCCCTTCCACCCCGAACGGCTCCACCGGGCCCTGGAGGACCTGACCTGCGCCGCGGCCCGCAGCCGCGGCCGCTTCTGGCTCGCCGACCGCCCCGACACCCTGCTGGCCTGGGACGCCGCCGGCGGCGCGCTCTGCATCGACAACGTCGGCCCCTGGCTGGCCGCGCTGCCGGAGGCGGCCTGGGAGATGACTCCCCCCACCCGGCGGGCGGCGGCCGCACTGGACTGGCACCCCGAGCACGGCGACCGCTGCCAGCACCTCGTCTTCACCTCCCCCGGCCTGGACCGCGAGGGACTGGTGCGCCTCCTGGACTCCTGCCTGCTGACCGACGCCGAGTACGCCGCCGGCCGCGAGGAGTGGAAGCGCCTCCCGGCCGCCTTCGACTCCCTCCTGGACCCGGCCCCGTAGACCGCCCGTCCCGGGCCGCGCCCCGACCCCTGACCACCGATCACCGACCGAACCGTGGAGGAGACCCGTGCCCCGTCGCCCCGACTCCGGCAAGCGCGCCAAGCCCCGCCCCAACCCCCTGGACGCCGCCGGCATCACCTACGTCGACTACAAGGACACCGATCTGCTGCGGAAGTTCATCTCCGACCGGGGCAAGATCCGCAGCCGCCGCGTGACCCGGGTCACGGCCCAGCAGCAGCGGCAGATCGCCCGGGCCGTGAAGAACGCGCGGGAGATGGCGCTGCTGCCGTACGCCTCCCGGTGACGGCCGACCGCCCGCGGGGAGCGGCACCGCCCGGTCCGCCGGGCGGTGCCGTTACTCGCGGGCGGTGCCGTCACTCGCGGGCGGCGTCCAGCAGGGCCGCGGCGGTGAACAGCTCGACGCCCGCGGTGATCGCGTTCTCGTCGACGTCGAAGTCGCCCTGGTGCAGGTCGCGCGGCGTGCGGTCGCCCGGCGGACGCACCCCGAGGCGGGCCATCGCGCCGGGGACGTGCTCCAGGTACCAGGAGAAGTCCTCGCCGCCGAGGCTCTGCTCGGTGTCCTCGACCGACCCCGTGCCGCGCCGGGCGACCATGGCGTCGCGCAGCAGCTCGGCGGTGGTCTGCTCGTTGACCACCGGGGGGACGCCGCGGATGTAGTTGATCTCGAACTTGGCGCGGTGCAGCGAGGCGACCTCGTCGATCGCGGCGTGCACCAGGTCGGGTGCGATCCGCCAGGCGTGCAGGTCCAGGCAGCGGATGGTGCCGGACAGCTCGGCGTGCTGCGGGATGACGTTGGGGGCGTGGCCCGCCTCCAGCCGTCCCCAGGTCAGGGCGAGCCCGGCACGGGTGTCGACGCGGCGGGAGAGCAGGGCCGGGACCTCGGTGACGAGCTTGGCCGCCGCGGTGACCAGGTCGGTGGTCAGGTGGGGGCGGGCGGTGTGGCCGCCGGGGCCGTCGAGGGAGACCTCCAGCCGGTCGCAGGCGGAGGTGATGGGTCCGGCGCGCAGGCCGATCCGCCCGGCCTCGACCTTGGGGTCGCAGTGCACCGCGATGATCCGCCCCACCCCGTCCAGCACCCCGGCCTCGATGGCGTCGGTCGCGCCGCCGGGCAGCACCTCCTCGGCGGGCTGGAACAGCAGCCGCACCGAGTGCGGCAGCAGCCCCCGGCGGGCCAGGTCCGCCAGGACGAGGCCGGCGCCGAGCACGGTGGTGGTGTGGACGTCGTGCCCGCAGGCGTGGGCCCGGTCCGGGACGGTCGAGCGGTACGGCACCGTCTTGGTGTCCGGGATGGGGAGCGCGTCGATGTCGGCGCGCAGTGCCAGCATCGGGCGCACGCCGTCCCCGGCGGGCGCGCCGTCGGGGTGGATGTCGCAGATCAGCCCCGTGCCGCCCGGGAGTACGCGCGGGCGCAGCCCGGCCTTCTCCAGCCGCGCCTTGAGGGCGGCCGTGGTCCGGAACTCCTGGTGCCCCAGCTCGGGGTGCATGTGCAGGTCCCGGCGGAAGGCGATGAGTTCGGTACGGAGGGCCTCCGGCAGGGCGCCGGGCAAAGGCGTCTCACCGGTGGTCCGGATGCTGGACTCTGGCGACAACAACTGGCTCACCTTGTCGAGGGTAAGCCCAGGTGACAGCCCTCTGCAGAGGGAACGGCCAAAGTTCAGTCTCCAAGGCGAAGAAAAAACGGGGTGGCCGCCGCATAAGCGCTGGTGTGGATGGGTATGGCTTCCGTTTTTCCTCGTTCCACCATGTGGGCACGGCAGGGGTCACGACGTGGACGGTCCCGGCGACACCGGCGGCGGGGAGGGGGCCGGGGCCAGCCGGCGGACGTCCCGCGCGGTGCCGGTGACCCCGGACAGGAAGCCCTGGGCACGCGGCGAGGCGTTCTCCGTCAGCCAGGCCGGGTCCACGTCGCAGACCACCACCGTCACCCCGGTGCCGGCGAGCGCCAGCGGCAGGGTGTGCACGACGGTGGAGGGGAAGCTCAGGACCGTGCGCCCGATGGGGCCGCGGCGGGCGACCAGTTCCAGCGGGAGGTCCGGCCGGACGATCTCCAGCCCCGTCTCGGCGGTGATCCGGTGCAGCTTGTCGGCGCTCTCCCGGCGGTGGGCGAAGTAGCGGGTGGCGCCGTGGGCGCGGGCCAGGGAGGCGACGGCTCCCAGGTAGCGCTCCGGGTCCACCACACCGGTCTCGACCAGCGAGGTGCCGACCAGGTCGGTGCCGCCGGTGAGGATGGGCGGGCCGAAGCGGGCCCGGGTCCAGGCGAAGTCGTTGCGGACGACGGTCACGTGCTCGGGCGGCTCGACCGGCATCGAGCTGAACACCTCGACCCGCTGGTCCGCCGACGGGGTCATCCGGCGGCGCGCCGACGCCGAGATGGGCGCGAAGAGCGCGGCACGCGCTCCCCCGGCGCCCTTGCGGTGCCACCGCACCAGACGCTCGCCGCGGGCGAGCTGGGTGACGAACTCCATGGTGGCCGTGCCGTCGTCGACCACCACGATCCCCCTGCCGCCCCACCCGTCACCGCCGCTCCCGTCGCCGCCGTCCCGCTCGGAGCGGGCGAGGGAGAGCAGTAGCTGCACGTACCGCGAGAACGGGTCGCCCACCACGATCCGCGACGCGCGGCGCAGCGGCCCGACCAGCGAGGCGACCGTCTTCAGCGGTGCGCCCGCCCCGCCGCGGGCCTCCTCCCAGCGGACCGCGACCCCCTCGTCCCGCGCCAGTTCGGCCATCCGCCGGAGCTGCCCGCGCGTCATGGGGTCCCGCGGCGGCAGGACGACCACGGTGAGCTCGCCGGACCGCTCCCCCGCCCCGCCCGGGCGGGTGGCGTGGGCCCACTCCAGGACGTTGAGGAGCTGCACCGGGCTCTCGACGAAGGCGAGGGTGCCCGTGCCGCGGGCGGCGCGGGTGCGGCGCGCCGCCCGGCGTGCCGCACCCGCGCCCGGCCCGGAGTCCGGGTGCGGGAAGACCCCTCCCGTGCTCACCGCGGCCGGCCCGTCAGACCGTCGCGGGTTCGCGGTCGGCGGTGGCCTCCTCGGCCTCGGCCACCACGCCCTTGACGCGGCGCAGCTTCCTCATCGGGGCCAGCTCGCTCTCGTAGACCCTCTTCACGCCGTCGCCGAGCGACTCCTCGATGATGCGGATGTCGCGCACCAGGCGCTGGAGGCCCTGCGGCTCGACGGAGGCGGCCTGGTCCGAGCCCCACATCGCGCGGTCCAGGGTGATGTGCCGCTCGACGAAGCAGGCGCCGAGGGCGACGGCCGCGAGAGTGGTCTGCAGGCCGGTCTCGTGGCCGGAGTAGCCGATCGGCACGTTCGGGTACTCGGCCTGCAGGGTGTGGATCATCCGCAGGTTCAGCTCCTCGGCCTTGGCCGGGTAGGTGCTGGTGGCGTGGCAGAGGACGATGTTCTCGCTGCCCAGCACCTCCACCGCGTGCCGGATCTGCTTCGGGGTGGACATCCCCGTGGAGAGGATGATCGTGCGGCCGGTGGCGCGCAGGGCGCGCAGCAGCTCGTCGTCCGTCAGGGAGGCGGAGGCCACCTTGTGGGCGGGCACGTCGAACTTCTCCAGGAAGGCGACGGACTCCACGTCCCACGGGGAGGCGAACCAGTCGATGCCCTTCTTCTTGCAGTAGGCGTCGATCGCCCGGTAGCCCTCCTCGTCGAACTCGACGCGGTGGCGGTACTCGATGTACGTCATCCGGCCCCAGGGGGTGTCGCGCTCGATGTCCCACTGGTCGCGCGGGGTGCAGACCTCCGGAGTGCGCTTCTGGAACTTCACGGCGTCGCAGCCGGCTTCGGCGGCGGCGTCGATCAGCGCGAAGGCGTTCTCCAGGTCGCCGTTGTGGTTGATGCCGATCTCGCCGGTGACGTAGACCGGGCGGCCCGGTCCCACGATCTTGCTGCCGAGGGTACGGAGGCGGGGGCTGGTCATGCTCAAGACAGTTCCTTTCCGAGGATCCACGAGGCGATCTCGCGGATCGCACCGGCCCCTCCGGGGACGGAGGTGACCGCGCGGGCTGCGCCGCGTACGACGTCGTGGGCGCTGGCGACCGCGACGGGCCAGCCGACCAGGCCGAAGCACGGCAGGTCGTTGACGTCGTTTCCGACGTAGAGCACGCGCTCCGGCGCGATGCCCTGCTCCTCGCACCACTGCTTCAGGGCGAGGTCCTTCCGGTCGACGCCGTGGAGCACGGGTATCCGCAGCTTGCGGGCCCGTGCGGCGACCACCGGGTTCTCCTCCGTGGACAGGATCAGCAGCGGCAGCCCCGCGCGGCGCAGGGCGGCGATGCCGAGCCCGTCGCCGCGGTGGACCGCGACCGTCTCCCGTCCGTCGGAGTCGACGTACACCCGGTCGTCGGTCTGGGTGCCGTCGAAGTCCAGTACGACCGCGTCGACGTCGTCGCGGGTCGGCAGCGCGCCGGGCCGCTCGCCGTCGAGCAGCGGCGCGAGCGCGCGGGCGCGGGCGAGGTCGTGCGGGTCGTCGACCTCCAGCACGCGCGCCGGGTCGGTGCGCACCAGTTCGGTGCGGCCGAAGAAGCGGTGTCCGGCCTTCCGGAAGCCGTCGGCGCGCATCGCGTACGCGGCGCCGGTCTCCAGCAGGTCCTGCGGCCGGTCCTGGCGGCGCGGGCGGTACGCCTTGTCGTGGTTGACGCCGTACCCGCCGTCCGCCGCGTCCCGGACGTCTCCGCCGTCGCGCCAGACGAAGCCGTGGAAGGGGGCGACGGTCAGCGCGCTGTCGGCGCCGCCCCCGGCCACCGCGGCGGCCACGCCCTCGACGTCCTCGCGGGTGAGGAAGGGGCTGGTGCACTGCACCAGCAGCACCACCTCGGCCTCCCGCCCGTGCCGCTCGGCGTGGACGTCCATGGCGTGCAGGACGGCGGCCTCGCTGGTGGCGGTGTCGCCCGCGATGTCGCCGGGCCGCTCGACGACCTCGGCGCCCGCGCCGCGGGCGGCCTCGGCGATGGCCCCGTCGTCGGTGGAGACCACCACGTGCGTCACGCCGCGCGCCGCCAGGCACTCCCGTACCGCGCGCACCACCAGCGGCACGCCCCCCACGGTGGCCAGGTTCTTCGCGGGCACGCCCTTGGAGCCGCCACGGGCGGGGATCACGGCGAGGACGGTCCGGGGGGTCGGGGCGTTCGGGGGCACTGCGGCTCCTTGCTGGACAGCGGTGTGGGCAGGGGCGCCCGGGGCGTTCTCCCGGCGTGCGGCGCTCGCGGCGTTCTTCTCGCTCGCTTCTCCGCCCGCTCGGCACACAGGTGCGGGTGTCGTGGTCGCCTGCGGCCCGGCGGCCTCGCGTGCGGCGCTCGCGGTGTTCACAGCTCCCCCATCCGGCGGATGACCGGCGCCACCCGCTGGACGCCGTGGCGGTACGCGCCGCGCGCCGCGTCCCGCACGGCCGCGCGGACGGCCCGGCGCAGCCCCGAGGCGGGTCTGTCGGCCGCGGTCCCCGGGCGGAGCGCGCCGGAGGGGTCGAGCCCGTGGCGGGCCAGGACGCCGGGGAGGTAGCCGGGAGCGGTGGTGAGCGTGTAGTAGGGGGTGATCGGCGGCAGGGTCTCGCGGGCGACCAGCGCGGCGACGCGCTCGCGGGCGGCGTCGAAGGCCGCCTCGTAGGGGCCGTCGGCCACGACTCCCTGCCGGGCCGTCCAGGCGGGGTCGGCCTCGGGCAGCAGCCCCTCGTCGAGCTGGTCCCAGGAGGCCAGGCAGCCCGAACCCAGGAAGTGGTGGTTGCCCAGCGCCTCGCGGATGCCGAGGTCGGTCAGGATCGCGGTGGGGATGCCCCGGTGGAGGGCCTCCAGGGCGGCGGTGGAGCTGACGGTGACCAGCAGGTCGGTGCGGTCCAGCACCTCGCCCATGTGGCCGTAGACCAGGCGGCAGTTGGGCGGCAGCCCGCCGGGGAGCCGCGCCGCGAGCTTCTGGTACGGCTGCTCCTCGATGTGCGTGGTGTGCTCGCCCGGCTTGCTGCGCAGCTTGACCAGCACCTCCCGGTCGGGGTGCCGGCGGGCGTGCCCGGCGGCGCGGCGCAGCAGGTACTCGCGGTCGGCGCGGTTCGCGGGAACGGACGGCTGGACGGCGAAGACGACGGTGTAGGGCCGGTCCGCCGACGTCTCGTACGGCGCCCCGCCGAGGAAGGGCAGCGCGCACTCCACGACGCTGCCGGCGTCGGCGCCCACTCCCTCGTAGACCGCGCGGAAGCGCTCCGCGTCGTGGGTGGAGTTGGCCAGGACGACGTCCGCGCCGTGCCGCAGCAGCAGCCCGTCGGCGAGCTTCTCGTAGACGACGCCGACGTAGCCGGTGACGGTGACCGGGCGGCGGCCCCGTGCGTTGAGGTTGTGCGCCAGCCCGTGCAGCATCGCCTGGACGGTGCCGCCGACGCAGGCGAGCACCACCACGTCGTACGCGTCGCGGTCGGTGGTGCTCAGGAACTCCGCGGCCGTCACCTCGCGCAGCGAGGCCGCGCGCACGCCGACCTCGTCGAGCTGGCGGGCGGTCGGGGTGGCCCGGCCGCGCAGCAGCAGCCCGTCGATGCGCGCGCCGGGAACGATGCGGTGCGCGGTGAGCGCGCCCCATTTCCAGCGCGTGTCGGAATCGGCGAGCACGGCGATGCGCGTCGGCGACTCCGGTGAGTCCGAAGTGGTGGGTGATGGCACGTCGCCGACGCTAGGAAGACATTCCGATTCTCGGCCCAACGCAAAGGCAACAGACGGTTAACAGCACCTCGACGGACGGCCAACCGGCAGGCCGCGAAAGGGCGTTCACCGTTCCGACGCGGTGCGTTCACCCGCACGTACGGCGCCGGACAGCGCCGGTGCCGATCGGGCGCCTAACCTCACCGGAGTGGTCAAGCTCTCCGTCATCGTGCCGTTCCACAACGTCCGGCCGTACGCCTCCGACGCCCTCCGCAGCCTGCGCGCCAACGCCGGTGATTCCGGGGGGAGCGGGACGACCGGACCACCGGAGATCGAATTCGTCCTGGTCGACGACTGCTCGACGGACGGCACCCAGGACCTCCTGGAGCGCGCCGAGAAGGAGATCCCCGGCGCGGTCCTGGTGCGGCACGGACGCCGGCGGGGCGTGGCCGCCGCCCGCAACACCGGACTGGACGCCGCCCGCGGGGAGTTCCTCGCCTTCCTCGACGGCGACGACTGGGTCGCCCCCGGCCACTACCGCGACCTGCTGGCCGCCGCCGAGGCGCTGGGCTGCGACTTCCTGCGCACCGACCACGTGCGGTGCACCGGCCGCAGGCGCACCGTGGTGCGCGTCCCGCACGGCCGCCGCGGCACCGTGCTGGACCCGCGCGACGCCATCCTGCCCGCGCACCGCACCACCTCCGTCGACTACGCCTACGCCTGGGCCGGCGTCTACCACCGGCGGCTGCTGGAGAGGGGCCTGCTCCGCTTCGACGAGGAGCTGCGCACCGCCGAGGACCGGCCGTGGATCTGGCGGCTGCACCGCGAGGCGGCGTCCTTCGCCGTCGTCGGGCTGACGGGCGTCTTCTACCGGCGCGGGGTCGCCACGTCCCTCACCCGGATCGGCGACGAGCGGCAGCTCGACTTCATCCGCGCCTACGACCGGCTGGTCGAGGAGACCTCCCGCGATCCGGACGCCGCGGCGCTGCTGCCCAAGGCCGTCCGCACCTACTGCGCGGTCATCCACCACCACCTGACGAGCGACCGCTTCGAGCCGCACGTGGCCAAGGCGGTGCGCGCCCGCTGCGCCGCCGCCCTGCGGCGGCTGCCCGGCGACCTGGTGCGGGAGGCGCTGGACTCCATGGACGCCGAACGCTCCGCGCGGCTGCGGCGGCTGCGCCGCCGTCCGGTCCTCTCCCCCGGCCTCCGCGCGAAGACCACCCCGGAGGCCGCCCGATGACCCCCACCGCCCAGAACCCGGCCGCCCCTGACTCCGCCGCCCGGGTGCAACTCCTGCTGGCCACCACGCCGCAGGGCGCCGCACTGCTGGCCGCCGCGCTGGACGCGGGCCTGCTGGGGACGGCCCGGGAACGGCTGCTGCTGGTCGCGAACACCGCCGCCGTCCCCGAGACCACCCCCGCCCCCGACGCCCTGCCCGGCTTCGCGCCGCTGCGGAGCCGCTTTACCCGGGTGCTGTCCTGGAACGCCGTCATCCGCCCCCTCCACCCCGGCGACTGGCGGCCCCGCGCCGACGACGCACCCCTGTGGGAGCGGCAGTTGCGCACGCTGTGGGGGCTGGAGGGCGCCGAGGTCGAACTGGTCGTGGAGGGGATCGGGGCCGCCCCGGCGCAGGCCCTGGCCCGGATCTTCCCCGACGCCCCGCTGGACGCCCTCGCCACCGGGCTGTCGGCCTACGGACCCACTCCCGGCAAGCTCGACCCGCTGCTGGGCACCCGGGTGCGGCGGCTGCTCCACCCCGGCCTGCTGCCCGGGCTGCGGCCGCTGCTGCTGACGGAGTTCGGGGTCGGGGCGCGGGCCGTGCCGGCCGGGGCGCTCCGGGCCGTCCTGGCCGAGTCGGCGCGGGAGCTGCCGCCGGTGGACGCGCCCGAGGGGTGCGCGCTGCTGCTGGGGCAGGACCCCTCGGCGCCGGGCGCGCTCCCGGCCGGGGAGGAGGAGCGGCTGTACGGACGGCTGCTGCGCGGCCTGCGGGAGCTGGGTCACCGCACGGTGGTCCTCGCGCCCGACCCGGCCGCCCCGGAGCACCGGGTGCGGGCCCTGCGGGAGCGGGCCGGCGAGCTGGGCGTGGAGCTGTCCGTGGCGTGGGGCGCGCCGCCGCCGGAGGTGCTCTGCGAGCGGCTGCGGCCGGCGCTGGTGACCGGCTGGTCCCCCGGGGCGCTGCTGACCGCGGGCGCCGTCTGCGGGCTGCCGGTCGCCCGCGGCGGCACGGACGTGGTGCTGACCCGGATGACCCCCTACGAGAACGACGACCGGGTACCGGCGGTGATCGCCGACACGCTGCTGCCGGACCTCGCCGACCCGGCGGCCGGCCAGTGGCGCGTGCCGGACGCCGGCGGGGAGGACGGGGAGGACGGCGGCGGCGCGGCCGGCGCGGACGACGGGGAGACCTGGGCGGAACTGGCCGGGCTGGTGCGGGCGGTGGCCTTCTGCATGTGGCCGCGGGTCCACCCGGAACTGCGCGGTGAGGCCGAGCGCTTCCTGGCCGCCCACTCCGACGACCGCACCCGGCGCCACTTCGCGCGCCGCCGCCTGGTCTCCCTGGCCCTGCCCGGCGCGGTCCCCGCCGGCCTGGCGCCCCTGGTCCGCAGCACGGCCGTACGGCGCACGGCCCGCCGCGCCCGCGCGCTGGGACGGCGGGTGCGGCGCTGAGGGGGCGCGCCCCGGGCGTACGGCCGCCGCCCACGCGTGTCGTTCGTCACAGCCCGGACGGTCCCGTGATCGGCCCGATGTCCCATCCGCCCTGCTTGGGCGGCATGTTGGGGTCGTCCGGCGGGTCCCCGTCCGGGCGGGGGGTGAGCTGCGTCTCTGTGTGAACGGCGCGGCTCCCCGCATTCTGGACTGGCCGCGGCATGCGTCCGCGGCGCCCCCAGACCATCGGCGCCCCGGCGCACGGGCGTGCCACCACGCGAGACGAGGACACCACCATGGGCCACACGATGGCGGCGAGGATCGCAGCACCCTGGGTCCGCACCGGCGGGCCGTCGGACGAGGAGTGGGAGAAGCTGGTCGAGCAGGCGCTCGGCTGGACGCTCACCGTGCTGGTCGCCGTGATCGTCACCAGCCTCGGGCTGCTCTGACCGTCCGCACGCGCCCGTGAACGCGGATGTCCCCCCGGCCTCACCGGGGGGACATCCGCGTTCGCGTGCCGGGCCGGGCCGTGTCGGTCCGGCCCGGGGTGTCAGAAGGCGTCGGCGGGGGTGTGGACGCCCCAGACCTCCCGCAGGGTGTTGCAGACCTCGCCGACGGTGGCCTTCGCGCGCAGGGCCTCCTTCATCGGGTACAGCACGTTGTCGCTGCCCTCGGCGGCCTTGCGCAGCTCGGCCAGGGCCCCGTCCACGGCGGCCCGGTCCCGCTCGGCGCGCAGCCGGGCCAGCCGCTCGGCCTGCTGGGCCTCGATGGCCGGGTCCACCTTCAGCGGCTCGTACGGCTCCTCCTCGTCGAGCTGGAACCGGTTGACGCCGACCACCACCCGCTCGCCGGAGTCGGTCTCCTGGGCGATGCGGTACGCGCTGCGCTCGATCTCGCCCTTCTGGTAGCCGCGTTCGATGGCGGCCACCGCGCCGCCCATCTCCTCGACCTTCTCCATCAGCTCCAGCGCCGCCGCCTCCACCTGGTCGGTCAGCGACTCCACCACGTAGGACCCGGCGAAGGGGTCGACGGTGGAGGTCACGTCGGTCTCGTAGGCCAGCACCTGCTGGGTGCGCAGCGCCAGCCGGGCCGACTTGTCGGTGGGCAGCGCGATGGCCTCGTCGTAGGAGTTGGTGTGCAGCGACTGGGTGCCGCCCAGCACCGCGCCCAGACCCTGTATGGCCACCCGCACCAGGTTGACCTCCGGCTGCTGGGCGGTGAGCTGCACACCGGCGGTCTGGGTGTGGAAGCGGAGCATCATCGACTTGGGGTTCTCCGCCCCGAACTCCTCCTTCATCACCCGCGCCCAGATCCGGCGGGCGGCGCGGAACTTGGCCACCTCCTCCAGGATCGTGGTGCGGGAGACGAAGAAGAACGACAGCCGGGGTGCGAAGTCGTCCACGTCCATCCCGGCCGCGACCGCCGTGCGCACGTACTCGATGCCGTTGGCGAGGGTGAAGGCGATCTCCTGGGCGGGCGTCGCCCCGGCCTCGGCCATGTGGTAGCCGGAGATCGAGATGGTGTTCCAGCGCGGCATCTCCGCCCTGCAGTACCGGAAGATGTCCGCGATCAGCCGCAGCGACGGCTTGGGCGGGAAGATGTAGGTGCCGCGGGCGATGTACTCCTTGAGCACGTCGTTCTGGATCGTGCCGGTCAGCCTGTCCGCCGGCACCCCCTGCTCCTCGGCCACGAGCTGGTAGAGCAGCAGCAGCACCGCGGCGGGCGCGTTGATCGTCATCGAGGTGGAGACCTCGCCCAGCGGGATGCCGTCGAACAGCACCCGCATGTCCTCGATCGAGTCGATCGCCACCCCCACCTTGCCGACCTCGCCGTGGGCGATCGGCGCGTCGGAGTCGTGGCCCATCTGGGTCGGCAGGTCGAAGGCGACGGACAGGCCCATGGTGCCGTTGGCGATGAGCTGCTGGTAGCGGGCGTTGGACTCCACGGCCGTGCCGAAGCCGGCGTACTGCCGCATCGTCCACGGACGTCCGGTGTACATCGTCGGGTAGACGCCCCGCGTGTACGGGTAGGAGCCCGGCTCGCCCAGCTTCTCGGCCGGATCCCAGTCCCGGAGCGCGTCGGGTCCGTAGACCGGCTCGATCGGCAGTCCGCTCTCGGTGAGCCGGCCCTTGCCCGTCTCGCGTGCCATGTTCGGTGCCTCCCCAATCGTCTCCCTGTCCGACACGGACTGTAGCCATCGCCGCGTGAACCGCGGGAGAGCCACGGCCTGGGAGCTTGCTCACAGCCGGCGCGGGTGCTCCCGGCAGGTCGCGGCGGCCCGCGGGGCCCCGCGGGGGCCTAGGGACAGGCTCCCACGGCGCCCGCGCGGCGGGGCGCCCGAGGGGCCCGCGAGTCGTCCGGGGTTCGGGCGAGGTGACGGACGGGAATCCCCCCGGTGGGGGATTCGCACGGGGCCGGTGGCCCCACACGTCCCGGGGGGAGTCCATGGCACGCAGAACCGACGGGTCCGCAGGCCGCGCGCTGTCCGCCGCGGCCGTCGCCGTGCTGCTGGGAGCGGGCTGCGCGGTGCAGCCGGCGGGTGAGGAGTCACGGCGGC
>NZ_DASQNP010000023.1:0-10331 GCF_035644915.1 Streptomyces sp.
GGCAAGCCTCACCTAACCGACGGCCGCCGGACGGTCCGGTGGCCCCGCCGTGCCGACCACCAGGGGGATCTCGTGCCCGGTCCAGCCGCGCGTTCCACGACCACGGCCACCGTGCCGCCGCCCGCCCCGGCGGCGGCCCAGGCGGCGGCCCCGGTCATCCGGCACTTCGGCGCGGCCGACGTCGCCGCCGACACCGGCCGGTGGGCGGCGGTCCACGAGGAGGTGTACGCCGGGGCGCTCGGCCTGAAGGACCACAGCGACCCGCCCGTCTCGGAGCGGCTGCTGCGCCACTGCGAGCGGCCCGGTTTCCTGCTGACGGCCGCGCTGGACGGCGCGGCCGGCGACGAGGTGGCCGGCTTCGTCTACGGCTACACCCTGCCTCCCGACTCGCTCTGGTGGGACGGACTGACCCCCGACCCCGGCCCGGAGTTCACCCGCGAGTACCCGGGCCGCACGGTCGGCGTGTGCGAGCTGCTGGTGCGCCCTGCGTGGCGGCGCCGCCGCATCGGCCACCGGCTCTTCGAGGCGTTCGTCGCCGAGCGCACGGAGGAGCGGGCCGCGGCGCTGGTGGCCGCGGACAACGACGTCGTGCTCGCCACCTACGCCACGTACGGGTTCGAGCCGGTCGGACGGATGGAGCCGTACCCCGGCTGGCGGCCGCACGTGATGATCGTGCGCCCGCTCCGGCCCCGCTGAGCCGGGGCCCGCGTCCGGCGCCTCCTTCGGTCCGTCCCCCGCCCGCTGGTACACCGCCGCCCGAAGCCTGGAAGACTGGTGGGACGCCAGTGGGTCGGGCCACGAGTGGGGAGAGCCGTGACAGCGAACGGCAACGGCGACCGAGAGCGGTTCCGGTGGAGCGGCCGGATGCCCGTGCTGCTGCGCCGCGCGACCGGCTCGCTCGTCCGCCCGCGCACCTCCCGCGCGCACCTGACCTGGCTCAACCGGGCGAGCACCATGATCGGGACGACGCTCGACCTGGAGAGGACCGCCCGGGAGCTGGCCGACTTCGCCGTTCCCCGCCTGGCCGACGGCGCGGCCGTCGATCTGCTGGAGTCCGTCCTGCGCGGGGAGGACGGCGCCCGGGGGACGGCCGCGGAGCCGCCGGCCACCAGGGCCGTCGCGGTCTCCTCCATCAGGGAGCTGGAGGAGCTGGAGCCCGACGGGGTCGGCGAGCCCTCCGTCCACCCCCACACCGTCCTCTCGCTCCACTGCCTGCTGGCCCGGGAGCCGGTGCTCATCAGCCGGTTGCGGCGCGGCGACTACGAGCGGGTGGCGCCCTCCCCGAGCGCGGCGGCCAAGCTGCGCGCGGCGGGCGTCCACAGCTACCTGGCCGTGCCGCTGACCGCCCGCGGCGTGCTGCTCGGGGTCGCCGACTTCATCCGCGCCGCCGGCAGTCCCCCCTTCACCCGCTCCGACGTCGAACTGGCGATGCAGCTCGCCTCCAAGGCGGCCGTCTTCATCGACAACGCCCGCCTCTACGGGCGCGAGCGCGAGCACGTCCTCTCCCTCCAGCGCAGCCTGCTCCCCCGGGCCGTGCCCAAGACCCCGGGCCTGGAGGTCTTCACCCACTACACGCCGGGCTCCGACCCGGGCGGGGTGGGCGGCGACTGGTTCGACGTGGTGGCCCTGCCCTGCGGGAGGACCGCCCTCGTGGTGGGGGACGTCATGGGTCACGGGCTGCCGGCCGCGGCCACGATGGGGCGGCTGCGCACGGTCGGCCGCGCGCTCCTGGCGCTGGACATCGCCCCCGACCGCGTCCTGGCCCGGCTGGACCTGGCCGCCCGCGACCTGGAGGACGACCAGGTCGCCACCTGCCTGTGCGCCGTCTACGACCCGGCCACGGAGAGCTGCACCATCGCCGGCGCGGGGCACCTGCCGCCCCTACTGGTGGCCGCCGACGGCACCGCCTCCCACGTGGAGGTGCCCGTCGGGGCGCCCCTGGGTGCCGGGGTGATCCCCTACGACCCCGTCACCGTGCCGGTGCCCGCCGGGAGCCGGCTGATGCTGTACACCGACGGCCTGGTCAAGACGCGCGAGGACGACCTGGACGTCCGGCTGCGGCAGCTCCTCGCGGCCGCGCCCGAGATGGTGGACCGGCTGCTGGACTCCCGCGATCCGGCCGCGATCCCGCTGGGGGACGCGGAGCGCTTCGACGAGTCCGTCCTGCTGGTGGCCGCCGGCCGGCGGCTGCCGTCCGCCACCGACCTGTGCGTGTGGTCGCTGCCGCCGGACGGCACCGCCGCCGCCGTCGCCCGCGAGCTGGTCACCGAGCGGCTCGCCCGCTGGGGCCTGACCGAACTGGCCGATGTCGCCGAGCTGGTCGTCAGCGAGCTGGTCGGCAACGCCCTGCGGTACGGCGGCGGGCCCGGGCAGCTCCGTCTGCTGCGGCACGAGCGGCTGACGCTGGAGGTCTCCGACACCGGTCCCGACCTGCCCCAGATCCAGCGCGCGGAACTGAGCGACGAGGGCGGGCGCGGGCTGCAACTGGTCAACATGCTCAGCCGCAACTGGGGTTCGTGCCGTACCCCCGGCGGCAAGGTCGTGTGGGTCGAGCAGGACCTTCCCGGGGCCGCTTCCTGATCCCTCCTCCGGTGCCTTTCCGGTGCCTTTCCGGTCCGTCCTTCCGGTGCCTCCTTCCGGTCCGTCCTTCCGGCGCCTCCCTCGGCGGGGTACCGTCGGCGGCCGACCGGAGGAGCGGTGGGGAGGAGCGGGCGTGGGCGAGGCGCCGTACGTGAGGTTCCAGGGGACGGACCGGACCGGGCGGGACAGCTACCCCGGGGTGTTCGCCCTGGTCAACAACCTGGCCCGGGAGGGCCGGCTGACCGCTGAGCAGGAGCGCTTCCGGCAGGTGAACAACGCCTGGTACCACGCCAGTTTCACCAATCCCTCCGACGTCGACCCCTCGGTCTACGACCCCGTGCTGAACCCGGGGGCGGTGGCGTGGTTCAAGTCCTCGGCCCGGCACCTGATCGAGCGCGTGGACGGCTACCTGGAGATCCTCGCCGCCCACGGCGTCGAGTGCCGGTGCGTGCGGTCGTGGAATCCGGGGCGGATCGTCTACGAGGACGCGGACCAGGTCGTCGCCGTCCCCCTCCGCGGGGAGTAGGGCGGGACGTCCCGCCGTTCACCGCGCGTCCGCGCCCGCCCGCTGGAAGGCCCCGGTGCGATGCCGGAGCAGCGCACGAACCAGCGGCGCAGATGGCCCTGGTCGGTGAAGCCGGCCGCGGCGGCGGTACGGCCGGCGGCGGCCGCGAGCGCGTCGGCCGCAGGTCCTCGGCGCAGGTCTCCCCCAGCAGGGCCCGGACCCGCCGCACGGCCCGCGTCCGGGCGCGGGCGGTCTCCCGCGGGCCGTCCGTCGCCCTCTGCACCCGGGAACCCTTCGGGCACGACAACGACAACGGAGACGACAACCGGGCCGCGGTCCGGACGGTGGAGGCCGAGGCGCCGGGCCTGGCCGGGCCGGCGGTGCACGGCCCGCGCCCGCACGGCCGGGACCGCGGGTGCGGCAGGATGGCCGCATGACGGGCATGGCGGAGGTGGAGAGGGAGTTCGCCGCCCTGGGCGCACGGGTGCGGCTGCACGCGCGCTGCGTGGACTGCGGGCACCAGACGGGGACCGGGGCGGACGAACCGGTGGTGCTGGCCTCGGTCGTCAAGGTGCCGCTGGTGCTGGAGTTCGCCCGGCAGGCGGCGTACGGACAACTGGACCCGGCCGAGCGGGTGGTGGTGCGGCAGACGGACCGGCTGGGCGGGACGGGGACGGCCGGGTGCCTGGACGACGTGGAGATGAGCCTGCGGGACCTGGCCCGGTTCGCCCTGTCGGTCAGCGACAACACCGCGGCGGACCTGCTGTTCCGGCGGGTGGGCGTGGACACCGTGCGGCTGCTGGTCAAGGAGCTGGGGCTGGACAGCACGCGCATCGCCGGATCGCCCCGCACCCTGCTGGAGGACGTGCTGCGGGACGTCGGCGCCACCGACCCGGCCTCGTTCGCCGCCGTCTATCCGGCGCTCTCCCCGGAGCGGATACGGGCCCTGCCCACCATGGACCCGCGCAGGACGAACAGCGGCACCGCCCGGGACATGACCCGGCTGCTCGCCCTGATCTGGACCGACCGCGCCGGTCCCCCGGCGGCCTGTGCGCTGGTCAGGTCCCTGATGGCGGGTCAGGTGAGCTGGCACCGGCTGGCGGCGGCCTTCCCCGGCGAGGTCGCCGTCGCGGCCAAGTCGGGCACCCTGCCCGGCGTGCGGAACGAGATCGGCGTCGTCCGCCATCCGGACGGCGGGCGCCATGCGGTCGCCGTGTTCGCGGAAGTCCGGGACCTCGGCGAGCGGCGCCCGGACCTGGACGCGGCGATCGGGGCGGCGGGCCGGACGGCGGTGGAGGAGCTGCGCGGCTGCTGCGGTCAGCCGCCGTCCCCGCGCCGCACCGCGTAGACGACGTCCCAGGGGCGCGGCGCCGCGCCCGGGTCCGCGGCGCCGGCGGGGCCCAGCGGCCCCGGGGGTTCCGCCTCGGCCTCCGCGCGCAGCACCGCCGTGGCGGTGGGCGCCAGACGGCGGGCGGCCGGGTGCGGCGCGGCGGCGGGGTACACGAAGGAGACGGGCCACGCGAGCGCCTCCGCGGCGAGCGGACGCCACAGCACCCGGGGCTCCTTCCGGGCGACGGCGGCGTGCGCCAGGGCGATCCCGCGCCCGGCGATCACCAGGCCCATCACCACCTCGGGACTTCCGGCGTGGACCACCCGGGGCGGGTGGTAGCCCTGTGCGCGGCAGGCGCCGAGGGTGGCGTCGTACAGCCCCGGCGCGGCCTGCCGGGGGAAGATCACCAGGGGGCTGCCGCGGAGCGAGGCCAGGGTCAGCGGGCCCGTCCCGGCGAGCGGGGAGTCGCGGGGCAGGACGACCCCCAGCGGCAGGTCGGTGGCCGGTTCGCCGACCAGCCCGGCCGGTTCCACCGGGTGCTGGAGGAAACCCGCGTCCAGCTCCCGCTCGGCCAGCAGTCCCACCTGCTCGGCGGTGCTGAACACGCGCGGCTCCACCTGTACGCCGGGGGCCTCGGCGGCGAAGGCGGTGAGGACGCGGGCCAGCACGCTTCCGGGCAGCTCCGGCGGTACGCCGATCCGCAGGGTGCCGTGCTCGCCGCGGTGGGCGCGGGCGACCAGCGTCCGGGCGCGTTCCACCCGGGCCAGCAGCTCCTCCGACTCGGCCAGCAGCACCTCGCCCGCGGCGGTCAGCCGTACGCCGCGCGAGGAGCGGTCGAACAGCCGCGCGCCGAGTTCCTCCTCCAGGCCCCGGATGCGCTGGCTCAGCGGCGGCTGGGCCATGCCGAGCCGTTCGGCCGCCCGTCCGAAGTGCAGTTCCTCGGCGACGGCCCGGAAGTAGCGCAGGTGCCGTAACAGGTCCACGCAGGGACGATATCGGTTCCGATATCGCCGCGGGCACTTTCCGATCTTGGACGGCCCGCCGGCTGCCGTGCTCTGATGCCCCGCATGAACCGTCCTCTCAGACCTTCCCGTTCCTCCGACTCATCCGGCTCCCCCGGCCTGTCGCGCCGGGGCCTGCTCGGCGCCTCGGCGGCCGGTCTGACCGCCGTCGCCGCGGTCACGACCGCGGCGGCCACGACGAGTTCGGCCCGGGCGCGCCCGACGCGCTCCGGGCCGGGGAAGTCCGGCATACGGCTGCGCTGGCTCGGCAACAACGGCTGGGAGATCCGCGTGGCGCGCCCCGGCGCCGAACCGGCCACCGTGCTCATCGACCCCTGGCTGACCCGCTTCCGCACCGGCACCTACACCGAGAAGGGCGCCGACCCCGGAACGAAGCTGGTCGTCGACAAGGACGCCATCGACCGCCACCGGTTGCGCGCCGACCAGATCCTGGTCACCCACGGCCACTACGACCACCTGCCCGACGTCCCCCACCTGGCGGCCACCACCGGCGCCACCGTCTTCGGCACCGAGAGCCACGCCAACCTGCTGCTCGCCCTGGACGCGCCCGGGGACCAGCTCTCCGTGGTGCGCGGCGGCGAACACCTCCAGTTCCCGGGGTACTCGATCCGGGTGCTGCGCTCCCTGCACTCCATGCCCGGTCCGCGGGCCCGGGTCCCCTTCCCCGGCACCCGGCCCGGCGGTCCGCCGTCCCGCCCGCAGACCATCGCCGACCTGGTCGAGGGCGAGACCCTGGCCTACGCCGTCACCAGCGACGCCACCGGCTTCACCGTGGTGAACTTCGGCGGGTCCAACTTCAGCGCCGCCGATCTGGCCGGACTGGCGCCGGACCTGGCGATGATCCAGCCCGGCGGTTCCACCGTGCACGACTACGTGCCGCGGCTGCTGTCCTGCCTGGACCACCCGCCGTACGTCGTCCCCACCCACTGGGACGACTTCGACGAGCCGCTGGACGAACCCGCCGTGGACTGGGGCGGGTTGACGGGCCTGCGGGAGGCGGTGGCGGCGGCGAGCCCCCGGACGCGCTTCGTGGTCGTCGACCACCTGGAGACGTTCACGCCCTGACGCGCCCGGCGCGTGCGCCGCATCCGCCGCCTCCGGCCCCGGGCGGCGGACGCGGGCGGCGGACGCGGCGTCAGTCGTACGGGACGACCGCGACGGGCGCGGTGGAGTGGTGCATCACCGCATGGGTGACCGGCCCGAGGTGGAAGCCCAGCGGCGAGCGGCGGTTGCGGCGGCCGACGACCACCAGGGAGGCGTCGGAGGCGGCCTCCAGCAGGTGGCGGGCGGGCCTGCCCACCAGGGCCTGCGCGTTCACCTCGACCTCGGGGTACTTGCCGCGCCAGGGGCGCAGCGCGTCCTTCAGGGCCCGGGCGCTCTCCTCGGCCAGCTCGGTGGCCAGACCGGTGTCGACGGCGATGGGGTCGATGCCGTAGACCAGCGGCGGGTTCCAGGCGTGGACGACCCGCAGCGGCGCGCCGCGCCGGGCGGCGGCCTCGAAGGCGAAGGCGAAGAGCTCGTCGCACGGCCGGTACAGCTCCGCGCCCAGGACGACGTCGCGGTACGGGCCCGGGGTCGCGGGGTCCCCGGCCGGCTGCCTGCGCGCGTCCTCCTCGGTGGTCCCGGCCCGCACCAGGACGACCGGGCACGGGACGTGGGCCACGGTGGTCAGGGCGACGGAGCCGACCAGGAAGCCGGCCACGACGCCCAGGCCCCGGGTGCCGATGACCAGCAGTTCCGCTTCCTTGCCGAGGTCGGTCAGCACGTCGGCCGCGTGACCGGTGACCTGCTCGGCGGTGAGTTCCAGGTGCGGATACCGTTCGGCCAGGCCGGACGCCGCGTCCCGCGGGATCCGCCGGGCCCAGTGGTCCCGGGTCCCGGCGTCGGCGTAGGCACCGGCGGGAGAGGCGGGGTCGGGCTCCCGCACGTGCACCAGGCGCAGCGGCACCTCGCGCCGCAGCGCCTCCCGGGCCGCCCAGTCGGCCGCTGCCAGGCTCTCGCCCGAGCCGTCCACGCCCACGGTGACCGTACGCACCATCACACACCTCCACAACCGGGGCGGCTCCCTGCCGCGCTGTCCTCACGGTCGCTCCGGGTACCCGGGAACGGCAGGGGTCACAGGTCCCGGCGTGCGGGCCGTCCGGCCCGGGCCGGGCGCGTACCGCCCGCCGTCCGGGCACATCACCTCCGTCCCGGGTGGTACCGCGGTCGGGGTCCACAGGTCCGGGCCGGGGGGCCGAAGGTCCCGCTTCCGGGCCCCGTCCGGCCCCTGTCCCGGCACGGCGGACCGCCCGACGACGGCGGTGACGGCGGTGAGGCCCCGTCTCCCGGCCGGGTCGAGGAAGTGGTGACGGACCGTCGCGGCACCCGGGCGGGACACGGACGCCCCACGCGCACACTCCTCCTCCGGACGGGAGGCCGGCCATGATCCCCACCCCACGAACCTGTTCGCCGCCCTGCCCCCGGAGGGGCGCGAGCGGCTGATGGAGCGCGCCCGCGAGGTGTCCTTCCCCGCCGGCGCCCGCATCTTCGAGGAGGGTCGTCACGCCGGCCGGTTCCGGATGATCCGGACCGGCTCGGTCGCACTCGACCCGCACGTGCCCGGTCGCAGCGCGGCCGTCGTCGAGACCCTCTCGCCCGGTGATCTGCTGGGGTGGTCGCGGCTCTTCCCGCCCTGCGCCCGGCACCTGGGCGCCGAGGCGCTCAGCCCGGTGCGGGCGGTGGAGTTCGACGCCGCCCGGGTGCGGGAGCCGTGCGAGGCCGATCCGGTGCCGGGGCGCGCGGTCCCCTGGAGGCGGCCGGGGTCGTCGCGCACCGGTTGCGGAGCGCCCGCACCCGGCTGCTGGACCCGTACGGGCCGCACGGCAGCGGTCCGCGGCGGCAGGAGCGCGGGTGGGGAGGCGTCCGGACGACCGCGCCCCTCCTCCGGGGGCCACCGATGACCGCCGCGGGAACCGCCGGTCACCCCGGCCGGACGAGGCTCTTCTCGAACCAGTGGTCGGCGTACTGCGAGCCGTTGTAGTCCGGGATCTCCGCGTAGCCGTGCCGCACGTAGAGGGCGCGGGCCTCGACCAGGTCGCCGCGGGTGTCCAGGCGGATCGCCCGTGCGCCGATGACTTCGCGGGCGGCGCGCTCGGCCGCCGCCAGCAACCGTCCTCCCCCGCCGGTGCCCCGCGCCCCGGGACGTACGAACAGCCGGGTCAGCTCGGCGGTGGCGGGGTCCAGGACGCGCAGGCCCACGCACCCGGCGGGCCGTCCGCCGAACCACCCGACCAGGAAGTGGCCGGTGGGGGCGGTGAGGTCGTCGCTGGGTTCCTCGGCGAGCACCCGGTCGATCTCCGCGTCCGTGACCGGGCGTCCGTGGTAGCGGCTGACGATGTCCTCGTAGTACGCGCGCAGCAGGGCGGCCGACTCGGGGTGCCCGACGGACAGGGGCGCCACCGTCCACAGATCGCTCATGCGGCACATCCTCACAGGGCGCCGTCCGCCGGGTCCTCCGGTTTTCCCGCCGGGCGCCTCCGCCGTCGCGCCCCGGCCGCCGGGTGGCGGAACGCCGCGGTGGGAGGCTCCGCCGCGGGCGCGGGCCCGGCCGGTCTCACGCCGACAGCGCGTGCCCGTCGTGCTCGTCGTGGCCGGCGGCGTCCTGTCCGCAGACGGTTGCCAGTTCGTCCAGGGACACCCCCAGCACGGCGGCCAGGGCCGCCACCGTGAAGAAGGCCGGGGTCGGCGCCCGGCCGGTCTCGATCTTCCGCAGCGTCTCCGCCGACACCCCGGCCGCCGCGGCGACCTCCACCATGCTGCGTTCGCCGCGGGCCCGGCGCAGCAGCGCGCCCAGCCGCTCCCCGCGACGGCGTTCCCACGGGGTCAGAGGAGTCCTCACCATGCCCGTGATACTAATACCGGTATAAGAATTGGTTCCGGTCGAGTGGAGCGGGGAGAGTACGGACATGGTGGAGATCAAGACCGACGGGGCCCTGGAGGCCATGCGGGAGGCCGGGCGCGTCGTGGCCCGTGCGCTGGCCGCCGTCCAGGACGCGGCGGGCGTCGGGGTGTCCCTGCGGGAGCTGGACGAGGTGGCCCGCGCCGTCCTGGCCGAGGCCGGGGCGCGCTCCCCCTTCCTGGGCTACCGGCCCTCCTTCGCCCCCACCCCCTTCCCCGCGGTGATCTGCGCGTCGGTCAACGACGCCGTCGTGCACGGCATCCCCGACGGCTACCGCCTGCGCGACGGCGACCTGGTCAGCATCGACTGCGGCGCGGAGCTGGAAGGCTGGACCGGCGACGCCGCCGTCAGCTTCATCGTCGGCACTCCCCGCCCCGCCGACCTGGCCCTGGTCAAGGCCACCCGGGAGGCCCTGGACGCCGGCATCGCCGCGGCCACCGTCGGCAACCGCATGGGCGACGTCTCCCACGCCGTCGGCGCCGTCGCCCGGTCGGCCGGCTGCGGCATGCCCAGGGACTTCGGCGGCCACGGCATCGGCCGCCGTATGCACGAGGACCCTCCCGTCCCCAACCGGGGCCGTCCCGGCCGCGGCTTCCCCCTGCGCCACGGCCTGACCATCGCCATCGAGCCGATGCTCATGGCGGGCGGGCGCGACGACTACCGCACGGACGCCGACGGCTGGACGCTGCGCACCGTCGACGGCAGCCGCGCCGCCCACTTCGAGCACACCGTCGCCGTCACCGAGGAGGGCCCCCGCATCCTCACCCTGCCGTGACGCGGCCGGCCCGGGCGGCGTACGGCCGGGCGGCGCACCGGTGCGCGCCGCCGGCCGCCCCGGTGACCGGTCGCCGGTTGCTGGTCGCCGGTCGCCGTCAGAGGGTGGCGAGGAGTTCGTTGCAGGCCCGCTCGCAGCGGCGGCACGCCTCGGCGCAGATCCGGCAGTGCTCGTGCATG
>NZ_DASQNP010000024.1:0-7206 GCF_035644915.1 Streptomyces sp.
CATGCACGAGCACTGCCGGATCTGCGCCGAGGCGTGCCGCCGCTGCGAGCGGGCCTGCAACGAACTCCTCGCCACCCTCTGACGGCGACCGGCGACCAGCAACCGGCGACCGGTCACCGGGGCGGCCGGCGGCGCGCACCGCGACGACCTGCATCCACCGGCCGCCGTGCGGGAACCGTCAGGACGAGCAGGTCCCTTTGCGGCCGGAGTCCCGGGGCGGCTCCTGCACGCGGCGCGCCACGGCGGCGACCAGACACGCCAGCAGGCAGCGGGTGGCCGGGTGGTCGACCACCCGGCGCAGGTCGGCAGCGGTCAGGGCGGGCTTCACGGCGTTTCTCCCCTCTGTTCGGCGGTCTGTTCGGTGGTCTGTTCGGTGGCGACTGCGGTGGTGGTGAGGTGGTCGCGGAGCTGGTCGTCGGTGGGTTCGACCAGGACGGTGCCATCGGGCAGGACGAGGGTGGGGACGCGGCGGGTGCCGCGTTGCAGCCGGTAGACGGTCTTGGCGGCCTTCTTGTCGGTGTCGATGTCGTGGTAGCGGTAGGCGAGGCCGGTGCCGTCGAGGTGGGCCAGGACGTCCTTCACCTGCGGGCACCACGCGGTGCCGTAGACCTCGATCTCCTGCATCACGGGACTCCGGAGGTAGGGGTGCCGCCGGACACGGGGGCTGGTTCCGTGTCCGGCGGCACCGGCGGCTGGCTGGGACGGCGGCGGGGCGTCAGTGCGCTTCGGCCGTCTGGGACCGCCCCTGCTCGACCTCGGGCTCGGCGGCCGCCGCGGCGGGTGCGGGGCGCAGGGTGAGCCAGGCGATGACGGCGCCGACCGCGGCGACGGCGGCGGCTCCCAGGAAGGCCGCGGAGAAGCCGTCGGTCAGGGCGGCGGGGTTGCCCAGCTCCTGGGCGCCGCGGGAGGCCGCCAGCGCGGTCATGGCGGCCAGGCCCAGGGCGGAGCCGACCTGGTAGCTGGTGTTGACGATGCCGGAGGCCAGGCCGCCCTCCTCGGGCCGGGCGCTGGAGACGGCGGTGCCCAGGGAGGGGATGAACGCCAGCGACATGCCGACCGCCGCCACCAGCGAGGCGGGCAGCACATCGGCCCAGAACGTGCCGTCGGGGCGGACCAGGGACAGCCAGAACATGCCGACCGCGAGCACCAGCATGCCCGCCACGACCAGCGGGTTGGGCCCGAAGCGGGCGATCAGCCGCGGCGCCAGCACGATCATCATGACCATGATGGCGACCGTCATCGGCAGCAGCGCCGAGCCGGAGGCGAACTCTCCCAGGCCCAGGACCTGCTGCAGGTAGAGGTTGAGGAAGAACCACATGGGGATCCAGGCGGCGGCCAGCAGCAACTGGGCGACGTTGGCGGCGGCCAGGTTGGGGGCGCGCCAGATGCGCAGGGGCATCAGCGGCTCGCGGCGGCGGGCCTGGAGGGCGACGAAGGCGACCAGCAGCAGCGCTCCGGCGCCCAGCACCAGCCAGGTCCGCGCCGCACCCCAGCCGGTCTCGGGGGCACGGACGATGGCGTAGACCGCGACGGCGAGGCCGGCGGTGACGGTGACCGCGCCCAGGATGTCGACGGCGCCGCGGCGGGGCGGGGCGGAGGGCATCAGCGCCGGGGTGGCGGCCAGCACCAGCAGGGCGATGGGGATGTTGACGTAGAACACCCACGGCCAGCTCGCGTACTCGGTGAGGACGCCGCCGAGGAAGACGCCGGCGGTGCCGCCGGCCGGGGCCGCGGCCCCGTAGAGGGCGAACGCCTTGGTCAGCTCCTTGGGCTCGGCGCCGAAGAGCATCATCAGCAGCGTCAGCGCGGACGGGGCGATCAGAGCGGCGCCGGCGCCCTGCACGGCACGGCCGACCAGCTCCACCCACACCTCGCCGGCCAGGCCGGCGACCAGGGAGCCGGCGGCCAGCACGGCCCAGCCGGTGGCGAACAGGCGCTTGGCGCCGAACAGGTCCGACAGCCGGCCGCCGAGGAGCAGCAGCCCGCCGAAGGCGATGACGTAGGCGTTGAAGACCCACGACAGGTTCTCCTGGGAGAACCCGAGATCGACCTGCATCTGCGGCAGGGCCACGCCGATGATCGAGGTGTCCATGATCACCATGAACTGGGCCAGGGCGATCAGCCACAGCGCCTTCCAGCGCCGCGGATTCGGCGGAGACGAGACAGAGGACATCACACACTCCTATACCGGAGGGGGGTATGTTCCGAGCATCGAAAACATACCCCCTAGGGGTATGTTTTGGCTAGTCCGTATCCGCGGGAGTTTTCACACGGGGGACACGGAGCCGGGAGCGCGCGTCCAGACCGGCCGCCGCGGCGCGGCCGGGCATCCGAAGGCGCCGGACTTCGCGCAGGTCGGACGCGGGCCCCGGCGCACCCGTCCGTTCCGGCCGGGAGGGCCCGGCGCCCCGGGAAGGGGCGGTGGGCCCCGGTCGGGCAGGCGCCGGGACGGTTTCCAGGAACGGACTACCCCCAGGGGGTACTGCCCGTCCGGCCGTTCTCGCGGTCCGACGGGGCGCGTCATCCCGGCGCCGGAGCGGCACCGGAGCGGTGACGGACGAGGTGCGGGGCATCCGCGCGGCAGCGCAGCCGGATCGGCCGGCTCCCGCCACAGCCCTGAGGCCGCACCCGCCGCATCGGCCGGGACGGCGAGCGGCGTACGTTGTAACCGGCTGCGCACCGCCTCCGGCCGACGGCGGCGCCGGGCCCTGAGGAGCGGCGTGCCGCAGCCGTCCCGCACCGCACACCACTCGACACAAGGATCCTCGATGTCTGCCCGTTTCCGTTCCACGGCCACCGTTGCGGTGATCCTGCTGGCGGCCGCCCTGACCGGCTGTTCCGGCGCCTCGGACCACCGCGGAGGGTCTTCCGCCGAACACTCCCACGCGTCCGGCCCCGGGGTCGGTCACGTCCACGGGCTCGGCATCAACCCCGGCGACGGCAGGCTCTACGTGGCCACCCACCACGGCGTCGTCGCCGTGGACGACGACGGCTCCTACCGGCGTGTGGGTGATGCCGCCGACTACATGGGCTTCACCGTCACCGGAGCCGACACCTTCCTCGGCAGCGGTCATCCCGCCGAGGGCAGCGGCGGCCACGCCAACCGCGGGCTGATCAGGAGCACCGACGCCGGAAGGACCTGGAAGAACCTCTCCCTCGCCGGCGAAGCCGACTTCCACTCCCTGGAACAGGCGCACGGCACCATCTACGGCTACGACAGCACGGGCGGGCTGCTCCGGGTCAGCAAGGACGGCAAGAACTGGGACGACCGCGCCGAGCTGGCGGCCCTGGACATCGCCGTCAGCCCCGAGGACCCCGGCACCGTCCTGGCCACGACGGAGAGGGGCGTCGCCAGGAGCACCGACGGCGGCAGGACCTTCGGCCGTGGGAACGGAACGCCGCTGGCCTACCTCTCCTGGGCCGAGCGGGACGAGCTGTACGGGATCGGCCTCGACGGCACGCTGCACCGCAGCACCGACGACGGCGAGAGCTGGAAGAAGGCCGGTACCGTGCCCGGCGGACGGCCCCAGGCCCTGACCGCGGTCGGCTCCGGGCACGTCCTGGCCGCCACCCAGGACGGCGTCTACGAGTCCGAAGACGGCGGTGAGACCTTCACCCGGCGCCTGGCGATACCGGGCGGCGGCCACTGAACCGGGCGGCAGCCATCCGTCCGGGGCGCCAACCGCCGGCAAACGGCCCCGGGACCGGTGAACTAGCAGGGCGCGGCCTCGCGCATGCGCTGCTCGACCGCCTCGCCGAGCACTGAACCCTCCTCACCCTGAACGCCGGGCGCGCCCGACGGTGCGGACGGCGGCGACGGTACGGCCGACGCGGCCGGTGCCGCAGCGGGCCTTGCGCACAGTCCGTCCCTGCGGCTGCCGGTCCGGCCGCCCCACGCTCCGCGTCCGGCTGCTGCCCCGCCCGCCGCCCCGGACGCCCCCGGCTCCGACCTGCCCGGCACCCCGGGCCGGGCGCCCCTCCCTCGCGGCTCCACGGAGATCGGGAGGTGGGCGGCCGGGTTGGTTTGCGGAGCACCGGACGTCACGCCGGCTGCGTGTCCTCCCGAAGACGGGGGAAGAGCGGCTGTGCTGCCGGCAGGGCCCCTCGACCGGTGTCGGCCGTCCGGTGAACCGCGTGGCCGCGCCGGGGGCTGAAGGGGCGTAGCTCATCGGCCGGCACGCGGCACGCCGGGACCAGGGTGGCGAGGACGGTGTCGGGACGCCTCGCCGCCTCACTGTCGCCCCGCCGCTCCGTCCGGGCCGGCTCCCAGGGCCGGGTGGCCTCGATGCACCGGTCGGTTTCCTCCACGATGTCCCGGACTGCGCGGGCGGCGCGCCGGAAGCCGGAGTCGGCCATGGCGGCATCGACCGGGCCCGGAGCCCTCCGGCAGACGTCCGCCAACACCGACGCACTGGAGGGTACGGCGGCGGGAACCGTCCCGCCGCGGAAGCGGTGGACCATGGCCCGGCCGTGCGGCCCGTCCTCCCCCGGCGTGCCACGGCACCGCGGCGGCACCGAGCGGGCGTCGGACGCTGTCCGTCTCCGGATGCCGCACGGGGGACGGAGCCGGGCCGTGGAGGGCTTCCTCTGCGGCACGGCCGGTGCGATGCGGACGGAGTGCGGCCGGCGACCACACGCCTCCGCCATGCCGGGGGGCGGATCCGCCGCCGCTTCGCGGGAGTCCACCGCGCCGGCCGGTCCGCTCAGTGCCGGTGCGTGCCGTCCTCCCCGTGCCCGGTGCTCTCCTCTCCCCGGTCGCCGGTGTCCGCCCCGCCGGCGGTGACGGTGAAGGCGGCGGTGCGGACCTCGCCGTCGTGCCGGAAGTCCAGGAAGAGGCGGTAGGTGCCGCTGCTGGGCGCGGTGGCGGTGAAGGAGACGGTGGGGCCGGGCCGGGTGGTGCCGTCACCCGGTGTGCCGTGGGGGTGGACGTGCAGGTAGGCCAGGTCTCCGGAGCGCAGGGCCACCAGGTGGCCGTATGCGCCGAGGTAGGGCTGCAGGTCGGTGACCGGGCGGCCGTCCTTGGTGACCGTCAGGTCGAGCGTGCTCGCCGTCCCCGGCCGCAGGGCGCCGTCGAGGGTGACGGTGTACCCGTCGACGGTGGCGCGCCGGGACGGCTCGGGGAGTCCGGCCGGCCGGTAGGTGCCGGAGACGGCCAGGTCGGCGCCCAGGGTCAGGCCGGTGGCGCCCTTGGCGCGCGGGGTGAAGTCGGCGAGGAGGCGGTGGTCACCGGCCCCGGGCAGCTCCACCGGGGCGCGCCAGGTACCGTCGGCCGCCCGGGTGGGGTGCAGGTGGCGGTAGGTGTCCAGGTCCCGTGAGACCAGGATCAGGTGCAGCTCCTTGCCGTGCTCCTTCCGGTAGGCGGTGACCGGGGCACCCTTCTCGTCGCGGACGGTGAAGCGCAGTTCCGTTTTCTCCCCGGCGGGGATGCGGGGGGTGTCGAGGTCGAGGGTGTACCCGCCCTCGGAGACGTTCAGGCCGCCGGCCGGTGCGCTCTCGTGGCCCCCCTCCTGGTGGCCACCCTTCTGGTGACCGCCTTCCTGGTGGCCGCCCTTCCCGTGCGCCGGGGTGCCGCTCCTGTGGTCTCCGTGCGCGGCGGGGGCCGGGTCGGAGGTGACGGGGTCCATGGCGTTCCCCACCCCGTAGGCGGCCCCGAAGGTCGCCGCGAGCGCGGCGGTGAACGCAGTGATCTTCAGCGCGGTGTTCATGGCGCTCTCGCTCTCCTTGCACATGCTCTGCTCAAGCGGTTCGACACCTGAAGCATATACCCCATGGGGGTATATGCAAGCGAGCGGCGGAGACTTGCCAAACATACGGACGGGGGGTATACAGGACGACGTCGATAGATACCCCCCAGGGGTATTAAGGAAGCTCGATCCTCCGGAGGAAGAACCATGTCGTCCTGCTGCACCCCCGACGGAAGCTGCTCGACCGGCACCTCGCAGACCACCACCGCCGTGGCCGACAGCCGCACCACGGTCTACGCGGTGTCCGGCATGAGCTGCGGCCACTGCAAGGCCACGCTCACCAAGGCCATCGGCGAACTCGACGGCGTCCTGTCCGTCGACGTGGACGTCGCGGCCGGTCAGGTCACCGTCACCACCGGCGGCGCGCCCGACGACGCCCTGCTGGCCAAGGTCGTCGACGAGGCCGGCTACGAACTCACCGGCCGAGTGTCCTGACCCCTCCCCCGTGCCGGGCCCGCCCTCGGCGGGCCCGGCACCCGCCCCCCCTTTTTTGCCTGCCGAGTTCTTGTCTGTCGAGGAGCCGTGATGACCACCACCGTCGAAGGGACCGCTGAGGTCGAGCTCGCCATCGGCGGCATGACCTGCGCCTCGTGCGCCGCCCGCATCGAGAAGAAGCTCAACCGCATGGACGGGGTGACGGCCACCGTCAACTTCGCCACCGAGAAGGCCAAGATCACCTACAGCGCCGACGAGGTCGGGGTGGAGGACCTGATCGCCACCGTCGAGGCGACCGGCTACACCGCCACCCCGCCCGCCCCCGAACGCTCCGAGAGCGACGGCACCGGCGAGCAGGCCGGCGCCGCGGAGGGGGACGACGAGCTGCGACCGCTGCGGCAGCGGCTGATCACCTCCGTCGCCCTGGCCGTGCCCGTGATCGCCATGGCCATGGTCCCGGCCCTGCAGTTCGACTACTGGCAGTGGCTGTCGCTGACCCTGGCCGCCCCGGTCGTCACCTACGCCGCCTGGCCCTTCCACCGCGCGGCCCTCACCAACGCCCGGCACGGCGCGGCCACCATGGACACCCTGGTCTCGGTGGGTACCTCGGCCGCTTTCCTGTGGTCGCTGTGGGCCCTGTTCTTCGGCACCGCCGGCACCCCCGGAATGACCCACCCCTTCGAGCTGACCATCGCCCGCACCGACGGCGCGGGCAACATCTACCTGGAGGCCGCCGCCGGCGTCACCGCCTTCATCCTGGCCGGCCGCTACTTCGAGGCCCGCTCCAAGCGCAAGGCCGGTGCGGCGCTCAGGGCCCTGCTGGAGCTGGGCGCCAAGGACGTCGCCGTCCTGCGCGAGGGGGGCCGTGAGGAGCGCATCCCCATCGCCCGGCTGGCGGTCGGGGACCGGTTCGTCGTCCGCCCCGGCGAGAAGATCGCCACCGACGGCACCGTGGTCGAGGGCTCCTCCGCGGTGGACGCCTCGATGCTCACCGGCGAGTCCGTCCCCGTCGAGGTCGGCGTCGGCG
>NZ_DASQNP010000025.1:0-28695 GCF_035644915.1 Streptomyces sp.
AAACGTTTCCGCGCATCATTGGGCAGCCCTCACCCGCCCGTCAAGAGGTGGTGCGGCGCGATCCGGTCCGGCGGTCGGCGCGCCCGGCCGCCGCCGGACCGCGGGGCCGGTCCCGAACGGACCGGCCTTCCGACAGAATCCGCAGGTCAGCGGGGTGCCGACCGGGAGGCGGCGGAGTCGGGCGCGGCCGGTCAGGCGTCCAGCAGGGCGCGCCAGACGCGCACCGCGCCCGAGGAGACCGGGGTGTCCCAGCCGGCGATGCGGGCGGCCCCGCCGATGTGGAAGGCGGTGACGCCCGCCCCGCGCAGCCGGGGCACGTGCTCCAGGACCAGGCCGCCCCCGACCATCAGGCGCGGCAGGTAGCCGGGCTCCCGGGCCTCCGTACGGGCCGCCTCGGCGTACAGGACCTCCAGGCCCGCCGTCACGCCGTCCGCCGAGCCGGCGGTGAGGTAGGTGTCCAGACCCGGCAGCCCGTCGAGCCGTTTGCGCAGGCCCTCGCGGTCGGCGGCGCGGTCGATGGCCCGGTGGAAGGTCCAGCGGCAGCCCGGGAGGACGTCGAGGAGCGCGCCGATCGCGGCCAGGTCGGGGCCTCCGGTCTCGTCGAGGAAGCCGAACACGAACTCCTCGGCGCCCTCGGCGCGCAGCAGCCGGGCCTGGTCGCACAGCGCGTCCAGCACCTCGGGGCCGCCCGCCGAGAAGGTGTCCGCCGCCCGCAGCATCACCCGTACGGGGAGGTCCACGGCGGCGCGCACGGCGGCGAAGGTCTCCCGGGCGGGGGTGAGTCCGCTGGCGGCCATGTCGCTGACCAGTTCGAGGCGGTCCGCCCCGCCGGCCTGAGCCGCTGCCGCGTCCTGAGCGTCGAGGGCGATCACCTCGAGAATTGGTCTAGACATGTACGGAGCCTGCCACACCGCCGTACGCCGTGGGAAGGCGCGGCACACAATTGCCCCATGGCCACGCCGCAGAACCACCATCCGGCCCACCAGGACTTGCGCGAGCGCTGGACCCGCGCCCTCCTGGCCGTCCGCCGCCCGGAGGAGGACCTCCCGCCCGGCACCCCCTCCCCGTACGCCTACGCCGACGACCTCCTCGCCCGCTGGGCCGAGCCCCACCGCCGCTACCACACCACCGACCACCTGGTCGCCGTCCTGGACCGGATCGGGCTGCTCTCCGCGCACTGCGAGGGGCCGGAGGCGGTCGCCACCGTCCTGCTGGCGGCCTGGTTCCACGACGCGGTCCACCTCCCGGAGCGCTCCACCAACGAGGAGCGCAGCGCGCGCCTGGCCGAACGCGCCCTCCCCGAGGCGGGCCTTCCCCCCGACCGCGCCGCCGAGGTCGCCCGGCTGGTCCGCCTCACCGCCACCCACGACCCGGCCCCCGGCGACACCAGCGGCGAGGTGCTGTGCGACGCCGACCTGGCGGTCCTGGCGGGAGCGCCGCAGGAGTACGCGGCCTATGCCGCCGCCGTCCGCGAGGAGTACTCCTTCCTCCCCGACCACGCCTTCCGCACCGGCCGCGCCGACGTCCTGCGCCACCTCCTCGCCCTGCCGAGCCTGTTCCGCACCCCCTACGGCCGGGCCCACTGGGAGCGCACCGCACGCCGCAACATGACCACGGAGCTGGAACTGCTCACGGCCTGACGGGTCGCGGCCCGACGGGCCGTCGGCGGCGACGAGGAACGGGCGAGGAATGACGGAGCCGCCGGCGATGTTGGCCCCGTACATGCCACGACCTGACACCACGCGCCCCGATGCCCCACGCCGTGCGGAACGCGCCCGCATGCCCCTGGCCGTCTACGTCCTCGGGCTGTCCGTCTTCGCCCTGGGCACGTCGGAGTTCATGATCTCCGGGCTGCTCCAGCCGCTCGCCCGCGACATGGACGTGAGCATTCCGCAGGCCGGGCTGCTGGTGTCCGCCTTCGCCATCGGGATGGTGGTCGGGGCGCCGGTGCTGGCCGGGGCGACGCTGCGGCTGCCCCGGCGGACCACGCTCATCGCGCTGCTGGCCGTCTTCGGGCTCGGGCAGGTGGCGGGAGCGGTGGCGCCGTCGTACGGGGTGCTGTTCGCCTCGCGGGTGGTGAGCGCGCTCGCGTGCGCCGGGTTCTGGGCGGTGGGCGCCGCGGTGGCCGTGTCGCTGGTGCCGCCGGGCGCCAAGGCGCGGGCGATGGCCACGATGATCGGCGGGCTGAGCATCGCCAACGTCGTGGGCGTGCCGGCCGGGGCGCTCCTGGGACAGCACGCGGGCTGGCGGTCGGCGTTCTGGGCGGTGGCCGCCCTGTCGGCGGTCGGCCTGGCCGGCGTGGTCGCGCTGGTGCCCCGGACCGCGCCGCCCACCGGCGCCGACCGCCCCCTGCTCCGCCGGGAGCTGCGGATCTACCGGGACGGCCAGGTGTGGCTGGCGCTGGTCGTCACCGCGCTCAGCGCCGCCGCCACCTTCTGCCTCTTCTCCTACCTCTCGCCGCTGCTCACCGAGACCGCGGGCCTGGCCGAGGACTGGGTGCCCACCGTCCTGGCGCTGTTCGGGGTCGGCGCGCTGATCGGCACGTCGGTCGGCGGCCGGGTCGCCGACGCGCACCTGTTCGGGACGGTGTACGCCGGCCTGGCCGCCACCACCGCGGTCCTGGCGCTGCTGGCGGTCACCGCGCACCTGCCGGCGGCGGCCGTCGGACTGGCGCTGACGCTCGGGGTGACGGCCTTCTTCACCGCCCCGGCCCTCAACGCCCGGATGTTCGACGTGGCGGGCGCCGCCCCCACCCTGGCGGGCGCGACGACCACCTCGGCGTTCAACATCGGCAACACGCTCGGCCCCTGGGTGGGCGGCCTGGTGATCAGTGCGGGCCGGGGCTATCCGGCCGTCGCCTGGGTCAGCGCGCTGCTGGCCGCCGCCGCCCTCGGCGCCACGGCCGTCGCCGCCCGGTGGCACCGGCGTACGGCCGCCTCCCGCGTGGTGGCCGCCTCGCCCGCCGGGGCGGACGCCCCGGCGGAGGCCGCGGAGCCGACCGGCTGACCCGCCGGGCCGGACGGTCCCCGGCGGCCCCTCGCCGAGGTCACCGAGGGGTGTTCCCCTGGGCATGGCGTTACCCTCGGTGGCCAGTGGCTCCGCAGGCCGCTCGTGGTCCGCGCCCCCGTGGCCCGGACCGGCCGGCCCGACGGGAGGACGTACGAGATGGACGTACGCAGCAGGCACAACATCACGATCACCGGCCGCGAGGACGGGCCGGTGGTGGTGCTCGCGCACGGCTTCGGCTGCGACCAGAACCTGTGGCGCCTGGTCGTGCCCGCCCTGACCGGGGAGTTCCGGGTGGTGCTCTTCGACCACGTGGGCTCCGGCCGCTCGGACCCGGCCGCCTGGAACGCCGAGCGCTACTCCTCGCTGGAGGGGTACGCGGAGGACGTGCTGGAGATCTGCCGGGACCTGGACCTGCGGGACGTGACGTTCGTGGGGCACTCCGTCAGCGCCATGATCGGCGTGCTGGCGGCGGTACGGGAGCCGGAGCGGTTCGCCGGGCTGGTCCTGCTCGTCCCCTCGCCCTGCTACATCGACGAGGGCGACTACCGGGGCGGGTTCAGCCGGCAGGACATCGACGAACTGCTGGAGTCGCTGGACAGCAACTACCTGGGCTGGTCGGCGGCGATGGCCCCGGTGATCATGGGGGTTCCGGGCCGGCCCGACCTGGACGAGGAGCTGACCAACAGCTTCTGCCGCACCGACCCGGAGATGGCGCGCGTCTTCGCCCGCACCACCTTCCTGTCCGACAACCGGGCGGACCTGGCCGGGGTGAGCGTGCCGACGCTGGTGGTCCGGTGCGTGCCGGACGCCATCGCCCCGCCGGAGGTGGGCGAGTTCGTCCGCGACCGGATTCCCGGCTCGACCCTGGTCACCCTGGACGCCACCGGGCACTGCCCGCAGCTCAGCGCCCCCGAGGCCACGGCCGAGGCGATCGGCTCCTTCGCGAGGGCCCGGTGACCGCCCGGGCGGGGCCCTCCCCGGGCCCCGGAGGCGGCAGGAACGGCGGCGGCGAGTACGGCGGCGAGTACGGCGCGGCCTTCTCCGAGCTGCTGGAGGACAGCGCCGAGGACCTGTACGAGAACGCGCCGTGCGGCTACCTGTCCACCCTCCTGGACGGGACGATCGTCAAGGCCAACGCCACGCTGCTGACCTGGCTCGGCCACGCCCGCGGGGAGCTGGTGGGCCGCCGCACCTTCTCCGACCTGCTCACCGTCGGCGGCCGGCTCTACCACGAGACCCACTTCGCCCCGCTGCTGCGCCTCCAGGGCCACATCGGCGGGATCGCCCTGGAACTGCGGACCGCCGACGGCAGACGGCTGCCGGTCCTGGTCAACTCCACCGTCAAGACCGCGCCCGACGGTCGCCCCCTGCTGATCCGCACCACCGTCTTCGACGCCCGCGACCGCCGCTCCTACGAGCGCGAGCTGCTGCGGGCGCGCCGGGAGGCCGAGCGCGAACGCGAACGCGTCCAGCGCCTGGCCACCACCCTCCAGCGCAGCCTGCTGCCCCCGCGCCTGCCCGAGGTGCCGGGCGCCGAGGTCGCCTCGCACTACCACACCGCCTCCACCGACGAGGTCGGCGGCGACTTCTACGACCTGTTCCCGCTCGCCGGCGGCCGGTGGGGGGTCTTCCTCGGCGACGTCTCCGGCAAGGGCGCGGGCGCGGCGGCCCTGACCTCCCTGACCCGCTACACCCTGCGTGCCGCGAGCGTCTACGACCCCGACCCGCCGGCGGTGCTGGCCAACCTCAACACCGTCCTCACCCACGAGAACCAGGGCGACGACCCGCGCTTCTGCACCGTCGTCTTCGGCCTGCTCACCCCCGGCGAGCACGGCTGCTCGCTCACCCTCGCCGCCGGCGGCCACCCGCCCGCCCTGCTGCTGCGCGCCGACGGCACCGCCGAGTACCGGCCCACCCCCGGCGGCCAGCTCGTCGGCCTGCTGCCCGACGCCCGCTTCGCCGTCACCACCGTGCGCCTGGCCCCCGGCGACACCCTGCTGCTGTACACCGACGGGCTGACCGAGGCCCGCACCGACGACTCCGGCGGGCGCTACGGGGAGGAGGCCCTGCTGGCCTTCGCCGGGGAGCTGGCCCCGGCCGGGGCGTCCGACGCCGTCGCCGCGGTCACCGGGCTGCTGGACGGCTTCGGCGAGGGGCTGGACGACGACACCGCCGTCCTCGCCCTGGGCGTCCCGGCGGCCTGACGGTCAGGACGGGACGTCAGGCCGGGAGGGCGGGAGGGTCCTCGCCCCGGCCCCGGCCCCGCGCCCCGGCGGCTTGCGGCGCCGCAGCCCCGCCTCCGTCAGCCGGCGCAGCAGCTCCTTGCTGCCCACCTCCACCGCGCCCAGCCGCACCGCCCGCTCGTAGCGGGCCAGGGGCACGTCGTAGTGGTCGCGGTCGAAGGCGCGCGGCGGGCAGCCGAGGGCGGCGGCGAAGGCGTGCAGCTCCGCGTACGAGACGTCGCTGACCAGGTGCGACCAGAGCGTGCCGTGGCCGGGCCAGACGGGCGGGTCGATGTAGACGGTCATGACGGGATCACGGCGGGATCGCGGGGGGCACGACGGATCACGCGGCGGCCTGCCCCAGCCCGCCGACCGGCGCCACCGCCGTCGCCGTCCGGCCGCACACCCAGTGCGGGTCCGGGCCCAGCTCCGGTTCGACGTCGAGGGCGTGCTGCTCGGCGTCCCGGCACACCGGGCACTGCGGCCAGCGGCCGTGGCGGTCCAGCAGCGCGTCCTGGACGTCCTGGGCGATCAGGCCCGCGACGAAGGAGGCGCCGTCCGGCCACTGCTCGACCCACCACCGGCGGTGGGAGACCGCGTCCTCGACCAGGGAGACGACCTCGGCCCCGGCGATGCCGCAGGCGGTGAGGTCGGCGAGGACGAGCGCCCGGGCCGTGTGGAGGGTCCGTTCGAGGGCGGGAGGGGAGGGCTGCTGGTCTGTCATAACCCTTCCATTGGAACAGACGCCGGGGCGGAAGGCCGCCGGCGGCGGACCCGCCGCCGGTGCGGGAGGTCTTGACGCCCTCCCGCTGTGAAAATACCTTCCACCCGTGAACAGAAGCGTGAAGGAAAGTTTCGCCACCCCGGTCCGCGACACCGCGCCGGACCGCCGCCCCGGCCCGCCCGGGCCCGCCGCCCTCGCCGCCAAGGTGCGCACCATGGCTCCTTCGATGACCCGCTCCATGCAGCGCGTCGCCGAGGCCGTCGCCGGCGACCCGGCCGGGTGCGCGCAGCTCACCGTCACCGGTCTCGCCGAGCGCACCGGCACCAGCGAGGCCACCGTCGTACGGACCTCACGCCTCCTGGGCTACCCCGGCTACCGGGACCTGCGGCTGGCGCTCGCCGGGCTCGCCGCGCAGCAGGCGTCCGGCGCCGCGCCCTCGGTCACCGCCGACATCGCCGTGGACGACCCCATCGAGGACGTCATCGCCAAGCTCGCCCACGACGAGCGGCAGACCCTCGCCGACACCGCCGCCGGACTCGACCCGGCCCAGGTCGAGGCGGTCGTGAACGCGCTGGCCGGGGCCCGCCGGATCGACGTGTACGGCGTCGGCGCCTCCGCCCTGGTCGCCCAGGACCTGGTGCAGAAGCTGCTGCGCATCGGGCTGGTCGCCCACGCCCACGCCGACCCGCACCTGGCGGTCACCACCGCCGTCCAGCTCCGCTCCGGCGACGTCGCCCTGGCGATCACGCACTCCGGCCGTACGGTGGACGTGATCGAACCGCTGCGCGTCGCCTTCGACCACGGCGCCACCACCGTGGCGATCACCGGCCGCCCGGACGGGGAGATAGCCCAGTACGCCGACCACGTCCTGACCACCTCCACGGCGCGCGAGAGCGAGCTGCGCCCGGCGGCCATGTCCAGCCGGACCAGTCAGCTCCTGGTCGTGGACTGCCTGTTCATCGGCGTGGCGCAGCGCACCTACGAGACCGCCGCTCCCGCCCTGTCGGCCTCCTACGAGGCGCTGGCCCACCGCCACTCCCCCCGGCAGCGCTGACCCGGCGCGCCGCACCGCCCATCACCCACCCCCCACCCGCTGCCCGGATGCCGGTACGGGAGGCCGGCCCGGCTCCACGGGCAGCACCACGGACACGACGGAAAGAGCCGCACCCCCATGACCTCTCCGACCGCCGACGACGCCGCGCGCCCCCCGTACAGCCGGCTGCGCGCCGAACTGGAGACGCTCACCACCGAGGCGTTCCGCAGCGACCTGGCCGAGATCGACCGGCTGCCCACCCTGGAGATCGCCAGGATCATGAACGGGGAGGACGCCACCGTCCCCACCGCCGTCGCCGCGCAGCTCCCGCGCATCGCCGCCGCCATCGACGCCACCGCCGCGCGGATGGCGCGCGGCGGGCGGCTGGTCTACGCGGGGGCGGGGACGGCCGGACGGCTGGGGGTGCTGGACGCGAGCGAGTGCCCGCCCACCTTCAACACCGACCCCTCCCAGGTGATCGGGGTGATCGCGGGCGGCCCGACCGCGCTGGTGCGGGCGGTCGAGGGCGCCGAGGACCGCGGTGACCTGGCCGCCGCCGACCTGGACGGGCTGGGGCTGGGACCGGATGACGTGGTGGTCGGCGTCTCGGCCTCCGGGCGCACCCCGTACACCGTCAGCGCGGTGGAGCACGCGCGGCGGCTGGGGGCGCTGACGGTCGGGCTGTCCTGCAACGCCGGGTCGCCGCTGGCGGCGGCGGCCGAGCACGGCATCGAGGTCGTCGTCGGCCCGGAGCTGCTGACCGGCTCCTCCCGGCTCAAGGCGGGCACGGCCCAGAAGCTGGTCCTCAACATGATCTCGACCATCACCATGATCCGGCTGGGCAAGACGTACGGGAACCTGATGGTCGACGTGCGCGCCTCGAACGAGAAGCTGCGGGCCCGCTCGCGCCGCATCGTCTCGCTGGCCACGGGCGCCGGCGACGAGCTGATCGAGTCGGCGCTCGCCGCCACCGACGGCGAGGTCAAGAACGCCATCCTCACCATCCTGGGCGAGGTGGACGGCCCCACCGCCGCGCGCCTGCTGGAGGAGTCGGGCGGCCATCTGCGCGCGGCCCTGGAGGCGGTGCGGGGCTGACCGCCCCCGGCGCACTCCCCCGCGAACGCCCGGGGGCGGCACCCCGTACGGAGTGCCGCCCCCGTGGTCCGGTCGCGGACCGCCCGCCGCCGGGTCAGCGGGCCTCCGCGTCCGCCGGCTCCCCGGCGCGCCCGGGCGCGCCGGAGGGCGCGGGCTCCCAGCACTCCACCCCCGTCAGGTCCGGCAGGCGGTCGCGGGTGAAGACCGGGTCCAGACCGGCGCGGCGCTGCTCCTGGTAGTCGTCCAGCAGCCGGAAGGCGATCACCGACAGCGGCAGGATGGACAGCAGGTTGACCAGGGCCATGACGCCCATGGTGACGTCGGCGAGGTTCCACACCACGCTCACCGAGCCCAGCGCGCCGAGGAAGGTGGCGACGAGGACCAGCGCGCGGTAGCCGGTCATGACCGGGCGGCTGTGGGTGATGAACTCGATGTTGGACTCGCCGTAGTAGTAGTTGCCGATCATCGAGGTGAAGGCCACCAGGAAGACCACCAGCGTCAGCAGGTGGCCCGCCCAGGCGCCCAGGGTGTCCTGGAGGGCGGACTGGGTGAGGTCGGCGCCCTGGCGGCCGGAGAGGTCCGGGTCGGCGGACAGGACGAGGAAGGCGGTCGCCGAGCAGACCACCAGGGTGTCGAAGAAGACGCCCAGGGCCTGCACCAGGCCCTGCTTGACCGGGTGGGAGGTCTCGGCCGCGGCGGCGGCGTTCGGCGCGGAGCCGAGGCCGGCCTCGTTGGAGAACATGCCGCGGCGCACGCCCTGCTGGATCGCCACGCCGATGCCGCCGCCCACGACCTCGCGCAGGCCGAAGGCGCCGCCGACGATGTCGGCGAACACCCGCGGGAGCTCGGTGGCGTTGAGGGCGACGACGACCAGGGCGAGCACCAGGTAGATGAGGGCCATCACCGGGACGAGCACCTGGGTGACCGAGGCGATCCGCCGGACCCCGCCGAAGACGGAGAGCCCGAGCAGCACGGCGAGCACCACGCCGACGGCCGGGGCGAACCAGGCGGGGCCGTCGTCGCCGCCGGTGCCGAGGGAGCCGGCGGTCACCGAGGCGATGGTGTTGGACTGGACGGCCGTGAAGACGAGCCCGAAGGTCACGGTGATGACCACGGCGAAGAGCACGCCGACCCAGCGCTTGCCCAGGCCGCGCTGCATGTAGTAGGCGGGGCCGCCGCGGTAGGTGCCCTTGCCGTCCCCGCTGCGGTCGCGCACCTTGTAGAGCTGGGCGAGCGTGGCCTCCACGAACGCGGAGGCGCCGCCGACGATCGCCATGACCCACATCCAGAAGACCGCGCCCGGGCCGCCGACGGTGATGGCGCTGGCGACACCGGCGATGTTGCCGGTGCCGATCCGGGCGGCGGCGGAGATGCTGAACGCGCCGAAGGCGGAGACGGGCTTGGTGCCGTCGGCCCCGGGCCGGGGCCGTTCCCCGACGACCCGGAGCATCTCCGGCAGGAGCCGGACCTGCAGGGCCCGTGAGCGGAGGGTGAAGTAGAGGCCCGCCACGGCCACCAGGGGGATCAGCAGATAGGACCAGAAGTGATCGTTGATCTCGACGATCACGGTGTCGAGCGTGCTCATGGAAGTGTGTCGTCCAGGGGAGTCGGGTGGGGGCTCGGCTCTGCGGAACAGGCCACGGAAGCGGGTCTTCCGCCAACGCATCCGGGAGGCTAACCGCTGGTGAACACCCCTGAACACGGTTTGCCCGGTGCGAAATCTCACATTGCGGACACACGCGGAGGGCGGCACCCCCGTACGGGAGTGCCGCCCTCGTGGTCCGGTCGCGTACCGCTGCCGGTACGCGCGGCGGGACGTCCGATCCGCTGGGCGGATCAGAAGTCCATGCCACCGCCCATGCCGCCGGCGGCGTCGCCGGCACCGGCCGCGGCCTTCTCCGGCTTGTCGGCGATGACGGCCTCGGTGGTGAGGAACAGCGCCGCGATGGAGGCGGCGTTCTGCAGCGCGGAGCGGGTGACCTTGGCCGGGTCGATGATGCCCTCGGCGATCATGTCCACGTACTCACCGGTCGCGGCGTTCAGACCGTGGCCCGGGGTCAGGTTGCGCACCTTCTCCACGATGACGCCGCCCTCCAGGCCGGCGTTGACCGCGATCTGCTTGAGCGGGGCCTCCAGGGCGGCCTTGACGGCGGCGGCACCGGTGGCCTCGTCGCCCTCCAGCTCCAGCTTCTCGAAGACGTTGGACGCCTGCAGCAGGGCCACGCCACCACCGGCGACGATGCCCTCCTCGACGGCGGCCTTCGCGTTGCGGACGGCGTCCTCGATGCGGTGCTTGCGCTCCTTCAGCTCCACCTCGGTGGCGGCACCGGCCTTGATGACGGCCACGCCGCCGGCCAGCTTCGCCAGGCGCTCCTGGAGCTTCTCGCGGTCGTAGTCGGAGTCGGAGGCCTCGATCTCGGCGCGGATCTGGTTGACCCGGCCGTTGACCTGCTCGCTGTCACCGGCACCGTCGACGATGGTGGTCTCGTCCTTGGTGATGACGACCTTGCGGGCGCGGCCCAGCAGCTCCAGGCCGGTGTTCTCCAGCTTGAGGCCGACCTCCTCGGAGATGACCTGGCCGCCGGTGAGGATGGCGATGTCCTGGAGCATGGCCTTGCGGCGGTCGCCGAAGCCCGGGGCCTTGACGGCGACGGACTTGAAGGTGCCGCGGATCTTGTTGACCACCAGCGTGGACAGGGCCTCGCCCTCGACGTCCTCGGCGATGATCAGCAGCGGCTTGCCGGCCTGCATGACCTTCTCCAGGAGCGGCAGCAGGTCCTTGACCGCGGAGATCTTCTGGTTGGCGATCAGGATGTAGGGGTCCTCCAGGACCGCCTCCATCCGCTCCATGTCGGTGGCGAAGTAGGCGGAGATGTAGCCCTTGTCGAAGCGCATGCCCTCGGTGAGCTCCAGCTCCAGACCGAAGGTCTGCGACTCCTCGACGGTGATGACGCCTTCCTTGCCGACCTTGTCCATCGCCTCGGCGATCAGCTCACCGATCTGGGTGTCGGCGGCGGAGATGGAGGCGGTCGAGGCGATCTGCTCCTTGGTCTCGACCTCCTTGGCCTGCTCCAGCAGGGCCGCGGAGACGGCCTCGGTGGCCTTCTCGATACCGCGCTTGAGGGCCATCGGGTTGGCGCCGGCGGCGACGTTGCGCAGACCCTCGCGGACCAGCGCCTGGGCCAGGACGGTCGCGGTGGTCGTACCGTCACCGGCGACGTCGTCGGTCTTCTTGGCGACCTCCTTGACCAGCTCGGCGCCGATCTTCTCGTACGGGTCCTCGAGCTCGATCTCCTTGGCGATGGAGACACCATCGTTGGTGATCGTGGGGGCGCCCCACTTCTTCTCAAGGACGACGTTGCGGCCCTTGGGGCCGAGCGTGACCTTGACGGCGTCGGCGAGCTGGTTCATCCCGCGCTCGAGGCCGCGCCGCGCCTCCTCGTCGAACGCGATGATCTTGGCCATGTGAAGTGGTCCTCCCTGGGGTTCCCCATGCCGAAGGCCAGGGGCGGGTTGGATTTCTCCGGACCGCGCTGGCGCCCGCGACGGACGGCCCGCCAGCCCGGGGTTCCTTGCTCCACCGGGCTTGCGCACCTCACCGAACCGGTCCTTGTGTTGTCACTCTCACCTGCAGAGTGCTAACGCCAATGATTAGCACTCGACCCCTCTGAGTGCAAGCGCACCGGGGGTTCGCGTCCCGTCCCCGCACCGGGCGCGGGGACGGGCGCACGGGCCGGCGGGAGGCCGGGGCCGTACGAGCCCCCGCGCACGACGAAGGGCCCGTGCCCCCGGGGGGACACGGGCCCTTCTGTGCCGTCTACTACTGCTCGTGGTGCGAGTGGCCGGCGCTGTCAGGCCGTCACGCGGACCATGTCCGCCTGCGGACCCTTCTGACCCTGCGAGATCTCGAACTCAACCCGCTGTCCTTCCTCAAGGGTGCGGTAGCCGTCCATCTGGATCGCGCTGTAGTGGACGAACACGTCCGCACCACCGTCGACCGCGATGAAGCCGTACCCCTTCTCCGCGTTGAACCACTTGACGGTGCCTTGAGCCATTCCTAACTCCCCTATTGCTGGCCCTTGCACGAGTCCACACTCCGCGGACCCGGGTCAGATGTCACCCCCCGGCGAGAGGGGGTGTGCGCCGGAACGCGTCGACCGCGGCTGAATGTATCTGGGCGACAGCCCTCCGCAACAGGTCTGTCGGACGAGAATTCCGGTCACGCCGGATCGCCGATAAACACATGAACGGCAGGAAAGCAGGGCAACTCGGGCCGGGCATAGCGGACCAACACGACAATTGCCGCAGCAAATTTGAGCGCAAGTTGTCGCGTTCTTGTGGGCGCTGAGTGCGCATTCGGGGGGAGGCACGCTCACTCTACCGCTCTCCGGGGGGCGGAATTACCAATTCCGCTCATCGTCCGGGCGCAGGCGCTCCCAGGGGGCGCGCATGACGGCGGCCCCGCTCCCCGGCCGGTCGGACCGGGGGCGGGGCCGCCGTCGTACGCCTCCGCGCGTGCTTCCGTGCGAGCCCGCGTCAGCCGCCCGCGACGGCCGGGATGATCGAGACGCTCGCGCCGTCCGGGGTCGGCGTCCGGAGCCCCTCGGCGAAGCGGACGTCGTCGTCGTTGACGTAGACGTTCACGAAGCGGCGCAGCTTGCCGGAGTCGTCCAGCACCCGGGCGGAGATGCCCTGGTGGTTCTTCTCCAGGTCGGCCAGGACGTCGGCCAGCGTGGTGCCCTCGGCCGTCACCTCCGCCTGGCCCCCGGTGTACGTGCGCAGGATGGTCGGGATGCGGACGGAGACACTCATGCCAGGCCAGCCTCTCGGAAGGAGTCCAGGGTCGGACGGATGATCGCGGACGGTCCGGTGGTCGGCGCCACCGCGTCCAGGGTCTTCAGACCGTCGCCGGTGTTGAGGACGACGGTGGTCAGGGACGGGTCGAGCACGCCCTGCTCGATCAGCTTCTTGGTGACGCCCACGGTCACGCCGCCCGCGGTCTCCGCGAAGATGCCCTCGGTGCGGGCCAGCAGCTTGATCGCCTCGACGATCCGCCCGTCGTCCACGTCCTCCACCGCGCCGCCGGTGCGGCGGGCGATGTCCAGCACGTACGGGCCGTCGGCCGGGTTGCCGATGGCCAGCGACTTGGCGATGGTGTCCGGCCGCACCGGCCGCACCACGTCGTGGCCCTCCTTGAAGGCCCGCGAGACCGGCGAGCAGCCCTCCGCCTGCGCACCGAAGATCTTGTACGGCTTCTCCTCGACCAGCCCCAGCGCGATCAGCTCGCGCAGCCCCTTGTCGATCTTGGTGAGCTGGGAGCCGGAGGCGATGGGGATGACGAGCTGGTCCGGCAGCCGCCAGCCGAGCTGTTCGCAGATCTCGTACGCCAGGGTCTTGGAGCCCTCCGCGTAGTACGGGCGGAGGTTGACGTTGACGAAACCCCAGCCCTCGCCGATCGGGTCCCCGATCAGTTCGGAGCAGAAGCGGTTGACGTCGTCGTAGGTGCCCTCGATGCCGACCAGGTCACCGCCGTAGACCGCGGCCATCACGACCTTGCCCTGCTCCAGGTCGTGCGGGATGAAGACGCAGGACCGGAAGCCGGCGCGGGCCGCGGCGGCGCCCACGGCGCCGGCGAGGTTGCCGGTGGAGGAGCACGAGAGGGTGGTGAAGCCGAAGGCGCGGGCGGCCTCGACGGCGATGGCCACCACCCGGTCCTTGAAGGAGTGCGTCGGGTTGCCGGAGTCGTCCTTGACGTACAGCCCGCCGGTGACGCCCAGTTCGCGGGCGAGGCGGTCGGCCCTGACCAGCTTGGTGAAGCCCGGGTTCAGGTTGGGCTTGTCCGCCACGTCGGCCGGCACGGGCAGCAGCGGGGCGTAGCGCCAGATGTTGCCCGGCCCGGACTCGATCCGCCGCCGCAGCCCCTCCGGGTCGTCCCCGGGCAGGTCGTAGGCGATCTCCAGCGGTCCGAAGCACATCTCACAGGCGAAGACCGGTCCGAGCGGGAAGCGCTCCCCGCACTCGCGACAGGAGAGCGCGGCGGCGGGGCCGAGCGAGATTTCGGTGCTGCCTGCAACGGTCTGCACAGCCATGTGCGGCGAGGCCCTTTCTCCTCATCTTCCCCGGGCGTCTTTCGCCCGGGCCGGAATTGGCACCTTCCCCACCGTGGCCTCGGACGTGTGAACGAGTGCCGGCGGGAGGGTTGCCGGGGCTTCAACGGGCCGTTCCCTCTGCCCCTCTGGATGAGCTCTGTGGCACCCGGCCAATACCGTGACCGGGGCATTTGTGCACGCCGGGGCCCCAAGATGCGGAACTCCCGCGCGTTGCCCAAGACTGTAACCGACACCACCGGCGGGCAGGCCCGCCGTCCGAACCGCGAGACGAACCCCATACCGGAATCCGCACATCCCACGCGCCGTGCCGGGAACGAAAGGCCCGGGAGCCCGGGGAAGATCACGTCGGAAGCCCGCGGCGAGCGGCCGCGGCCCGGCCCCCGGCCCGATCACGACCAACGCCGAGAACACCGGGGAAATCCCGGCCCACCAGAATGCCTGGGACGCCGGGGGATACCCGGGACGCCGAGGACAGGGAGACGAGCACGTGCTGGATGAGGTCGGCCACTGGCTGGAGCGACGCTCCTGGAGCGCTGTCGACCGCCCGCTGCCCCGGCTGCTGGCCGCGAAGCGGGCGGCGGGACCGGCGGGCAGTGTGAGCGTGGTGCTTCCGGCGCTGAACGAGGAGGCGACGGTCGGCGAGATCGTCGCCACGATCCGCCGCGAGCTGATGACCGAGGCGATGCCCCTGGTCGACGAGCTGGTGGTGGTGGATTCCGGCTCCACCGACCGGACGTCCGCGGTCGCCGCGGCCGCGGGCGCGAAGGTGGTGCACCGTGACGAGATACTGCCCCGGCTGCCCGCGCTGCCGGGCAAGGGCGAGGTGCTGTGGCGGTCGCTGCTGGTCACCAGCGGCGAGATCGTCTGCTTCGTGGACGCGGACCTGCGGGACTTCGACCCGTCCTTCGTGTCGGGCACCGTCGGCCCGCTGCTGACCGAGCCCGACCTGGCGATGGTCAAGGCGATGTACGACCGCGCGCTCGGGGACAAGCCGGTCGGCGGCGGCCGGGTCACCGAGCTGGTCGCGCGGCCCCTGCTCAACCTGTACTGGCCGCAGCTCGCCGGCTTCGTACAGCCGCTGGGCGGCGAGTACGCGGCCCGGCGCTCCCTGCTGGAGCGGCTCCGCTTCCCCGTCGGCTACGGCGTCGAGCTGGGCCTGCTGGTGGACGCGCTGCACACCGTCGGGCTCGACGCGCTCGGCCAGGTCGACGTGGGCGTGCGCAAGCACCGCAACCAGGACGGGCTGGCGCTCGGCAGGATGGCCGCGGCGATCCACCGCACGGCGCACGCGCGACTGCCGCGCGGCCCGCTGGTGCGCCCGGAGCTGATCCAGTTCGAGCGCACGCCCCAGGGCGGCTTCCGTCCGTGCACCCATCCGGTGGACACCGAGGAGCGCCCGCCGATGTGCACCGTCCCGGAGTACGCCCACCGCCACGCGGCCTGATCCCCGCGCGCTCCCCGCGCCCGGGGGCGCACCGGTGCGTACCGGGGCCGCCCGGCGCTGTCCGGGGCGGTCCCGGGCCGTGCGGGCGCCTACCCGGGCCGTGCGGGTGCTCACCGGCCCGTACCGGTCCACCTGGCCGAACCCGGTCCCCGTGTGACGCGAACCGCACGTTTGAGCGGGCGGATCAGCGGCTAGGTTCGGCTCATGGTCACTCGGCACCAGGTACTCGTCGCGTCCAACCGCGGTCCCGTCTCCTACACGGTCGGCGAGCAGGGTGAGCTGACCGTCAAGCGGGGCGGCGGTGGACTGGTCTCCGGGCTGTCGTCCGTCAAGGGCGACGCGGTGTGGGTGTGCGCGGCGCTGGGCGACGGCGACCGCGAGGCCGTCCGGCGCACGGGGGGCAGGCTGGACCAGGCCGACACCGGCGGCCAGGTCGTACGGATGCTGGACATCGCGCCCGAGGTCTTCGCGGACGCCTACAACGGCATCGCCAACTCCGTGCTGTGGTTCGTCCACCACATGCTCTACCAGACCCCGCTGGAGCCCGTCTTCGACACGGAGTTCGACCGGCAGTGGCGCTCCTACGAGGCGTACAACGCCGCGTTCGCCGACGCCCTCGCCGAGGAGGCCGCCGAGGGCGCGGTGGTGGTGGTGCAGGACTACCACCTGACCCTGGTGCCCGGCCTGCTGCGCGAGCGGCGGCCCGACCTGCGGATCGGGCACTTCTCGCACACCCCGTGGGCGCCGCCGGACTACTTCCGGCTGCTGCCGGACGACCCGGACGGCGGCGTGGCCGCCGCCGTGCTGCGCGGCATCCTGGGCGCCGACCGCGCGGCCTTCCTCACCCAGCGCTGGGCCAACGCGTTCGCCGAGTGCTGCGTGAAGCTGCTGGGCGCGGAGGTCGCCGCGTCCGACGACGGCGAGATGCTCGTGACGTACCAGGGGCGCACCACCCGGATAGGGGTGCACGGCCTGGGCGCCGACGGGGACTTCCTGCGGGAACGCTCCCGGCGGCCGGACGTGACCGAGCGGATGGCCGACCTGCGCGAGCAGATCGGCCGCGACCGGGACGGGAACGCGCGCAAGGCGATCGTCCGGGTGGACCGCACCGAGCTGTCCAAGAACATCGTCCGCGGCCTGCTCGCCTACCGGCGGCTGCTGGACGACCACCCCGAGTGGCACGGCCGGGTCGTCCACGTCGCCCTCGCCTACCCCTCCCGGCAGGACCTGGCGGTCTACCGGGAGTACATCGCGGAGGTCTCCCGGGTCGCCGAGGAGGTCAACGCGGCGTACGGCACGGAGGACTGGACGCCGGTCGTGCTGTACCTCAAGGACGACTTCGCCCGCTCCCTGGCGGCGTACCGGCTGGCCGACGTCGCCCTGGTCAACCCCATCCGGGACGGCATGAACCTGGTCGCCAAGGAGATGCCGGTGGTCTCGGACGGCGGCTGCGCGCTGGTGCTCTCCCGCGAGGCCGGGGCCTTCGCCGAACTGGCCGAGGACGCCATCACCGTCAACCCGTACGACATCGGCGCCACGGCGGACGCCCTGCACCGGGCCCTGTCCATGGACGCGGACGAGCGCGCCGAGCGCGCCAAGCGCCTCGCCGCGGCGGCCACCGCGCTGCCGCCCACGGCCTGGTTCCTGGAGCAGCTCGACGCGCTGCGCCGCTGACCGGCGCCCCGCACCGGGCGGGCGCCGGCCGGCCGGACGTCAGGCCCCCAGCGCGTCCGCCAGGGCGGCCAGCAGGCCGACGACCCCGGCGGGGCCGTCCACGACCACGTCCGCCCGTTCGGCCAGGGCGGTGACCTCCTCGCTGCCGCTGCACACCAGCACGCCCGGGACGCCCTCGGAACGCAGCCGGTCCACCGCGTCGTACGCGGCCAGGTCGCCCAGGTCGTCGCCGCCGTAGAGCACCGACCCCGCGCCCGTCGTGCGGGCCAGGTCCGTGACGGCCAGGCCCTTGTCCATGCCCGGGGGCCGCAGCTCCAGGACGAAGCGGCCGGGCTCGACGGCCAGGCCGTGCCGCCCGGCCAGCTCGTGCAGCGGCCCGCGCAGCAGCTCGAAGGCCGCCGCCGGGTCCTCGGCGCGGCGGGTGTGGACGGCCAGGGCCCGGCCCTTGTCCTCGATCCGGGTGCCGCGCGGGGCGCCCGCCTTCTCCAGCACGCCGGTCAGCTCGACCCGTACGGCCTCCACGCCGGGGTGCGGCGGCGGGGTGCGCGTCTCGCCCGTGGCCGCGTCCCAGCGCTCCGCGCCGTACGCGCCGAGCACCACCAGGTGCTCCAGGCCCGGCACCCCGGCGAAGCCCCCGTAGCGCACCGCGACCTCGGCCGGGCGGCCGGTGACGATGGCGACGGACCGCACCAGGGGGGCCAGCCGGGCCAGGACGGGCACCGCGTCCGGGTGGGCGCGGGCCTGGTCGGGGTCGGGGACGATCGGGGCGATCGTGCCGTCGAAGTCGAGGGCGACCACGGCCCGCCCGGGGTCGGCCAGCAGCGCGGCCAGGCCGTCGCGCCCGGCGGGGGTGGTCGGTTCGGGGAGGTTCTCGGGAACCCCCGCGGAGGAGGAGTGGGAAGAGGGGTGGCTGCCCATGCCTGGGACCTTACCCAGCCGCGCGGCCCCTATCGCGGCCCGTCCGGCCCGCGCCCTCCCCCGCTGCCGCCGCGTCCTGCCCCGCCTGCCGGCGCTGCCCGCTGCTACTGCCGCCGGCCGCGCTGCTCGTCCCGGCGCCGCCGGAGGCGGTTGATCGTGACCGGGTCGCGGGCCAGGGCGCGCGGGTCGTCCAGCAGGGCGTTGAGGAGCTGGTAGTAGCGGGTCGGCGAGATGCCCAGGCGCTCGCGGATCGCCCGCTCCTTGGCGCCGGGGCCCGGCCAGCCGCGCCGCTCGATGGCGAGCACGGCCTCGTCCTGCTCGGACAGGCCGCCGCCCTCGTACGGCTGCTCGCTCCCGCTGCTCACCTCTCCAACCTACTGCCGTCCTCCGACACCGCATCCGGACCGCTCCCGCCCCCGCCGTCCGGGCCGCGCCACGCCGGGTATCGCTTCGGCAACGGTCTTTCACCTCCCAGGTCAGGGCTGGTATCCACGTGCTTGTACCCACACCGCGAACGCCCGCCCCACCCGTCCCGAGGAGCCCCCGCATGGCCGCCGCAGAGCAGTCCCGTACCGCAGCCGAGATCGCCACCCAGCCCGGTAGCTGGCGGCGCGCGGCCGAAGCGGCGGCGGCCGGCGCCGACGCGCTGCCGCGCCCGGGCGAGCGGGTGGCGGTGACGGGCTGCGGCACCTCGTGGTTCATGGCCCAGTCCTACGCGGCGCTGCGCGAGGCCGCCGGGCAGGGCGAGACGGACGCCTTCGCCGCGTCGGAGTTCCCCGCGGGGCGCGACTACGACCGCGTGGTGGCGATCACCCGCTCCGGCACCACCTCCGAGGTGCTCGACCTGCTGACCGCCCTGCGCGACACCTCCCCGGACACCCCGACGACCGCCCTGACCGCCGACCCCCGGACCCCGGTCGTGGACGCCGCCGACCGCGTCGCCGTGCTGGACTGGGCCGACGAGGAGTCGGTCGTCCAGACCCGCTTCGCGACGACCGCGCTGGCGCTGCTGCGCGCGGGCCTGGAGCGGTACGGCGCGCTCCCGGCCGGGGTGAAGCCCGTCGAGCGGGCGGCGGTCGACGCGGAGCTGGCCGTCACCCAGCCGCTGCCGGAGGCGGTGCTCACCGCCGAGCAGTGGACGTTCCTGGGCCGCGGCTGGACGTACGGACTGGCCCTGGAGGCCGCCCTGAAGATGCGCGAGGCGGCCGGCGCGTGGACGGAGGCGTACCCGGCGATGGAGTACCGCCACGGCCCCATCGCCGTCACCGGACCGGGCCGGATCGCCTGGGTGCTGGGTTCCCTGCCGGAGGGGCTCTCCGGTGACGTGGCCCGGGTGGGCGGCACCCTGCTGGCGGAGTCCGACTGCGCGGGCACGGGCGAGCGCGCGCTCGACCCCATGGCCGACCTGATCCGCGCCCAGCGCCTGGCGGTCGCCCTCGCGGAGTCCCGCGGCGCGGACCCGGACCGCCCGCGCAACCTCACCCGCAGCGTGATCCTGGGCTGACGGCCACCGCCCGTCCGCGCCGGAGCCTCCCCCGTTCGCCGGGGCACACGGCCGAGGATCGGGGCAGTGGACTAGACCTTTCATGGGGTGGCGCGCGAGACTGTCCCCGTGACTGCTCGGGACAACGCCACCGCCGCGTACGTCGTCGCCCTCGACGTGGGCGGCACCGGGATGAAGGCCGCCCTCGTCGGCGCCGACCACACGCTGCTCCACGAGGCGCGGCGGCCCACCGGCCGGGACGGCGGCCCGCGGGCCGTGGTGGACAACGTGCTCGCGTTCGCCGCCGAGCTGTGGAAGACCGGGGTCGAGCGGTACGGCGCGGAGCCCGCCGCCGTGGGCATCGCCGTGCCCGGGGTGGTCGACGAGGCGAGCGGCACCGCCGTCTACGCCTCCAACCTCGGCTGGCGGGACGTCCCCCTGCGGGACCTGCTCGCCGACCGGCTCGGCTCGCCCGCCGTGCCGATCGCCCTGGGGCACGACGTGCGCACCGGCGGGCTCGCCGAGGGGCGGATCGGGGCGGGCGCGGGCGTGGACCGCTTCCTCTTCGCGGCGCTGGGCACCGGCATCGCCGGGGCCATCGGCATCGACGGCCGGGTGGAGACCGGCGCCCACGGCGGCGCGGGCGAGATCGGCCACATCACCGTGCGCCCCGGCGGCCCCGAGTGCGGCTGCGGCCGGCGCGGCTGCCTGGAGCTGTTCGCCTCCGCCGCCGCCGTCGGCCGGGCCTGGGCCGCGGCGTGCGGCGACCCGGCGGCGACGGCCGCCGACGCCGCGAAGGCCGTGGCCTCCGGCGACCCGCGGGCCGTCGCCGTCTGGCACGAGGCGCTCGACGCGCTCGCCGAGGGCCTGGTCACCGCCGTGACCCTGCTGGACCCCCGCGTGCTGATCATCGGGGGCGGGCTCGCCGAGGCGGGCGAGACGCTCCTCGTCCCGCTGCGCGAGGCCGTACGCGCCAAGGTCACCTTCCAACAGCTCCCCTCGATCGTTCCGGCGGCCCTGGGTGACGCCGCCGGGTGCCTGGGCGCGGGACTCCTCGCCTGGGACCTACTCTCCGCGGAGGTTTCGAGCCGATGACGGCGAAGACGGACAGGACGGCACGGACGCCCGGGAGGCCGGCGGCAGGGCGCCGCACGGTGCTGACCGGCGCCAGGGTGGTGCTGCCCGACGGTGTGGCCGAGGACGGGCGGGTGACCGTCGAGGGCACCCGGATCGCCGCCGACGTGCCCGGCGAGCCGGGCACGCTCGACCTCACCGGGCACTGGATCGTGCCCGGCTTCGTGGACCTGCACGTGCACGGCGGCGGCGGGGCGTCCTTCTCCGCCGGCTCGGCCGAGGAGGCGCTCAAGGCCATCGCCACCCACCGGGCGCACGGCACGACGACGATGGTCGCCTCCACCGTGACCGGCGACCTGGACGACCTCGCGCGGCAGGCCGCCGTCCTCGCCGAACTGGTCGAGCAGGGCGACCTGGCGGGCATCCACTTCGAGGGGCCGTTCATCTCCCGCAACCGCTGCGGCGCCCACGACCCCGCCCTGCTGCGCGACCCGGACCCGGCCGACGTCCGCAAGCTGGTGGACGCGGCGCGGGGCACGGCGCGGATGGTGACGCTCGCGCCGGAGCTGCCCGGCGGCCTGGACTCCGTGCGGCTGCTCGCCGACAGCGGTGTGATCGCGGCGGTCGGCCACACGGACGCCGGCTACGAGGCGACGCTGGAGGCCGTCGACGCGGGGGCGACGGTCGCCACTCACCTGTTCAACGCGATGCCCGCGCTGCTGCACCGCGAGCCCGGCCCGGTGGCGGCGCTGCTGGAGGACGAGCGGGTCACGGTCGAGCTGATCAACGACGGCACGCACCTGCACCCCGCCGTCCTGGAGCTGGCCTTCGCCCGGGCGGGCGCCGACCGGGTCGCCTTCGTCACCGACGCCATGGGGGCGGCCGGGATGGGCGACGGCGTCTACCCGCTCGGCCCGCTCCAGGTGCGGGTCACCGACGGCGTCGCCCGGCTGGTGGAGGGCGGCTCGATCGCGGGTTCGACGCTCACCCTGGACCACGCGCTGCGGCGCGCGGTGACGGTGGACGGCCTGCCGGTCCAGGACGCGGTGCGGGCCCTGTCGGCCACGCCGGCGCGGCTGCTGGGGATCGCCGACCGGGTGGGGTCGATCGAGGCCGGCAAGGACGCGGACCTGGTGGTGCTGGACGCCGAGTACCGGCTGGTGGGCGTCATGCGCAAGGGCGATTGGGTGGTTGCGCCTGAAGTGGGCTGATTCCCCCGGGCACCGGGGGGAGGCGGTCGTCCCGGACGTCTGGGCCAACCGCCTCCGCTTTGGCATGATCACTCGCGCGGTCACCGCACCTACGTCACCGTAGGTCCTCGAAGTGTTCACGCCCGCCGGTGGGAGGTGGAGGCCCGGATGATCCTGACCGTCACGCTCAATGCGGCCCTGGACGTCACCTACCGCGTCGCCCGTCTGGAGCCCGGCACCTCCCACCGCGTCCGGGAGGTCGTCGAACGTCCGGGCGGCAAGGGGGTGAACGCGGCCCGGGTGCTGGCCGCGCTGGGCCACGAGGCGGTGGTGACCGGGTTCGCGGGCGGCCCGGTGGGCGAGCGGCTGCGGGAGCTGCTCGCGGAGGAGTCCGCGACGGCGGCGGGCTCCCTCCGGGACGCGTTCACGGCCGTCGGCGGCACCACCCGCCGCACCACGGGGGTCGTGGCCGACTCCGGTGACGCCACCCAGTTCAACGAGCCCGGCCCGCTGATCGCCCCCGCCGAGTGGGAGCGCTTCCTCGACGGCTACGGCGAGCTGCTGCGCGGCGCCGACGCCGTCGCGCTGTGCGGCAGCCTGCCGCCCGGCGTGCCCGTCGGCGCGTACGGGACGCTCGTCCGCGCCGCCCGCGCCGCGGGCGTGCCCGTCGTGCTGGACACCAGCGGGGAGCCGCTGGCCCGCGGGCTCGCCGCACGGCCGGACGTCGTCAAGCCCAACGCCGAGGAGCTGGCCGGGCTCACGGGCACCACCGAGCCGCTGCGCGCCGCGCGGCTGGCGCGGCGGCGCGGGGCGCACGCGGTCGTGGCGTCGCTGGGCGCGGACGGGCTGCTCGCGCTCACCCCGGAGGACGCCTGGCGCGCCGAACCGCCCCGGCGGCTGACCGGCAACCCGACCGGCGCGGGCGACTCCGTGGTCGCCGCGCTGCTCGCCGGGCTCGTCGAGGAACTGTCCTGGCCGGACCAACTGGCGCGCGCGACCGCCCTGTCGGCGGCGACCGTACGGGCCGCGGCGGCGGGCGAGTTCGACCGGGCGGCCTACGAGGAGCTGCTGCCCGGGGTGCGGGTCACCCGGCAGGTGGCGGCGGCATGACGGCGGCGTAGGGGCAGCGGCACGGCGGCGGAGTGAGGACGGCGGCGGGACGGCGGCACGGGCCGGCCGCACCGGACACGACACGGGAACGGGATGGGCATGCCACTGGTCGGCACCGGAGAACTCGTCGCGGCCGCGCGCGCCGCGGGCCGCGGCGTCGCGGCGTTCAACGTCATCACCCTGGAGCACGCCGAGGCGATCGCCGCCGGGGCGGAGGCCGCGGGCGCGGCCGCGATCCTCCAGGTGTCCGAGAACGCCGTGCGGTTCCACGGCGGCCGGCTCGCCCCCGTCGCCGCCGCGGCCGCCGCCGTGGCACGGGCCTCCAGCGCACCGCTGTCGCTCCACCTGGACCACGTGGAGAGCACCGAGCTGCTGCACGCCGCACCCGCGGAGGGGTTCAGCTCGGTGATGTTCGACGCCTCGAAGCTGTCCTACGCGCGGAACGTCGAGGCCACCGCGTACGCCGTGCGCTTCGGCCACGAGCACGGGATGTGGGTGGAGGCCGAGCTGGGCCGGGTCGGCGGCAAGCCCGGCGACCCGGAACCGGAGCGCGGCACGCTGGACGCCCACGCCCCGGGCGTGCGGACCGATCCGGCCGAGGCCGCCGCGTACGCCGCCGCCACCGGTGTGGACGCCCTGGCCGTCGCCGTCGGCAACTCCCACGCGATGACCGAGCGCACCGCCGCCCTCGACCACGACCTCATCGGCGCGCTGCGCCGGGCCGTCCCGGTGCCGCTGGTGCTGCACGGCTCCTCCGGGGTGCCGGACGAGGAGATCCGGCGGGCGGTGGCGGCCGGCATGACCAAGATCAACGTGGGGACGGCGCTCAACACCGCCTTCACCGGCGCCGTCCGCGCCTTCCTGGAGCGGGATCCCGCGACGGTGGACCCGCGCGCCTACCTGCGCCCGGCGCGCGGGGCCATGGCGGAGACGGTCGCGGCCTTCCTGAAGGTGGTCGGCTCCTGACGGCGGCCGCCGGTCCGGCCCCCGGCCCCCGCGGGGATCAGTCGGTGACGTGGCCCTTCTTCACCCACAACTGGTCGAGCACGAAGTCGCACTGGTTGCCCTGCTCGCAGGAGATCTTGACCGTGTTCGTGCCCTTGTTCAGGTCGAGCCAGGCGTAGGTGCGGGTCCAGCCCTTGTCCCACTGGCCCTCGCCCGCCCCCGCGAAGTTCTTCATGTTCAGCGGCTGCTGGCGGGGGGTGCCGTTGACGGTGAGGGTGGAGTTGGCGTCCTTGCCGGGCACGCCGTAGCCGACGAACAGCGTGTACTTGCCGGCCTCGGGGACGTCGAAGGTCCAGGTCGCCGAGGCGCCGGGCTGGGTGAAGCCCCCGACGTAGGCGCCGCTCCTGGCCCGGGAGCCGGTGATGTCCTTGGCCGCGGTCGCGGGAGGGGTCAACTGGAGGCTGGCCGCGTCCTCCTTGGGCAGGACGCCCTGCGGCTTCTTCCCGCCGTCGGTGTTCTCGTCCTTGCCGCCCTCGCCCGCGGCGCCGTCGTCGACCTCCGCGGTGGGGGTCGGGGTGCTGCCCGCGTGGTTCCCGGTTTCGCCGTCGTCGCTGAAGGCGATCGCGGCGCCCACGCCGACGACCACGGCGGCGACGACCGCGAGGGCGCCGATCAGCAGACCGTTGTGGTTGCGGCTGCGCGCCGCGGCCCGCCCGCGGCCGCCGGAGGCGTTGTGCCGGGCGGCGGCCCGGCCGCCGGGCACGGTCTCGGGGGCCGCGTAGTGCGCGTTCGGCTGCTGCGGGGACTGCTGGGGGCGCTGCGGCTGCTGGCCGGCCTGCCCGCCGTAGCGGCGTTCGCCCACCGCCCTGACCTGGGTGTACGAGGTACGGGGAACGCCGGGCTGCTGCGTCGCCGCGCCGTTGCCCGCACCGTCCTCCGAGCGGTAGAGGTAGGCGAACGGGTCGTCGTTCTCCGGCGTGCCCGAGCCGTTGTTACCGGCGGTCATTCCGTGCGCTCCTCCATCACAGGTGTCTGCCCGGCGCAGCCTACCTCTTTCGGGGTAAAGGGTATGGCGTCCTTGACCGCGGTCCGCGCCGTCCCGGCCACCGCCCGGACCGGCCTCACCCGACCCGGCGGGCCTTCGACCGCGACCGCTTCTCCACGTACATCCGCTGGTCGGCGCATTGCAGGACCTCGTCGGCGGACATTCCGCAGCCCGCCCAGCTAATGCCGAAACTGGCCCCCACCCGCACCGCCCGGCCCTCCACGCGGATGGGCGGGATGATCGCGTTGCGCAGCCGTACGGCCAGGTCGGCGGCGTCCGCGCGGCCCAGCCCGTCCGCCAGCACCACGAACTCGTCCCCGCCCAGCCGCGCGACGGTGTCGTTGTCGCGCACCCCGTTGGACAGCCGGCGGGCCACCTCGATCAGCACGGCGTCGCCGCAGTGGTGGCCGAAGCGGTCGTTGATCGACTTGAAGCCGTCCAGGTCGCAGAAGAGGACCGCCAGCCCCTTCTCCGAGGGGTCGTCGCTGGACGGCGGGACGGTGTGCACGTGGTGGTCGTAGCCGCCCACCGGCTCCGGCACCATGCCCTCGAAGGCGTCGAACCCGTTGCATCCGTTGGAGCCGTCGGGCCCGTCGAAGCCGCCGGCGCCGCCGGGGCCCATCTGCGCCGCGTCGGGGGACAGCGCGGGCTTGTCGCACAGCCGGGCGCTCAGCCGGGCGCGCAGCTCGGCGCTGTTGGGCAGGCCGGTGAGCGAGTCGTGGCTGGCGCGGTGGGCGAGCTGGAGCTCGTGCCGCTTGCGCTCCTCGATGTCCTCGACGTGGGTGAGCAGGAAGCGCGGGCCGTCGGTGGCGTCGGCCACCACCGAGTTGCGCAGGGACACCCAGACGTAGGAGCCGTCGCGCCGGGCCAGCCGCAGCTCGGCCCGGCCGCCCTCGGCGGGGGTGCGCAGCAGGGTGCGCAGGTCCTCGGGGTGGACGAGGTCGGAGAAGCTGTACCGCTGCAGCGCCGACGCCGGACGGCCCAGCAGCCGGCACAGCGCGTCGTTGGTCCGCACCAGCCGCCCGTTCTGGCCGTTGCCCAGCTCGGCGATGGCCATGCCGCTGGGCGCGTACTCGAACGCCTGCCGGAAGCTCTCCTCGCTCGCCCGCAGGGCCTGCTGCTCGCGCTCCAGCCGGACCAGCGCGCGTTGCATGTTCGCGCGCAAACGGGCGTTGCTGATCGCGATGCCGGCCTGGAAGGCGTACATCTGCAGCGCCTCGCGCCCCCACGCACCCGGGCGCCGCCCGTTGCGCGGTTTGTCGACGGAGATGACCCCCAGCAGATTCCCGTCGGAGGAGTACATCGGCGCCAGGAGGATGTCCATCGGGTGCCACTCGTCGGGGTACCGGGGGGCGGGGCCCGCGGCGTGCCACTGGGGCACGTCGTCGTCGAGCAGCACCCAGGACTCGGTGTACGGGATGAAGCGCAGTTCGCCCCAGCGCTCCCCCATGGCCAGGCGGCGCTCCCAGGCGGCGCGCGAGCCCGTCCGGCCCGCCATCATCGCCTCGGCGCCCTCGCTGCCCGCGACGGCGGCCACCACGAGGTCCCCGTCCGGCTGGACGAGGTTGACCGCGGCCAGCTCGAAGTCCAGTCCCTTCACGATCCCGTCGGCCACGGTCTGCAGGGTGTCCGCCAGGCTGCGCCCGGTGTTGAGCTCCGCCATGGACTGGTGGAGTCTGCGCAGGGTGGCGAGGCGCACGTACGGCTCCGACTCGGCTTCCATCGCCCTCCCCCTGAAGACTTGAGTGAACAACTCCAGATGATCCGGGTTTTAACGTTCGTCTCTGTTCAGGCCACTGAATCACAGCGAGCTGCCCAGCCGGTACACAGGGTCAACAATTACCGCCCTGTGTGACTCATGTCACAACGGAGGGTGGGCGAGCGACTGCGGTGCGTGGGAGCGTCCCACCCTCCACCACACCGGTGCCGAACGCAAATTCCGGCTCTGACCTGCGAATCGTTCAGCCAATGTACCTAGGTCCGGGCCCGGTCCCGGCTGGTCCCGGGGACCGATGCGAGCCCCCGGCGGCAGCGTCTAGCGTGCGAAGCGTGCATCCGACACCCCAACAGCAGATGTCCCAGAACGTCCCTACTTCGCCCCGACCCTCCGGCCTCCCCCATCCTGAAGGGGTGACCGAGGACGAGTTCCGCGCCGCCATGTCCCGGCTGGCCGCGGGCGTGGTGCTGGTGACGGCGCACGACCCCGAGGACGGACCGCGCGGCGAGGACGTGGGCATGACCGCGACCTCCTTCCTGTCCGTCTCCCTGGAGCCGCCGCTGGTCCTGGTGAGCGTGCGCGAGGACTCCCGGATGGACGAGCTGCTGGAGCGGCAGCCCCTGTGGGCCGCGTCCATGCTCGCCGAGAACCAGCGGCACATCGCGGGCCGCTTCTCCATGCGGGGCCGCGTCAGCGACCGCCTGCTCTTCCAGGACATCCCCTGCACGCGCGGCGAGGTCTCCGGCGCGCCCCTGGTCGGCGGCGCGCTGGCGACGGTGGAGTGCCGCACCGAGCAGCGGGTGAGCGCCGGCGACCACACGCTGGTGATCGGCCGGGTGCTGGCCACCGCGCTGCCGACCACGGAGAGCGGCCCGCTGGCGTACTTCCGCGGCCGTTACCGCCACCTGGCGTAGGCACGCGGACGCCCGCCCACCCGGAGGACGCGCGCCGGACCCTGACTACACTGGCGTGACACGGCCATGGCACAACGTGACGACCGACCGGGGCAGGGGGACACGGCGTGACGGACCGGCACGACACGGGCGGGGGCAAGGACCTCTCGTACGAGGCCGAGACGCTCGCCTCGTTCAAGAAGCGCATCGACGCGATCATCGACGGGCTGGAGAAGTCCCCCGCCTCCCACCGGCGCATCAGCGACCAGGCCATCACCCCGGACGCGTACGGCACGGGCTTCAGCGCGGCGGAGGACCTCTCGTCCCAGTACGAGAAGGCCCACGAGCGCCTGAAGACGCTCTCCCGGCTGTTCGGCGAGCAGTTGGAGGCGCTCGGCATCGCCACCCAGATCGTGGACAAGGGCTACGAGAACATCGAGGACGCGCACAGGGAGCGCTTCCAGGCCATCCAGGGGCGGGTGGAGGAGTACTACTACTCGCGGCAGGACGAGCCGAAGGCGGTGCGGGACGCCGACGCCGAGAGCACCGACAAGTCCGACAACGCCGAAACGGACTTCCAGTAAGGGGAGGCGAGGATGGCCGCAGGAGAGTTCGAGGACAAGTCGCTCGCCGCGCTCCACTCGATGATCGCGAACGCCGACCCCCGTCTGCTCACGTCACGGGGCCACGCGCTCGACGGCGCCGGCTCCGACATGGACGCGATCGGCGGCGAGCTGCGCGCGTACATCGAGCGCGTGGAGTGGAAGGGCGAGGGCGCCGACGCCTTCCGCGAGTGGGGGCAGCAGTTCGCGCTGGAGGCCATGCGGTTCGGCGTGTACGCCCGCACGCTGGGGCACCACATGGTGAACGCGGGCCAGGCCCTGGCCGAGACCAAGGCCGCCTTCCCGGAGCCGGAGATGTGCTACGCCGACCCGGAGAAGGACAAGGCCCGCCGGGAGGCGGAGGAGGCCAAGCGCCAAGAGGCGATCAACCAGATGAACCGGCTGTC
>NZ_DASQNP010000026.1:0-24062 GCF_035644915.1 Streptomyces sp.
CATCCGCAAGTCCGGCGCCTGGTACACCTATGAGGGCGACCAGTTGGGGCAGGGCAAGGAGAACGCCCGCACCTTCCTGCGGGACAACCCCGACCTGGCCAACGAGATCGAGAAGAAGATCAAGGAGAAGCTGGGCATCGGCCCGAAGACGCAGGCGCCCGAGAGCGAGCCGGGCACGGACGCCGCCGGTCCGGCCGCGGCGCCGGCCGCCGCGACGAAGGCGGTCCCCGCGACGGCGAGCCGGGCCAAGGCCGTCAAGAGCACCGCGGCCAAGAGCTGAGCCGTGGCAGGACGCCAGGAGGAACTCCCGCCCGATCCGGAGGAGCGGGCGCGGGCGGTCTGCCTGCGCCTGCTCACCGGGACGCCGCGCACCCGCAGCCAGCTCGCGGACGCGCTGCGCAAGCGGGGGATCCCCGACGACGTGGCCGAGGCGGTGCTGTCCCGCTTCGAGGACGCCGGACTGATCGACGACGCGGCGTTCGCCGACGCCTGGGTGGAGTCCCGGCACCACGGCCGGGGGTTGGCCCGCCGGGCCCTCGCCCGGGAGCTGCGGACCAGGGGAGTGGACCCGGCCCTGGTGGACCACGCGGTCGGACAGCTCGACCCGCAACGGGAGGAACAGACCGCCCGCGCCCTGGTGGAGCGCAAACTGCGCACCACCAGGGGGCTCGACCGGGACAAGCGACTGCGCCGTCTCGCCGGCATGCTCGCCCGCAAGGGGTACTCCGAGGGACTCGCCCTGAAGGTGGTCCGGGAGGCCCTGGAGGCGGAGGGGGAGGACGTGGAGGACTACCCCCTGCACGGCATGGACTGACCACGGCACGGGCCGGGCGCGCCGCCGGACCGGACGGAGCCGCGCCGGAAGAGCGGCGGATGGCGGGGCGGAGCCGACCCGACTCCCACGCTTCCGGGTGCCTCCACCGGCCGCGGGAGCCCGGGCCGGGAGCCCGGAAAAGCGGCCCCGAGAGCCAGAGTTCCTGTCTCCCCGGAGGGCTTTCCCCGGCCGTCACTTCCCACCGCTCCCGCCCGCCCCTCGACCGCTTCCGGGGACCGCGCACGGTGTGGGGCCTGGTGCGGAGGCGGCGGTGGGCGACTGGTCCGTCTGCCGTCGGCCGTGGCCTTGAGGTCCTCATGGCGCTGCGCGGCGCCGAGCGCCCGGTCGTACGGATGTACCGCGCGACGGCTCACCGGTACGGGCGGTGCGGCCCGCCGGGAGGGGAACCGACCGCGTACCCCGGACCCCGGGCCCCCGCGCGTCGCCGCGGCATGCCCCCGACCGCGGTTCTCGCCTCCGTGGCCTTCGCTCGCGGCCCCGCTCCTGTCCCTGTTCGCCGCCTGCTCGGGCCACCTCTGCTCTCCGCGCCCCGGCGCGATCGGCGCCCTCGGCCGCCCACCCCCTCACCGCCGACCACCGCGCCGGCCACCGCTTCGACGGCTCCCGGGCGGGCCGACGCTCGCCGGGGCCCGCCCAGGCTCACTTCCCGGTCGCGTCCGGTCTGTGGCTCGTGGTGCTCCCCCTGGTCAGCGTCCCTCCCCGCCTCCGGAGCCGGATCACCCGGCGGATGCCGTGACGTCGGCGTCCCGGCCGCCCGCGCAGCGCACCGCCTCGGCGCAGGCGCGCAGTTCGTCCGAGCGGGCTCCCGGCAGCGCGGCCACCAGATGCCCGTCCGGGCGTATGACCAGGACGGTGTGGGCGGCGGCGTCCGGATAGCTCTCGGTCACCAGCAGCTCGGCGGGCAGCGGCAGCCGCCCCACCACGGCGGCCAGCTCCGGCATCAGGCCGGCCGAGAGCCAGTGGCGGCTGTCCCACACATGGGTGCCCGGTGCGACCAGCAGGACCAGCAGACCGTGTCCCAGCCGCTCCCACAGCCGTCCCCGCGATCCGTCCAGGGCCGTCACCGGCACGTCCGGCACGGGCGACCCCGGTTCGGTCCCGACCGGGACGGCACTGGGCACCACGGCATCCTCCGGCGCCAGCGGCGAGTCCTCGTAGCGGGGCGGCGCGCCCAGCAGCCCGCGCCCCAGGTGCCCGTCCGTCAGCAGGTCCAGATGCCCGCGGGAGGCGCCGGGCAGCAGGGTGCGCAGCCCGCCGCCCCCGCGCACCAGCGGCAGCGCCTGGTCGACCGCGCGCAGCCGGGCCCCGACCGAGCCCCGGCGCTCGGCCTCGTAGCTGTCGAGCAGGCTCTCCGGCGCCCGGCGGTGCCAGCACAGCGCCAGTTTCCAGGCCAGGTTGGCGGCGTCCCGCAGCCCCTCCTCGACCGGCCGGGTGCCCAGTGCCCCCAGCAGGTGTGCCGCGTCCCCGGCCAGGAAGGCGCGCCCCGCGCGCCAGTGCCGGGCCAGCCGCTGGTGCGCCGTGTGGACGCCGGTGTCCAGCAGTTCGTACGGCGGCACCTGGCCGCACCAGGCGGAGAGCGTCCGCCGTATCCGGGCGACCAGCTCCTCCGGGGTGACCAGGTCGCCGCGCGGCGGCAGCAGCCAGTCCAGCCGCCACACCCCGTTCGGCAGCGGGCGCGCCACCACCTCGCCGTCCCCGCCCGGGACGTCGCGGTGGAGCAGTGCTTCGCCGTCCCAGGGCAGTTCCACGCGGAGCGCCGCCACCGCGTGCCGCTCCACGGAGGTGCGCCCGGGGAAGCGGATCCGGAGCAGCTTGCGCACCGTGGAGCGGGCGCCGTCGCAGCCCACCAGGTAACTGCCGCGCCACCAGGTGCCGTCCGGGCCGCGGGTGTGCGCCGAGACGCCCCGCGCGTCCTGCTCCAGCCGGTCCAGGCGGGCCCCGGTGACGATCCGGGCCAGCGGCTCCCGGGTCAGCGCTGCCCGCAGGCTCCGCTCCAGCGCGTACTGCTGCAGGTGCACCGGCGAGTCGGCCGGGTCCAGCTCCACCCGCCGCATCTCCTGCCGCCGCCGTTCGGTGCGCCACGCCGCCCACCGGGCGCCGCCCAGCGCCGCGGTGTACGCCGCGGTGTCGGGCCGCAGGACGCAGGTGCGCGCCGCCCGCGGTTCGACCTCGCCGTCGCCCGCGTCGAGCACCACCGACGGGACCTGGTGGCGGGCGAGCGCCAGGGACAGCGCGAGTCCGACCGGTCCCGCGCCGACGATGATCACCGGGTCCACGACGGACGGACCTCGCAGTTCTCACGGTCCTTGGAAGAGGGGGGAGTTGAAGTCAGTGGAACCCGGTGCACGATCACACAACGTATGCAACCCACTGCCTGTGCCCCCGGTCAAGCGACGGGGGCACAGGCAGCGGGCGGGGACGACGGACAGCGGGACGCAGTGGCCGGCGGGAGCGGGGGGAGCGTCCCGGCGCCGTCCGCCCTACTTCTTCACGTGGGGCTCGACGTGGGGCTCCTCGAACTCCAGGTCGGTGGTCGTCCCGGCGTGGAGCACGGCGCCGGTCGACCTCTTGCCGCGCCGGATCCGGCCCTCCAGCCAGCTCGCGAAGGTGGTGAGCAGGAAGTTCAGCGCGATGAAGAGCAGCGCGACCACCGTGAAGGCGGCGATGGTGTTGGCGCCGTAGTTGGCGGTGATCTCGCGGACCTGGCCCAGCAGTTCGGAGAAGCCGAGCAGCGCGCCGCCCAGGGCCGTGTCCTTGACGATCACCACGAGCTGGCTGACGAGCGCCGGAAGCATCGCCGTGACCGCCTGCGGCAGCAGCACGTAGGCCATGATCTGGCCCTTGCGCATGCCGATGGCCTTGGCCGCGTCGGTCTGGCCGGAGGGCAGGGAGAGGATGCCCGCCCGGACGATCTCGGCGATGACCGAGGCGTTGTAGAGCACCAGGCCGGTCACCACGGCGTACAGCGGGCGCACATCGGGCTCGATGTCGGCGAACTGCGCGTACGCCGCGTTGGCGAAGACCATCATCAGCAGCACCGGGATGGCGCGGAAGAACTCCACCACGACCCCGGCCGGGCGGCTGACCCACCAGTGGTCCGACAGGCGGGCCACGCCGAGCAGCGCGCCCAGCGGGAGCGCGATGCCGATGGACAGCGCAGCCGCCTTGAGGGTGTTCAGCAGGCCGGGCAGCAGGTACGTCGTCCACACCCGGCTGTCGGTGACGAAGGGGCTCCACTTCTCCCCGACGAGCTGGTCCTTGCTCGCCATGGTGTCCAGGACCCACCACAGGGTGAGCCCGAGGAGGACGAGGAAGACCACCGAGTAGACCACGTTGCGCACCTTGGCGCGCGGGCCCGGCACGTCGTAGAGAACGGACAGGTCGCTCATCGCTTCACCGCCACGCGCTTGCTCACCCAGCCCAGCAGCATGCCGGTCGGGAGGGTCAGGACAACGAACCCGAAGGCGAACACCGCGAAGACCAGGAAGATGGCGTCACTCTCGATCTCCACCATCTCCTTCATCAGCAGCGCGGCCTCCGACACCCCGATGGCCGCCGCCACCGTCGTGTTCTTGGTCAGGGCGATCAGGACGTTCGCCAGCGGCGTCACGACCGACCGGAACGCCTGGGGGAGGACGATGAGGGTCAGCACCTGGAAGAAGCCCAGCCCCAGGGCGCGCGCCGCCTCCGCCTGGCCGACGGGCACCGTGTTGATGCCGGACCGCAGCGACTCGCAGACGAAGGTGGCGTGGTAGGCGACCAGGGCGAGCACGGCCAGCCGGAAGCCGATCTCCTCGAAGTCGTTGCCGCCGCCCAGCGTGATGCCCAGCGTCTGGAACAGGCCGAGGGAGGCCGCCACGATGATGACCGTCAGCGGGGTGTTCCGCACGACGTTGACGTAGACGGTGCCGAAGGCGCGCATCAGCGGCACCGGGCTGACCCGCATGCCGGCCAGGACCGTTCCCCAGACCAGGGAGCCGATGGCGGAGTAGACGGTGAGCTGCACCGTCACCCAGAAGGCTCCGAGCACGTCGTACTGCCCGGATTCAAGAAAGTCGAACACGTTCTCCCGCGCTCTCGCCTCGTCGGATGGCGTCTCGTCGGATGGCGTCGGAGGGTGCGGTGCGCCGCCCGTGCGGGCGGCGCACCGCGGACGCCGTCAGCCCTTCTCGGTGATCTCGGGGGCGGGCTCGTACTGGTAGTTGGCCGGGCCGAAGTGCTTCTTCGCGGCCTTCTCCCAGGAGCCGTCCTCGACCATCTTCTTGAGCGCGTCGTTGATCTGCTGCTGCAGCTTGGTGTCGCCCTTCTTCAGGCCGATGCCGTACGGCTCGTCGCTGAGGCTGAGGCCGGCGAGCTTGAACTTGCCCCGGTGCTGCTCCTGCGCGGCGTAGCCGGCCAGGATCGAGTCGTCGGTGGTCAGGGCGTCGACGGACTTGTTCTCCAGGCCGGTCAGGCACTCCGAGTAGCCGCCGTACTGCATGAGGTTGGCCTTCGGCGCGAAGTCCTTCTTGACGTTCTGCGCCGAGGTGGAGCCGGTGACCGAGCAGAGCTTGAGGTCGCTGGTGTTCAGGTCCTTCTCGGTCCTGACGGAGTTGTCGTCGGCCCGGACCAGCAGGTCCTGGTGCGCCAGGAAGTACGGGCCGGCGAAGCTGACCCGCTGCTTGCGCTCGTCGGTGATCGAGTAGGTGCCGACGATGAACTTCACGTCACCGTTGGCGATCATGTTCTCGCGCTCGGCGCTGGGCGCTTCCTTCCAGACGATGTCCTTCTCGTCGTAGCCCAGCTCCTTGGCGACGTACTTGGCCACGTCCACGTCGAAGCCGGTGTACTCCCCGTTCGGGGTCTTCAGGCCCAGGCCCGGCTGGTCGAACTTGATGCCGACGTTGATCTTGCCGTCGCCCGAGCCGCTGTCGCCGCCACCGCAGGCCGTGGCGGTCAGGGAGAGGACGACGGCGGTGGCGGCCGCGAGGCCGGCCTTGCGGAGAATCATGGTGAACATCCCTGGGGTCGTGTTGTGCTGAGGGGCCCGCCGAGCCGGGCTCAGTGGTGGAGGATCTTCGACAGGAAGTCCTTGGCGCGGTCGCTGCGCGGATTGCTGAAGAACTGGTCGGGAGTGGCCTCCTCGACGATCCGCCCGTCGGCCATGAAGACGACCCGGTTCGCGGCGGAGCGGGCGAACCCCATCTCGTGGGTGACGACGACCATCGTCATGCCGCCCTGCGCCAGTTGCTGCATGACCTCCAGGACCTCGTTGATCATCTCGGGGTCGAGCGCGGAGGTCGGCTCGTCGAAGAGCATCACCTTCGGGTCCATCGCCAGCGCACGGGCGATGGCCACGCGCTGCTGCTGACCGCCGGAGAGCTGGGCGGGGTACTTGTCGGCCTGGTTGGCCACACCGACCCGGTCGAGAAGGGAACGGGCCTTCTCCTCCGCCTTCTTCTTGTCGATGCGGCGCACCTTGACCTGGCCGAGCATCACGTTCTCCAGCACCGTCTTGTGCGCGAAGAGGTTGAAGGACTGGAAGACCATGCCGACGTCGGCGCGCAGCCGGGCCAGTTCCTTGCCCTCGGCGGGCAGGGGCTTGCCGTCGATGGTGATCGTTCCGGAGTCGATCGTCTCCAGGCGGTTGATGGTGCGGCACAGCGTGGACTTGCCGGACCCCGAGGGTCCGATGACGACGACGACCTCGCCCCGCGCGATGGTCAGGTTGACGTCCTGAAGGACGTGCAGGGCACCGAAGTGCTTGTTGACGTTGTTCAGGACGACCAGGTCCTCTGCCGCCGGCGCGGCGTCCTTGGTCACCGATACGTTGCTCATCGGCGTCATTCGCTCCGTCCTCGTCGGTTGAGGGGACCTTAGTGACCTGCGTCGACCAGCGTCATCACATCTGAGCTGAAATTGAGCATAACGATCCAGCCGCAATCGGACATAGGGTGCGAAGGCGGCGGCGGTCGGCGTATCGGCTGCATAACGTAGGCGTTCGCGCGGATGCCAGCCCCTTGACGCGCCGGTCCCGATCGGCGTGGATGCCCAGACACGAAGGGGAGGCGCGGGGGCGAGAGAAGGGGAAGGAGGCCCATGAGACTGCTGCTCGTCGAGGACGACGACCGCGTGGCCGCGGCGCTGTCCGCCGTACTGACCCGGCACGGGTTCGACGTGGTGCACGCGCGCAGTGGTGAGGAGGCCCTCCAGCGCCTGTTGCCGGACGGCGCGCCGCCCTTCGGCGTGGTGCTGCTCGACCTCGGCCTGCCCGACACCGACGGCTTCGAGGTCTGCGGACGCATCCGCCGCCTCACCAGCGTCCCGGTGATCATGGTGACGGCGCGCGCCGACGTGCGCTCCCGCGTCCACGGCCTCAACCTCGGCGCCGACGACTACGTGGTCAAGCCGTACGACACCGCCGAACTCCTCGCCCGCATCCACGCCGTCAGCCGCCGCACCGCCGCGGTCGCCCCGGACGGCGCCGCCGACCGCGACGAGGCCGTGCGCGAGGGCCCGCGGGAACTGCGCCTGGGGCCGCTGACCATCGAGACCGCCACCCGCCGGGTGGCGGTGAACGGGGAGACGGTCACCCTCACCCGCAAGGAGTTCGACCTGCTGGCGCTGCTCGCCCAGCGTCCCGGCGTCGTCTTCCGTCGCGAGCAGATCATCAGCGAGGTCTGGCGCACCAGTTGGGAGGGCACCGGCCGCACCCTGGAGGTGCACGTCGCCTCGCTGCGCTCCAAGCTGAAGCTGCCGGCGCTCATCGAGACGGTGCGCGGGGTCGGTTACCGGCTCGTCGCCCCCGCCGGCTGAACCGAGGCGGACCGCCCGTCGTGCGTACGCGTCTGCTCGCCATCCTCATCGCGCTGATGGCCGCCGTGCTGCTCGCGCTCGGGTTCCCGCTCGCCGCCAGCCTCGCCGCCGCCGAACAGCAGCGCGTCGTCGTGGACCGCATCGACGACACCGCCCGCTTCGCCTCCCTGGCCCAGTACGTCACCACCCGCCCCCCGGCCCGCAACCCCACCACGGCCGAGGCCCGGCAGCAGAACGAGCGGCTGAACACGCTGAGCGACGAACTCGAGCGCTACCACGACCTGTACGGCATCCGCGTCGGCATCTTCTACCGCGACGGCCGCGCGATGGCCGCGGCCCCGACGCTCTGGCGGGTCCCCGAGGAGGGGGAGGGCGCCGCCGCCTTCGCCGAGGCGCTGGTGGGACGCCGCAGCCACGACCCGGCACAGGTGTGGCCCTGGCAGCGGAGCCGGATAGCGGTCGCCTCGCCGGTCGTCCGCGACGGCGACGTCGTCGCCGTCGTCCTCACCGACTCGCCCACCGGGCCGCTGCGCTCGCGCATCCTGCGGGGCTGGCTGCCGATCGCCGCCGGGGAGGCGGCGGCCATGCTCGTCGCCGTCGCCCTGGCCTTCCGGCTGACCGGCTGGGTGCTCGAACCGGTGCGCGTCCTGGACAAGGCCGCCCACGACATCGCCACCGGACGCCTGGCCTCCCGGGTGGCCGCCTCGGGCGGGCCGCCGGAACTGCAGCGCCTGGCGCGGTCCTTCAACGAGATGGCCGACCACGTCGAGACCGTCCTGGAACAGCAGCGCGCCTTCGTCGCCGACGCCTCCCACCAACTGCGCAACCCGCTCGCGGCGCTGCTGCTGCGCATCGACCTGCTGGCCCTGGAACTCCCCGAGGACAACGAGGAGATCGCCTCGGTGCGGGCCGAGGGCAAGCGCCTGGCCCGGGTGCTCGACGACCTCCTCGACCTCGCGCTGGCCGAACACGCCACTGCCGACCTGCGGCTGACCGACGTCGCCGAGGTCGCCGCCGAACGCGTCGCCGCCTGGCGGCCGGTCGCCGACACCAAGGGCGTGGAGCTGCGCGCGGCCGGGCACGGCGCGGTGACGGGCTGGGCCGATCCGGTCGCGCTGTCCAGCGCCCTGGACGCGGTGGTGGACAACGCGCTGAAGTTCACCCCCGCCGGGGAGTCGGTCACGGTGACCGTCGCCCCCGACGGCGACCGGGTGGCCGTCGAGGTCGCCGACCGGGGGCCCGGTCTCACCGAGGAGGAGCTGAGCCGGGTCGGGGACCGCTTCTGGCGCAGCAGCCGCCACCAGAACGTCTCCGGCTCCGGGCTCGGCCTCTCCATCTGCCGCGCGCTGCTCGCCGCGGGCGGGTCGACGATCGACTTCGCCCACAACGAGCCGCACGGCCTGCGGGTGGTGATCAGCGTGCCGCGGAACGCGCCAGACGCAGGGTGAGGATCTGGAACGGGCGCAGCCGCAGCGCCACCGCGCCGGACTCCACCACCTCGTACGCCCCCCGCTCCGCGGCCCCGTCGAGCGGACGCTCCAGCAGGTCGGTGGCGGTGACGGACGCGACGGGGAAGCCCGCGGTGAGCGTGGCCCGCGCCCGCCCGCCGTGCGCCTCGTACAGCCGCACCACCACGTCGCCGCCGCGGTCCTCGGCCAGCTTCACCGCCTCCACCACCACCTGCTCGCTGTCCACCGTCACCAGCGGCGCCACCGGCGATCCGCCGCCGGTGACGGCCCGCTCGGGCAGGTTGATCCAGTGGCCCTCGCGCACGGCGTCCCCGATCGACGCGCCCGGCACGAGCGCGTAGCGCATCCGGTGCGTGCCCTGGTCGGTCTCCGGGTCCGGGTAGCGGGGCGCGCGCAGCAGGGACAGCCGCACCGTCGTGGTCTGGCCGCCGTCCGCGCGCACGTCCCGGGTGACGTCGTGGCCGTAGGTGGCGTCGTTGACGACGGCCGCGCCCCAGCCCGGTTCGCCGACGTGGATCCAGCGGTGCGCGCAGATCTCGAACTTCGCCGCCTCCCAGGAGGTGTTGGTGTGGGTCGGGCGGAGGACGTGCCCGAACTGGGTCTCGGCCGCCGAGAAGTCCGCCTTCACGTCCAGCGGGAACGCGGCCTTGAGGATCTTCTCGCTCTCGTGCCAGTCCACCTCGGTGTCGATGTCCACCGTCCGGCTCCCCGAGCGCAGGGCGATGCGCTGCACCACGGAGGAGGCGCCGAAGGAGCGCCGCACCGTCACCGACGCCCGGTCCGCGGCCGGCGGGTCGAGCCGCAGCCCGTCGAGGCCGGTCAGGTCCGTGACGTTGTGCCGGTAGAAGGCGTCCACGTCCCAGGCGTCCCACAGGTTGGGCAGGTCCGGGTGGATCTGGAGCAGGTTGGCGGCCGCGCCGGGGGCGACGGCCTCGCGGTCCGCGGTGAGGTCGTACGCCGAGACCACCAGACCGCGCCCGTCGATCTCCACCCGCAGCAGCCCGTTGGCCAGCACGTAGCCGCCGCCCGGCCGCTCCTCGGCGGTCACCGGCTCCCCGGCGCCCCCCGGCCACGGCAGCGCGCCCCCGGCCGGGATGCCGCGCCGGGCGTGCGGGGCGCCGTTGAAGACGACCGTCACGCCGTCCCCGTCGTCTCCGCCGTCCCCGCCGGCCAGCGCGCGCTGCGCGGCGGTGACGATCTCCTCCAGCTCCCGGTGCACCCGCGCGTACGTCTCGCGCGCCTCGCGGTGCACCCAGGCGATCGACGAGCCGGGCAGGATGTCGTGGAACTGGTGCAGCAGCACCGTCTTCCACAGCCGCTCCAGCTCCTCGTACGGATACGCGTACCCCGGCACCCGCACGGCCGCCGTCGCCGCCCACAGCTCGGCCTCGCGCAGCAGCGACTCGCTGCGCCGGTTGCCGCGCTTGGTCTGCGCCTGCGAGGTGTAGGTGCCGCGGTGCAGCTCCAGGTACAGCTCGCCCACCCACACCGGCGCGTGCTCGTACTCGGCCCGGGCCGCCTCGAAGAACGCTGCGGGCGGCTCCACGCTCACCCGCGGCGAGCCCTCCAGGTCGCGCAGCCGCCTCGCCCGCGCCAGCATCTCGCGGGTCGCGCCGCCACCGCCGTCGCCGAAGCCGAAGGGGACCAGCGAGCGGGTGCCGCCGCCCTTCTCCCGGTAGTTGCGGGCGGCGTGCGCCAGTTGCCGGCCGCGGAGGTCGGAGTTGTAGGTGTCCACCGGCGGGAAGTGGGTGAACACGCGGGTGCCGTCGATGCCCTCCCACCAGAAGGTGTGGTGCGGGAAGGCGTTGGTCTGGCTCCAGGAGATCTTCTGCGTCAGGAACCACTCGGCGCCCGCCAGCCTCACGAGCTGCGGCAGCGCGGCCGTGTAGCCGAAGGAGTCCGGCAGCCACACCTCGCGGGTGTCGATGCCGAACTCCTCCAGGAAGAACTTCTTGCCGTACAGGAACTGCCGGGCCATGGCCTCGCCGCCGACCATGTTGGTGTCGGACTCCACCCACATCCCGCCCACCGGCACGAACCGCCCGTCGGCGACCTTCTTCTTCACCCGGGCCCACAACTCGGGGCGGTGCTCCTTGATCCAGGCGAACTGCTGGGCCTGGGACATCGCGAAGACGTACTCGGGGTGGGTGTCCATGAGGTGGACCGTGTTGGCGGCCGTCCGCGCCACCTTGCGCACGGTCTCGCGCAGCGGCCACAGCCAGGCGGAGTCGATGTGCGCGTGGCCGACCGCGCTGATCCGGTGGGCGGAGGCGTGGGCGGGGGAGGACAGCACGCCCTCCAGACGGGCGCGGGCGCGGGCGGCCGTACCGGGGACGTCGGCGAGGTCGAGGGCGTCCAGGGCGCGCTCCAGGGCCCGCAGGATCTCCCACCGCCGCGCCTGGTCCACCGGCAGCTCGCGCATCAGCCCGTCCAGCACCTCCAGGTCGCGGACCAGCTCCCACACCTCGGTGTGGAAGACGGCGAGCTCCATGCGGCGCAGCCGGTACAGCGGCCGGCCGTGGGCGGTCAGCCGGTCGCCCTGGCGGGTGGGGCGCTGGACGTTGAGGACGGGGTTGGCGGCCGCCTCGACGTACAGCTCCACCTCCTCCCCGCCGGCGACCCGCTCGCCGATCCGCACCCAGTCGTTGTGCGGGTGCAGGCCCTTGACCACCTCCCCGTCCGCGCGGTGGACCAGCCCCTCGCACTGGAAACCGGTCATGCCCCTGTCGAAGCCCAGGTCGAGCACGGCCTCGACGGTGTGCCCGGCCCACTCCCGCGGAACCCGCCCGGTCACCTTGAACCAGGTCGTCCCCCACGCCGGCCCCCAGGCGTCGCCGACGGCGGCGGGCCCGTACGGCGCGGCCAGCCCCTCGGCGACCGGCACCGGCTCGCCGGGGGCGTCCCACCGCCCGACGGCCAGGGGGACGGAATCGCCGTGGACGGCGGGGCGGATCCGTTCGCGCAGAACGCGGTCCAGACGGGCTTCTACGATGCTGCGGTCGTCGTGCATGCGGCGGCTCCGATGCTTCGCTTCGCTGACGAGGGACGCTCAGAGGGCATTACCGCCCGGAGCGGGCGGCAACCCTCCCGCGCCCGTGCGCCGCCGCGGCGCGCCGCTACGACTTCACCGACCGGTAGTAGCGCTCGGCGCCCGGGTGCAGTTCGAGCGGATGGGTGTAGATGGCGGTGCGCAGGTCGACCTTCTGCGCGGCGTGCACCTCGCGGCCGATGCGGTCCCGGCTGTTGATCACCGAGCGGGTGATCCCCTCGGTCAGCGCGTCGTCCGTGCCCTCCGTGGTGACCAGCAGGTTCGCCACCGCTATCGTCTCGACCGCCTTGCCGTCCTGGACGGTGGGGTAGGCGTCGGCGGGCATCAGGGCGGCCCGGTAGTAGCGGGTGCGGGGCTCCTGGGCGTGCAGCTCCGGCACCAGGTCGCCGAGCGGGACGAGGCGGATGTCGACGGACTCGGCGAGCTCCTCGATCGCGCCGGTCGGCAGCCCGCCCGACCAGAAGAAGGCGTCCAGCTCGCCGCGGGCCAGCAGGTCCGGCATCCGGCCGATGCCCTCCGGCACCGGGACCACGTCCTTGCGCGGGTCCAGGCCCGCCGCCCGCAGCAGCCGTCCGGCGATCAGGTTGACCCCGGAGCGCTGCTGCCCGAGCCCGACCCGCAGCCCCTTGAGGTCCTTCGCGGAGCGCACCGGCGAGTCGTCCCGGACGACGAGCTGGATGTAGTCGTCGTACAGCCGCGCGCAGGCCCGCAGCCGGTCGGCGCCCGGCCCGCCCGACTCCAGGTAGGACGCCACCGCGTCGGCCGCGGCGATGGTGAACGACGCCCTGCCGGAGACGAGCCGTTCGATGTTGTCCACGGAGCCCTCGCTGGACTGCAGGGTCACCTCGACCTCGGGCAGGTCGCGGGCCAGTTGCTGCTCCAGCAGCTCCCCGTAGCGCTCGTACACCCCGCCCCGCGTGCCCGTGGCGAAGACCACCGACCCGCCGGGCGCCGACCCGCCGCCGGGCGGCAGCCACCACAGCAGCAGCACCAGCGCGGCCGCCGCGGCCGCGGCGGCCGTCAGCAGCCGCCGTGCTCCGGGGCGGCGCGGGGACGGAGGGACCATGCATGCGATCCTGCCAGGCGCCGCGGACGGCGGGGAGGGGCGGGGCCGCTGCCGCGGGCACCCGGGCCGTGGAGGGCTCCGGGTCAACGGCGCCCCGGGAACCGCCTACCCTGGGGGCATGACCGCGCAGGACGCCCTCAACCGAACCTACGAGATCCGCACTTACGGGTGCCAGATGAACGTCCACGACTCCGAGCGGCTGGCGGGCCTGCTGGAGGAGGCGGGCTACGTCCGGGCGCCCGAGGGCGCCGACGCCGCCGACGTGGTCGTCTTCAACACCTGCGCGGTGCGGGAGAACGCCGACAACCGCCTCTACGGCAACCTCGGGCGGCTCGCGCCGAAGAAGGCGGCCCGGCCCGGGATGCAGATCGCCGTCGGCGGCTGCCTGGCGCAGAAGGACCGCGACACCATCGTGGCGAAGGCGCCCTGGGTCGACGTGGTCTTCGGCACCCACAACATCGGCAGGCTGCCGGTGCTGCTGGAGCGCGCCCGCGTGCAGCAGGAGGCGCAGGTGGAGATCGCCGAGTCGCTGGAGGCGTTCCCCTCCACGCTGCCGACCCGGCGCGAGAGCGCGTACGCCGCCTGGGTCTCCATCTCCGTCGGCTGCAACAACACCTGCACCTTCTGCATCGTCCCGGCGCTGCGCGGCAAGGAGAAGGACCGCCGCCCCGGCGACATCCTCGCCGAGATCGAGGCGCTGGTCGCCGAGGGCGTCACCGAGGTCACGCTGCTCGGGCAGAACGTCAACGCCTACGGGTCCGACATCGGCGACCGCGAGGCGTTCTCCAAGCTGCTGCGCGCCTGCGGCCGCATCGAGGGCCTGGAGCGGGTCCGCTTCACCTCGCCGCACCCGCGCGACTTCACCGACGACGTCATCGCCGCCATGGCCGAGACGGAGAACGTGATGCCGCAGCTCCACATGCCGCTGCAGTCCGGCTCGGACCGCGTGCTGCGGGCGATGCGCCGCTCCTACCGGCAGGAGCGCTACCTGGGGATCATCGAGAAGGTCCGGGCCGCGATCCCGGACGCCGCGATCTCCACCGACATCATCGTGGGCTTCCCCGGCGAGACCGAGGAGGACTTCGAGCAGACCCTGCACGTGGTGCGCGAGGCCCGCTTCGCGCAGGCGTTCACCTTCCAGTACTCCAAGCGCCCGGGCACCCCGGCCGCCGAAATGGACGGGCAGGTCCCCAAGGAGGTCGTGCAGGAGCGGTACGAGCGCCTGGTCGCCCTCCAGGAGGAGATCTCCTGGGAGGAGAACAAGAAGCAGGTCGGCCGGACCCTGGAGCTCATGGTCGCCGAGGGCGAGGGCCGCAAGGACGGCGCCACCCGGCGGCTGTCCGGCCGCGCGCCCGACAACCGCCTGGTGCACTTCACCCGGCCCGAGCAGCCGGTCCGCCCGGGCGACATGGTCACCGTCGAGGTCAGCTACGCCGCCCCGCACCACCTCCTGGCCGAGGGCCCGGTGCTGGGAGTGCGCCGTACGCGCGCCGGCGACGCCTGGGAGCGGCGCAACACCGCCCCCGCGCCGGAGCCCAAGGGCGTGATGCTCGGCCTGCCGACCGTCGGCGTCCCCGAGCCGCTGCCCGCCGCGCCGGACGGCTGCCGCACCTGCTGAACCCGCAGGCCGGGCGCCCGCCCGGCCTCCCCGCACCCTCCGACGGTGCGCGGACGCGGCGGTAGGCTGCGCGGCATGCTTGTCGCCGCCGCCGTATGCCCCTGTCCGCCGCTGCTGGTGCCCGAGGTCGCCGGAGGCGCCGCGCACGAGATGGACGACGCCAGGGCCGCCTGCTACGACGCCGTCGCCGTCCTGGCCGCCGCGCGTCCCGACCGGCTCTACGTCGTCGGCACCGCCGACCGGGCCGGCCGGGGCAGGCACCCGCAGGGCGCCGTGGGCTCCTTCCGGCCCTTCGGCGTCGACCTCCAGGTCGCCCTCGGCGCGGGCCGCCCGGCCGACCGTCCGCTGCCGCCGTCCCTGACCGTGGGCGCCTGGCTGCTGGAGCGCACCGGGTGGGGCGCCGCGCCCGTGGAGGGCCTGGGCGTGGGGGAGCCGCTGTCGAAGGAGCGCTGCGCGGCCGCCGGGAGGAAGCTGGCGGCCGGGGCCGACCGCGTGGCCCTGCTCGTGATGGGCGACGGAACCACCTGCCGGACGGTGAAGGCGCCCGGCTACTTCGACGAGCGCGCCGCCGCCTTCGACGCGGCCGCGGCCCGCGCCCTGGACGCCGCCGACACCGACGGCCTGCTGGCCCTGGACGAGGAGCTGGCCTACGAGCTGGGAGCGTCCGGCCGCGCCTGCTGGCAGGTGCTGGCCGGGGCGGCGGAGGGAGCGGGACTGTCCGGGCGGCTGCTGTACGACCGGGCGCCGTACGGCGTCGGGTACCTGGTGGCGAGCTGGTCGTAACCGGGCCGCGGCCGGGACGCCGGGAACCGGGCCGGACCCGCCGGCGCGGCGGCCGCGCGACCCGTACGGGCCGCGCGGCCGCGTCCCGGGACCGTGTCCCGGAGGGGCGGGGCCGCTCAGGAGGCGGCTCAGGAGGTGGAGCCGCCCCTGTCGCCCTTGTCCCGCCGCTCGCGGGCCATCCGGTCCATCGCCTCCCGGGCCTTGCCGGTGCCGGTCCTGATGTGGCGCCGGTGCTTGCCCTTGGTCCGGGCGTCGGCGGCCTCGCCGGCCTTCTCCACACCCCGGCCGAGCTTGTCCCCGTGCTGGCTCATCATGCCCTTGACCCTGTCCATGAAGCCCATGGTGGTCACCCCATTTCTCCGGCGTTTCTCCGGCGTTTCTCCGGCTTCGCGGTGGCCGCCGCCGGCGGTGCCGGCGGGGTTACTGCCGGGCGCCCTCGCCTGCCGGGCCGCCCGGGCTGCCCGCGCCGTCCGCCGTCCTCTCGGTGGACTGCTGCCTGGGGATCCCGGCGTTCGCCGCGGCACCGCCGTCCGCGGCGCCGTCGGCTCCCCCGCCGGCACCGCCCTCCGCCGCGGCCCGGGTCACCTCCTCTCCGGTGTCCCCGGCCCGCCCGGCTTCGCCGGTCTCCCCGTCGGCTTCCGTCCCCTCCGCCCCGGAGGGGGCCGGGTCACCGGCCGGGGCGCCGGCCGGGGGAGCCTCCTCGGCGGGCGCCGCGGACGACTCCTCCTTCGCTGCCTTCGAGCCACGACGGAACCAGGCAAAAACGCCCATATCTACTCCAGACCATACTCGTGCGGGCGAAGTTCCGCGCTCTCCGGAGCGGCCCATGGCGGCGCTCGGGGCCCCACCGGCCCGTGAGTCCGCGAACGGAACCTCGCAACACGCAACGACCCCGGACGTGTGATGTCACGTCACTCGTTCGGAGTCCTCACCGAGTGTTTGCAAGACTTGCACCGTGAGCAGCACACCCCCCACCCCCCGCGTCATCGCCGTGGTCGGCCCCACCGCGGCCGGGAAGTCCGACCTCGGCGTGGCCCTCGCCCGGCACCTGGGCGGCGAGGTCGTCAACGCCGACTCCATGCAGCTCTACCGCGGCATGGACATCGGCACCGCCAAGCTGACCCTGGAGGAGCGCCAGGGCGTCCCGCACCACCTCCTGGACATCTGGGACGTCACGGTCGCCGCCAGCGTCGCCGAGTACCAGCGGCTGGCCCGCGCCGAGATCGACCGCCTGCTCGCCCGGGGGCGCACGCCCGTGCTGGTGGGCGGCTCCGGCCTGTACGTGCGCGCCGCCATCGACGCCCTGGAGTTCCCGGGCACGGACCCGGCCGTGCGCGCCCGGCTGGAGGCCGAGCTGGCCGAGCACGGCTCCGGGGCGCTGCACGCCCGGCTGGCCGCCGTCGACCCCGAGGCCGCCCGCGCGATCCTGCCCGGCAACGGCCGCCGGATCGTCCGCGCCCTGGAGGTCATAGAGATCACCGGCCGCCCCTTCACCGCCAACCTCCCCGGCCCCGAGTCCGTCTACGACACCCTCCAGATCGGGGTCGACGTCGAGCGCCCCGAGCTGGACGAGCGGATCGCCCGCCGGGTGGACCGGATGTGGGAGGCCGGGCTCGTCGAGGAGGTGCGCGAACTGGAGCGCGCCGGGCTGCGCGAGGGCCGCACGGCGTCGCGCGCCCTGGGCTACCAGCAGGTGCTGGCCGCGCTGGCCGGGGAGTGCACCGAGGAGGAGGCGCGCGCCGAGACGGTGCGGGCCACCAAGCGCTTCGCGCGGCGCCAGGACTCCTGGTTCCGCCGCGATCCGCGGGTGCACTGGCTCGACGGGTCCGCCGCCCGCCGCGAGGACCTCCCCGAGCGCGCCCTGGCCCTGCTCGAACGAGCGGTCACAGCCTGATCACGTGATGGCATCGGGACGCCCCGCAGGCCGTGGACAGCGGCCCGGACGTGCCATCATCGACCTTCGAACGAGCCGCAGAGCCGGGAGTTGGGAGGGCACGTGGCAATGGAGGCCGGCCCTCGTAGCAGCGACGAACCGGCCGTCGAGCCGCTTCGGCCCGACGGCCCCGAGGACGACGGTCTGAAGGGCCTGGAGAGCCTGGAGGACGTGGAGGCCCTGGAGGACCCCGTCGCGGGCGGCGGGGAGTCCTACGGCGAGCTCCGTCCGCCCCGGCGGCTGCGCCTGTGGCAGCTCGCCCCGATCGTGGGCCTGAGCACCGCCGGTTCCCTGATGTTCGCCTTCCCGCTCGCCTTCGGCCTCGGCGACGGGGGAGCGGTGGTCGCCATGCTCGGCCTGCTGCTCAGCGGCTGCGCCGCCGGCTGGGGCATGATGGCCGCCCGCCGCGCCGGCCTCACCTGGCCCGGCCTGCCGGCGCGCGGCTCCGGCGAGCGCCCCGACTGGCGCCTGGTCGCCCTGTACGCCGTGGCCGCCGTCACCCTCGTCCTGCTGGCCATCTGGCGCGTCGCCCGGCTCCGCTGACCTCCCGCCGACCGCCTACGATGGGGTCCGTGAGCAGCGCAGCGCCCGTGCGGTTCCTCAAGGGACACGGCACCGAGAACGACTTCGTGATCATCCCCGACCCGGACGGGACGCTGGACCTGCCCGCGCGGACCGTGGCCCGGCTGTGCGACCGGCGCGCCGGGATCGGCGGGGACGGCCTGCTGCGCGTCGTGCGCTCCGCCGCCCACCCCGAGGCGCGGGGGATGGCCGGCGAGGCCGAGTGGTTCATGGACTACCGCAACGCCGACGGCAGCGTCGCCGAGATGTGCGGCAACGGCGTACGGGTCTTCGCGCGCTACCTGGAGCGGGCCGGCCTGGCCGAGGCCGGCGACCTCGCCGTCGCCACCCGGGCGGGCGTGCGCCGGGTGCACCTGGCCAAGGACGGCGACATCACCGTCCACATGGGCACCGCCCGGCTGCCCGACGGGCCCGACCCGTCCGTCACCGTCACCGTCGGCGGGCGCAGCTGGCCGGCCCGCAACGTCAACATGGGCAACCCGCACGCCGTGGCCTTCGTCGACGACCTCGACCACGCTGGCGACCTGCTCGCTCCCCCCGCCGTCACCCCGGCCGACGCCTACCCGGACGGTGTCAACGTCGAGTTCGTCGTGGACCGGGGCCCCCGTCACGTGGCCCTGCGGGTGCACGAGCGCGGCTCCGGCGAGACCCGCTCCTGCGGCACGGGCGCCTGCGCCGTGATGGTCGCCGCCGCCCGCCGCGACGGCGCCGTCCCGGCCGCCGGCGGCACCCCGGTCACGTACACCGTCGACGTGCCCGGCGGACGGCTGGTGATCACCGAGCACGCGGACGGCGGCATCGAGATGACCGGCCCCGCCGTGATCGTCGCCGAGGGCACCGTCGATCCCGACCGGCTCGTGGAGCCCCGGGAGGCCGACCGCTCGAACGGGTGATCCCGGCCACTGCGGGCGAGAGGCGGCGCGCGGACCGTGGCAGGCTCGATAGGATCAAGCCCCCCGGCGCAGTGGGAGGTGCCTTGAGCGCAGTACGGAGCCTTCGCAAGCTCGGTCGTGCGGCCCTCCTGGGGCCGTCGTCCCGCCACGCCCTCCCCGATGCCATCGAGCACGTCGCCAAGGCCCACCGCGCCCATCACCCCGGCGCCGACCTCGACACGCTGCGCCGCGCCTACGTCCTGGCGGAGTCCTCGCACCGGGGCCAGATGCGCAAGAGCGGCGAGCCGTACATCACCCACCCGCTCGCCGTCACCCTGATCCTGGCCGAACTCGGCGCCGAGACCACCACGCTGACCGCCGCGCTGCTCCACGACACCGTCGAGGACACCGACGTCACCCTCGACCAGGTGCGGGAGGAGTTCGGCGAGGAGGTGAGCTACCTCGTCGACGGCGTCACCAAACTGGAGAAGGTGGACTACGGCGCCGCGGCCGAGCCGGAGACCTTCCGCAAGATGCTCGTCGCCACCGGCAACGACGTCCGGGTGATGTCCATCAAGCTCGCCGACCGGCTGCACAACATGCGCACCCTCGGCGTGATGCGGCCCGAGAAACAGGCGCGGATCGCCCGCGTCACCCGCGACGTGCTGATCCCGCTGGCCGAACGGCTCGGGGTGCAGGCGCTCAAGACCGAACTGGAGGACCTGGTCTTCGCCGTCCTCCACCCCGAGGAGTACGCCCGCACCCGGGAGCTGATCCGCGCGCACAACGCCGGCCCCGACCCGCTCGCCGAGATCGCCGAGTCCGTACGGGCCGTGCTGCGCGAGGCCGGCATCGCGGCCGAGGTCCTCATCCGGCCGCGGCACTTCCTCTCCGTCCACCGGGCCCTGGCCAAGCGCGGCGAGCTGGGCCCCTGCGACTTCGGGCGGCTGCTGATCCTGGTCGCCGAGAACGCGGACTGCTACGCGGTCCTGGGCGAGCTGCACACCTGCTTCACGCCGGTGATGTCGGAGTTCAAGGACTTCATCGCGGTCCCCAAGTTCAACCTCTACCAGTCGCTGCACACCGCCTTCGCCGACCCCGAGGGACGGGTCGCCGAGGTCCTGGTCCGCACCCACCGGATGCACCGCGTCGCCGAGGCCGGGGTGATCGCGCTGGGCAACCCCCACCGCTCGGCGGGCCCCTCCGGTGAGGAGGCCGCCGACGGCGGCGAGCGCGTCGACCCCACCCGTCCCGGCTGGCTGGAGCGGCTGCTGGAGTGGCAGAGCCACGCCCCCGACCCGGACACCTTCTGGGCCGAGCTGCGCGACGACCTCGCCCAGGACCGCGAGATCACCGTCTTCTGCACCGACCCGGGCAGCCCCGCCCCGGTCGCCACCCTCCACCTGCCCGCGGGCGCCACCTGCGTGGACGCCGCCTACGCCCGCTACGGCGCCGCCGGGCACTCCCTGATCGGCGCCCGGGTGGACGGACGGCTGACGGCACTGGGCACCGTGCTGCGCGACGGCGACGCGCTGCAACTGCTGATGGCCCCCGAGGGCACCTCCGGCCCCTCCCCCCAGTGGCTGGAGCACGCCCGTACGCCCACCGCGCGCATCGCCATCCGCGCCTGGCTCGACTCCCGCCCCGAGGACGGCGACCGCCCGGAGCCGGAGCCCGGTGCCCCCGCCGGCTCCGCCGCCGCGCCCGCCCGGCCGGCGCGGCCCCGCGAGGAGCCGGCGGCCGTCGCCGACCCGCCCGGCGCGCCCGTACGGCTGGCCCGCTGCTGCACCCCCGTACCACCCGACGCCGTGGTCGGCTTCCCGGTGCGCGGCGGCGCGGTGACCGCGCACCGGGAGAGCTGCCCCGGCGTGGCCCGGATGGCCGCCGCCGGACGCGAGACCGTGCCCGTGCGGTGGCAGTCCTCCGACGCCGGCTGCCGGGTGACGCTGTACGCCGAGTCGCTGAGCCGGCCGCACCTGCTCGCCGACCTCACCGAGGCCATCGCCGCGGAGGGCGCGGCCGTGGTCTCCGCGGAGGTGGAGCCCCCGCGGGAGCACCGGGTGCGGCACACGTACACCCTCCGGCTCCCCGACGCCGGCACGCTGCCGCGGCTGATGCGCGCCATGCGGGACGTGCCCGGCGTCTACGACGTCGTCCGCGCCACCCGCGAGCAGTGACCGGGGCGTCCGGCGAGGCGGTGGGCCCGCGGTCAAACCGGATGACGTCCGGGCCGCGCCGTGCCACCATCGTCGTGGTCGGGCCGCCGCCCGGGCGGGGATACGCACCCGCCCGCCGGGGAATGTTCCGGGCACCGCGCGCGTTGTCCCGATACCTTCACCTCAACGACGTAAGGACACAATGACCTCCTCTTCCTCACTTCCGCAGAACGGCCAGCGCACCGCCGAGTCGTACCGCCGAGCCGACGCCCTGATGGAAGAGGACGTCGCCTGGATCCCCGAGATCGACGGTGAGCGCGACGGCGACCAGTACGACCGCCACGACCGCGCCGCCCTCCGCAGGGTCGCGGGCCTGTCCACCGAGCTCCAGGACGTCACCGAGGTCGAGTACCGGCAGCTCCGCCTGGAACGCGTGGTGCTCGTGGGCGTGTGGACCTCCGGCACGGTGCAGGAGGCCGAGAACTCCCTCGCGGAGCTGGCCGCCCTCGCCGAGACGGCCGGCGCGATCGTCCTCGACGGGGTGATCCAGCGCCGCGACAAGCCCGACCCGGCCACCTACATCGGCTCCGGCAAGGCCCAGGAGCTGCGCGACATCGTGGTGGAGACGGCGGCCGACACCGTCGTGTGCGACGGTGAGCTCAGCCCCGCCCAGTTGATCCACCTGGAGGACGTCGTCAAGGTCAAGGTGGTGGACCGCACCGCCCTGATCCTCGACATCTTCGCCCAGCACGCCAAGTCCCGCGAGGGCAAGGCGCAGGTCTCGCTCGCGCAGATGCAGTACATGCTGCCCAGGCTGCGCGGCTGGGGCCAGTCGCTGTCCCGGCAGATGGGCGGCGGTGGCTCCGGCTCCGCGGGCGGCGGCATGGCCACCCGCGGTCCCGGTGAGACCAAGATCGAGACGGACCGGCGGCGCATCCGCGAGAAGATGGCGAAGATGCGCCGGGAGATCGCGGAGATGAAGACCGGCCGCGAGATCAAGCGGCAGGAGCGGCGCCGCAACAAGGTGCCGTCGGTCGCCATCGCCGGATACACCAACGCCGGGAAGTCGTCCCTGCTCAACCGGCTCACGGGCGCGGGCGTGCTGGTGGAGAACGCGCTGTTCGCCACCCTCGACCCGACCGTGCGCCGCGCCGAGACCCCCAGCGGACGGGCGTTCACCCTGGCCGACACCGTCGGCTTCGTCCGGCACCTCCCGCACCACCTCGTCGAGGCGTTCCGCTCCACGATGGAGGAGGTCGCCGACGCCGACCTGATCCTCCACGTGGTCGACGGCGCGCACCCGGCGCCGGAGGAGCAGTTGGCCGCCGTGCGCGAGGTGATCCGGGACGTCGGCGCGACGGACGTGCCCGAGCTCGTGGTGGTCAACAAGGCGGACGCGGCCGATCCGCTGGCCCTCCAGCGGCTGCTGCGCGCGGAGAAGCGCGCCGTCGCGGTCTCGGCCCGCACCGGTCAGGGCATCGACGAGCTGCTGGAGCTGATCGACCGGGAGCTGCCGCACCCTGGCGTGGAGCTGACGGCCCTGGTGCCCTACACCCGCGGCGACCTGGTCTCCCGGGCCCACACCGAGGGCGAGGTGCTCTCCGAGGAGCACACCGAGAGCGGCACGCTCCTGTCGGTCCGCGTCCACGAGGAACTGGCGGCGGAACTGCGGGCGTACGTCACGGCGGACGCCCGCGGCTGAGCCGTAGCATGGCCCGGACGGCGCGCATCCCGGTCAGGGAGCGCGACCCTTCTCACCGCAAGGAGACGGCACCGTGCTGCGCACCATGTTCAAGTCGAAGATCCACCGGGCCACGGTCACCGAGGCGGATCTCCACTACGTGGGGTCCGTCACGATAGACGCGGAGCTGATGGAGGCCGCGGACCTGCTGCCCGGGGAACTGGTCCACATCGTCGACATCACCAACGGCGCCCGCCTGGAGACGTACGTCATCGAGGGGCGGCGCGGCTCCGGGGTGATCGGGATCAACGGCGCCGCCGCGCATCTCGTCCACCCCGGGGACCTGGTGATCCTCATCAGCTACGCGCAGATGGACGACGCCGAGGCCCGGGCCTTCCGGCCCAGGGTCGTGCACGTCGACGCGGACAACCGCATCGTGGACCTGGGCAGCGACCCGTCCGAGCCGGTACCCGGCAGCGACACCCGGCGCAGCCCGATGGCGTCGGTCTGATCCGCACGGCACAGCGCACCACAGCACAGCACGCGGCGAGGGCCCGCCGCTCCCTTCCGAAGGGAGCGGCGGGCCCTCGGTGTACGGGCGGGAGAGGGGCGTCAGCTCCGGCCGGCGAACTTCTCGCTGATCGCCTCGAACACGCCCTCGGCGCTCGGGCCGAGCAGCGGACCGGCCAGCCAGGAGGCGGGCTGGGAGCCGATGGAGGTGACGGAGACGACCTCCGCCTCGCCGTCCGCGCCCTCGACCAGCCAACTGCCGCCGGAGGAGCCGCCGGTCATGGTGCAGCCGATGCGGTACATCGTCGGCGCCGCCGGGTCGATGGTCAGCCGGGTCGGCCGGTCGGTGCAGGTGTACATCAACGCGCCGTCGTACGGCGGCGCGGCCGGATAGCCGTAGTTGCTCACCCCGGCGATCCGGCTCATCTCCGGCGCGTCGAAGTTGATCCTCAGCGCGGTCCCGACGGTCTCCTCCAGGGACTTGCCGGTGTTCCGCTCCGGCCGGACGTGCAGCACGGCGAAGTCCTCCTGCGCGCCGCCGCCGCCCGTCTCGGTGCCCTGCGAGATCCAGTAGTCGGTGGTCTGCGCCCAGGTGGCCCAGTACACGCCGTACGGCGCGACCTCCTGGTAGGGCGCGCCGTCGAGGTCCGCGGAGGGACGGCCCCCGTCGTTGTACGCGGGCACGAACGCGATGTTGCGGAACCAGCCGCCGT
>NZ_DASQNP010000027.1:0-9355 GCF_035644915.1 Streptomyces sp.
GATGGCGCGACCCAGCTCCAGTTGGGTCAGGCCCGCCGCGGTGCGCCACAGCTTGATCTGGCGGGCGGCGGCCTTGACCACCGGCCCGTACTCGTCGTCCCACTCCTCCTCCCAGCACGATTCGTCCGCGCCGTCGGTGGCGTGATCCGTGCGTGCCGTCTCCTCGCTGTCGTGGTCCGTGCGTTCCGTGCCGTCGTTGTCCAGCGTCATGTGTGCACCTGCCCCTTCGTCGTGCCCGTGTCCAACGGCGCTTGCTGCGGGCCTGTCACGCCGTACCGGCCGCACAGGACCGGTCGGCGGCCGTACAACCGCCGGCTGCGCGAATGCCACCACTGGTCACGTTATGTAAGGGGCAGGTGCGTTGAGTAGCGGAAAAGCAGGAAATCACCCGAACCGGAAACTCCACTTTTGTCACGGCTTTCCCTCCGTCGTCCCGTCGTCCCGCGTCGCTTCCCTGAAGCGTCCGTCCAGGCGTTCCATCGATCTCCGGAGGGCGTCACGGGCCTCCTGGGGAGCACGGTCGACAACTCGGCGAATGGACGGGCTTGTCGCCGTCCGAGGCGTACGGCCTGGCACCGGGTGACGAACCCGTCCGGGGGCACCAGCCAGTACGCGCTGGGGGGAGGCGCCCCGGTTGGAGCCTGGACAGGAACGTCAAGCCGGTTCGCCGGGTCCAAGCCGCAGATATCTCCCCGCTCCCTTGAGGCAGGGCTCCGGAGCGACACGGCAGGAAACGGATGGGCCCCGTCGTGTCCGCCACGGCTGCACGGCCCGGGGAGCGTGTCGCGCTCCGTCCGGGCCCACGCACCGGAGGTGTAGGTGAGGGGTCGAGGCTCCCGGGCGCGAGGGCAGGCCGGGTCAGCCCGCTTCCGTCCTCGCGTCGAGCTGGGCGACGAGGCGCCGGGGGGCGATGGTGCGGTAGCTCTCCTCGACCCAGTCGCACAGCAGCTCCGCCGGGGGTGCGCCGGCCCCGCCCAGCGGTACGGACACCCAGCCCGCCCGGCCGAGCCCGTACCCCGTGGGCACGGCGCCCGGCACGGACATCGCGTGGCCGTGGGCTCCGGGGTCGGCGAGCTTCACGGTGACGCCGGGAGGGTCGTCGCCCTCCTCGGCGCCGAGGAAGACGAAGATCTTCCGGTTGACCTTGACGACGCACGTGCCCCAGGGGAAGTCCTCGTGGGCGCCGGGCAGGCCGAGGGCGAACTCCCGCACCGCCTCCCGCACCGCCCACGGACCCCGCCGCGCGCCCGTCCGCCCCGTCGCACGCCCCTTCACACGGTCAGCCATGGATCCACCGTAGGGTCGGTCACTGACAGGCCCCCGCATCCCGCCCCTCTTCTCCGGCACCAGGAGGCAGGAGTGTCACGGAACGACCGCGACCACGACGTGGTGCTCTTCGGCGCGACCGGTTTCACCGGGGAGCTGACCGCCGCGTACCTGGCCGCACACGCCCCCGACGGCTGCCGCTGGGCGCTCGCGGGGCGCGATCGCGAGAAGCTCCGGCGGCTGCGCGAGCGGCTGGCGGGGATCAACCCGGCCTGCGCCGGGCTGCCGCTGCTGCACGCCGACGCCGGCGACCCCCGCTCGCTGCGCGAGATCGCCGCCGCCACCCGCGTGGTCGCCACCACCGTCGGCCCGTACGTCCGCCACGGCGCGCCGCTGGTGGCCGCCTGCGCCGGGGCGGGGACGGACTACGTGGACCTGGCCGGGGAGCCGGAGTTCGTCGATCTGATGTACCTGCGCCACCACGAGCGGGCCCGCGAGAGCGGGGCGCGGCTGGTGCACGCCTGCGGCTTCGACTCCGTACCGCACGACCTGGGCGTGCTGTTCACCGTCCGGCGGCTCCCCGAGGGCGTGCCGCTGCGGATCGACGGCTACGTCCGCGCGTCCGGCGCCTTCTCCGGCGGTACGTTCGCCTCCGCCCTGACCGCCTTCTCCCGCCGCCGTCAGACGGCGCGCGCGGCCCGGGAGCGGCGCGGGGTCGAGCCGCGGCCGGCCGGGCGCCGGATCAGCACTCCCCTGGGCCGGCCGCACCGCAGCCGGGAGGCGGGCGCGTGGGCGGTGCCGCTGCCCACCGTCGACCCGCGGATCGTGGCCCGGTCGGCCGCCGCGCTGGAGCGCTACGGTCCGGACTTCCGCTACCGCCACTACGCCGCCGTCCGCCGGCTGCCCGTCGCCGTGGGCGGGGTGGCCGGCGCCGGGGTGCTCTACGCGCTCGCCCAGTTCCCGGCCGCCCGTCGTGCCCTGTCCGCGCGGCTGGCGCCGGGCGAGGGGCCGGATGCCGCGCGGCGGGCCAGGAGCTGGTTCACGGTCCGCTTCGTCGGCGAGGGCGGCGGACGGCGTGTGATCACGGAGGTGTCCGGCGGCGATCCGGGATACGGGGAGACGGCCAAGATGCTGGCGGAGTCGGCGCTGTGCCTGGCCCTGGACGAGCTGCCCGGGACCTCGGGGCAGGTCACCACGGCGGTCGCGATGGGCGACGCGCTGATCGGGCGGCTGGTGCGGGCGGGAATCGTCTTCCGCGAGGTCTCCCCGGGCGGGCGGGGCTGAGGGACGGGGTCGCGGGCCAAGGGGCCCAGGCGGTCCGAGCGGTCCGGGCCGGTCAGCCGCCCAGCGCCCAGACGGCTATGACGTAGGCCATGGCGACCAGCCAGCCCAGTGCGAGCGTCCCTCCTAGGGCGACCGCCAGCGCCGGGCCCCGCCCGAACTGCGGGGTCAGGCCGGTGGTCAGGTCCGTGGTGCGGTGCGCGTTCTCCATGATCCTCTCCATGCCATCAGCGTGCCGTGCGAGACGGCTTCCAAACATCCGTACGGCTACTCAACCGCGTTGTTGATCAACTTAGTTGCGGGCACTGACAATCCCCGAAGCGGGCGGCGGGGCGGTCCCCAAGGCGCGCCGGCGGGCGGCGGGGCGGCATCATGCCCCCATGGAGCAACGGTTCCCGGCCCGGTTGTGGGCCGCACTGGGCGGTGACCCCGCCCTGCCCGCGCGCGTCCGCCACGTCCCCCGGGGCGGTCCGGCGGGCGTGCTGCCCGCGCGGCTGCCGGTGCGGGAACTGGCCCGGTCGACGGTCGCGGTGTGCTCCCTGGCGGCGGCCGAGCTGGCCGCCCGGCGCGCGGGGACCGCCGTTCCGGCCGTACGGGTGGACGACGGCGCGGTGGCCACCGCGTTCACCAGCGAGCGGCACCTGCGGATCGACGGCCGCCCGGCCGGCACGTTCGCGCCGCTGTCCCGCTTCTGGCGCACCGACGGCGGCTGGCTGCGCACCCACGCCAACTACCCGCACCACCGCGCCCGGCTGCTGGCCGCCCTCGGCGTCCCCGACCGCGGGGACGACGGGGCACTGGCCGCCGCGGTCGCCGGCGAACTCGCGGGCCGCCGCGCCGAGGACGTCGAGGAGCTGGTGCACGCCGCGGGCGGGCTCGCGGTCGCCGTGCGCACCCCGGGGCAGTGGGCGGCGCATCCGCAGGGGGCGGCCGTGGCCGGGCTCCCCCTGGTGGGGCGCGAGCGCCTGGACGACGCCCCGCCGCTGCCGCTGCCGCCGCTCCCGGACGGCCCGCGCGTCCTGGACCTCACCCGGGTCATCGCCGGTCCCGTGGCCACCCGTACGCTCGCGCTGCTGGGCGCCGACGTGCTGCGGATCGACGCGCCGGGGCTGCCCGAGAGCGCGGACGCCCACGCCGACACCGGGTTCGGCAAGCGGTCGGCACTGCTGGACCTCGCCTCCCGCTCCGGCCGCCGGACCTTCGAGGACCTGCTCTCCGCCGCCCACGTGGTGGTGACCGGCTACCGGCCCGGTGCCCTGGACCGCTTCGGGCTGGCGGCCGAGGCGCTGGCCGAGCGGCGGCCGGGCCTGGTGGTGGCGGAGCTGAACGCCTGGGGCGGGGCCGGGGTCGGCCCCTGGGGTGGACGGCGGGGCTTCGACAGCCTGGTGCAGGCGGCGAGCGGCATCGCGGTGGCCGAGGCGGCGGGGGCGGCGGGGGCGGACGAGGTGGAGGGCGGGAACCCTCCGGGTGTGCTGCCCGCGCAGGCGCTGGACCACGGCACGGGCTACCTGCTGGCCGCCGCGGTGCTGCGGGCGCTCACCGACCAGCGCGGCGACGGCGGCACCCGGCACGTGCGGGCGGCGCTGGCGCGGACCGCGCACTGGCTGCTGCACGAGGCGGCGCCCTCCGGTCCCCCGCCGCACGCTCCCGGGGCGTACGCCCCCGAGACGTACGACCCCGGTCCCTGGCTCACCGAGACCGGCAGTCCGCTGGGGCGGCTGCGCCACGCCGTCTCCCCGGTGGAGTACGAGGGCGGGCCCACCGGCTGGGCCCACCCGCCGGGGCGGCCGGGCGCGGACGAGCCCGCCTGGCGGCGGTGAGGGACGGCACCGGGGAGCGGCGCGCGGGCGCGGGCCCGGTCACTCCGGCGGCGTACGTCCGTGCCCGTCGCCCCATCCGCCGCCGTGCCCCAGGTGCCTGGGTCCCCCGAGGTGTCCGCGCCCGGTCTCGCGCCGGGCGGGCTTGCGCTTGGTGCCGATCCCGCCCCAGAAGGCGAAGCCGGTGATCACCACCCGGGGCGCCCCCGGTTCGCCCGTGCCCGCGGCACTGTGGTCGAAGTCGCCCATGATGCCGACGCCGCGCACGTCGACCTCGGCCTCCGGGGGGACGATCACGTCGATGCCGCCCATGACCGCGAAGCAGCGGATCTCGATCTCGCGGTCCTCGAAGCGGGCCTCGCGCAGGTCGATCTCCCCGCCGCCCCAGAAGGCGAAGCCGGTGAAGCGGCGGGGAGCGGTCCACGGTCCCTTGCGGACGAAGGCGCCCATGATCGCCACGCCGCTGCGGGAGGTGGGCCTGCCGCCGAAGCGTCCGGCCCAGCGGCGGCCCTGCCGCTCGGGCTCCTCGGGCGCGGACGCCCGGGGCAGGTCCCGGACCAGCGGCGCCAGTTCTCCCCGGGTGCGCGCCCGGTAGGCGGAGTCCAGTCGTTCCTGGAACTCCTCCATGTCGAGCCGCCCCTCGGCCAGTGCCTCCCGCAGCACTTCGGCCACGCGTTCCCGTTCGGCGTCGGAGGCCCGCATCTCGGGCAGGTCGTCGGTCATACCGGCAGGCTACGCGCCGGGCCCGGTCCGGGTCGGACCGGAACGGACCCGGATCGGTCAGATCAGGTCGATCCCCGGGTACAGCGGGTGTCCGGCCAGCAGGTCGGCGGCGCGGTCCGCGACGGCCTCGGCGACCTTGCCGTCCAGGACGTACCGCGCCTTGGACGCACCGCCGCCCGGCGCGGTGCCCGGCTCGGCGGCGGTGAGGACGGTGTGGATCAGGTCGGCGACCTCGTCCATCTCCGCCGTGCCGAGCCCGCGGGTGGTCAGGGCGGGGGTGCCGACGCGGATGCCGGAGGTGTACCAGGCGCCGTTGGGGTCGCGCGGCACGGCGTTGCGGTTGGTGACGATCCCGGCCTCCAGCAGGGCGTCCTCGGCCTGGCGGCCGGTGAGCCCGTAGCCGGTGACGTCGATGAGCGCCAGGTGGTTGTCGGTGCCGCCGGTGACGAGGGTGGCGCCGCGGCGCAGCAGGCCCTCGGCGAGCGCGGCGGCGTTGTCCACCACCTGCCGGGCGTAGTCGCGGAACTCCGGCCGCCGGGCCTCGGCCAGCGCCACGGCCTTGGCGGCCATGACGTTGGGCAGCGGGCCGCCGAGGACCATCGGGCAGCCCCGGTCCACGTGCTCGGCCAGCGACTCGTCGCACAGCACCATGCCGCCGCGCGGGCCGCGCAGGGACTTGTGGGTGGTGGTGGTGACGATGTTGGCGTGCGGTACGGGGTCGAAGTCCCCGGTGAGGACCTTGCCCGCGACCAGTCCGGCGAAGTGGGCCATGTCGACCATCAGGGTGGCGCCGACCTCGTCGGCGATCTCCCGCATGATCCGGAAGTTCACCAGGCGGGGGTAGGCGGAGTAGCCGGCCATCAGGATGAGCGGGCGGAACTCGCGGGCGGCGGCACGCACCGCGTCGTAGTCCAGCAGACCGGTGGCCGGGTCGGTGCCGTAGCTGCGCTGGACGAACATCTTCCCGGAGATGTTGGGGCGGAAGCCGTGGGTGAGGTGGCCGCCCGCGTCCAGGGACATGCCCAGCATCCGCTGGTCGCCCAGTTCGCGCCGGAGGGCCGCCCAGTCCTCCTCGGTCAGGTCGTTCACGTGGCGCGCCCCGGCGCGCTCCAGGGCGGGGCTCTCCACGCGCTGGGCGAGGACGGCCCAGAAGGCGACCAGGTTGGCGTCGATGCCGGAGTGCGGCTGGACGTAGGCGTGGGCGGCGCCGAACAGCTCGCGGGCGTGCTCGGCGGCGAGCGCCTCGACGGTGTCGACGTTGCGGCATCCGGCGTAGAAGCGGCGGCCGACGGTGCCCTCGGCGTACTTGTCGCTGAGCCAGTTGCCCATGGCCAGCAGCACGGCCGGGGAGGCGTAGTTCTCGCTGGCGATCAGCTTGAGGGAGGCGCGCTGGTCGGTGACCTCGGCGGCGATGGCGTCGGCGACGCGCGGTTCGACGGTGCGGATCACCTCCAGGGCGCTGTTGAAGGCCGTGGAGGCCGTCGATGCGGCGGAGGCGGGGGCGGTGGAGGCGGCGGGGGTGGTGCGCGACGTGGGTGCGGTGGCCATGGGCCCTCCTTGACGTCCTTGACGGCGGTCCGGGCGGCCCAGGCGCGCGGCTCTTCATCGCACGGGGCGAGGGCCGCTCCCCGATGGTCGATCCCATCCCTACGCGCCAGTCACGGCCCGGTCGCGAGCCTAGCACTCGCGCGCCGCCGTGCCCTGGGGCACCGTGGAGACGAGGAACGGCCGTGACCGTCCCCACAGGAGGCCACCATGACCGACCACATCTACCGGGTGACCGAGATCGTCGGCACCTCCCACGAGGGTGTCGACCAGGCGATCCGCAACGCGATCGAGCGCGCCTCGCAGACCCTGCGGAACCTGGACTGGTTCGAGGTGACCCAGGTGCGCGGCAACATCACGAACGGCGCGATCGAGCACTACCAGGTCGGCCTGAAGGTCGGGTTCCGGCTGGAGGGCGGGGAGGAGGGCTGACGCCGCCCGTCCCGGTCCGGCCCGACCGGGAGGGGTAGGAACACCACCGCGTGGCACTCGGTTGACCAGAAGAGGAGCAATACGGTCATTCCGGGAGGAACGCAGCATGCCCACGGCAGCCACCAACAGCCCGGTCACGATCAGCGACTCACCGGCCCACGGCCGGTTCGAGGCACGGATCGGCGCGACGCTCATCGCCTTCGCGGACTACGTCCGCACCGATGGCCTGGTGTCCTATCCCCGGGTCGTGGTGTCCCTGCCCTTCCGGGGACAGGGCCTCGGCGACCGGCTCGCCCGGACCGCCCTGGAGGACGCGCGGCGGCGCGGCCTGCGGGTCCGCCCGGCCTGCCCCTTCATGGAGCGGTGGATCGCCCTGCATCCCGAATACCGGGAGCTCGTCGCCCCGGACCCGGAGGAGCGCCCGGGGAGCGACTGAACGACCGCGGCCGGCGGGGGTCCGAAACCCTCCCCGCCGGCCGCGGTGTCCTTCGCGGGCCGTCCGGCCCCGGTCACCCGGCGGTCGTCCGCCGGCCGAGGTCCGTGCCGACCCGTGGTCCACGGTCGCCTACGGCGCGGTCCACTTCTGGTTGGCGGCCCCGGTGCAGGTCCAGATCTGCACCTTGGTGCCGTTGGCGGCGTTGTTGTCCTTCACGTCCAGGCACTTGTCGGCGTTGGGGTTGACGATGTCCCGTGCCGCGGTGACGACCCACTGCTGGGCCGCGGAGCCGTTGCACTCCCAGAGCTGGACGGCGGTGCCGTCCGCCTTGCCGGCGCCGGAGACGTCCAGGCACTTGCCGAGCGCCCGGATGGTGCCGTCGGTGCCGACGGTCCACCGCTGCGCGGCGTTGCCGCTGCAGTCGTGGATCTGCACCGGGGTGCCGTTGGCGGTGTCCCCCCAGGCCACGTCCAGGCACTTGCCCGCCAGACCCGTGATCTGGCCGGTGCGCCCGCTGCCGCCGCTGTCACCGCTGGTGACGCGGACGTAGTCGACGACCATCTGCTGCGGGAAGCTGGTGCTGCCGTCGGGCAGGCCCGGCCAGTCGCCGCCCACCGCGAGGTTGAGGATCAGGAAGAACGGCTTGTCGAACACCCAGCGGTCGCCGCCCAGGTCGGCCGGGGTGCGGCGCTGGTAGACCTGTCCGTCCACCGACCAGGTGATGGAGTTGGGGGACCAGTCGACGGCGAAGGTGTGGAAGTCGTCGGCGAACGCCCGGCCGTTCGGCAGGGTGTACGCGGCGCCGATGCCCTCGCCGCCGGAGTAGCCGGGGCCGTGGATGGTGCCGTGCACCGTCCCGGGCTCGTAGCCGACGTTCTCCATGATGTCGATCTCGCCGCTGTTCGGCCATCCGACGCCGGGCTGGCCGATGTCGGCGCCGAGCATCCAGAACGCCGGCCACATGCCCTGGCCGCGCGGGATCTTGATGCGGGCCTCGATGTGACCGTAGGTGGTGGTGAACTTGCCCGCGGTGTTCATCCGGGCGGAGGTGTACTCGCACCGCCCGTACCAGCACTGGTAGTTGTTCGGGTTCTCCTTGCGGGCGGTGATCACCAGGTTGCCCTTGCCGTCGAGCGCGGCGTTGGCATTGCCCGGGGTGTAGTACTGCCGCTCGTGGTTGTTGCCGCTGTTGTCACCGGTCTCCAACTGCCACCGGCTGCTGTTGACGGCCGATCCGGCGGGGCCGTCGAAGTTGTCCTCGAACAGCACGGCCATGGGTTCGGCCTCGGCGGCCTTGGCCGCCTTCGCCGCCTTGGGGGCGGCGTTGTCGTCCGTGGAGCCGGCCATGGCCGTGCCGGTGATCGTCAGGGTCAGGGCCAGGCCCACCAGGGCCGCCGCCGACGCCCACGGACGGGCGCGGCGGGGGCCGGAGCGCCGTGGGCCTGGTGGCTCGTGGGGGGTGGTGTGGGGGGTGGGGTGCATGACCATCACATCCGTCTGTCGTCCGGGAAACCCGGCGGTGGGGGTGTCGCGTCCCCGTGCGCGGGCGGTCGGCACAAGGCGGCCGTACCGCCGGCGGTGATGTCGCCATGGCCTACGGCCACGGCGGGGACGGCGTCCGCGGGGAAGCGGAACGAGCCGGGGCACTGCCGTGGAGGCATGGGTTCACCTCGATACGCGGTGGGGGACGCTACGTCGGTGAAGGCGGGCGGGCAGCGCTCGGAGCGCCAACCACCCGCTTACCAGGCTTAGTTCAGGGCGTGAGTCAACTCCCTGCGAAAGCACCCCGTCAAGTCATTGGACGAGACCAATCCGGCTTCAACTCGTGAATACCGGAACCCCTGTGAGAGCGCTC
>NZ_DASQNP010000028.1:0-20584 GCF_035644915.1 Streptomyces sp.
GTGAGCCATTACCTCACCAACAAGCTGATAGGCCGCGGGCTCATCCTGCACCGCCGGAGCTTTCCACACTCATCGGATGCCCGAGAGTGTCGTATCCGGTATTAGACCCCGTTTCCAGGGCTTGTCCCAGAGTGCGGGGCAGATTGCCCACGTGTTACTCACCCGTTCGCCACTAATCCACCCCCGAAGGGGCTTCATCGTTCGACTTGCATGTGTTAAGCACGCCGCCAGCGTTCGTCCTGAGCCAGGATCAAACTCTCCGTGAATGCTTCCCGGTACTCCGGGCACATCCGCACAGAGCGGAACCGGAACAGGGAGGAATCGTCCCCGTTCTGGTTCACAGCGTCCTCGCTGTGTGTTTCAAAGGAACCACATCCCCTCCCCGCGAGACCGCGGAGAAGCGACGGGGTTGTCAACATGTCTGGCGTTGACTTTTGGCACGCTGTTGAGTTCTCAAGGAACGGACGCTTCCTTCGGCACCCCTTCCCGGGGCCCCTCCGGGCGCTTCCCTTCGGTGTGTTCACCACTTTAGCGGATCTTTCCGGCGACTCATAATCGAGTCATTCGGGCCGGTTTTCCGCACAGTGGAAATGGCCCCGGCCGGGGAATCCGTGGATGGTGTTTGTCCGCTCCGGGCCTCTCTCACGCAACCTGTCCGGTCGCCATGAGGATCTCGTCCCGTGTCAGCGGCTCGGTCTACGTTAGACCTCGGAGACCGGAGCGTCAAGCGCCACCCGACGGCGACGTGGTTGGTGGGCCCGGTACGGGCTCACCGAGGGGTCGCCGTCGATCCAGAAGCGCCACGGGTGGGCGGCTCCCTCGCCGCCCACGCCCGTGCGCGGGCCGGTGCGTATGCGGTGGGCCGGGACCGGGGTGCCGGCGAGGATGCGGAGAGGAGCACCGGCGTCGTCCCCGCAGACGTCGGTGCCGTTCAGGGCGCGGTCCACGCCCAGGGCGGTGGCCAGCCGGGCGGGCCCCTTGGCCAGCTCGCTGTCGTTGCGCGCCTTCGGACGGCGCTTGCGTGCCTGCTCGTGGCCTCTCAGCACCTCGCCCGCGCGCAGCAGCACGCCGCTCGCGGTGCCCTCGCCGTCGCAGACCAGGTTGAGGCAGTGCCACATGCCGTAGGTGAAGTAGACGTATGCGTGGCCGGGCGGGCCGAACATCACGGCGTTGCGCTCGGTCCGGCCGCGGTAGGCGTGCGAGCCGGGGTCGAGTCGTCCCGCGTACGCCTCCACCTCGGTCAGGCGCAGTTCGACCGGACCGTCGTCGGTCGTGCGGACCAGGACGCGTCCGAGCAGGTCGGGGGCGACCTCCAGGACGGGGCGGGCGAAGAAGTCACGGGGCAGGGGCATACGGTCTTGATCAGCGGTCACGCCGGTCGAGCGTAGTGCAGCCATCAGGTAACAACTGCCGGCGGCGGGCCTGGGCGGTGGAACCGTCCGGCAGACTGCAGACGTTCTTAGGGACCAGCGCGTCACACAGGCCAGGGCCTGGGGGAGGAAGAGCATGGGCTTCAAGAAGCTGTTCGCGAGCGTGGGCATCGGCGGTGCGTCGGTGGAGACGGTGCTGACCGAGCCGAACGTGGTGCCGGGCGGCGTCGTCCAGGGCGAGGTGCGGATCCAGGGCGGCTCGGTCGCCCAGGAGATCCAGGGGCTCTCGGTCGGCCTCCAGGCCAAGGTGGAGGTGGAGAGCGGCGAGGAGGAGTTCAACAAGAACGTCGAGTTCCACCGCCAGCAGCTCGGTGGCTCCTTCGAGCTCCAGCCCGGGGCCGTGCACACGGTTCCGTTCGGACTGGAGGTGCCGTGGGAGACCCCCATCACCTCCTTCATGGGGCACCACCTGACCGGGATGAGCATCGGTGTGAAGACGGAGCTGGCGATCGCCAAGGCCGTGGACTCCGGTGACCTCGACCCGGTGAACGTCCACCCGCTCCCCGCCCAGCAGGCGATCATCGACGCGTTCGGGACCCTCGGCTTCCGCTTCAAGAACGCGGACCTGGAGCAGGGGCACATCCGCGGCACGCGGCAGAAGCTGCCCTTCTACCAGGAGATCGAATTCCTGGCCCCGCCGCAGTACCGAGGGCTCAGCCAGGTCGAGCTGAGCTTCGTCGCGGACGAGCGCGAGATGGACGTCGTGCTGGAGATGGACAAGAAGCCCGGCCTGTTCAGCGAGGGCAGCGACACCTACCGCTCCTTCACCGTGGACCTGGCGAACTTCCAGCAGACCGACTGGACCGCCTACCTCAACCAGTGGCTGGCCGAGGTCGGCGGCAAGCGGAACTGGTTCTGACCTCCGGCCCGCCGGCGGCATCCGGTGCGGGGGCGCGGCCCGGTGCGGGCCGCGCCCCCGCACGCGTGAGGAGCGCGTCCCGGCCGTGGCGGTCGTGGCGCAGGGAGGCGGAGCGCGGGCTCGTTAGGCTGGCCGGTGCAGCGATGTCGCGCTATCAGGAGGTTCCCGACGTGACCGAGCAGAAGCGGCGCCCACTCCCCCACGACTTCCATCCCCCGGTGCCGTCGTTCACGGTCGTCAGCGACGACGTGTCGGAGGGCGCCCGGCTGAAGCCCGACCAGGTCTACGCCGAGGGCAACACCTCTCCGCACCTGCGGTGGGAGGGGTTCCCGGCGGAGACGAAGAGCTTCGCCGTCACCTGCTTCGATCCCGATGCGCCGACCGGCAGCGGCTTCTGGCACTGGTCGGTCTTCGACATCCCGGCGACCGTGACCGAGCTGCCCGCGGGCGCCGGCACCGGTGAGATGAAGGGCCTGCCCGAGGGCGCGGTGCACGTGCGCAACGACTACGGCACCCGGGACTTCGGCGGAGCCGCCCCGCCGCCCGGGGACGGTCCGCACCGCTACGTGTTCACGGTGTACGCCGTGGACACCGAGAAGCTGGGAGTGGACGCGGACGCGTCGCCCGCCGTGGTCGGTTTCAACCTGCGGTTCCACACACTGGCGCGCGCGCAGCTGATCGGCGAGTACGAGGTGCCCGCGGAGGGCTGAGCGCCCGCCGTCACGACGGCCGCGCGGACCGGGGCCGCCCGATGGCTCCGGGGCCGCGGCGGCCCGTGGGCGGCCCTCGGCGGAAAGGTCCTCGCGCCCCGTCGTCCCCGGATCGCGCAGTGGTGGCCGGACGGCCGGCACCGCGGCCCCGGGGGCGGCGGGGCGCGTCCGTGCCGTCCGCCGCCACGCCTCCCCCGCTCCTCCACCGAGTTCCGGTCCTTGCCGCGGCCGCCGTCACCCGGCCGTCGGCGTGCCGGCATCTCCCGTACAGCAGGGGGAAATTGCGTTGTCCGCCCCACCGGGCAACGGCACAGTGGTGCCACCCCGCCAGGGGGGCGGGGCCGGGCCCGGAGGTGGGTGAGATGCGCGAGACGCTGGTGCTCAACGCGAGCTTCGAGCCGCTGTCGACGGTGTCGCTGCGGCGCGCCGTGGTGCTGGTGATGCAGGGCAAGGCCGTCGTCGAGCAGTCGCACCCGGGCCTGCGGATACGGGCGGCGCACCTCGATCTTCCGGTGCCGCAGGTGATCAGGCTCTGCAGGTACGTGCGGGTCCCGTTCCGACAACGGGCGCCGTGGTCGCGGCGCGGTGTGCTCGTACGGGACCGGCACCGGTGCGCCTACTGCGGGCGCCGGGCGACCACGGTGGACCACATCGTGCCGCGGTCGCGCGGTGGCGGCGACACCTGGCTGAACACGGTCGCGGCGTGCGCGGAGGACAACCACCGCAAGGCGGACCGCACTCCCGCACAGGCCGGCATGCGGCTGCTGACGCGGCCGTTCGAGCCGACTCCGGCGGACGCGCTGGTCCTCGCGCTGGGGCTGCGGGACGGTGAGTCGCTGCCGGAGTGGCTGGCGCTGCCCGCCTCCGCCTGAGCGGCCCGGGCGGTCAGTCCAGCACGAGCTGGAGGATCGCCACCACGCCGACGGCCACGATGACCGCGCGGAGGGCGGTCGGCGGCAGCTTGCGTCCGAGGTGGGCGCCGAGCTGGCCGCCGACCGCCGAACCGACGGCGATGAGCAGGACGGCGGTCCAGTCGAAGTCGGCGACGAAGAGGAAGAAGACCGCGGCGGCTCCGTTGACGACGGCGCCGAGGATGTTCTTGACGGCGTTGATGCGCTGGAGGTCGTCGCGGATGAGCAGCCCCATCAGGGCGAGGTAGACGACGCCCTGGGCGGCGCCGAAGTAGCCGCCGTACATACTGGCCAGGGTGATGCCGCCGAGCAGGGCGGGACCGCCGTGGGGGTGGGCGGGGTCGCCGGTGCGTTCGCGGCGGCGCTGGATCGCGCGGGACAGGCGGGGCTGGGCGATGACGAGCACCAGGGCCAGTGCGACGAGGACCGGCACGATCATGTCGAACGCCTCGGACGGCAGCGTGATCAGCAGGGCCGCCCCGGCCAGCGCCCCGACGAGGGCCGCGGTGCCCAGGCGCAGGACGCGGTCGCGCTGTCCGCGCAGTTCGCGGCGGTAGCCGATGGCTCCGCTGATGGAGCCGGGCACCAGGCCCAGCGCGTTCGAGACGTTCGCGGTGACGGGAGGCAGCCCGACCGCGAGCAGCACGGGAAAGGTGATCAGGGTCCCGGAACCGACGATGGTGTTGATGGTGCCCGCGCCGACACCGGCGGCGCAGACGGCCGCGGCCTCCCAGATGTCCACGTGCAACGCCCCTCAGCCGATCGGTGTTCAGGGCACCGATCATGCCTGAGGGGCGTCCGTGCGGTGTGTCCGGGTGGTGCGCAGGGGGCACGCCGGCGTCCGGCGCCGACCGCGTCCGGCGCCGGTCGTGTCAGTCGATCGGGGGCTGTTCGCGGCGCTTGGACAGGTCGGAGCGGCCCGTTCCCCCGTCGCCGGAGGAGCCGCCCGTGGGCCCGGGGCCGAAGTTGCCCAGTGCGCCGCCGAGGCCCTTGAGCGCCTCGCCGATCTCGCTGGGCACGATCCACAGCTTGTTGGCGTCTCCCTCGGCGATCTTCGGGAGCATCTGGAGGTACTGGTAGGACAGCAGCTTCTGGTCCGGGTCGCCGGCGTGGATGGACTCGAAGACCGTGCGGATCGCCTGGGCCTCGCCCTCGGCGCGCAGCGCGGCGGCCTTGGCCTCGCCCTCGGCCCGCAGGATCGCGGACTGCTTCTCGCCCTCGGCGGTGAGGATCTGCGACTGCCGGACGCCCTCGGCCTGGAGGATCGCGGCACGCTTGTCGCGGTCGGCGCGCATCTGCTTCTCCATCGAGTCCTGGATGGAGGTCGGCGGCTCGATCGCCTTGAGCTCCACGCGGTTGACGCGGATGCCCCACTTGCCGGTGGCCTCGTCCAGGACGCCGCGCAGCGCGGCGTTGATCTCCTCGCGGGAGGTCAGGGTGCGCTCCAGGTCCATGCCGCCGATGATGTTGCGCAGGGTGGTGACGGTGAGCTGCTCGATGGCCTGGATGTAGCTGGCGACCTCGTAGGTCGCGGCCCGTGCGTCGGTGACCTGGTAGTAGATCACCGTGTCGATGTTCACCACCAGGTTGTCCTGGGTGATCACCGGCTGGGGCGGGAAGGGGACGACCTGCTCGCGGAGGTCGACGCGGTTGCGGATGGTGTCGATGAACGGGACGACGATGTTGAGGCCGGCGTTCAGCGTCCGGGTGTAGCGGCCGAAGCGCTCCACGATCGCGGCGCTGGCCTGCGGAATGACCTGGATCGTCTTGATGAGTGCGATGAATACCAGCACCACCAGGATGATCAGCACGATGATGATGGCGTCCATCGTGACTCCCCCTGCATTCTTAGGACTTCACGCTGACGGCGGTGACAGCGTGACCGTGCGGTTACCGGCTATCACATCACGACGGCGGTGGCCCCGTCGATCTCCACCACGTCCACCTGGGTGCCCGGTTCGTAGGTCATGCTCGTGTCGAGGGCGCGCGCGGACCAGACCTCGCCGGCGAGCTTGATCCGTCCCCCGGAACCGTCCACCCGCTCCAGGACGGTCGCCTGGCGGCCCGTCAGGGCGTCGACCCCGGTCCTCAGTTCCGGGCGCTGGGTCTGCGAGCGTCTGGCGATGGGGCGGACGACGAGGACCAGCGCGGTCGAGACCACCGCGAAGACGACCACCTGGGCCACCGCTCCCCCGCCCAGCGCCGCGACGGCCGCCCCCGCGACGGCCCCCACCGCGAACATGCCGAACTCGGGCATGGCGGTCAGTACCAGCGGGATTCCGAGTCCTACCGCGGCGATCAGCCACCACACCCATGCGTCCACACGCTCATGGTAGGGCGCGGGTCAGCCGAGCGGGAGACCTTGAGCGGTCCAGCGGTCGCCGTTGCGCTCCACGATCAGCGGAAGACCGAAACAGCGCGAAAGGTTGCTGGAAGTGAGCTCGGTCTCGACCGGCCCGGCCGCCAGCACCTTGCCCTGGCGGATCATCAACACGTGGGTGAAGCCGGGGGCGATCTCCTCGACGTGGTGGGTCACCATGATCATCGAGGGGGCGTACGGGTCGCGGGCGAGCCGTCCCAGCCGGCGGACCAGGTCCTCGCGGCCGCCGAGGTCGAGCCCGGCGGCGGGCTCGTCCAGGAGCAGGAGTTCGGGGTCGGTCATCATCGCGCGGGCGATCTGGGTGCGCTTGCGCTCGCCCTCGGAGAGGGTGCCGAACTTGCGGTCCAGGTACGCGCTCATCCCGAGGCGGTCCAGGAAGGCGAGGGCGCGCTGCTCGTCGACGGCGTCGTAGTGCTCCCGCCAGCCGGCGGTCATGCCGTAGGCGGCGGTGAGGACGGTCTGGAGCACGGTCTGATTGCGCGGCAGCTTCTCGGCGAGCGCGTGGCTCGCCATGCCGATGCGCGGGCGCAGTTCGAAGACGTCGATCTTGCCGAGCCGCTCGCCGAGGATGGTGGCGGTGCCGGTGGTCGGGAAGAGGTAGCTGGAGGCGATGTTGAGGAGGGTGGTCTTGCCGGCGCCGTTGGGGCCGAGGATCACCCAGCGCTCGCCCTCCTTGACCGACCAGGAGACGTCTTCCACCAGAGCCCGACCCTCGCGGACCACGGATACGTCCACCAGCTCCAGTACATCGCTCATGGCGCGTTGTCTCCCATTGCAGTCGCTGCTGTCGCCTGTGTCTGTGCCTGTGGGCACAGTCCCAGGGAAAACCTACGCCACGCTCGCCGTCCCGCTGTCCTTAGGCTGGGGGCATGCTCGACGAACCTCGTTCCGGGCGGCTGACCGCCTGGGGAAATGCCCTGTTCGCCGGACTGGTTCCGCCGGACGACGCCGCGCAGCGCATCGTGGGCGGCGATGCCGTGCACCGGGTGGCGGGCCTGCCGGGCGAGCCCGGGGAGGTCGGCCTCACCCTCGCGCTCGGCAGGCTGCGCGCGCTGGGGGTGACGGGACTGCGGCTGGCGCTGCCCGCGCCGGGTCACCCGCTGGGGCTGAGCGGGCCGCCGGAGTTCAACGCCCGCGCCCTGGAGGCCGGGGAGGCGGTGGTCGCGGTGGGCGCGGCGCTGGGCCTGGTGCCGGAGGCGTACGAGGTGGGGCCGGACGGCGACGTGCACGCCGAGGTGGTGTGGCACTGCCTGCCGGTGCGCCAGGCACCGCCGGCGGACGTGCCGTCGCTCGGGGAGGCCGAGCGGGAACTGGCGGAGGCGCTGCGCGAGGCGACCGAGGCGCTGACGCGGCTGGACGTGGCCGGGTCGGGGCCGGTGGCCCAGGCGGCGCTGGAGGCGTACCGGGCGCGGGCGGAGGCGGGACGCCGGCTGCTGGCGCCGGGATATCCGCCGCGCGCGGTGCGGGTTCTGGAGCTGGCGCAGCGCGTGGGCGCGCTGGTGGACATCGCGCACGGGCCGGAGCACGGCGGCGCGGTGAGCGCGGGGGCGATGGCGGCGCGGGCCGAGGCGCTGCGTCCGGTGGCGCGGACGGCGCGGCGGGCGCAGGTGGCGGCGTACAACGCGTACGTGGAGGAGCGCGAGCGGCGCTGAGCCGGCCCTCCCGGCCGACGGTCCGGGAGGGCCGGCCGTTCACGCGGTCACTTGTTCGCGCAGTGGTTCCCGAAGGCCGGGTTCAGGGCTCCGACGAGGTTGACGGAGTTGCCGCAGAGGTTGACCGGCGCCTCGACGGGAATCTGGATCACGTTGCCCGAGCCGACCCCGGGCGAGTGGGCGGCGACGCCCTGCGCCCCCGTGCCCGCGGCGGAGGCCCCGCCCGTACCGGCGGCCACGAACCCGCCGGCCATCATCGTGACGGCCGTGACCTTCTTCAGGTTCTTCACTTCTTGTCTCTCCTCGCGTTCACCGCGGCACAGCGCCGCGGCACGCCCTGGAGAACGTGCCGCGGCGGGCCGCGATGCGCACGGGCCCCGACATCCACACGTCCGTATGAATCCCGCCGCGGCCCGCTGCCGGGCGCCCTCCCCGGGCGCCGGGGGACGGCCCGGGTCAGCCGGCCACGCCGTGCCTGACCGCCCACAGCGCCGCCTGGGTGCGGTCGGCGAGGTCCAGCTTCATGAGGATGTTGGACACGTGCGTCTTGACGGTCTTCTCGGACAGCACCAGGCGCCGCGCGATCTCCCGGTTCGAGCGCCCGTCGGCGATCAGGGCGAGCACCTCGCGCTCCCGCTCGGTCAGGGCGGTGCCGCGGCCCGGCCCGCCGGTCTCCTCCTGGGAGAGCAGGGCCTGGGCGACCTCCGGCTGCAGCAGGACGTGCCCGGCGTGCACGGAGCGGATGGCCGCGGCCAGCGCGTCGGGGTCGATGTCCTTGTAGACGTAGCCGGCGGCTCCGGCGCGCAGGGCGGGGACGACGGTGCGCTGCTCGGTGAAACTGGTGACGACCAGCACCCGGGCGGGGTTCTGCGACGCGCGCAGGATGCGCAGCGCCTCGACGCCGTCGGTGCCGGGCATCTTCACGTCCATCAGGACGACGTCGGGCCGCAGCTCCTCGGCGCGGGCCACGCCCTCCGCGCCGTCGGCGGCCTCGCCGACCACGTCGATGTCGTCCTGGACCTCCAGGAACGTGCGCAGGCCGCGGCGCACCACCTGGTGGTCGTCCACCAGCAGGACCCTGATCGCCTCGTCAGCCACCGGGCACCTCCATCTCGACCACGGTGCCCTTGCCGGGCTCCGACTCCACCGTCAGGTTGCCTCCGACGCCGCCGGCCCGGTCGCGCATCGACACCAGGCCGAGGTGCCGGCCGGCGCGGCGGACGGCCGAGGGGTCGAAGCCGCAGCCGTCGTCGGCCACCCGCAGCACGGTGGCGGTGCCGCGGCGGGCGAGGACGACCGCGACCCGCTCCGCGCCGGAGTGCCGCAGGGCGTTGTGCAGGGCCTCCTGCGCCACTCTCAGCACCGCCTCCTCCTGGGCGGCGGGCAGCGCCCGTACCCCCGCCTCGCAGTCGAAGGTGACGCACGCGCCGTGGGCCCGGTCCAGGACCTGGACCTGGGTGCGCAGGGCGGCGACGAGACCGTCCTCCTCCAGGGCGGCGGGACGCAGCTCGACGACGGCGGCCCGCAGTTCGTCGGCGGCCTCGGCGGCCAGCGTCGCGACCTGGCGCAGTTCCCCCTTGGCGCGGGCGGGGTCGCGGTCCACCAGGGCGGTGGCGGCCTGGGCGGTGAGCCGCAGCGAGAACAGCTTCTGCGAGACGGCGTCGTGCAGTTCGTGGGCGATGCGGGCACGCTCCCCGGCGATGGTCAGTTCACGGGCGCGCTCGTAGAGGCGGGCGTTGGTGAGGGCGATGGCGGCGTGCTCGGCGAGGATGCGCAGCAGTTCCTCGTCCTCCTCGGTGAAGCCGCAGCCGCCCGCCGGGCGTCCGCACCGCTTGTTGGCCAGGAACAGCGCGCCGAGCACCTCCTCGCCGTCGGCGATCGGCATGCCGAGGAAGTCGGCCAGTTCGGGGTGGGCGGCCGGCCAGCCCTCGAAGCGCGGGTCCAGGCGGACGTCGGCCAGCCGCTGCGGGGAGGCGTCGCGCAGCATGGCGGCGAGGATGCCGTGCTGGCGGGGCAGCGGACCGATCGCCCGCCACTGCTCGTCGTCGACCCCGGCCACGACGAACCGGGCGAAGCCGCCGTGGTCGTCGGGGACGCCGAGCGCGGCGTACTCGGCGTCGAGGAGCTCGCGGGCGGAGGCGACGATCGTCTGCAGGACGTCGCGCACCTCCAGGTGCCGGTTCATGGCGAGCAGTGCGGCGCTGACGGCCGCCAGCCCGGTTCGGGGGAGCATGCGGTTCACGGTACCGGCGGGTGCGCGCGGGCCGGATCGGCCCGGCGTCCGGCCGGGGGCCCGGCGGTGGTCGTAGGACTCCGGTCGCACGCCCCGCGTCCGGCCGCCTCCCCGGCGTGTGCACCCCGGCGCCGTGCGCATGCGGCGAGGGCGGTGCCCCGGGGCCGGGACACCGCCCTCGTGCGCGGTGCGCGCGGACGTCCGTCCGCCCGCGACCGCCCGCGCTACTTGCGCATGACCTCCGGCTCGTGGCGGCGCAGCAGCCGGGCCACCGCGAAACCGCAGGCGACGCCGATCGCGAGCAGGATGAGCATGTCCATCACCCACACCCCCGTGCTGTGCTCCCACAGCGGGTCGAGGTTGGTGGGGTTCTCGCGGTCCCAGGGGGCCATGGTGTGGGCCAGGTCCACGGTGGCGCCGGTGGCGCCGATCGCCCAGCGCGAGGGCATCAGCCAGGCGATCTGCTCGATGCCCGGCGAGTCGAAGACCTGGAACAGCACGCCGGTGAAGACGAGCTGGACGATGGCGAAGCCCACCAGCAGGGGCATGGTCATCTCGGAGGTCTTCACCAGCGAGGAGATCACCAGGCCGATCATCATCGAGGTGAGGCCGAACGCGATGATCGCTATGCACAGCTCGACGGCCGTGGGCAGGAACAGGCCCTCCTCGGGCAGCTCGCGCGCCGAGAAGCCGATGGCGCAGATGACGACGCCCTGGAAGGCCGTGATCAGACCGAGGACGATCACCTTGGACATCAGGTACGCGGACCTCGACAGGCCGGTGGCCCGCTCCCGCTCGTAGATGACCCGTTCCTTCACCAGTTCGCGGACGGAGTTGGCCGCGCCGGACAGGCACATGCCGACCGCGAGGATCAGCAGGATCGTCCCCGCGTGCTGGTTGAAGCCCTCGGGGTTGGGCCTGAGCCCGTGGTCGGTGGGGATCACGATGCTGACCAGGCCCAGGATCACGGGCAGGATCACCATCAGCGCCAGGAAGCCCTTGTCGGAGGCGATGACCGACGTGTAGCGCCGGGTGAGCGTCCACAGTTGCGAGCCCCAGCTCTGCGGCTTGGGCGGCCGGGACGCCGGCGGGGCGGGCTGCTGCGCCTGCGGGGCGGCGGCGTCGATGTCGGCGGCGTAGAGCTGGTAGTGCTGCGAGCCCTGCCAGCGGCCGATCCAGTCGTAGTCGCGGTAGTTCTCGAAGGCCGAGAAGACGTCCGCCCAGCTCTCGTAGCCGAAGAAGTTGAGGGCCTCCTCCGGCGGGCCGAAGTAGGCCACGCCGCCGCCCGGGGCCATCACCAGGATCCTGTCGCACAGCGCCAGCTCGGCCACGGAGTGGGTGACCACCAGGACGGTGCGGCCGTCGTCGGCCAGCCCGCGCAGCAACTGCATCACGTCGCGGTCCATGCCCGGGTCGAGGCCGGAGGTCGGCTCGTCCAGGAAGATCAGCGAGGGCTTGGTGAGCAGCTCCAGCGCGACCGAGACGCGCTTGCGCTGGCCGCCGGAGAGGGAGGTGATCTTCTTGTTGGCGTGGATGTCGAGCTTGAGCTCCGCCAGCACCTCCTCGACCCGCGCGTTGCGCTCGGCCTGCGCGACGTCGCCGGGGAAGCGCAGCTTGGCGGCGTAGCGCAGGGCGGTGCGGACGGTCAGCTCCTTGTGGAGGATGTCGTCCTGCGGAACCAGGCCGATGCGCTGGCGCAGCTCGGCGAACTGCTTGTAGAGGTTCCGGTTGTCGTAGAGGACCTCGCCCACGTCGGCGGGGCGGTAGCCGGTGAGGGCGCGCAGCAGCGTGGACTTCCCGGAGCCGGACGGGCCGATGACGGCGACCAGGGACTTCTCGGGAACGCCGAAGGTGACGTTGTTGAGGATCACCTTGCCGCCGTCGACCTTGACGGTCAGGTGGCGGGCCGAGAACGTGACCTCGCCGGTGTCGACGAACTCCTCGAGCCGGTCGCCGACCACCCGGAAGGTCGAGTGGCCGATGCCGATGATGTCGTCGGGCCCGACGAGCGCGGAACCCGACTTGGGCAGCGGCTGGCCGTTGACGTACGTGCCGTTGTGGCTGCCCAGGTCGCGGATCTCGAAACGTCCGTCGGGGGCGGCCCGGAACTCGGCGTGGTGCCGGGACACCTGGAGGTCGGAGACGACCAGCTCGTTCTCCAGCGCGCGGCCGATCCGCACCACCCGGCCCAGGGAGAACTGGTGGAAGGTGGTCGGGCTGCGGTGGTCGCCGTCGAGGGGCGCGCCGCCCTGCGGCGCGTACTGCTGCGGGGCCTGCGGCTGCTGTCCCCAGCCGGCGCCGCCGTGCTGCGGCTGCGCCACCGGCTGCTGCGGCTGCTGGGCCGCGGCCTGCGCGGCGCCCGCCGGCGCGGCCACCGCGGCCGGTCCGAAGAAGCTCAGCCGGGGTCCGTCGGTGGCGTTGCCCAGGTGCACGACCGAGCCCGCGCCGACCTCCGTCTGCTGGATCCGCCGTCCCTGTGCGTACGTGCCGTTGGTGCTGCCCTGGTCCTCCAGGATCCAGGCGCTCCCTCCCCATCGCAGCGTGGCGTGCCGCCAGGAGACCCTGGCGTCGTCGACCACGAGATCACCCTGTGGATCGCGTCCCAGGGTGTATGACCTGGACGGGTCGAGCGTCCAGGTCCTTCCGTTCAGTTCCAGTGCGAGTTCCGGCACTCCATGCCCCACAAAGTTGTCCCCCGAGCAACCCCCCGTGAACAGGGGGGCTGGGGATGGCGAACATCGTGGGGGAACTATTCCAGGATCCGCGGCCGGACAGAAAGCCGCCCCCGGGGGACGGTTGCGGAACCGCTACGCTCCGCAGACGCCCTGGTGGAAGTGCGTCCCGGAGGAGCCGGACGCCGCCGGCGGAGCGCCCGCCCCGTGCGCGTACCCTGGGCCCACCGGAGCCGTCCGGGGTACGGACGCCCGCACGGAACCGCACCGGTGCTCGATACCGTGGGGATCATCATGAGCGCTTCGCAGACTCCGCCGCCCGTCCCCGCCGTCACCGGCGAGGACACCCCCACCCTCCTGGTGAAGATCTTCGGCAGGGACCGGCCCGGCATCACGGCGGGCCTCTTCGAGACCCTGGCCGCCTACTCGCTGGACGTCATCGACATCGAACAGGTCGTCACCCGGGGCCGGATAACGCTGTGCGCCCTGGTCACGACGCCGGACGGCGGTGTCGAGGGGGAGCTGCGGGCGAGGCTGCACACCTGGGCGGAGTCGATGCGGCTCCAGGCGGAGATCATCTCCGGCCGGGGCGACAACCGGCCGCGCGGCACCGGCCGCTCCCACGTCACCGTGCTCGGCAGCCCGCTGACCGCCGAGGCGACGGCCGCCGTCGCCGCCCGGATAACCGGTGTCGGCGGCAACATCGACCGGATCTTCCGGCTGGCGAAGTACCCGGTCACGGCCGTGGAGTTCGCCGTCTCGGGCGCGGAGACCGAGGCCCTGCGGACCGCGCTGGCGCCCGAGGCGGCAGCCCTGGGCGTGGACGTGGCCGTCGTCGCCTCCGGCCTGCACCGCCGGGCGCAGCGCCTGGTGGTGATGGACGTGGACTCCACGCTCATCCAGGACGAGGTGATCGAGCTGTTCGCGGCGCACGCCGGCTGTCAGGAGCAGGTCGCGGAGGTGACCGCCGCCGCGATGCGCGGTGAGCTGGACTTCGAGCAGTCGCTGCACGCCCGGGTGGCGCTGCTGGAGGGGCTGGACGAGTCGGTGGTCGACAAGGTGCGCGCCGAGGTGCGGCTCACGCCGGGCGCCCGCACGCTCATCCGCACGCTCAAGCGCCTGGGCTACCAGGTGGGCGTGGTGTCGGGCGGTTTCACGCAGGTCACCGACGACCTCAAGGAGCGGCTGGGGCTGGACTTCGCCTCGGCCAACACCCTGGAGATAGTCGACGGCAAGCTGACCGGCCGGGTCGTCGGCGAGGTCGTGGACCGGGCGGGCAAGGCGCGGCTGCTGCGCCGCTTCGCGGCACAGGCCGGGGTCCCGCTCGCCCAGACCGTGGCGATCGGCGACGGCGCCAACGACCTGGACATGCTCAACACCGCGGGCCTGGGGGTGGCCTTCAACGCCAAGCCGGTGGTGCAGGAGGCCGCGCACACGGCGGTGAACGTGCCGTTCCTGGACACCGTGCTGTACCTGCTGGGCATCACGCGCGAGGAGGTCGAGGCGGCCGACGCCCAGGCGTGACCGCCCCGCACGCGGCGGCCGGCGGTCCCGCGGGGCCGTCGGCCGCGTCCGTCCCGCGGCGGCCTACTCGTGCGGCGCCCAGTACGCCTCCAGGCGGCCCACGCCGAGTTCCACGGACTTCCAGGAGCCGGTGAAGGAGACGACGGCTATGGCCGAGGTGGGGAAGCCGACACGGTGCAGGCGGACCCTGGTGTCCCCCTCGGCCTCGCCGGCGAGGCCGTCGGCCAGTGCGTGCATGCCGGGGTTGTGGCCGACGAGCATGAGGTTCGCGACATCGTCCGGCACCTCGTTGACCACCTCGATCAACTCGCCGAGCGTGGCCTCGTAGAGCCGCTCCTCGTAGACCGTCCTCGGTCGCTGCGGCAGTTCGTGGGCGACCAGCTTCCAGGTCTCGCGGGTACGGGTGGCGGTGGAGCAGAGGGTGAGGTCGGGGATGATGCCGCTCGCGGCGAGCCAGCGGCCGGCGACCGGGGCGTCCTTGCGGCCCCGCTCCGCTAGCGGCCTGTCGTGGTCGGCCACCTGGGGCCAGTCGGCTTTGGCGTGTCGGAGGATGACGATCCTGCGGGGCACATCGACGCTCATGCGTCCAGCTTCGCACGAATGGCGGCGTGCGGCGCGAGGAGTTGGGGCCCCTCCCCTTCCGGGTGACCTCCAGGTCACCGGGTCACCGGTGCCCGCGGATCAGCTCGACAGGAGCCGCAGGACGTACTCCAGCAGCCGGCCGAGGTGCTGGGAGGACTCCGCCGCCCCGGCCTCGCCGCCGGCGGTCAGCGCCAGCAGGACGGCGAAGGCGATCGCGGGCAGCACCACGGCCCACCACGGCAGCCGCGCGTCCACGCCGCCGGCTTCCGGTCGGCGGGTGGGCCGGGTCCGTGCGTGGGCCGTCATCGGGCTCGCCTCCGTCGTGTTCCGCAGCGCTCGTGGCCACCGTCGTGGCCTCTTGCCACGACGCTACGGGCCGCGCGGCGGCGTTCCCATCCGGTGACCCACCCGTTGTTCCCTGAGTCCAGCCCCCTAGGGGATGGTGGGGCTACCCCCACCGCGGGCGGTCCGGCGGGCCGCTACGGGGCGATGACGGAGGCGACGATGCCGATGACGATCGTGATGCCGAGCATCGCGCCGAGGACGGTGAGCAGCTTCTTCTGTCCGTTGGGGGGATTGGGTTCGAGCACGGGCATGCGTTCAGTGTCGCACTCAGTCCCCGTCCTCGATGCACCGGTCCCGGCCCGCCACCACGCCCACCACGAGCTGGACGGCCATCAGGGCGGCCATCAGGGCCAGGGGGGCGTGCCAGCCCCCGGTGTGCTGGTGGAGGGCGCCGACCAGCAGCGGCCCGGGAATGGAGATCAGGTACCCGGTGCCCTGGGCGAAGGCGGAGAGCCGGGCGACTCCGGCGCCGGTCCGCGCCCGCATGCCGATCAGGATGAGGGCGAGGGGGAAGGCGCAGTTGGAGACGCCCAGCAGCAGCGCCCACAGCCAGGCGCCCTGCGCCGGGGCGAACCACAGCCCGGCGTATGCGCCGAGCCCGCACACGGCCAGGACGGTGGCGAGGGGCCCCTGGTGGCCGAGGCGGGCGGCGATCCGCGGCAGCACGAAGGACAGCGGTATGCCCAGGCCCGTGGTGACCGCGAGCAGCAGGCCCGCGGTGGAGGCGGGGACGCCGGCGTCGCGGAGGATCTGCGGGAGCCAACCCAGGACGGTGTAGGCGGCGGTGGCCTGGAGGCCGAAGAAGGCACCGAGCGCCCAGGCGGTGGCGGAGCGGGTGATACGGATTCCGGGCGTCCGGTCCTCCGCGTCCCGGCCGCCGTCCCGGTTCCCGTCCGCGGCGGCCCGCGGGCCGGCGGGCGCTGCGGTACGGGCGCGGGCGCGGGTGCCGCGCACCACCGGCAGCCAGACCAGCACGGCGAGCGCGGCCAGCAGCGCCCAGACCCCCAGTCCCAGGCGCCAGTCGCCGCCCAGCGCCCGGGTGGCCGGGACGGTGAGGGCCGCGGCGGCCGCGGTGCCCAGGAAGAGGGCCATGGAGTACAGGCCGGTCATCGGGCCGATCCGGTCCGGGAACCAGCGCTTGACGATCACGGGCATCAGCACGTTGCCGGCCGCGATGCCGGCCAGCGCCAGCACGCTGGCGGCCAGGAACGGTCCCGTGCTCCCGGCGAGGGGGCGCAGCGCCAGGCCGAGGGTGAGGGCGGCCATCCCGGCGAGCACCACGGCCGCCGGGCCCAGGCGGCGGGCCAGCCGGGGCGCGGCGCTGCCGAAGACGGCGAAGCACAGTGCGGGCGCGGAGGTGAGCAGTCCGGCGACGGTGCCGTCCATCCGCAGGGCGCCGCGGACCTCCTCCAGCAGCGGGCCGAGCCCGGCTATGGCGGGGCGGAGGTTGAGCGCGGCCAGGACGATGCCGGCGACCAGCAGCCGTCGCATCCAGGGAGAGGCCGCCGGGTTCGCCTCCGCGGCGGGGCGGGTGCCTACGCTGGTCGGGGTTCCTCTCTCTGCCCGGTGGTCGATGGTCGCGGAGTCGTTGGCCATGACACACATCATAGAATCATCGGATAAATCGAGGCTCTGTCATGGATCCGCTCATGCGTCCGCCTCCGTGCCCGCCGACCCGGGAAGTGCCATGCCCCTGACCTCACCCCGACGCTCCGCCCTGGCCGACCAGGTGATCGACGCGCTGCGCGACCAGATCACCTCGGGCGAGTGGCCGGTGGGATCCCGCATCCCGACCGAGACCGAGCTGGTCGAGCAGCTCGGGGTGGCCCGCAACACCGTGCGCGAGGCCGTACGGGCGCTCGCCCACAACGGGCTGCTGGACATCCGGCAGGGCTCGGGCACCTACGTGGTGGCGACCAGCGAGCTGGCCGGGGTGATGCACCGCCGCTTCGCGGACGCCGACCCGCGGGACGTGGCCGAGCTGCGCTCGGTACTGGAGGCGGAGGCCGCCCGGCTGGCCGCGCACCGCCGCACCGACCAGGACCTGCGTCAGCTGCGGACGCTGCTGGAGCGGCGCGAGGCGGCCTGGGAGACGGGTGAGGTGGAGCGCTTCGTGGCGGCGGACGTCACGCTGCACCTGGCGATCGTGAAGGCGTCCCACAACGAGGTGCTCACCACGCTGTACGCGGACCTCGGCACGGTCCTGCGCGCGTTCCTCCGCAACGACATGGGCGGGGAGCTGCGCGACGGGGATTATCTGGACCACGGGCGGCTGGTGGCCGCGATCCACGACGGCGACGCGGAGACGGCCGCGCGGGAGGCGGGCTCGTACGCCCGGACCTGCCGCGGCCCCGCGGGCCGTGGCGCGGGCTCCGGCTGAGGGCACCGGAGCCCGCGCGCCCGGGCGCGCTACGCGCCCATCATGTGGACGCCGCCGTCCACGTGCACGATCTCGCCCGTCGTCTTCGGGAACCAGTCCGAGAGCAGGGCGACCACGCCGCGCGCGGCGGGCTCGGGGTCGGTGAGGTCCCAGCCGATCGGGGCGCGGGTGTTCCACACGTCCGCCAGCTCCTCGAAGCCCGGGATGGACTTGGCGGCCATGGACTTGATGGGTCCGGCCGACACCAGGTTGCAGCGGATGTTCTTGTGCCCCAGGTCGCGGGCGAGGTAGCGGGAGGTGGCCTCCAGGGCGGCCTTGGCCACGCCCATCCAGTCGTACTTGGGCCAGGCCATCTGCGCGTCGAAGTCCATGCCGACCACCGAGCCGCCGCGCTTCTCCAGCAGCGGCAGCAGGGCCATGGTCAGGGACTTCAGCGAGTACGCCGAGACCTCCAGCGCCGTGGCGACCGACTCCCACCCGGTGTTGAGGAAGTTGCCGCCGAGCGCGTCCTGCGGCGCGAAGCCGATGGAGTGCACGACGCCGTCCAGCCCGACGCCCTCGCCGAGGTGCTCGGCGACCCTGCCGGCCAGGGCGTTCAGGTGCTCCTCGTTCTGCACGTCCAGCTCGATCACCGGCGCCTCCTTGGGCAGCCGCTTGGCGATCCGCTGCACCAGCGTCAGCCGCCCGAAGCCGGTGAGGACGACCTCGGCGCCCTCCTCCTGGGCGAGCCTGGCGACATGGAAGGCGATCGAGGATTCGGTGAGCACCCCGGTGACGAGGATGCGCTTTCCGGCGAGAAGTCCACTCATGACGTTCAGTGACCCATACCCAATCCGCCGTCCACGGGAATGACGGCTCCGGTGATGTAGGCGGCCTCCTCCGAGGCCAGGAAGCGCACCGAGGAGGCGATCTCCTCGGGCTGGGCGTAACGGCCCAACGGGACCTGGGCGACGATGTTCTCGCGCTGCTCGTCGGTGAGCGCGCGCGTCATGTCGGTGTCCACGAAGCCCGGCGCGACCACGTTGCAGGTGATGTTGCGCGAGCCCAGCTCCCGGGCGATCGAGCGGGCGAAGCCGACCAGGCCGGCCTTGGACGCGGCGTAGTTGGCCTGCCCCGCCGAGCCCAGCAGGCCGACGACGGAGGAGATCAGCACGATGCGCCCCTTGCGGGCGCGGAGCATGCCCCTGGACGCGCGCTTGACGACCCGGAAGGTGCCGGTGAGGTTGGTCTCCAGCACGGAGGCGAAGTCCTCCTCGGACATCCGCAGCAGCAACTGGTCGCGGGTGATCCCGGCGTTGGCGACCAGCACCTCGACCGGACCCTGCTGCCCCTCGATCTCCTTGTAGGCCTGCTCCACCTGCTCCGGGTCGGTGATGTCGCACCTGACGGCGAGGAAGCCCTCCGGGGGCTCGCCGGAACGGTAGGTGATGGCGACCTTGTCGCCTGCGTCGGCGAAAGCGCGGGCGATGGCGAGGCCGATGCCGCGGTTGCCTCCGGTGACGAGAACCGAGCGGCTCAAGAGGACACCCTTCCGTAGGGGGCAGATACTCCCTGAGAAACTATCGTCCGCCCCCTTCCGCCGGAGAACGGGGGGCCGACAGGGGCTTCGCCGGGGTCCTGTGGGATTCCTACAGAAGACCGGTCCGGACACGGGGCGTGCGCCGCCCGCGTGCGGCGCGGGCGCGCGTCCTGGCGTACGGCCGGGGCGGCGTGCCGGCGCACCGGCCGTACGGCGTCCGGGAGCCGGCCGGGCGGGGCCACGGCCCGCGGACGGCCGCGGCCCCCGGAGGACGGAGGGCGCACCCGGTGACGGGCCGGGCGGTGCCGCACCCCCGGGCGCCCCCGGGTGCGCCGGTCACCCGCGGCGAGGTCCCCTGTGCGGCGTCACGGCGTCCGGGGCGGGGGCGGGGCGCCGGGGGAGGTCACGGCCGGAGGGCCGGCCGGCACCGGAGGGGGTTGGTCCTCGCCGGTCTCCTCGCCCTCGCCCTCGTCCCCCGGGCGTCCGCCCTTCGGGGCCGCGGCCCGCTCGTCCCGGTCGGCGTCCTCGGCGCGCCGCTCCGTTTCCTTCCTCCTCCCCCTGGCCGTCATCTCCGACGGGTCGTGCTCCCTGCCGTAGGGGCCGGAGTAGTCGCTCATGTCCGCGTCTCCTCACGTGCCGGGCCGCGGTGCCGCGAAGCCCGGGACGGAATTCACATTCCGGCGGGTACCCGGACAGGCTTTAAGGAATCGCCGCCTACCGGTGCGATCAGCGCATTCCTCACTCCGGGCGTTCCCGGCGGTCGCGGAACGCCGCGACGAGCAGGGGCACCAGGCCGAGGACGCCGGGGACCAGGGCCGCGGCGTACAGCGGGCCGGGAACGCCCGGGTCCGGCCCGGTGCGCCACATCACCGCGCAGGTCGCGGCGGTGGACAGGCCGAGGCAGAAGCCGAGGAAGAGCGTCGCCCTGGCGATCCGTACGGCCGAGGCACGGGTGGAGGGACGGTTGACCAGGCCGGTCCTCCGGTGGGGAGGGAGTTCGGAGAGGGGGCGAAGACGCAGCAGGGCCGCCGAGAGGGCCGCCAGCAGCACGGTGACCCCGGCGTGGACGAGGACGGGGAGGAACACCGCGCCGACGGACTTCTCCGTCCAGGCGTCGACACCGCCCGGCCCCAGGTGCCGCGGCACCCGGTCGGGCAGGTGCGGGTACACCCCGGCGCCCCAGGCCGTCAGGCCCAGCAGGACTGCCAGTGAGGGCAGCAGCCACCCCCATGGGAAGCCCGGCCGTCTCTCCTCGCCCATCCGCCCCTCCCCTGGCTCTCCCCCGCCGTCCCCGACAGGGTAGGACGGACCCGTGGCGGACGGACCTGCGGAGGCCGGCCTGTGGAAAACTCGCCGCGCCCGCCCGGAGGCGTGGTTCACTGCGATC
>NZ_DASQNP010000029.1:0-15442 GCF_035644915.1 Streptomyces sp.
TCGCCATCAGCGACCTGCACGTCCGCTACGAGGAGAACAGGCGCATCGTCGAGGGACTCCGCCCCCGGTCGGACGGTGACTGGCTGCTGGTCCCCGGTGACCTGGGCGAGGTGTTCGCGGACGTCGAGTGGGCGCTGGACCTGCTCAGCCGGCGGTTCGCGACGGTCGTGTGGGCCCCCGGCAACCACGAGCTGTGGACCCATCCCGACGATCCGGTGCGGCTGCGCGGCCAGGAGCGGTACCGGGGGCTGGTGGAGCTGTGCCGGCGGTACGGCGTCCTCACCCCCGAGGACCCCTATCCGGTCTGGCGGGGCGCGGGCGGCCCGCTCGTCGTCGCGCCGCTGTTCGTGCTGTACGACTACTCCTTCCGGCCCGCCGGGCACACGGCCAAGGGCGCCGCGCTGGAGGCGGCGTACGCGAGCGGGGTGGTGTGCACCGACGAGTTCCTGCTGCACCCGGACCCGTATCCGAGCCGGGAGGCGTGGTGCCGGGCCAGGGTGGAGATCACCGAGGCCCGTCTCGCCGCGGTCCCCGAGGGGCTGCCGATCGTCCTGGTGAACCACTTCCCGCTGGTCCGGCAGCCCACCGAGGTGCTGTGGCATCCGGAGTTCGCACTGTGGTGCGGCACCACCGCCACGGCGGACTGGCACCGGAGGTTCCCGGTGGCGTCCGTGGTCTACGGCCACCTGCACATCCCCCGGCTGCTGTGGATCGACGGGGTGCCGCACCAGGAGGTGTCCCTGGGCTATCCGCGGGAGTGGCTGCGGCGGGCGGGCGTCCCCGGCAGGCTGCGGGAGGTCGTCCTCCCCCGGGTGCGCTCCGGGGGCGCCGCGTGATCGGTGAGCTGCTGCCCCCGCCGGTGGAGACGGCCGAGATGTTCCACGATCCGCCCGGGCAGCGCCTGTTCCCCGAGGAGGAGGCACTGATCAGCGGGGCGGTCGAGAAGCGGCGCCAGGAGTTCCGCACGGTACGGACCTGCGCCTGGGCCGCGCTGCGGCGGCTGGGGATCGACCCCGTCCCGATCCTCCCCGGGCAGCGCGGTGCTCCCCGCTGGCCGGACGGCGTCGTCGGCAGTATGACGCACTGCGCGGGCTACCGCGCGGCGGCCGTGGCGCGCGCCGCCGAGGTGACCGCCGTCGGCGTGGACGCGGAACCCAACGAGCCGCTGCCGCCCGGAGGCGTGCTCGGGCTGGTGGCCCTCCCCGAGGAGCGCGCCCTGCTGGCCTCCCACGCCGCCGACCGGCCCGGAGTGTGCTGGGACCGGTTGCTGTTCAGCGCCAAGGAGAGCGTCTACAAGGCATGGTTCCCGCTCACGAACAGGTGGCTGGACTTCCACGACGCGATGGTCCGCGTCGACCCGTGCGCCGGGACGTTCACGGCACGGATCCTGCTGCCCGCCGGTACCGCTCCGGCCGGAGCCGGCGGGCAGCCGAGCGGTTTCGAGGGGAGATGGCTGGTCCGGGACGGGCTGATCGTGACGGCGATCGCGGTCCTCGGTGTGCGGTGACCCCTGGGACCCGTCGCCGTCAGAGGCGGATACCCAGGCGGGCCCACAGCTCCCGCTCCGATTCGGACGGCGGATGTCCGTCGAGCCGGTCGGGGTGGCCGTCCGGCGGGACGGCGAGCCGGACCGGAGGGTGCGGCTCGCCGGTGCCGCCCGACGCCCCATCCCCCTCCGGCTCATCGGTCCGCCGGGTGTCGGAGGGCGGCGGAGGATACGGCCCCATCACCACGACCGGGTACATGAGCAAGCCGAAGGCCGCCAGGCGGTGACCGATTCGGCGCAGGACGTGCGACAGGCTTCTCATGCGGCGACCTCTCCGGCGCGGCCCGTCCGGGGCTCGGTGCGGGGACCCGCGGCCGTCCCCATATTGCGGGCGGCGTCTGAAGCGAGGTTAAGGGCGCTTCGGCGGCAGTTCGGGCGTGCGGATGTGCTCGGGCCGGAAGCCGAGGCCGACCAGCCGCCCGAAGGTCCGCTTCAGCGGCGCGAACATGCTGACGGCGGCCAGGCCGCGTACGGGGTCGCCGTGCTCTCCGCCCGACTCGCTGATGCGGGCCAGCGTTTTCGCCTGGCGTACCTGGATGGCCTGCATGATCGCCACCGGCCAGGCGCGGCGCTTCTGGACCCACCTGAGGTCGTCGAGCGTCACCCCGCCGTCCCGCAGCCGGGGCGCGAGCCGGTTCGCGGCGGCCACCGCGTCCTGGATCGCGTAGTTCACGCCCACACCACCCGCGGGGGACATGGCGTGCGCGGAGTCGCCGATGTGCAGCAGACCGGGACGGTACCACTGCTTCAGCCGGTTGACCTGCACCGACAGCAGTTTGATCTGGTCCCAGTCGGTCAGTTCCCCCACGGTGGGCGCCAGAACGGGCACGGTGCGCGCGACATCGGTCCGGAACGCGTCGAGACCGCGCTGCTTGATGCGGTCGAACGCGCCCTTGGGCACGATCCAGCCGCACTGGTAGTAGTCGCCCCGGTCGATCGTCAGCATGAGCCGGCCACCGCGCAGGTAGCCCAGCACCGGCTTGGCGTCCGTCTCCTTGGACTGCCGCCACCACAGCACGTCGATCGCCGAGCCGAGCCTGTGGACGGGCAGCCGGTCGTCGTGGCGGATACGGGAGTCGCGTCCGTCCGCGGCGACCACGAGATCACCGCGGAAGAGCATTTCGCGTCCGCCGCGGTGGGCGCGCACACCGGTGACCCGGCCGCCCTCCTCGACCAGACCGGTGGCCTCGGTGTCCATCTCCAGGCGGAAGTGGGGATAGTGCTTGGCCCGCTCGGCGATGAAGTTCAGGAAGTCCCACTGCGGCATCATCACCATGAAGCCGCACCGGGTCGGAAGATGCCGGAAGTCCACCAGGTGGAACTGCCGGTCGCCCACGTTCATCCCGCTCTGCTCGACCTTGGTGTGGGGCAGCTCAAGCAGCTCCTCCAGCAGCCCCAGCTCGTTCATCAGGTCCAGTGTGGAGGGGTGGATGGTGTCACCCCGGAAGTCGCGGAGGAAGTCACCGTGCTTCTCCAGGACGGTCACCCCGACTCCGGCGCGGGCCAGCAGAAACCCGAACATCAGACCGGCCGGTCCGCCGCCGACGACCACGCAGGTGGTGTGGGATTCCCGCGGCGCTGCCTCACTCATGGCATCTGTTCCTCTCCTTCGGATCCTTCGGAGCGCGTTCCCTCCGGAGGTGACGCGTGGTCAGCTCTCGTTACTCAGCGGCTTCCCGGACGGTTGCGGACGACACCCGCTCCTGCCACACTCATCAACAAGTGTTGAACGTGGAAATTCTGTTTGCGTCATAAGTCCTACTGGTGGAGCAATGTCATGACCTCTCAGACCGACAGGCCCGCGCTCGGTGATCCCGGTGCCGTGCCGCCGCCACAACCGGACCGCGCGGCGGCGCGCCGCATGCTGCTGGCGCCCACCCTGCTCGGTCTGTTCCTGGTCCTCGCCTTCGCCGGGCTGACGATCCCCGCACTGCAGAACCCGACGCCCAAGGACCTGCCGGTCGGTGTCGTCGGCCCGCCCGAGGCGGGCAGACAGTTCTCCGCACAGCTCGGCCGGGAGAACGCGGACGCCTTCGACGTCGAGACCTATGCCTCCGCCGACCGGGCCAGGGAGGCCATCCTGGAGCAGGAGATACTCGGCGCGTTCGTCCTGGAGCCCGGCCGCCCTCCGTCGCTGCTGCTGGCCGGCGCCGCCGGGGACGCTCCGACCCGTGCCCTCGAAACCGCCTATGAGAAGGTGACCGAGGCGCTCGGCGCCACCGGCACGGTCGAGAACGTCGCCCCGTTGCCGGAGGAGGACGCCAGGGGCATCAGCGGCTTCCTGCTCTGCGTGGCCCTGGTCATCGGGGCCCTGCTGTTCCAGGCGGTGCTCAGCCTGATGGCCGCCCGGCTTCCGGCCCGCGCGCGGTTCCTCGTCGGCGCCGGCTACGCAGTGATCGCCGGCCTGGTCGGCGCGGTGCTCGCGGGACCGGTCATCGGTGCCCTGACCGGGAACTTCCTGCAACTGGCCGGCATCGCGGTCCTGCTGTCCCTGGCCGTCGTGGGCATCGTCGCCGCCTGTCAGAGCCTGCTGGGAGTGCTCGGTGTCGCCGTCGGCGCGCTGATCGTCCTTCCGCTCGGCGTCTCCTCCTCGGGAGGACCGGTCGAGTACCATTTCCTGCCCGAGTTCTACTCGACCATCTCCCAGTACCTGCCGATGGGGGCGACCGTCACCTTGCTGCGACGCGTGTTCTACTTCGACGGCAACAGCGTCGCCGCGCCGCTGCTGGCGCTGGCCGGGTGGACGGTCGCCGCGTGGCTCATCGCGCTGGTGATGGAGCGGATCCGCCCCTACCGCCCGGCTGTGCTGGTGCTGCCCGTGGGGCGGGCGGGGTGAGTGCCGCGGCCGATGATGCGCCGGTCAGCCGCCGGGAGCTGATCCGGCAGGCGGCGACGGAACTCTTCGCCCAGTGCGGCTTCCGCGGTACCACGATCCGTGCGATCGCCGAGCGGGCCGGGGTGGACCCAGCGCTCGTCATGCACTACTTCGGCTCCAAGGAGAAGGTCTTCTCCGCTGTGATCCGGGAGGCGATGCGGGCGGAGACGTTCCTGCCGGAGGTGCTCGACGGCACGGACGAGGACCTGGGACGCAGGCTGCTGCGCGCTTTCCTCCGGCGCTGGGAGGACCCGGACACACAGCCGCTGCTGCTGGTGGTCTTCCGGTCGGCCATGGAACACCCCGAGGCGTCCCGGTTGTTCAGGGAGGTGGCCAGCGGAGAGATCCTGCTGCCGCTGGCCGACCGGCTGGAGACACCGGAACCGCAACTGCGGGCGGTCGCCCTCGGTTCGCTGCTTGTCGGCCTCGTCTCAGGCCGCTACGTCGTGCGCGTCGAGTCGCTGGCCGACATGACCCTCGACGCGGTCGTCGACCTGTTCGGCCCGTACGCCGAGCAGATGATCAGTGGCCGGGGTGATGTGGACGCCCCGGTACCGGGAACCCTCCGAGGAGCACCGGGGGTCGGGGCGGAGTCGGCCCCCTCGGGGGCGAGGGACTGAAGAAGGCGTTCGCCGCGCCGCGCCCGGGCCTCGGAGGCGAAGCCGGGCAAGGCCCGCGTCACCGCCGGGGTGACCGGCTGGGTGCCGGCCGGTTTCGATGTCAGACCCACCGGCGGGTGCCGCGGCATCGGTTCCGGTGAGGTCTTCGGCAGGTCGTCGATGCGCACTGCAGTCGCGAGGGGGTCCGTCTCGGTCGTCACACACCGAATCCGGACGCCCTCGTGCTGCCCCCGCAGCCACCCCTTGGCACCAGCCGTCCAGGGCAGGGCTGGCCGGAACCGTCCCATGGACGGCGTCCGGAGGCATCCCGCCAACGCCGCAACCCGGGCGCGGGCAGGAGCCCGGGAAGGAAGACAGAGGGGCGCGCTCCCGGGGGACGCCACGCGGATGACGGGCCGGTGATACGAGACGTAAGGGGGCGCACCCCTGGGTGGAAGGGGGGTGTGCCGCCCGGTTAGGGGAGGGGATAGGGGTTCTAAAGGCGGTATCAAGTCTCCTAGTGTCCTGAACATGCCTGGTGCTGATCAGTGCCGGGCGTGCGCCTCGACTCTTCTGGGGCGGAGATCCAACGGGGAATCGGCTGCCGACGGTGGAGACGATCCATCACCGGCCAGAAGCCGATGGGATACTTCAGGAAGAGGCTTGCATGGAGTACGAGATACTTGGGCCGCTGAGAGTGACTGACGGGGACGGCAGTTACTTCATCAATGCCAAGAAAATGCAGGTCCTGCTGACGCTGCTGCTCATCCGGGCCAGGCAGGTGGTGACCATAGACGAAGCAATCGCCGAAATCTGGGGAAACGACCCGCCACGCAGGGCTACCGCCGGCATCCACGTCTACATCTCGCAGTTGCGCAAATTCCTGGACCGGCCCGGCCGGTCCGAGAGCCCGATCCTGACCCGTCCTCCCGGTTACCTCCTCCAGCTCGGTGACGACCAGCTCGACGTTCACCAGTTCCAGGAGCTGATGCACCGGGGGCGCGGGTATCTGGAGTCCGGGCAGCACGCCGAGGCGTCCACCGTCTTCGAAGGCGCGCTTGCCCTCTGGCGCGGTCCGGTGCTCGGCGACCTGTGCGCCGGACCCATCCTGGAAGGCTTCGCCACCTGGATGCAGGAGACCCGTCTGGAGTGCGTCGAACTGCTGGTGGAGACCCAGCTCTCTCTGGGACGCCACCGTGAACTGGTGGGGCGCCTGTACTCGCTCACCGCCGAACACCCCCTGCGCGAGGCGTTCTACCGGCAGCTCATGCTTGCCCTCAGCCGCTCCGAGCGGCAGGCCGACGCACTGCGCGTCTACCAGCAGGCGAGGAACACCCTCAACGAGGAACTCGGCCTCGAACCCTGCCGTGCGCTGCGGGAGCTGCAACGCGCGATCCTGGTCGACGACGAACGCCTCAAGGCCGCCACCGCGGCGTGACCACGGGCGGAAACCGCAACGGAACCGGGAACGGAACGCCCGGCAAGGACCGCGGGGCGGTCACACCGGAGCGCTGTTGACGGATCGGCGCCGGAGACGCCGAGGAGCGCTTGTGCTCTTCGGGACCGAGCGCACGTGGACGATCGGTGGGCGGCCAGTCCTCCACCGGTCGTGCCACCTGACGGAAGCATATCGAGGAGCCGGTCGCCTCCCGGATTCATGAGTCGCCGTGCACCCCGGTGGCGACACCCGACAGCGACCCCGTCGCGGACCCCGGCCGAGCTTTGGCGCCGCTTTAGGCCCGTTGCGGAGCCTTGCGGGGGCAAGTGCCGTATCCCGACGACCCGGTGACGGAAAGAGCCTGATCGGATGACGACCACCACCTCGCGGACCGGGCAGCCGCCGGACCGTTGCGCCCGGGGGATCGGCCACCTCGGACGGCACCTGCTGGGACGGGCGCGCAGGCGTCCGGCGGTGGACCCGGACGGCACCGTCCGGGGCGGGGTGCCCGGCGACGACGGGGCCGAGGACGTCGATGCGGCGGACAGCCACCTGGGCGAGACCCTCGGGGCGTTCCGGCGAGTGACCAATCGGATCGGCCCGCGGGGCGTGCCGCTGCGGCGGTCGGCAAGAACGAGACCGACCTCGTCGTCCGCGTGCTGCCCGAGCATCCCCGTATGACCCTGCGCGAGGACGACCCCGTGCGGATGGCCGCCTGCCGGTGGCCCGGGCACGGGGATCCGGCGGGGTCGGCGAAGTACCTCAGCACCGCTGCCGACCGTCTGGTGGCCGCCGGCCACCGGCGTACCGCGAGGAGCCGCGCGGTGGCCGGGTGTCATCCGCGCAACGGCTTCGCCCGGTGGTCCGGCGGTGATGACGGTGCCCGGTTCCGGCACGGCCCGACGGAACCGCCGTCACCTCCGGACCACACGGAACTCGACGCGGCCGCGGTGCCCGGCAGCAGCACCGGAGCGGCTTCGGGCCGGCCCGGGCCCGGATCGGCGGCTCGCTCACGCGCCCCTCCCCGTTCCGCGCAGCGCGCCACCGGCCCGTGGAGCACTCCGCTGTCGTCTCCGTGAACAGGCGAGCACAACGCGGATCTCCATCAGCGACCAGAGCACCCCGGAGAGCCGGGCGGCCACTCCCGGCAGGCCACGGTCGGCAAGGACCCATAAGCCACACCCGGCCCTCCCGGGCCGCCCGACGACTTACGGAGGACACATGACCGGCCGCTTCGACGCCGAGCACCAGTTGTGGACACGGAACTTCCACCCGGCGCCGCCCGGTGCGCCGCGTCTGCTCTGCCTGCCGCACGCAGGAGGATCCGCAAGCTTCTACTTCCCCCTTTCGAAGGCGCTGGCGCCCGAGGTGGACGTCCTCGCGGTGCAGTACCCGGGCCGCCAGGACCGGAGGCTGGAGCCCCCCGCCGAATCCATCGGGGCGCTCGCGGACGGGCTGTGCCGTGTGCTGGAGAAGGGGGAGGACGTCCCGCTGGCCATTTTCGGACACAGCATGGGCGCCCTCGTCGGTTTCGAGCTGGCACGGCGCCTGGAGGCGGAGGGACGACCCCCCGCGGCGCTCTTCGTCTCCGGACGCCGGGGCCCGGCCACGGAGCGGGACGAGACCGTTCACACGCGTGACGACGCGGGGCTGATCGCGGAGGTGAGGAGCCTCGGCGGCACCGATCTCACCGCGCTGCAGGACGAGGACCTGGTGGAGATGATCCTGCCGGTGCTCCGTGCCGACTACCGGGTGGTGGAGACCTACCGGCGCGGCCCCGGACCGCGGCTGAGCTGTCCGATCACCGTGATGACCGGCGACAACGATCCCAAGGTCACCTCCGAGGAGGCCTGGGCCTGGGCCCAGGAGACCAGTGGACCCTTCGAGGTCCTGGTCCACCCCGGGGGGCACTTCTACCTCACTTCGCGGCAGGAGGCCGTGATCGCCCAGATCGCAGCCCGGATGCGGCAGACGGTTCCGGCTCCGGGAACCGCGGTGTGAGTCGCCCGCTCGGCGATGGACCACCCGGGGCGTTCGGCTGTTCAGCGAGGTGACCGGCGGCGGATCCCGCTGCCGTCGGCCAACCGCCCCGGGGTGCCTCTATGTCCTCCGCCAAGCGAGGCGGGGTGTTCCGGGCTGGTGGAAGGGGTTGCCGCGGAGCATCGCGAACAGCACGCCGATGCGGTGGCGGGCCAAGGGGAGGAGGACCTGGGTGTGGGTCTTCCCGAAGGCCCGGCACCGGTCGTAGGAGGTGCGGGAGGCGGGATCGTGCAGGGCGGCGAACGCGGAGAGGAGCATCGCCCGTTTCAGCTACCGGTTGCCCCCGGGCGCGTGCTCGCCCTGGACGAAGGTTCCTGGCGACGTGGTCGTCGGGGCGAGGTCGGTGTCGAAGCCCACCGGCACGGTCGGCTCGGCGGTGGTCTCGTCGGCCGGCTGAGGCGGGCGCGGGGTGTGCGGCATCATGCGGGCCGCGTCCGCTGGTCACCGCGGCGTCCTTCGCGTCGGTCCTCGTCTCGCCCGGATACGGGTCGGCGATCCGCCGCATGGCCAGGCCCGGCAGGTAGGCGGCCTGGCAGCCCGCGTTCCGGGCGACCGTGAGCGGGCGACCGTGAGCGGGAGGGCTCCGATGGAGGCGGACTGGTCCACGATCACCAGGGCGGTGCCGAACCCCGCGGTGAGCTCGTCGAACAGGGCCCGCAGCATGGTCTCGCTACCGGGCAGGAGCTTGTCGAAGGCCTTCGTGCCGGCCGGGGCGAGCCGGTGCCCGTGGTGGGTGCTCCCGCCGACGTCCGGGCCGAGGAAGACGCCCACGTCGTCGGTGTCGTCCACCCCGTCCCCCGGACGGCGTCTCCCGGACCCGGTGGCACCGCCCCCAGGTCATCCGATCGTCAGGGGGAACAGTCATGCCGGGCCCGGGAGTCGGCGGTCCTCTTGTGGGACCGCGAAGAACATGACGGGGGGCGGCCGCCGTGGTTCCCTGCCCGTCGCCCCCGTCTCCGGACGCTGCGTCGTCGGCGCCGATCCGCCGGCAGCCCTGCCCCTGGACGCGGCGGTGGGCTTGTCCGGCCCCCGCGCCGGCCGGGTGCTCGGCGTCCGGCCCGGCACCGCACGCGGGAACCGGGCCGGCAGTCGGTCAGGACCTGCGCACCAGCGTGCCGTCGAGCAGGGACTGGACGATCTGTGGCCGCTGAAGCTTCCCGCTCGGGGTCTTCGGCAGCGTGCCCCGCGGCACGATCTCCACCCGGTCGGGGCGCAGACCGGTCTCGGCCGTCACCAGGTCCACGATGCTCTTCGCCAGCAGCTCCGCCTGGTGCTGGTCGGCGTGCACTCTGGACTCGGCGACGATGGTCAGTGCCTCGGTGCCCAGCTCGGCGTCGGGACAGCCGACCGCCGCGACAGCACCGGGCTGCACGCCCTCCGCGTTCGCCGCGGCCCCCTCGAAGACGTACGGGTGGTAGTTGCGGCCCGCGATGATGACCACGTCCTTGACACGGCCCGTCACGTACAGGTGCTCACCGTCGCGGAAGCCCTGGTCGCCGGTGTGCAGCCAACCGTCCTTCAGGACCTTGGCGGTCTCCTCCGGCTGCCGGTAGTACCCGCTCATCAGCGACGGACTGCTCACCAGGATGTCGCCCTGCGTCCGGTCGGGCACCTCGACGCCCTCCGCGTCCACCACCCGGATCTCGGTGCCGGACATCGGGGGGCCGGAGGAGACCAGTTCCTGCCGGTCCGGGTCGTCCGGACCCGCCGGAACCGCCTCACCGGTGGCGGCCAGCACGTCGCGGCGGATCGTGAGGGTGGTCAGCGGGTTCCCCGGCATGTTCATGCTCGCGGCCAGGACCACCTCGGCCATGCCGTAGCAGGGCATCATCGCCCGGTCCCGGTAACCGTAGGGGCGCATGCGGTCGGTGAACGCCCGCAGTGTCGCCGCGTTGACGACCTCGGCGCCGTTGCCGGCCACCCGCCAGGAGCTCAGGTCCAGGCCCGCCAGCTTCTCGTCCGGCACCTTCGTCACACACAGTTGGTAGGCGAAATTCGGCGCCGAGGTGAACGTTCCCCGGTAGCGGTGCATCGTCCACAGCCACCGTTCGGGGCGCAGCGCGAACGACAGCGGCGGCATCGACACCACCGGCAGCCCGTGCAGCAGGGGCGCGAGGTTGAGGCCGATCATGCCCATGTCGTGGTGGAGGGGCAGCCAGCTCACGAACAAGTCGCCCTCGCGGAAGGCGCGTTCGCCGATCGCCCGCACGTTCGCCATGATCGCGTCGTGGGTGAGGACCACTCCGCGGCTGTTGCCCGTGGTGCCGGAGGTGAACTGCAGCAGGGCGATGTCGTCGGCGCTCGCCCGCACCGATCCCGGAAGGTAGCCCCCCTCGAACGGCGGCTCGACGATCGTCACGCCCGCCTCCGCGCACGGCTCGGCCACCGCGTCGCGGAATGCCGGAGAGGCCACCAGGACCTTCGCCCCGGCCCTGTCGAACAGCAGCCGCAGCCGGCCGGCCCAGCGCTGCCGCCGCATCGTCGCCAGCGGCGGCTCGGAGACGAACGGGACGGCGCCCAGCAGGAAGCAGCCGTGGATCGCCGTGTGCGCGTCGACGCTGGTGTCCAGGCAGATGCCCACCCGGTCCCCGGGCTTCACGCCGTGCTCGGCGAGTGCGGTCGCCGCGGCGGCGGCTCGTTCCGCGAGCTCGGCGGCCGTCAACCGGATCGGCTCACCCGCCTTCTCCTCGACGTAGATGACCGGCCGGTCGGGATCCCGCTCGGCGAGTTCGAGGAGCGCCGCCCCGATCGTCGGCGCGGACGTCAGCGGGACGGGCCCGGCCTCCTCGTCGAGTCGGAAGCCCGCCCTGTCCCCGTGTACGTCCTCGGTCGTTGCGACAGAAGTCATGAACTCATCCCCATGTGCTCGATGCTGTGGTACGCCGCGTCCTTGAGAGACCGGACGCTGAAGTCAGGGAAATGCGGAACATTTTTCCGCGTCGACCAGGCGCCCCGATGAAAAACCTGGCATGCCCGCGCGGAGCATACGACGAACATTCACGATGCATGCGTAATCCCGGGAAAGTCAAGCCGGTTGCGCGCCAGTTCGAATGGCTTTAGGGATGCTTAAGTAGCGCGTTGGCGAAGCTGCGAACACTGGGGTTCGGACAGTTGCCCCACAATGGCTCACGTCCTGTTGGTACTGGTGATGCGCTGGTGCGTGACCCTGGGGCGGCACCCGCTTCTTCGAACGCAAAGGACGCTCGTGCTCGCACTCGTCTTCCCTGGCCAAGGTTCGCAGCGTCGAGGCATGGGAGCACAACTCTTCGCCGCATACCCGGAACTCGTGGCACAGGCCGACGAGATCCTCGGATACTCGGTGGAAAGCCTCTGCCTGGCCGACGAAGACCGGTTGCTCGATCAGACGCAATATACGCAGCCCGCCCTGTTCGTCGTCAACGCGTTGAGTTTTTTTCAGCGCATGGACGGCGCCGAGCCGCCCCCGGACTTCGTGGCCGGCCACAGTTTGGGGGAGTACAACGCACTGCTGGCCGCCGGGGTGTTCGACTTCGCCACGGGCCTGCGGCTCGTCAAGAAGCGCGGCGAACTCATGGCCCGGGTGACCGACGGCGGGATGGCCGCGGTCGTCGGCTTGACGGCCGGACAGGTCTCCGACCTCCTGCGCGAGCCGGGGCTCGAGAGCCTGTCCGTCGCCAACTACAACAACCCCACCCAGACGGTCATCGCCGGCCCGCGTGCCGATGTGGAGGCCGCCCGCGCGGTGTTCGAGGGCGCCGGCGCGGGCCTCTACACGGTGCTGCGGGTCAGCGGAGCCTTCCACTCGCCGCACATGGAGAGCGTCAGGGACGAATTCGCCGCCTTCCTCGCCGACTTCACGTTCGCCGAACCCACCGTCCCGGTCGTCTCCAACGTCACGGCGCGCCCGTACGGCCCTGACGTCGCCGACGCGCTCGTCCGCCAGCTCACCCACCCCGTCCGCTGGACGGACAGCGTGCGGTACCTGATCGACCAGGGCGTCGAGGACATCCGGCAGATCGGCCCCGGCCGGGCGCTGAGCGGACTGGTGCAGGCCATCCAGAAGGACGCCCAGGCCCAGCGGGACGGGCAGGGGACGTCCACCGGGACGGCGACCGAGGCGGCGTCGGCACCGGCGCCCGACGCACCCGCGGCAGCCGTGCCGCGGACAACTCCCACCGCCGAGCTGCGGCTCCGCCGCCCCGAACGCCGCCGGGCCGCGACCCCGCAGTCCGCACGCGACGATGGGGACACGCTGTTCACCCTGCTGTTCGAGGAGTTGAAGGAGGCCCTCACCCGGGTCGTCCGCTTCGACCCGCGCCGCTTGACACCCGAAACGGAACTCAGCGCCCTCGGCTTCGACTCCCTCAAGCTCATCGAGTTCGCCGACCACCTCACCCGGGAGCTGGGCGTCGACCTCACACCGCAGGTGTTCTTCGAGCACTTCACCGTCGGCGCGTTCACCCGCCACCTGGTCACCGAGCACCGCGAGCGCATCGCCGCCCGCTACGGTGCGACGGCGCCCGGCACCGCGGCGGCCTCGGCACCGGAGACGGGGGAGCCCGTCGGCGCGCCCGCCCCCGTGGCCGCGGTCCGCCCGATCAGCGACGAGGCACGGCCCGGCACGGCAGTCGCCATCGTCGGCCTCAGCGCCGTCCTGCCCGGTTCCGAGGACGTCGAGGAGTTCTGGCAGCACCTCGTCGCGGGAACGGAACTGGTCACCGAGATACCGCCCGACCGGTGGGCAGCGTGGGCCGACGAGGAACCGCCGCGCCGCGCGTACGGCGCGCTGCTGAAGGCCGTCGACGCCTTCGACTGCCGTTTCTTCGGCATCTCGCCCAGCGAAGCCGAACTGATGGACCCGCACCAGCGGATCCTCATGGAAACGGTGTGGAAGGCCATCGAGGACGCCGGCCGACGCCCCGGCGAACTCGCCGGAACCCGCACCGGCCTGTTCGCCGGACACGGCTCGATGGACTGGCTGGACGTGCTCTCGCACAGCGCGGCCGGGGTCCAGTCCCACACCGCGACGGGCCTGTCCCACGCGATCCTCCCCAACCGGATCTCCCACCACCTGGACCTGCACGGTCCCAGCGAGGCGATCGACACCGCCTGTTCCTCCTCGCTCGTCGCCGTGCACCGCGCCGTGGCGAGCCTGAGGGAGGGGGAGTGCGACCTCGCCATCGCCGCGGGTGTCAACCTGCTGCTGAGCCCGGTGCCCTACACCTCGTTCCAGAAGGCGGGCATGCTCGCCCCCGACGGGCACTGCAAGACCTTCGACCGCGCCGCCGACGGCTACGTCCGCGGCGAGGGCGCCGTCGCCGTCGTGCTCAAGCCGCTGGAGCGGGCCCTGGCCGACGGCGACCACGTCCATGCCGTCATCCGCGGCAGCGCCGTCAACCACGGCGGGCGCAGCGCCTCGCTCACCGCTCCCAACCCGGACGCGCAGGCCGATCTCGTCGCCACCGCCTGGCGCCACGCGGGGCTGGACCCGGCGACCGCGACCTACGTCGAGGCGCACGGCACGGGCACCAGCCTGGGTGACCCCATCGAGATCGAAGGGCTGAAGAAGGCGTTCGCCACGCTCTACCGGGAATGGGGCCACCCCGCCCCCTCGACGCCGCACGTGGGCATCGGCTCGGTCAAGACCTCCATCGGCCACCTGGAGGCCGCCGCCGGCCTGGCCGGTGTCGTGAAGATGGTGCAGGCCCTGCGGTACGGACGGCTGCCCGCCCTGCGGCACTTCGGGGAACTGAACCCTTTCGTCCGCCTGGACGGCAGCCCGCTGCGCATCGTGGACACCACCACCGAGTGGGAGCGGCTGAGGGACGCCGAGGGTGCCGAGATCCCCCGCCGCTGCGGAGTCAGCTCCTTCGGGTTCGGCGGCACCAACGCCCACGTCGTACTGGAGGAGTTCGTCCCTCGGACGGCGCCCTCCGACGCGTCCGGCGAGGCCGGGCGGGCGCACGCGGGCCCGCACCTGGTGCCCCTGTCGGCCCGCACCCCCGAAGCACTGCGCCGCTCCGCGCGGGCGCTCGTGGACTGGCTCGACGTGCACCACCCCCGGGGAGGCTCACCCGACTTCGACCTGACGGCGCTGGCCGACACGCTCCAGTCCGGCCGGGAGGCGATGACCGAACGGCTCGCACTCGTCGTCGACGACGCCGACGACCTGTACGACGGTCTCGTGCGGTTCCTGCGCGGCGAGGGGAGCGGGGAGGGCGTCCACACGGGCAGCGCCGCGGGCGCCGCGGCGCTCTCCCGAGCGCTGTTGGAGGGCGCGGAGGGCACTGCCTACTTCTCCGCACTGGTCCGGGCCGGGGCCGTGGACAAGCTGGCCCAACTGTGGGTCGCCGGCGCCGAGCTGGACTGGGCGGCGGTGCGCGGGCAGCGTCCCGTGCGCAGGCTGCCCCTGCCCACCTACCCCTTCGAGCGGCGCCGGTGCTGGCCGCAGGACCTCGGGCCGCACGGCACGTCGGGCGACCCCGCGATCCCACCCGCCCCGGCCGTCGCGCCGCCGGCCGCCGTCGCACAGGCCGCGCCGGCCGGTGCGGCGGTGACGGACGCGCAGGTGCGCGACCACCTGGTGACCCTGTTCGCCCAGACCCTCGGATGGCGTCCCGAGGAGGTCGACCCGGCCGCCGGATTCGACGAACTCGGTCTGAACTCCCTGGTGATCGAGAAGCTGCGGCGGCGGCTGGTCGACCACTACGGCCCCTTCGACACCACCACGTTCTACGTCTACAAGAACCTCGGCGACCTGGCCCGGCACGTCGCCGAGCGGGCCCGCGACCTGCCCGCCCCGGCCCCGGCCCCGGCGGAGACCACGCCGCCCGCCCCCGCGACGGCGGCCGCCACCGCCGCCCCGGCCGCCCGCCCCGCCCTTTCGGCGTCCGGCGGCGGGAGCGCCCCCGACGGGGGCATCGCGATCATCGGAATGAGCGGCCGCTACCCCGGCGCCCTGACGC
>NZ_DASQNP010000030.1:0-30852 GCF_035644915.1 Streptomyces sp.
GCCCCGCCCGCCGACAGGAATCCCAACCGGAATTCCAACCGGAATTCGCAGCCGAGAAGGCAGGATCACCGCCGAAATCCGACGCGTCGCACGAGCGGCGCGCGACCGGCCGTACGCCCCGGAGGGCGGCGTGAGCCGCTCCCGCCGCCCTCCCGTCCCCACGACGGCGGCCCACACCGGCGTCCGGTCCGAGCGTTGGAAATCGGCCATCAGGGAACACCGTCTGACGGCGCGGCACACACGTGGAGCACCACCCCGCGTGTTCCTTTCGACAGACCGTATGACTACCATCGCTCCGTCCTTCACGCCGCCCTCACCAGCGGCGAACCACCACCGCACAGCACAGCTGGGGAGAGATGGCACTGCGCGTACGTGTGCCCGGACGCCGCCAGGAGCGCAGGGCGAACCGCTCGTTCGGAGTTGGCTCATTCCGAACGGCCCTGCTCGTGCTGGCCGCCGTACCCAGCCTCGCCCTGGTCTCCCTGTGGGGTGTCAGCACCGCGCAGCTCGCCCGCGACTGGCAGACGCAGAAGGACGAGAAGGCCCTCGCCGCCCGGGCCGGCATCCCGGCCAACGCCGTCTACTTCAGCCTCCAGGAGGAGCGGCGGCTCAGCGCCGAGGTGCTGGCCGACCCCGACGGGACGTCCCGTGCCGCGCTGCGCGAGCAGCGCGCCCGGACCGACAAGGCCCTGCGCTCCTTCCTCTCCCTGTCCGACATCGACGCCTCCCACGCCCCCCGGGAGCTGCGGGAGGCCGTCGCCCAGACGCGCGGGGACATGCTGCGGATCGACCGCATCCGCCGGTCCGTGGACAACGGGGTCGCCACCCAGGCGGAGACCTTCGCCTACTTCACCGAGCTGATCGCCGTCGACCTGCGGCTCTTCGAGACCCTGAGCCGCTCGGAGAACAGCGAGGTCACGGCCCGGGCCAGGGTCCTGGTCGACCTGTTCTGGGCCAAGGAGATGCTCTCCCGCGAGGACGCCCTGCTCGCCCGCGGCTGGGACACCGGCCGGATCACCATGGGCGAGCACCACAGCCTCTCGCGGTGGATCGGTGCCCAGAACTTCCTGCTGGAGAGCAGGATCGCGCCCCACCTGTCCTCCGAGGACATGGTGGTGTACCGCCGGATGACCACCGGCGTCGCCTGGCAGCTCAAGACCTCGCTGGAACAGGACCTGCTGGGGGCCCACTCCCACAGCGACACCCCCGGCGTCCCCCTGCCCCGCGCGGAGCGGGAGTGGCGGCAGTCCGTCGACGCCCTCGGCCCGCACTTCCAGAAACTGATCACCAACCGCACCCTCGACACCCACGAGGCCGGCGAGGCCGCGATCCGGTCCCTGCTGACCCGCCTGGTCACCGTCAGCGCCGTCGGCCTCGGCGCGGTCCTGCTGGTCGTCGCGCTCAACGTGTGGATCGCCACCGCCCTGCGGCGGCGGATCTCCTCCCTGCGCGAGGAGGCCCTGGAGCTGGAGGCGAAGCTGCCCGAGGTCGTCGAACGGCTGCGGCGCGGCGAGACCGTCGACCCCGACGCCGAGGTGCGCGAGGTCAGCCACGGCGACGACGAGCTGGGTCGGCTCGGCCAGGCGCTCAACCTCGCGCGCCGCAGCGCCGTCGAGACCGCCGTGCGGCAGACCGAGCAGCACCGCGGCTTCGAGCGTCTGCTCCAGCGCATCGCCCGCCGCACCCAGCTCCTGATCGGTCTGCAGATGAAGAAGATCGACCAGATGGAGCGCCGCCACGAGGACCCGGAGGTGCTGGAGGGCCTCTTCGACCTCGACCACCTGACGGCCCGTCTGCGCCGTTACGAGGAGAACCTGGTCATCCTCGGCGGCGGCCAGCCGCAGCGGCGCTGGCGCAAGCCCGTGAAGGTGCTGGACGTGCTGCGCGCCGCGCTGGGCGAGGTGCAGGACTACCGCCGCATCCAGATCGAGGTCGAGGGGCAGCCCTGGCTGTCCGGCCGCGCCGTGGGCCCGGTGGTGCACGTGCTGGCCGAGCTGATGGAGAACGCCGCCGCCTTCTCCAAGCCCCCGACCCCCGTGGAGGTGCGCGCCGGCCTGGTCGGACGGGGCCTGGCGGTGGAGATCGAGGACCGCGGCCTGGGCATGGAGCCCGAGGAGTACGAGCGGGTCAACCGGCTCGTCGCCGATCCGCCCCGGATGGACATGCTCTCCCGCGCCGACGACGCACGGCTCGGCCTGTACGTCGTCGCGCGGCTCGCCTCCGGCCTCGGCCTGGACGTGGAGTTCCGGCCGTCCGTGTTCGGCGGCACCCGGGTGGTCGTGCTCATCCCCGCCGAGCTGGTCGCGGACGGCCCCGCCCCGGCCGACGAGCCCGCGCAGCGGGCCGACGCGGGCGACGGGACCGGGCAGCGGACCGACGCGGGCGGGGAGACCGCCGCGCACGGAACCGCGCAGGAGCGTGAGCAGGCCGCGTCCGGTGCCGACGGGCCTCCCGCGGCACTGCCCGTCCGGTCCCGGGGCCGGGCGATGTCCGCGGTCGTCTCCGCCTCCGCCGCGGCCGGGTCCGCCGACGCCGCGCACGACGGCACCACGCATGAGGGCACCGCGCACGACGGCACCACGCGCGACGGCGCCGCCGCCTCCGGCCGCGGCGGGGAGGCGGCGCGGCGCCCCGGCGACGCGGACGCGGCCAAGCCGCTGCCCAAGCGGGTCCGCCAGGCCAGCCTCGCCCCCGAGTTGAGGAAACCGGCCCCCCGGACCGGCTCCTTCGACGAGGACACGCTCACCCTCCGCTCGGAACCCAGGCGTTCGGGCGCGACCATCGGAGCCTTCCAGCGGCAGTCCCGCATCGCCCGGCGACAGGCCGCCTCCGACGACGCCCCCTCCACCACCGGCGGCAGCACGCCGGACCACAGCCGACCCTCGACGGAAGACCGAACATGACACAGCGAACCACCGCCACCAACCAGGACCTGGACTGGCTGCTGGACGGCCTGGTGGAGCAGGTGCCGGGTGCCCTGCACGCCATCGTCCTGTCCGACGACGGACTGGTCGTCAGCCAGTCCGGCACCATCGAGCGCACCGACGCCGAACGGCTGGCCGCCGTGGCCACCGGCCAGCAGAGCCTCGCCCGCGGGGTGGACGAGCTGTTCAACGGCGGCCCGGTGCAGCAGGTCATCGTGGAGCTGGCCAACCTGTGGCTGTTCATCACCGCCGCGGGCAAGGGCACCCACCTGGCCGTGGTGGCCTCCCAGGACGTGGACGCCGAGGTGATGGCCGTCGCCATGCACACCCTCGTCCAGCAGGTCGGTCAGAAACTGGGCACCGAGACCCGGGCCGACGCCTCGGCCGCCGGCGGGGGTGGACGTGGGTGAGTCACTGGACGGACCACCTGGAGTCCGGTGACGACGAGGGCTCGCTGGTCCGGCCGTACACCATCACCCGCGGCCGCACCGCTCCCCAGCGCGACGACCTGACCCTGATCACGGTGGTGACGACGGTCGGTCCCGAGGACGACGGGGCCGACCTGGCCGCCGGGGAGAAGCGGCTGGAGCCGGAGCACCGGACCATTCTGGAGCAGTGCCGCACGCCGGCCGCGGTGGCGGAGGTCGCCGCGGGGCTGGACCTGCCCGTGTCGGTGACGAAGATCCTGATCGGCGACCTGGTGTCGCTCGGCAGGGTGACGATCCGTCCGCCACTGGCGGCCGAACAGAGCGGGGGACTGAACGTGGAACTTCTACAGGCGGTGAGGGATGGGCTCCAGAGACTCTGACGGCACGACGGGCCCCGTGGCCGTCAAAATCCTGGTCGCCGGCGGCTTCGGGGTGGGCAAGACCACCATGGTGGGGGCGGTCAGCGAGGTGGCCCCGCTGCGCACCGAGGAGTACCTGACCGAGGCCAGCAGGGGCGTCGACGACATCGACGGGCTGGCGGACAAGTCCACCACCACGGTGGCGCTCGACTTCGGCCGGATCACCATCAATCCCGGGCTGGTGGTCTACCTCTTCGGCACCCCGGGCCAGGAGCGCTTCTGGTTCATGTGGAACGACCTGATCAACGGCGCGCTGGGGGCGGTCGTCCTGGTCGACACCCGGCGGCTGGAGGTCAGTTTCGCCTCCATCGACTTCTTCGAGAGCCGGGGCATCCCCTTCGTGGTGGGCGTCAACTGCTTCCACGGCCGCTGCGAGCGCACCGAGGCGGAGGTCCGCGAGGCCCTCGACCTCGACCCGGGCGTCCCGCTGCTGATGGGGGACGTGCGGCGGCCGGAGGCGGGCCGGGACATGCTGCTCGCCCTGGTGGACCTGCTGATGTCCCGGTCCGCGCCGGTCGGCGCGTCCTCGGGCTGAGCCGCGCCGCCACTCCCCCGCCGAACTCCCGGAACCCCGGAACCCCGGGAGTCAGGGGCCCGGACCTCGGGCCTCTGACCCCGGGCCCCGGAAAGAAAGGAAGCCATGCCCCCGGCCCGTACCGTCCTCGTCGTCGGAGGCGGCACCTCCGGCAACGCCCTCGCCGTCCTGCTGCGCCGCGCCGGCATCGAGGTCGACCTCGTCGAGGTGTCCCCCGACTGGAACGTCCACGGCTCCGGGATCACCCTCCAGGGCAACGCGCTGCGGGTGCTGCGCGAGGTCGGCGTGTGGGAACGGGTCCGGGAGGAGGGGTTCGGTTTCGACGCCCTGGGGCTGACCGCCCCCGACGGCACGGTGCTGCACGTCGCCGAAGGCCTGCGGACCGGCGGCGAGGACCTGCCCGCCACCGTGGGCATGCCCCGTCCGCAGCTCCAGCGCGTCCTCGCCGACGCCGTCCGGGCCGCCGGTGTCCGGGTCCGGCTCGGCTGCACCGTCGAGGCGCTGGAGCAGGACGGCGACGGCGTCACCGTCCGCCTCACCGACGGCACCACCGGCCGCTACGACCTGGTGGCCGCCGCCGACGGCCTGAACTCCGCCACCCGCGCGGCGATCGGCATTCCGGACCGGCCGGTGCCCACCGGCATGGGCATCTGGCGCGTGACCGCCCCGCGTCCCCGGGGCGTGGTGCGCACCGACCTCGCCTACGGCGGCCCGGCCTACATCGCCGGCTACTGCCCCACCGGTGAGGACTCCCTCTACGCCTACCTGGTCGAGCCCGGGCGGGACCGCGCCGCCCTCCCCCCGGAGTCCCGCGTCGAGGAGGTGCGCCGCCTGGCGGCGGGCTACGGCGGCCACTGGAAGCAGATCCGGGAGTCCGTCACGGACGCCTCCCAGGTGAACTACACCTGGTTCCACCGGCTGCTGGTCGAGGGGCCCTGGCACCGCGGCCGGGTCGTCCTGGTCGGGGACGCCGCCCACGTCTGCCCGCCCACCCTCGCCCAGGGCGCGGCGATGTCCCTGGAGGACGCGCTCGTCCTCGCCGAACTGCTCACCACCCACGACACCTGGGACGATGTGCTGCTGACCCGGTACCGGGAGCGACGCATGCCCCGGGTGCGCATGGTCGTGGAGAACTCCGTGCAGCTCGGCCGGTGGCTGCTGGACGGGGTGCGGGACGCCGACGCGCCCGGGCTGATCGGCCGCACCATGGCCGCGCTCAGGGAGCGGCCATAGGGTGCAGCCGCGCTCAGGGAGCGGCCGTAAGGGCGCGCGGCCCGGTCGCCCTCCGCCGTTCCGCGTGCTCACCGGCCGACGGCGTCGGGTTCCGCGACCGCGTCGTCCGGCAGGACCAGGTCCGCCGCGGCGATGTTCTCGCGGAGGTGGGCCACGGACGAGGCGCCGGGGATGAGGGCGGTCGTGGCCGAGCGCCGCAGCGGCCGGGCCAGGGCGACCTGCTGCGGGGAGGCGTCCGGGTGGCAGCCGCCTCGGTGAGCGTGTCGGACGGGAGCGGGCCGAAGCCGCCGAGCGGAAAGAAGAGGACGAAGGCGGTGGCTGGGCGGTCCGACCGCCTCCGGCGACGGGGCACGGCGGGCGGAACCGGACCACCGGCCCGTCGACGGGCCGTGAGCGCGACCGCCTGATACGGGCGTCCGACCGCCTGACAGAGGCGTCCGGTGGCCCCGTGGCCGCTTCCCGCCCGTGGGGCTTTTCCGCCCATAAAGCAGCATCCGTCGGGCAGGCGGGCAGTAGCGCACCGCACGGAAGGAGTGCCCGCGATGGCCAACATCGACCCGACCCCTCCGAACCCGATCAGCGACGCCTGGAACACGGTGGCCAGCTACTCCGCCTACGAGGAGGCCCAGGCCGCGGTCGACCGGCTCTCCGACGAGAGGTTCCCCGTGGAGCACATCGACATCGTCGGGTCCGACCTGCGCCTGGTCGAGCACGTCACCGGGCGGATGACCAAGGGGCGTGCGGCCGCTCTCGGCGCCGCCAGCGGCGCCTGGTTCGGCCTGTTCATCGGGCTGCTGGTGGGCTTGTTCACCCCCGGCCCCGCCTGGTTCGGGCTGATCCTCGGCGGTGTCCTCATCGGCGCGCTGTGGGGGGCCGTCTTCGGCTTCGTCGGCCACTCGGCGACCGGGGGGCGCCGTGACTTCTCCTCCACCCAGGCCCTGGCCGCCGACCACTACGACGTCGTCGTCCGCGGCGGGCACGCCGACCGGGCCCGGGGCATCCTGCAGCGCGAGGGCCTGACCGGCACCGCGTGACGCCGGCGGCGTACGCCGGGAGGAGGCCGCCCGCCGTCCCGCCGGGGCGTCAGGCGCCGATGCCCGCCAGGACGGTGTGGGCCAGGGCCGCCGCGAACTCCTCCAGCGGCTGGTCGGGGACCTCGCCGCCGGGGAAGTCGTACAGGAAGGCGCGCTGCGCGCAGGCCCCCAGCAGCAGGGCCGCCGCCGCGTCGGTGTCGGCGCCGGGGCGGATGCGGCCCGCCTCGCGTTCGGCGCGCAGGTAGGCGGAGAGCGCCAGGAGGGGTTTGCGCGGCCCGGCGCCCAGTTCGCGCATCGCGGCGTGGTGGCGCTTCAGCAGCCGCGGATCGGCGTGGAGGGAGGCGGCGATCGGGAAGCTGGACTCGTAGAAGAGCGCGGCGTGCCGGGCGATCTCGGTGAGGTTCTCCGCCACGCTCCGCTCCCCCGGCTCGGCGGTCAGTTCCTCCAGCAGCGCCCCCAGCCGGGGCAGCCGCTCCTCCAGGACCCGGACGAACAGCTCCTCCTTGCTCGCGAAGTACTTGTAGAGCGCCGCCTCCGAGCAGCCGGCGGCACGGGCGATCTCCTTGGTGGTGGTGCGGGCGAGCCCGATCGTGCGCATCAGCCGCTCGGCCGCTTCGAGGATCCGGTCCCGCGTTGACACTGGGGTGTGCATTCACTCACCCTAATGGTTAGTGAATACTCACCAACCCCGGGAGGGAATCATGCGGCTCACGGTGCTGGGCGCCACCGGCGGCACCGGACGGCAGCTCGTGCGCCAGGCGCTGGACGCCGGGCACGAGGTGACGGCGGTGGTGCGCGACCCGGCCCGGCTGGCGGTGCCGCCCGAAGGGGCCGGGGCGCTGGAGGTGGTCACCGCCGACGTCACCGACGCCGGGGCGCTGCGGCCGGCGGTGGCGGGCCGGGACGCGGTGCTCTCCGCCCTCGGCGCGAACGGCGTCAAGCAGGCCAGGAGCACCGCGATCGCCTCCCGGGGCACGCGCGCGGCGCTGGCCGCCATGGAGGCCACCGGGGTACGGCGCCTGGTCGTGGTCAGCGCGGCGCCGGTGGGCCCGGTGCCGGAGGGCGAGAACCTGACCGGGCGTCTGGCCTTCGCGGTGGTGCGGCGGGTGCTGGGCGCGGTGTACGAGGACCTGGCCCGCATGGAGGAGGCCCTGCGCGGCAGCTCGGCGGAGTGGACGGTCCTGCGCCCGCCGCGGCTGCTCGACGGACCGCTCACCGGGCGGTACGAGCGGGTCCTGGGCGGCGCCGTACCGCGGCGGCACAGCATCGCGCGGGCCGATCTGGCCCACGCGATGCTGGCGGTGCTGGACGACCCGGCGACGGCCGGGCAGGTGGTGGGCGTGGCCGGGTGATCCGGCGGTTCCGGCAGCCCGGGCGGGCCCGGGGTCCGCGCGGGCGGCGGTCCGGGGCCTGGCCGGGAACGAGGGCTTCTCAGGCGGTCGCACGACCGCTACAGTCTCGTGGGAGCGCTCCCATAACCGTTCGGCCGGGATGCGGAGGCGGCCTTCCGGCGCCGCGCACCCCTCCCGTCCCACGGTGGCCGCCGGGACCGGCCACGGGGGACACGCACCGTCCGGCCGTGCGGTGGCACCGCCCCGCCGGAACCGACCCACCCCTGGACAGGCGTACCGCCACGTGCCGCCACGGACGTCCGTTCCGTCCGGCACCTTCCCAAGGAGAGTCACATGCCCCCCACACCGCGCCTCCGCTCCCGCCGCGGCCGTTTGTCCGCCGCGGCCGCCGCCGCGCTGGCCCTGGCCGCCTTCGCCCCCGCCGGACAGCCCGCCGCCGCCGAGGCCCCGGCCGCCCCCGCCGCGGCGGGCTGCCCGACGACCGCGGACGGCTTCTGCGACGACTTCGAGTCCCAGACCGGCACCCAGCCCTCGGGCCGCTGGACGGCCGGGGCCCCCAACTGCTCCGGCACCGGCACCGCGAGCGTGGACTCCTCGGTGGCGCACAGCGGCGGCAAGTCCCTGCGGATCAACGGCGGGGGCGGCTACTGCAACCACGTCTTCGTCGGCACCCCGCTGAGCGGCGTGAACACCTCCTCGGCCTTCTGGGCCCGCTTCTACGTGCGGCACACCACCCCGCTGCCCGCCGCCCACATCACCTTCGCGGCCCTGCGCGACGCCGCCGACAACAACAAGGACCTGCGGATGGGCGGCCAGAACGGCGCCCTGCAGTGGAACCGCGAGTCCGACGACGCCACCCTGCCCGAGCAGAGCCCCAACGGGGTGTCGATGAGCAGGCCGCTGCCGGTCAACACCTGGACCTGCGTGGAGTTCCGGATCGACGGCCCCGCCGGGCGCCTGGAGACCTGGGTGGACGGCACGGCCGTCCAGGGCCTGGCCGTCGACGGCACCCCCACCCACGACATCGACGGCCAGTGGCTGCGCAAGGCCAACTGGCGGCCCTCGCCGACGGACTTCAGGCTGGGCTGGGAGAGCTACGGCGGAGACACCGACACGCTGTGGTTCGACGACGTCGCCGTCTCCGGCTCCCGCATCGGCTGCTGATCCGGCGGCCCGCCCCATGACGCCCCCACGGTGATCCGCTCCCGGTGTGCGCCCGCGCCCATCGCGCTGGCGCACACCGGGGGACGCTCCGGACGACGGTCCGGAGCGTCCGGAGCCGTTCGGCCGCCGCCGCTCAGCGGCCGCCTCCGGTGCGGCCCGCGCTCCCGCGGTCGCGGTGCAGCAGCGCCCGCTCCACCGCCGTCCACGCCGTGGTCGTCGCCAGGTGGAGCCCGGCGGCCAGCGGCACGAACGCGGCGGTGACCAGGGTCCCGAAGGACAGCAGCGGCAGCATCCTCGCCGGGCCCGCCATCTCCGGCGGCGCCGTCCGGGCCGCGGCGCGCGCCCGCCGGTACGTCCAGGACGCCACCGCCGCGATCACCGCGAACAGGCCGAGGTACACCAGCCCCTGCGCGCCGAACACCCCGCCGTCGCCGAGCGCGTCGGCCCAGTGCCCGCCCAGCGGGGCGGCTCCCAGCCGGTGGTCGAGCAGACCGTTGGCCTCGCCGCCCACCCGGGGGGCCGAGAACAGCCGGTACATCACGAAGAAGACCGGGAGCTGCGCCAGCATCGGCAGCAGCCCCGCCAGCGGTGAGATCCCCTCCTTCGCGTGCAGGTCCAGCACGGCCCGCCGGAGGCGCTCCGGGTCCCCGGCGTGCCTCTTCCTCAGCTCGGCGATCCTCGGCGCGAGCGCGGCCCGGGCCTTCTCCGCCCGCACCCCGGCCCGTGCCAGGGGGTGGAGCAGGGTCCGTACGAGCAAGGTGGCCACCACGATCGCGGCGGCGGTCGCCGAATCGGCGAGGAGCGGTTCGAGCGCGGCGGTGAGCAGCGCGAAGAGATGGACGACAACGGACATGGCGGCTGAGCCCTCCCGGGGTCTCGTCGAGCCGGACGGAACGGTTCGGCGTGACGAGCCGCGCAGGCGTGAGCCCACCTCCGGCTCCGAGGAGCCCGCGGAAGGGAGCCCGCGGGAGGGGTGCCCGTGCCTACCCGGCCGTCGGGAGGGGACGGCCGGGCGCCCGGGGCCGGGGGCGGCCCGAGGCGTCGGGGTCGCGCTGCGGGAGGAAGGCGGTACGGCGTTCCCGGTCGCGCAGGGCGGTGCGGACGCGGGTGGGCGGCACCGGCCGGGCCCGGCACGCGGTGAGGAGGGCGCAGGCGGCGAGGGCGGTGGTCGCGGCGAGGGCCACGGCGGTCTCCGCCAGGCCGCCCGGCGCCGCCTGAGCGGCCGTCAGCAGCACCAGGAGCAGCGGCAGCAGCCGTGACGCCCAGGAGGCCAGGAGCGCCGTGGGGCCGGAGGCCGCGCCCGGCCGTCCCGCACGGGGCACCCCCGTGCGGCCCTTCGGCCAGTCGCCCGTCATCCGCCTCTCCCCCGGCTCGGTTCTCCACCGGCTGCCCCGCGATGCTACCCCAGGCCCCTTGGCCCCGCGCCGGCCGGTGCGGGGCGGCGCCCCGACGCCCGGCGCGCGCGCTCTGCCACGGGGTGGCCACGGCCACCGCCGGTTCCCGCCGGCCTCCGGCCGCCGTCCTCGTCGGCGCCGGCTCAGGGGGTCCAGGAGGGCTGCCGGCCGCCGAGGCCGACGGCGCGGTCCAGGAGCGGGGCGCCGGGCGGGACCTGGACGACGGGGCCGAAGGCCCCCGCCCGGTCGGCCTCGTCGGTCGACCGCGACAGCAGGTCGATCGAGGCCCGCAGGCTGGTGTCGTCGCAGGTGTACTCCTGTCCGGTGGCGCGGGCGAGGTCCCAGCCGTGGAGGACGAGTTCGTTCAGGGCGACGCGGCCTGCCTCCTCGGCGGGCAGGGTGACGCCGCCCGCCTGGGTGGTGCCCTCCCAGGCGGCCGGTTCGCGCCAGGCGTCGACGAGTTCGTCCAGCAGGCGCGGGATGCGGTCGCGCCAGTCCTCGGGCAGCAGCGCCGCGGAGGGCGGGGAGGAGCCCGGGTCGACCCGGGTCGCCGGCCCCAGTTCCTTCCTGGCGGCGGCCCGGAAGGCGATCGACAGGCCGAGCACGTGGTGCAGCAGGTCGCCCACGGTGCTGGCCTCGCACGGCGTCGGCGCCCCGAGCCGGTCGTCGGTGATGTTCCCCACCACCAGGGCCATCTGCCGGGCGGGAGGTTCGAGATCGAGCATGACGGTCATCCGGCGGCCTCTTTTCTCGCGGTTCTCTCGCGGTCCTGTCGCGGTCCCACGGCGCGCCGGTGCCGCGTGCCGTGCGCGGCACCGGACGAGCGCGTGTGCCGTCCGTGGAGACCGGGCCGACGTCCGGAACTCATCGCTGTCACCCATGTCACCGATGTCACACGACCATGTCCATGATCGTCCGCATGAGCGGCCGTCGCGCGGGTAGCGGCGCGCTGGTCCGTCCCTGCTTCCGGGAGCCGGGGGAGGGACGGCCGTGTCACCGGCTCATGGCACCATCGGGACGCGGCGCACCGCCGCCGCACGACCCGTGACACGACAGGCATGACAGGAAGGACCCGTACTGTGACGACCACCGCCACCAGGCCCGACCACCCGCCGATCTACGGAAGCCTGGTCGAGGAGCGCGGCGATGTCCTCGCGGAGACCCGCGAGGTGGCCGAGCGAATACAGCGCGAGGCCCAGGAGGCCCTGGACTGGAGAGGTCTGGGCACGGCGCAGCACCGGCCGGAGTGAGGCCGGCGGCCGCGGTGTGGCCGCGGCCGTCGGATCAGGTGGTGGCCGGGAGCGGGACCAGGAAGAACTCCCGGCCGTCCCGTCCTACCACCCGCACCGGGTGGGAGGGCAGCGAGTCGAAGACGGCCGCCGCCACGGCCTCCGGATCGTCGTCGGCGGTGAGCGGCGGACGCAGCGCGGCACGGATCGCCGCGCGGGACCTCTCCGAGGGGGTTCCGCGGCCGGCGAGCGCGGCGCACTCGTCGATCTGCTCGTCGCTCAGCTCCGGTCCGTAGCCCCTCCGGCGCGCCTCGGCCGCCACCACGGTGGCCAGCGCGGCGCGGTTGTGGTCGCGGCAGACGTCCCCGGGCGTTCCCGCGGGATGGAAGTGGCGGGCGGTTCCTATCGAGGACAACGGCGGCCTCCGTGGAGAGGTGGGGAAACGGGCGTCCGCGATTCCGGAGGGCGCCCGGGCGGCCTCGGGCCCGGTGTCCGCCGCGTTCCGCGGTGCCGCGGAACGCGCGGCCGGGACACTTTCCAGGGTATCGAAGCGGAGTGACACTCCCCGGTGTGCGGCGGACCCGCCCGGAGATACGGCGAGGGCCCCGGCCGAGACGGGGGAGAACTCGACCGGGGCCGATTCCCGACGCGGAGGGACGGCGGCGGTCGCCCTGCGGCGAGGGGGGCACCGCGGGCGGTGGGTGAGGCCCGGGAGCGGCCCGGGAACACGGTTGCGCCACCGGCGTCCGCGTCAGATTCAATCTTAAAACACCCCGGATCCCTCCGGCGCAGGGAGTACCGGCAACTTTCCCGGGTGGCGGGGCGACGACTGGGTAGCCGAGCACCATGAGGACAAACCGCCCCATCTCTGACATGGTCCCGGGACGGCGGGCGGGTCTGGTCTGGGCTGTCCTGCTCGCCGTCGTGGCCGCCCTCCTGGGCCCGGCGGGCAGCGCCCGGGCGGCCACCGGTCTCGACGAGGTCGGTGCCGCCCTGCGGGAGAACCCGGTCTACGTCGACCCCGCCGCGTCGGACAAGCTCTCCGGCTCCGAGGCCGCGCGACTCACCGAGCAGATCCGCTCCGGCGACGTGCCCATCTACGTCGCCGTCCTGCCCGCGGACTCCTCCTACGGCGGTGACGCCGTCTTCGACCGGCTGCGCTCCGAGGTGGGCCGCCCCGGCGTGTACGCGGTCGCGCTGGGCTCGCGGTTCGGCGCGGCCTCGGACGACTCGGTGCTGCGGGGCCGGGTGGCCGCCTCGCTCGCGGAGGAGAACCTCCGGGAGCACTCCGACCAGCCCGACCGGATCCTCAGCGGCTTCGTCACGGACGTGCAGTCGGCCGCGCGGGACGGCGACTCCGGTGCCGGCGACCGGGGCCCGGCCGGCGGCGGCTCCGGCGGCGGCGTGCTGGTGGGCTTCCTGGTCGTCCTGGCGGTGTTCGCGCTCGGCGGCCTGTTCCTGGTGCGGCGCTCGCGCAGGCAGCAGCAGGAGCAGGAGCGGGCCGAACTGGAGCAGGTGCGGGGCGCGGTCGAGGAGGACATCACGGCCTACGGCGAGGCCCTGGACCGGCTGGACTTCTCCCCCTCCGCCCCCGGCGTCACCCAGGAGATGCTCGACGACTACCGGCGGGCGCTGGACGCGTACGAGAGGGCCAAGGAGGCGTCCGCGGCGGCCCGGCGCCCCGAGGACGTGCGGGCGGTGACCGAGGCGCTGGAGGACGGCCGGTTCTCCCTGGCCGTGCTGGACGCCCGGCGGGAGGGACGGGAGCCGCCCGAGCGGAGGCCCCCGTGCTTCTTCGACCCCCGGCACGGGCCGTCGGTGCGGGACGCGGAGTGGGCGCCCCCGGGCGGCAGCGCCCGCAGCGTGCCGGTCTGCGCGGCCGACGCCACCCGGATCGAGGACGGCCTGGACCCGGCGGTGCGGACCGTGCCGACGGCGACCGGCGAGCGGGTGCCGTACTGGGACGCGGGCCCGGCCTACGGACCGTGGATGGGCGGCTACTTCGGCGGCTACGGCTCGATGCTGCTGCCGGGCCTGCTGTTCGGGACGGTCCTGGGCAGCAGCCTGGGCGGCTACGGCTACGGCGGCGGTTACGGCGGCGACGACTTCGGAGGCGGCTTCGGCGGGGACGGCGGGGGCTTCGGCGGCTTCGGCGGAGGCGACTTCGGGGGCGGCGGCGACTTCTGAGCCGCCCCCGGGCGGTCACCGCGCATCCCCGTGCGCGGGCCCGTCGGCGGACCCGGTCAGCGCGTCCGGCAGGACGACCGTGAACACCGCTCCCCCGCCCTCCCGGTCCGCCACCGTCGCGCCGCCCCCGTACCGCTCGGCGAGGCGGCGCACCAGGGCCAGTCCGATGCCGCGGGGCCGGTGCGCCGGAGCCTCCTTCAGCGTCCACCCCTCGGTGAAGATCACCTCGCGGCGGCCGGGCGGGACGCCGGGCCCGGTGTCGGACACCCGGAGCACCACCGTGCGCCCCTCCGCGCGCAGCGCCACCTCGACGCGGGCCTCCCGGGACCCGGCGGCCGCGTCCAGCGCGTTGTCGACGAGGTTGCCCACGACGGTCACCAGGTCCCGGGAGTCCACCAGGCGGTCCGGCAGCAGCGTGTCCGGGGCGACCCGCAGGGACACCCCGCGCTCCGCCGCGACCGTCGCCTTGCCGACCAGCAGGGCGGCCAGCAGCGGGTCGTGGACCCGTTCGGCCACCTGCTCGGCGGTCGTGCGGTGCACGCCGACGGCCCCGGCGAGGAATTCCAGCGCCTCCTGGTGCATCCCCAGTTCCAGCAGTCCCAGCAGGGCGTGGAGCCGGTTGGCGTGCTCGTGGTCCTGGGCGCGCAGGGCGTCGATGAGGCCGCGGGTGCCGTCCAGCTCGCGGCTCAGCAGCTCCAGTTCGGTGCGGTCCCGGAGGGTGGCGACGGCGCCGCCGTCGCCGGTCGGCATCCGGTTGACCACGAGCACCCGCCCGCCGCTGACGGCCAGCAGGTCGGATCCGGTGACCCGGCCGGCCAGCACGTCGCGCGTGCGGCCGGGCGGGAGGATCTCCTCCAGCGGCCGTCCGGCGTCCTCGGCGCGCAGGTCCAGCAGCCGCTGGGCCTCGTCGTTGACGAGGCGGACGCGGCCGCGGCCGTCGAGCGCCACGACCCCCTCGCGGATGCCGTGCAGCATCGCCTCGCGCTCGGTGAGGAGCGCGGAGATGTCGGAGAAGGACAGGTCGTGGGTGCGGCGCCGCAGGCGCCGGGCGACGAGGTAGGCGGCCAGCGCCCCGACGGCCAGGGCGCCGCTCGCGTACGCCAGCAGGCCGGGCACGGCGTACAGGAGCCCGTTGCGCACGTCGTCGTAGGCGATGCCGACGGAGACGGCGCCGACGATCCGGCCGGTACCGTCGCGCAGGGGGACCTTGCCGCGGGCGGAGCGGCCGAGCGTGCCCACGTCGATCTCCATGACCTCGCGGCCCGCGAGCGCGTCGCCGGGGTCGGTCGACACGCGCCGTCCCACCCGGTCCGGCGCGGGGTGCGACCAGCGCACCCCGCGCCGGTCCATGACCACGACGTACCCGGCGCCGGTGGCGCGGCGGACCCGCTCGGCGGCGGTCTGGACCGGGCCGTCGGGCGAGGGCGGGGTCGTTTGCACCCCCTCGGCGAAGCGGGGCTCGGCGGCGACGGCCCGGGCGATGGCGAGGGCCCGGCGCATCGCCTGGTCGTCGAGTTCGTCGCCGAACGCCGCGAGGAACAGCCCGGTGGCGAGCGCGACGGCCCCGGTGACGGTCGCCAGTTGCGCCAGCAGCACCTGGGAGAAGACGCGGCGTGGCCCCCTGATCCGCATGCCGTCCCCTCCTCCTGCCGGCGGGCCGCCGCCCCGGACGCGGGAGCGCCCCGCCGTCCCCGTCCCGGCCGTCCGGGGCAAGGGTAAGCGGCCGGCGGGCTGCCGCCGCCCGCCGGCCGCGCCGCGCCTCAGGCCCCGCGCCGCAGCACGCGGCGGCTGACCAGCGGCCACAGCACCACCAGGGCGGCCACGGCGTAGAGCACGATGGCCACCGGCTCGCTCCACAGCCCGCTCACCGCGCCGTTGCTGAGCTGGAGGGCGCGCCGCAGTTGCTCCTCCGCCAGCGGGCCCAGGATCACCCCGAGGATCAGCGGCAGGACCGGCAGCCCGAACCGCCGCATCACGAAGCCCAGCAGTCCCAGCACCAGCAGTACCACCAGGTCCACGGGCTGGAGGTTGACGGCGTAGGCGCCCAGCGCGGAGAAGAAGAGGATGCCCGCGTACAGGTGGGGGCGCGGGACGCGCAGCAGCTTCGCCCACACCGGCGCCAGCGGCAGGTTCAGCGCCAGCAGCAGCACGTTGCCGATGAACAGGCTCGCGATCAGCGCCCACACCAGGTCCCCCTCCCGCTCGAACAGCAGCGGACCGGGCTGGATGCCGTACTGGGTGAAGGCGGCGAGCATCACCGCGCCGATCGCGTTGGCGGGCAGCCCCAGCGAGAGCATCGGGACGAAGGAGCCGGCCGCCGCCGCCTTGTTGGTGGCCTCCGGGCCGGCCACGCCCTCGATCGCGCCGCGCCCGAACTCGCCGCCTCGGCCCGCCAGCCGCTTCTCCGCGGCGTACGAGATGACGGTGGGGATCTCGCCGCCGCCCGCCGGCAGCGCGCCCATGGGGAAGCCGATGAGCACGCCGCGCAGCCAGGGCTTCCACGACCGCCGCACGTCCTCGCGGCTCATCCACGGCCGTCCCACGGGCACCGGCTTCGGCGGGGTGCGCCGCAGGTGCGCGGCCACCCACAGCGCCTCGCCGACGGCGAAGACCGCGACCGCGACGACCACGATGTCGATGCCGTCGGCGAGCTGCGGCACGCCGAACGTCAGCCGCTGCTGCCCGGAGATCGAGTCGATGCCGATCAGGCCGATGGCCAGGCCCAGGGCGAGGGAGGAGAAGCCGCGCACCCGGGAGGAGCCGATGACGGCGGTCACGGTGGTCAGGGCCACCACCATGATCGCGAAGTAGGCGGGCGCGCCGAGCGTCACCGCGAAGTCCACCACCAGCGGGGCGAGGAAGACGAGCATCGCGGTGCCGATGGTGGAGGCGACGAACGAGCCGACCACGGCCGTGGCCAGCGCCTGGGCGGCGAGCCCCCGCTTGGCCATGAGGTTGCCCTCGATGGCGGTGACCACCGACGCCGACTCGCCGGGGGTGTTGAGCAGGATCGAGGTGATCGCCCCGCCGAACATGCCGCCGTAGTAGATGCCGCCGAACATCACGAACGCGGCCGTGGGCTCCATCCCGAAGGTGACCGGCAGCAGCAGCGCCACGGCCATCGCCGGGCCGATGCCCGGCAGCACGCCGACCGCCGAGCCGATCAGCACGCCGACGAGCGCGTAGAGCAGGTTGACCGGGGACAGGACGGTCGCGAAACCGCCGAGCAGCTCGTGCAGCGTCTCCATCACAGGATTCCCTTCAGCACGCCCGGGGGCAGGATGATGCCGAGCCCGTAGGCGAACGCGTAGAACGAGCCGACCGACAAGGTGACGGAGACCGCCGCGTCGCGCAGCCAGCGGCGGCTGCCGAGCGCCCAGGCCGTGCCCCAGAACAGCACGGCGCCCGAGACGGCCCAGCCCAGCGGCTCGATCAGCGCGGCGTTCGCCAGGAAGAAGGCGATCACCAGCAGCACCGCGCGCCAGTCCAGCTTCGCGGCGAGGTCGATGTCCTCGCCGCCCTCGGCCTCGCCGCGCCCGCCGCGCAGCACGTCCACCGCGAGCGCGACCGCGAGCGCCAGCAGTCCGGCCCCGACCGCGACCGGTACGGCCCTGGGGCCGATCGGGTCGGTCTCGGCGCCGGGCAGGTCCGCCATCGTCAGCGCGTCGAACAGCACCACCGCGCCGAGCAGCGCGAGCAGCGCGCAGACCAGCAGCTCCGCGCGGTTGGGGGCGGCGTCGGCCGCCCGCCCGTCCCCGGCCGCCCGCCGGTCGGCACCGGTGTCCTCCATCTCCTCCGCCTCCCTCACCGTGCCAGCCCCAGCCTCTTGAGGGTCCCCGCGACCTTGGCGTTCTGTTCGGCCAGGAAGTCCTCGAACTCCTCGCCGTGCACGAAGGCGTCGGTCCAGCCGTTGCGCCGGACGCTGTCCTTCCACTCCTTGGAGTCGCGCATCGTGCGCAGCGCCCCGACCAGCCGCTCCCTGCGCTCCGCGGGGATGCCGGGGGCGGCGACCACGCCGCGCCAGTTGACGGCGGAGACGTCGATGCCCTCGTCGGCCAGGGTGGGGGCGTCCAGGCCCTCGACGGTGGTGGTGCCGGTCGTCGCCAGGACGCGTACGTCGCCCGTGGCGATCTGGTCGGCCATCTCGCCGATGCCCGTCGCCGCCACGTCGATCTTGCTGCCGAGCAGCGCGGTGAGCAGTTCGCCGCCGCCGTCGTAGCCGATGTAGCGGGTCCGGGTCGGATCGATGCCGGCGGCCTCGGCGACCTGCATCGGCAGCAGGTGGTCCGGGCCTCCGGGGGAGGAGCCGCCGCCGACCGACAGCCCGTCCGGGTCGCGCCGCCAGGCCCGCAGGAAGTCCCGCAGGTCGCGCAGCCTGGAGTCCTTCGGCACGACGATGGCGCTGGGGTCCTCGATCAGGCGGGCCAGCGGCGTGGTGTCGGCCAGGCCCACCGCCGACCTGTTGGTGAAGACCGCGCCGACGACGCCGAGGCCCATCATCATGAGCAGCCTGCCGTTGCCGCGGGCGTTCACCAGCCGGGACAGCCCGATGGTGCCGCCCGCTCCGGAGATGTTCATCACCTCCAGGCCGCGGGCCGCCCCGGAGGCGGTCATGGCCTTGCCGGCGGTGCGGGCCGTGATGTCGTAGCCGCTGCCCGGGCTGTTGCCGACGATCATGCGCAGGCCGGTGAGCGGCCCGGACGCGCCCGTGTCGCTCTGCCGGGTGACCCCGCACCCGGAGGCCGCGGCGCACGCGGCCGGGGCGAGCACGACCGCGGCGGCGGAGCGCAGCAGTGTGCGTCTGTCCACGAAGACCTCACTTCCAGCGAGTCGACAGCCAATCGGTGGGGTTCCGCAGACGCTGCCAGGAGATGTGCTCCCGGTCACTCTTCGCAAAGCAGTGGTCGTTGAGTAACTTGTGGTCCCCATGGAGCACAGCGTTCTGGTCGTCGACGACGACTTCATGGTCGCGAAGCTGCACGGCGTGTACGTCGACCGGACCCCCGGCTTCCGCACCGTGGGCGTCGCGCACGGCGCCGCGGAGGCGGTGCGCCAGGCCGCCCGCCTCTCCCCCGACCTGGTGCTGCTGGACCTGTACCTGCCCGACGGCCCGGGCCTGGAGGCGCTGCGCCGCATCCGCGAGGTCCGTCCGCGCACGGACTTCCTGGTCGTCAGCGCCGCCAAGGACACCGAGACGGTGCGCCAGGCGCAGCGGCTCGGTGCGGTCAACTACCTGATCAAGCCGTTCGAACAGGCCGGGCTGCGGGCCCGGCTCGGCCACTACCGCGCCGCCCACCTCGCCCTGGCCGGGACCCGGACCACCGACCAGGCCCAGGTCGACCGGCTCTTCCCGGTCCCGGGCCCGGTGGAGGCGCCCGCACGCTCCGGCGCACTGTCCAAGGGACTGCCCAAAGGGCTCAGCGCCCCCACCGCGGCCCTGGTGGAGAGCGCCCTGCGGGCGGCGGGCCCGGAGGGCCTGTCGGCGAGCGAGTGCGCGGCCGGGACCGGCCTGTCGCGGGTCAGCGCCCGCCGCTACCTGGAGCACTTCACCGCCACCGACCGCGCCGGGGTCCACCTGCGGTACGGCACCACCGGCCGCCCCGAGCGGCGTTACACCTGGCGCTCCTGACCCGCCACCCCGGACCCGCCGCCCCGGACCCGCCGCTCGGGGCCCGCCGTCCGTCCGCTCAGGCCGTACGGCGCCGGAAGAGCGCCGCGGACGCCACGACCGAGACGGCCAGGATCCCGCCGCACCAGGCCAGCGCCTGCCAGGGGGCGCTCCCCACGGGCCGGTCCAGCAGCAGGCCGCGCAGCGCCTCGATGACCGGGGTGACCGGCTGGTGCTCGGCGAAGCCGTGCAGCCAGTCCGGCATGGTCTCGACCGGGACGAAGGCGCTGCTCGGATAGGGCAGGAACAGCACCAGGAAGGTGAATCCGCTCGCGGCCTCGGGTGACCTGGCCAGCAGGCCCACCGCGGCGGACAGCCAGGAGAAGGCCAGGACGTAGGCCGCCAGGACGCCCGCCGCGGCCGCCCAGCCCGCGGCTCCCGCGTCCGGCCGGAAGCCGATGGCGAAGGCGGCCCCGAACACCGCGGCGGTCGCGACGGCGTTGCGCACCGCACTGGCCGCCACGTGCCCGGCGAGGACGGAGGTGCCGCCGACGTCCAGGGAGCGGAAGCGGTCGATGACGCCCCCGGTCATGTCGTTGCTGACGCCGACGGCCGTGGCGGCGGCCCCGTACCCGGCGCACAGCACCAGCACGCCGGGGACGACGTAGGTGACGTACGCGGTGCCGGTGTCGATCGCGCCCCCGAAGAAGTAGACGAACACCAGCATCAGCATCACGGGGAGCATCAGCGAGGTCAGCAGCGCGTCGGGGTTGCGCGCGGACAGCCGGACGCAGCGGACGGTCATGGTCAGGGCATTGGCCAGGCCGCCGGGCCCGGCGGCACGCGGTGCGGGGAGGTCAGACACCGGCGGTCTCCTTCTCGGTGGTCCCGGTACGGGTGGCGGTACGGCCGGTGAGGGCCAGGAAGACGTCGTCGAGCGTGGCGCCGTGCACGGCGAACCGGTCCACCGCGTCGCGGTGCGGGTCGGCCTCGTCCAGCAGCGCCCGTACGTGTGCCGCGCTGCCGTCGGTGGCCACCCCCAGCAGCAGGCGGTCCGGCTCGCGGTGCACCACCCGGTCCCCCAGCCGGCCGGCGACCAGCGCGTACGACGGCGGGTCGGCGAGCGTGAGGTCCAGCCGCTGGTCCGCCACCCGCCGCTTGAGGTCGGCGGCGGTGCCCTCGGCGACGATCCGGCCCGCGTCCAGCAGGGCGATGCGGTCCGCGAGCCGGTCGGCCTCCTCCAGGTACTGCGTGGTGAGGAGGACCGTCGTTCCGGCGGCGGCCAGCTCGGTGACGGCCTCCCACATCGTCTGGCGGCTGCGCGGGTCGAGCCCGGTGGTCGGCTCGTCGAGGAAGACCACCTCGGGGCGGCCGACGAGGCCGGCCGCGATGTCCAGGCGGCGGCGCATCCCCCCGGAGTACGTGCCGACCCGGCGGCGGGCGGCGCCGGTGAGGCCGAAGCGTTCCAGCAGCTCCGCGGCGCGCTCACGTGCCCCGCGCCGGGACAGCCCGCACAGCCGGCCCATCATGCGGAGGTTCTCCTCGCCGGTCTGCTCCTCGTCCAGCGCCGCGTACTGGCCGGTGAGACTGATGCGGCGGCGCACCTCGCGCCGGTCGCGCACCACGTCGAAGCCCGCCACCCGGGCCCGGCCCGCGTCGGCCCGCACCAGCGTGGACAGGATGCGCACGGTCGTGGTCTTGCCCGCCCCGTTGGGGCCGAGCAGCGAGAAGACGCTGCCGCGCGCCACGCTCAGCTCGACCCCGGCCAGGACCTTCACCCGCCCGTAGGACTTCTCCAGACCGGTCGCTTCGACCGCCGGTTCGTCGGCCATGCCGACCGCCCCCTCTTCTTCTGCGTATTACGTACGCGCTTCCGTGTATGGCATACGCGTTACTGCGTAGGGTATACACATCCCTAGGATGGCGGTCAACCGGTCCGGAGAGCACAGAAGCGGCGGAGGCAGGCGCGGGAAATGGCGAAGGACAGCGGCACCGGCCTGCCCCCCGGCGTCGAAACCGCCTGGGGCCTGCGCGAACGCCCCGGGAAGGGCCCCAAGCCGGGGCTGAGCGTGACCCGGATCGTCGACGCCGCCGTCGGACTCGCCAACGCCGAGGGGTTGCCGGCGGTCTCCATGAGCCGGGTCGCCTCCGCCCTCGGCGTCTCGACGATGTCCCTGTACCGGTACGTGTCCTCCAAGGAGGAACTGCTGGTCCTGATGCAGGAAGCGGCCTACGGACTGCCTCCGGAGGGCCCCGAGCCGGAGGAGGAGGGCTGGCGGGCCGCGCTCGCCCACTGGGCCCGGACGCAGCGCGACGTGCTGTACCGCAACCTGTGGATGCTCCGCGTCCCCATCGCCACCCCGCCCACCACGCCCCGCGCGCTCGCCTGGATGGAGCGGGGCCTGGCCTGCCTGCGGGGCACCGGCCTGACGGAGGGCGAGAAGCTCCAGGTGATCCTGCTGGTCAGCGGCTTCGTGAGGAACGAGGCCACGCTGGCGGCGGACCTCGAGGCCGCCTCCAGGGCCTCGGGCAGGAGCGTCGAGGAGACGATGGCCGCCTACGCCGGGCTGCTGGCCAGGCTGGCCGACCCGCAGCGCTTCCCGGAGATCGGCGCGGTCCTGAAGTCGGGGGCCCTGAGCGAGGAGGGCACCCCGGACGAGGAGTTCGTCTTCGGTCTCGAGCGGCTGCTGGACGGCATCGAGGTCCTGGTCCGGTCGCGGAACGCACCGGGCCGCTGACGCGCGGAGGCGCCGACGGCCCGGGCCGTGCGGACGGCGTCAGCGCGGCCGGGCGTCCAGCCAGACGGCGGTGTCCGGCGGCAGCGTCCGCCCGTTCGGCCCCCCGCCGCACTCGCCGCTGGACAGCAGGGGCTCGGCGGCGGACGGCGGCAGGGGCAGCGGGGCACCGGAGAGGTTCACCCGGCACTCCAGCGAGCCCTTGCGGAAGGCCAGCTCGCCGTCCCGGGAGGGCAGCCAGGCGAAGCTCTCGTCGCCGAGGAAGGAGCGGCGGATCTTCAGGGCCGCCCGGTACAGCTCCAGGAAGGAGTCCGGCCGCCCGGTCTGGGCCTGGACCGAGTACTCCCCCCAGCCCTCCGGCTGCGGCAGCCAGCTCCCGGCCGGACCGAACCCGTACGACGGGCCCGAGCGCTCCCAGGGCAGCGGGACGCGGCAGCCGTCCCGGCCCTTGCGGGCGCGCCCGGTCCGTTCCCACATCGGGTCGCGCAGCGCCTCGCGGGGCAGATCGGCCACCTCCGGCAGGCCCAGTTCCTCGCCCTGGTAGAGGTACGTGGTGCCGGGCAGCGCCAGGGTGAGCAGGGCGGCGGCGCGGGCGCGGCGGCGGCCCCGCTCCTCGTCCGCCGCGGGCTCGCGGCCGTCGGCCATCAGCCAGGCGACCGTGTCGGCGCCTCCGGGCAGGGCGTAGCGGCTGAGGTGGCGCACCACGTCGTGGTTGGACAGCACCCAGGTGGGCAGCGCGCCGACCGACCGGGCGCCCTCCAGGGAGGCGTCGATGACCCGGCGGAAGGCACCGGCGTCCCACGGGCAGCGCAGATAGGGGAAGTTGAACGCCTGGTGGAGCTCGTCGGGCCGGGTGTACAGCGGCAGTCTGGCCTCGCTGACGCCCGCCTCGGCGACGGCGATCCGGGGCGGGTCGTACTCGTCGAGGATCTTGCGCCAGGCGCGGTGGATGTCGTGCACCTCGTCGCGGTCCCAGAAGGGGTGGTCATGGCCCTCGGGCGGCGCGTTGAGCGGGGCGGAGTCCCTGCCGTGGGTGTCGCGCAGCGGCGGGGTGAGGTCCTTGCACATCCCGTGCGCCACGTCGATGCGGAAGCCGTCGACGCCCAGGTCCAGCCAGAACCGCAGGATGCTCTCGAACTCGGCGGCGACCTCGGGGTTGGCCCAGTTCAGGTCGGGCTGCTCGGCGGCGAAGATGTGCATGTACCACTGGCCGTCCGGCACCCGGGTCCAAGCCGCGCCGCCGAACTTGGACTGCCAGTCCGAGGGCGGTTCGGCGCCGTCCGGCCCCTTGCCGTCCCGGAAGACGAAGCGGTCGCGGGCGGGCGAGCCGGGCGGGGCGGCCAGCGCCTCGGCGAACCAGGGGTGCTCGCTGGAGCAGTGGTTGGGGACGATGTCCACGATGACCTTGAGCCCGAGGGCGTGGGCGCGGTCGAGGAGTTCGCGGAAGTCCTCCAGGGTGCCGTGGCGCGGGTCGACGTCGCGGTAGTCGCTCACGTCGTATCCGCCGTCGGCCCAGGGCGAACGGTAGAAGGGGGTCAGCCACACCGCGTCCGCGCCGAGCTCCGCCACGTGGCCCAGGCGGTCGGTGACGCCCCGCAGGTCACCCATCCCGTCCCCGTCGGCGTCGGCGAAGCTGGGCACGTATATCTGGTAGACGACCGATTCCCGCCACCAGTCGGCGCTGCCTCCGGGGGTGCTCTGTGTCACGGGGGTGCCTCTCGCGATGTGGTGGTGCGACAAGCGGCATTATTGGGCGGCGGTGCCGTTCACGGTCAAGAAATGCCCGGGATACGGGCACGTGACATATGCCATGCCCGCCGGGCCGGCACCGGCCGCCTGCCTCCCGGTTCCGGCCCGGCGGGACTCCCCGGTCGTCCGGCCGGGCGCCCGGTCAGCCGTCCAGGTAGCGCAGGACGGCCAGCACCCTGCGGCTGTAGCCGGTGGCGCCGGCCAGCCCGAGCTTGTCGAAGATCGCGTTGATGTGCTTCTCCACCGCGCTGCGCGAGACGTGCAGCCGCGCGGCGATGGAGGCGTTGGTGTGGCCCTGCGCCATCTCGCCCAGCACCTCCCGCTCCCGGGCGGTGAGCCGGGACAGGGGATCGGTGCGGCTGCTGCGGGCCAGCAGCCGCCTGACCACCTCCGGGTCGAAGGCGGCACGGCCCGCGCCCACCCGCTCCAGGGCGTCCAGGAACTCGTCCACCTCCGCCACCCGGTCCTTCAGCAGGTAGCCGACGGCCTCGCTCTCCCCCGTGAGCAGTTCGGTGGCGTACCGCTTCTCGACGTACTGCGACAGCACCAGCACGCCCACCTCCGGGTGGCGGCGGCGGATCTCCAGCGCGGCGCGCAGCCCCTCGTCGGTGTGGGTCGGCGGCATCCTCACGTCGACGACGGCGACGTCCGGCGGCTGCCGCTCCACGGCTTCCAGCAGCGCGGCCGCGTCGCCGACCGCGGCCACGACCTCGTGACCCTCCTCGGTGAGCAGCCGGAGCAGCCCCTCGCGCAGCAGGGTCGAGTCCTCGGCCAGGATCACGCGCACGGCAGCTCCGCGGTCACGGTCGTCGGGCCGCCGGGCGGGCTGTCCACGCCGAAGCGGCCGTCGAGCGCGGCGACGCGCCGGGCCAGCCCGACCAGGCCCCCGCCCGAGGGGTCCGCCCCTCCCCCGCCGTCGTCGGTGATCCGCACGGCGATCACCCTCCCGGGCGCGCGCCCGGCCCCGTCCCCAACAGCTTCCTCCCTTTCCTCCCCTTCCTCCGTGACGCACACGGTGACCAGGCCGGCGCCCGCGTGCTTGACCGCGTTGGTGACGGCCTCGGAGACCACGAAGTAGGCCACCGACGCCACGGCCGGGGCGGGCGGGGCCGACAGCCGGTAGTCCAGCCGGACGGGGAGGGCCGAGCGTTCCGCGACCGTCTCCAGCGCGACCCGGAGCCCGGCCTCGTCCAGCACCGCCGGATAGATCCGCCAGGCCACCTCCCGCAGCTCCCGCAGGGCCTGCTGCGCCTCCCGGTGGGCCTGGAGCAGCAGTTCACCGGTCCGGTCCGCCGCCCGGCCGCGGCGGGCCCGGCCCAGCAGCATGCCGAGCGCCACCAGCCGCTGCTGGACCCCGTCGTGCAGGTCGCGCTCGATGCGGCGGCGTTCCTCGGTGACGGCCTCGACGACCCCCGCCCGGCTCGCGGCCAGCTCCCGCACGCGCCGCTCCAGCTCCTCCCGGGGGCTGGGGCCGAGGTGGCGACGGGCCAGCCGCTCCTCCAGCGCGGTCACCCCGAGCAGCCCCTGGCCGGACAGGAACAGCAGGACCAGCCCGCCGGCGTTCGCCGCCGCGACGGTGCCGAGGTAGTCCATGGGGTAGACGAACCAGCCCCACACCAGGACCGTGGCGTAGAAGGCGCCCGTCGGCACGCAGAGCAGCACCAGGCCGCCGAGCAGGCCCAGCGGCCAGCGGGCCGCCACGTACCGCAGCGCCGCCCGGTCCCCGTAGCCGGCGGCGATCCCGCCGCCGCACCAGGTGGACAGCCGTACGCGCTCGGCCTCGGCCAGGCGCCGGGCCCCGGCGAGGACCGGCGCGGGGACGGACCGCCGTCCCGGCCGGGCGGACGCGGCCAGGAGGGCCGCTCCCGCGCAGAGCGCGAAGACCAGCCCGGCGAGGGCGGTGGCCGTTCCGATCAGCGTCCCGGCCGCCGTCCGCGCCCAGTACCGTGCCGCCTGCCGTGCCGCCTGCTGTGTCACCGTCCGCACGGGGCGCCACGCTAGCCGACGGGCCGGCCGTGCGGACTGCGGTTTTCCGCAGTCCTGGCCTGCGTCACGCCCCCGGAGCGGCACAGGGCGACCCCCATGGCGCCGCCGTCCGCCCCTTGCATAGCGTTGTCCCCATGATCCGAACCGTAGCCGCCGCACAACAGCCGACCGGCGGGATAGCCGGCTGGGCCACGAGCATGATGGAGACCCTCGGTGCCCCGGGGGCGGGTCTGGCCATCGCCCTGGAGAACCTCTTCCCTCCCCTGCCCAGCGAGGTGATCCTGCCGCTGGCCGGCTTCACCGCGAGTCAGGGGAAGATGAACCTGTACGCCGCCGTGGTGTGGACCACGGTGGGCTCGGTGGTCGGGGCGCTCGCCCTGTACTGGGTGGGCGCGCTCCTGGGCCGGGACCGGACCCTGGCGGTCGCGGCGAAGCTGCCGCTGGTGAAGATCGAGGACATCGAGAAGACGGAGGCGTGGTTCGTCCGGCACGGCACCAAGGCGGTCTTCTTCGGGCGGATGATCCCGATCTTCCGCAGCCTGATCTCGGTGCCCGCGGGCGTCGAGCGCATGCCGGTGACGACCTTCCTGCTCCTCACCTCGCTCGGCAGCCTGCTGTGGAACACCGCCTTCGTGCTGGCGGGCTACCTGCTCGGGGAGAACTGGCACACCGTCTCCGACTACGTCTCGATGTACTCCAAGGGCGTGCTGGGCGTCGTCGCCCTGGCGCTCGTGGGCTTCGTGGTCGTCCGCCTGCTGAAGCCCGGCAGCGGTACGCGGCGGGCCGGGCGGAACGACCGGCGGTGAGAGGACGCCGTGGTCGTCGTCGCCGCGGCCGCCACGGGCGGGGAGGCCCCTGGCGTGGCCCCCCCGGTGCCTCGGAACCCTGCCCCGGTGACGGCCCCGCGCGGCGCGCGGTGGGGAACGGGCGGCGAACGGACCGCGGTGACCGGTGGCCCGTCCACTCCCCCGCGCGGCCGGGCCGGTCGCCTCAGGTGCGCCCCTCCCGCTCCTGGACCTGCTCCAGGACGGGACGGGCCGTCATCCACCCGGCCCGCACCACCGGGAAGCCGGCCCGCTCGTAGGCGTCGCAGACCTGGTGGTCGTCGTCGACCACCAGGGCGACGGTGCGGTTGTCGGCCAGCCGCAGCAGCAGTTCGGGCTTGACGACGCGGGCGGGGCGGCGGTCCCGCCCGCCGCGCATCAGCAGCCGCCCGTCCGGCAGTCCGTGCCGGGCCAGCCACCGGAGGGTGTCGCGGCGGCAGCGCTCCGGGCGCCCGGTCACGTACGCCACCTCGTGCTCCTCGGCGCTCTCCAGTGCCAGGGCCACGCCCTCGGCCAGCGGCGGGTCCTCGGGCGCGGCGGCGAAGAAGGCGTCCCAGTCCCGGGAGGGGCCCTCGACGTGGTGCAGGCGGTGACGGACGTCGGCGAGCGTGCCGTCCAGGTCGAACACCGCCAGGGAGCGGTCCGGGGAGCGGGGCGCCATCGGCCACCTCCGGAAGGGGCGTCGGTCGGACACGGTGTCCGCACCATGGTCGCACCCCGCTTCCCCCGCCGTCCGCTACCGCGCGGCGGGCGCCGCTCCCGTCTCCAGCACGGTCTTCAGGGCCGAGAGGATCATGACCCAGCCGCCGCTGACGCTCTGCAGCATCTTGCTGTCCGGGCTGTCGAAGCCGTCGTGGGTGATGGTGAGTTTGACGCCCAGTTCGGGGACCTCGGCCGGCTCGATGTCGAAGGTGACCTTCGAGCGCTCCTCGCGGGCCCTGGCGAACTCCTCGTCGGAGTCGAACATGGCCCGGTGCTCGGGCCGGAGGGTGTGCCAGGTGTACGACAGCCGCTTCCCGGGCTCGGCCTCCAGCACCCGCTGTCCCAGTTCCTCGAACTCGCCGTCGGGGTGGCTCTTCCACCGCACCGGCGACCCCACCTTCCAGTCCGACTCCGGCCCGGTGCCGCCCATGTAGGCCCGGATGAACTCGGGTTCGGTCAGGGCCCGGTAGAGCTCCTCGGGCGTGGTGCGGATGTAGATGACGTACACGAACTCGGGCTTGCTCATCGCGGGGCCTTCCAGGGATCGCTTCAGCACGGAGAGCGCGGCCATGCGGTCTCGCTCGTACTTGCCGATCCAGCGGTCGGTGATCTCCTGGATCGGCACGGGGTTGAGGTAGTGGAGCTTCTCCCGGCCGTGGCGGACCGCGGTGACCAGCCCGGCCTCCTCCAGGACCGCCAGGTGCTTGCTCACCGCCTGTCTGCTCATCCCCAGGCCCTCGCCCAGCTCCTTCAGGCTCTGCCCGTTCCGCGCGTGGAGCCGGTCGAGCAGCCGTCTGCGGCTTGCGTCGGCGAGCGCCCTGAACACTGCGTCCATGCCCCACCACCTATCATCAAAATAGGCAACCTTTCGGTTGCCTGTCAACGCGGGGGCGGCGGGCGCCCCTTTCCGCGGCTCCCCCGGTTCCCCGCGGCGCGCCGCCCTCGCCGGCCGCTCAGCCCTCCGGGGAGCCGTTCACCCACCAGCGCAGCGCCTGGGTGGCCAGCTCGGGCGGCACCTCGTGCCCGCCGCCGAACTCCCGGTAGGTGACCGCGTGTCCCGCCCGCTCCAGTTCGGGGACGATGCGGCGGCTGCACGTGTCGACGGGCAGGACGCGGTCGTCCCGGCCGTGGCAGACGAAGACGCGGGGAAGCCCGTGGCGGATCATCGGCGCCATGAACCCGGGCGAGAAGGCGAGCACCGCGCCGAACAGGTCGCCGTTGGCCAGCCCCAGCGACAGCGCGTAGGAGGCCCCGTCGGAGAAGCCCGCCACCGCCACCCCCGCCGGGTCCACCGGGAAGCGGCGGAAGACGTCGCGCAGCGCGGCGTCCAGCCGGGCCACGTCCGGTCCGTACCCGCCGCGGACCACGTCCCAGGTGGAGTCGGCGGCCTGGGGCGCGAGCAGCAGCAGCGCGTCGGACCCGGCCTGCGGGAGCAGCCAGGTCAGCGCCTGCTCCGCCGACCCCCCGGCCCCGTGCAGGACCACCGCCAGCCAGTACGGGCCGGCGACCCTGGGCGCCTCCGCGGGCGGTGGGACGCGCAGCAGCGCCCCTCCGTCCACCCGGTAGGTGCCCGGCTCCCCGGCCGCGACGGGACCGGCGGACGGCCGGGCGGTGAGCCGGCCGTGCCGCTCGTTCTCCTCCACCGTCCGGTGGGGGTAGGCGTTCTCGGGTACCGGTGCTCCGTCCCTGCCGGTCATTCCCCTTTCCTCTCCGCTCCTCCGGCTCCTTCCGCGGCACGGCGCCCGGGGTTCACCGGGCGCGGAGCCGCCGGCCGACGCCGAGGGCCGTGCCGGTCAGCAGCGCCGCGGTGGCCAGCCGGCGTACGGCGGTGCGCCGCCGTCCGTGCCAGCCGCCGTGCACCGCGCCCTCGCCGGGGGCCGGCTCGTGCAGGTTGCCGGGGGTGTCCGGGCCGGTCTCCCGGCGGGACAGGTGGGTCCGGTCGGTCTGGAACGCCATCAGCTTCTCCGCCGGCCCCGGAGCCGTCTTCGCCTGCATGACGATCTCCCGGCCCGCCGGGCCGACCACGACCTCCCGGCGCGGCGACCGGACCAGGCCGACGACGGCGCGGGCGACGCGCTCGGGGCTGTAGACCGGCGGCATGGCCACCGGCCTGCGGCCGGTGTAGTTGGCCGCGTGCTCGAAGAGCGGGGTGTCGATGGTGGCCGGGAGGACGGTGCACACCTTGATGCGCCGCGCCCCCTCCAGCCACAGCTCCTGGCGCAGGCTGGTGCCCAGGGCCCGGACGGCGGCCTTCGACATGCCGTAGGCGTGGGTGTAGGGCTGGGGGAGGGCCGCGACGACGGACGAGACGTTGACCAGCGTCCCCCACCCCTGCTCGCGCATCACCCCCAGGGCCGCGCGGGCGCCGTGGACGTACCCCATGACGTTGACGTCCAGGACCCTGCGGAAGTCGTCCGGCGGGACGTCCAGGAAGGGGCCGAAGACGGTGACGGCGGCGTCGTTGACCCACACGTCGATCCGTCCGAAGCGCTCCACCGCGCGCCGGGCGAGGTCGTCGACGGACGCGGCGTCGGTGACGTCGGTCGGCACCGCCAGGGCCTGCGCGCCCCGGTGCCGTTCGCACTCGCGCGCGACCTCCTCCAGCGCCTCCCGTCGGCGCGCGGCCAGTACCACCGCGCATCCCTTCCGGGCGAACGCCAGGGCGGTGGCGCGTCCGATGCCGCTCGACGCCCCGGTCACGACCACCACGGAACCGCGTACGCGCATCTGCCGGCCTCCTCACTCGGAACCGCTCGGAACTGCCCGTTACTGCTCGGGGGCCACTGGGCCCGCCCGGCGGCGGAGTACCCGCGACGGGACCGCGCATGCCCCCGTCACCCAGGGGTACGCACCCCGCATGGCCGATACGAACAAGGACAAAACGCCCCAGGAGCCCTCGGAGAGCGGGAAGGCCCGGGAGTTCCGGGAGGCCGAGCGGCGGCGCGAGCGGGCCCGCCCGTTCGACTACCCCTACGAGGAGCGCCGGGCCAACGTACGGGCCAGGCGCCACATCAGCCGCGAGGAGGCGGACGCGGACATGCCGCCGGGCCTGTCGGGCAGCTACGGCACCACCGGCGGCGGGCAGCCCGCCGGTCCCGCGCGCGCCCGGCCGGGCAGGTCGGTGGTGGGCGAGGACCCCGCCGGAGTCGTCGACGAGGAGGGCACCGCCGGCGAAGGGGGCGAGGACACCGGCCGGTAGCGGCGTCCGCCGCCGGAGGGCCGGCGGGAATCCCGGGTCCGGGCCCCCGCCCTCCGGCCGGCCCCGCACCGGAACCCCTGACCGACACCCCGACCGACATCCCCGACCGACATCCCCGACCGACATGGAGATCTCCTTCCACAAGCTCCC
>NZ_DASQNP010000031.1:0-30186 GCF_035644915.1 Streptomyces sp.
GGAACTGCGGACGCTGCGCACCGAACGGGGCGACAGCCTGCGGAAGTTGGGCGAGGTGCTGGGATGGGACTGGTCGCTGTTCGGCAAGATGGAGAGCGGCCAGACCATCGGCAGCCCGGAGGTCGTCCAGGCCCTCGACCAGTACTACGACACGCCGGGCCTGCTGCTGGCACTGTGGGAACTGGCCGCCGGGGACACCACCCAGTTCCGCGAGCGGTACCGCCGCTTCATGGCGCTGGAGGCCGAGGCGGTGAGCATCCAAAAGTACGTGCCCAATCTTGTCCCGGGACTGCTCCAAACTGAGGCGTACGCCCGTGAGATGTTCAAACTGGGCGGTCTGTCCTCCGGTGCGGAGTTGGACCAACAGGTGGACGCGCGAATGAGCCGCAAGGACGTACTGACCCGCGACGAGGCGGTTCAATTCCGCGCGATCATCGATGAGGCCGTACTGCGTCGGCCGTTGCCGGACACCGAGGCGTGGCGCGACCAGTTGAAGCACCTGGACGAGGTGACGAGGCGCCGGAACGTGACGATCCAGGTGCTTCCGTTCTCGGCAGGCCCGTGCGAGTTGGCCAACACGGACACAGCACTCCTACGACTCCTGGACGGCCGGACGGTCGCCTGGGTGGAGACCGGATACAACGGAGAACTGATCGAGGAGGCGGCCAAGGTCGAACGGCTCATGGTTGACTACGACCGGTTGCGCGACCATGCTCTGTCCCCGCGTGACTCAGCGGAGTTCGTACTCCATCTCCTGGAGGAGCTTCCATGACTGCCCCCCAGCACGGGATAACCGCCGCCCGGTGGCGCAAGTCCAGCTACAGCAACCAGGACGGGGGCGACTGCGTGGAGGTCGCCGACAACCTCCCCGGTGCCGTCCCGGTCCGCGACAGCAAGGACCCGCAGGGCCCGGCCCTGGTCTTCGGGCCGGGCGCCTGGTCGTCGTTCGTCGCCGCCGTCAAGGGCGGGCGGCTCACCGCCTGAATCCGCGGCGGTCCGTACGTCGTAAGGCCGGGCCTACGGCTCGACCACGACCTCCTGGGCCGCCGCCGTGTCGCCCGCCAGCAGTTGCGCGTCCACCGGGACGTTCCGCTTGACCAGGGCCAGGGCGATCGGGCCCAGCTCGTGGTGGCGGGCCGAGGTGGTGACGAAGCCGAGCTGCCGCCCCTCCTCGCCGTCCGACGCCAGGCGGATCGGGGTGCCGTGGCCGGGGAGGTGGACCTCGCTGCCGTCCAGGTGCAGGAAGACCAGCCGGCGCGGCGGCTTCCCCAGGTTGTGGACGCGCGCCACGGTCTCCTGGCCCCGGTAGCAGCCCTTGTTCAGGTGGACGGCCGTGCCGATCCAGCCCACCTCGTGCGGGATCGTCCGGTGGTCGGTCTCCAGGCCCAGCCGCGGCCGGTGCGCCTCCACGCGCAGCGCCTCCAGCGCCAGCACGCCGATCACCGGGCCGTGGGCGGCGGCGAAGGACTCCAGCTCGCCGCGCGGCAGGAACACGTCCCGCCCGTAGGGCGTCTCGCGGACGACCGCCCCCTCCGGCGCCTCGGTGATGGAGCCCGCCGGGAGGTGGACCACGGCGTACTCGTCCGTCACGTCGGCGATCTCGACCCGGTAGAAGAACTTCATGCTCTCCAGGTACGCGACCAGCGCCCCCTGGGTGCCCGGTTCCACGTGCATCCAGACCGTGGTGCCGTCGTCGACCAGGTAGAGCGCGTGCTCGATGTGGCCGTGGGCGGAGAGGATCAGCGCCTCGGTGGCGCGGCCGGGCTCCAGCTCGCTCACGTGCTGGGTGATCAGCAGGTGCAGCCAGCTCAGCCGGTCCTCGCCGCTGACCGTGACCACGCCGCGGTGCGACAGGTCCACCAGACCGCCGCCGTCCGCGAGGGTGCGCTGCTCGCGGAAGAGGTCGCCGTAGTGGGCGGCGACGCCTTCGTCCGGGCCCTCGGCGGGGACGGCGCCGGGGAGCGACAGCAGGGGGCTCTTGTACGACATGTGGCCAGCCTACGACTCCGCGTCGCCCGCGTTCCCGGCGCTCTCGCCGTCGGCGTCAGCGTCGCCGGACCGCTCGGCGTCGCAGTCCCGGCACCGGCCGAAGATCGCGAAGTGCTTCATGTCGGTGTCGAACCCGAACTCCTTCCGCAGCCGCTCGGTGAAGTCGGCGGCGAGGGAGATGTCGGCCTCGATCACCTTGGTGCAGTCCCGGCACACCAGGTGCATGTGGTCGTGCCGGTCGGCCAGGTGGTAGGTGGGTGCGCCGTGGCCCAGATGGGCGTGGCTGACCAGCCCCAGCTCCTCCAGCAGCTCCAGCGTGCGGTAGACGGTGGAGATGTTGACGCTCCCCGCCGTGCGCCGCACCTCGGCGAGGATGTCCTCCGGGGTGGAGTGCTCCAGCTTGTCCACGGCTTCCAGCACGAGCTGGCGCTGCGGCGTCAGCCGGTATCCGCGTCTGCGTAGGTCGCTCTGCCAGTCGGTGCTCACCACACGGCCAGTGTAGGAGGGCGCCGCCGGGAGCGGGCCGTACGAGGAGAGGAACCGGACCCGGTACGGCGGCGCCCGGAGGGGGCCGTCACTTGAAGAAGGCGATCCCGTCGTCCGGGAGGTCCTTGAGGTCCTTCGCCCACTCGCTCGGGTCGACGACCTTCTTCAGGTGGGCCGACATGTACGGGCGCAGCGGCGTCTTGGGGGTGGCCATCTCGCCGACCCACATCAGGTCGCCCTTGACGTAGCCGTACAGGCGCTTGCCGCCGGAGTACTCGCCCGCGGAGGAGAGCCGGGCGACGGCGTCGGTGACCAGGTCGATCTGGGGCTTCTTCTCGGCCATCTCGCCGTACCAGACCTCGGCGACGCCCTGGTCGCGGATCATGACGACCTCGACCTTGCGCTCCTTGTCGATCCGCCAGTAGCCGCTCTCGGTCTCCAGCGGGCGGACCTTCTCGCCGTCGGAGTTCAGCTCCCAGGTGTGCGAGACGTACTCCAGGAAGTCCCGGCCGTCGTGGGAGAAGGTCACCTCCTGTCCGAAGTTGCACTGCTCGCGCCCGGGGAAGTCGGCGACGCCCGCTCCCGCCCAGTTGCCGAGGAGGAAGGCGAGGGGGACGAGGTCCGGGTGGAGGTCGGACGGGATCTCGATCATGGGGTGCTCAGGCGATCTGTCGAGGGATACGGAGGTACGGACAGGGGGTGGCCGTCCGGCGGGTGGATCAGCGCTGGCCCTGGTAGAGCTTCTTCACGGTCAGGCCCATGAAGGCGAGGACGCCGACGCAGACCAGGACCAGCAGCACGGTGAAGAATGTCTCAAGCACGGGAGCGCTCCTCGTGGGCTTCGCACGGACGAACGGGCCGCAGGACGGCCCGCCGTCGAGTCTAGTCCGCCCGCGACGGGGCGGTGCTGTGAGGTGCGCCGCCCCGCCGACGACGGCGCGAGGGCGGAAGGCCGTGCCCGCTCCGGTCCCGGTCGGATCGCGACGGCGGCTACCGTGGGCCGCATGGCAGCCATGTCGAAGAAGCTCGTGATCAAGGTGACGGCCGGGGCGGACGCGCCCGAGAGGTGTTCGCAGGCCTTCACGGTGGCGGCGGTGGCCGTGGCCAGCGGGGTGGAGGTCTCGCTCTGGCTGACCGGGGAGTCGGCGTGGTTCGCGCTGCCGGGCCGGGCGGCGGAGTTCGAGCTGCCGCACGCCGCGCCGCTGCCGGAACTGATCGACGGCGTCCTGGCCGGCGGGCGGATCACGCTGTGCACCCAGTGCGCGGCGCGGCGCGGCATCGAGGAGAAGGACGTGATCGAGGGGGTCCGGATCGCGGGGGCGCAGGTCTTCGTCAGCGAGATCATGGGCGAGGGCGTGCAGGCGCTGGTCTACTGACGCCGGACGAGAGCCGGACGGCGGCGGACGGCGGCCCGACGGCAGCCTGACGGCGGCCCGGCGGTACGGCGGAGGCCGCGCCCCGGGTGGTGTCCAACCCTCGCAGGGCGCGGCCTCCATGCCGTCCGCGGCGGCGGGTCCGCTGTCCACCCCGCCGCCGCACCGCGGTCACACGGCGATGGCGACCTCCGCCAGACCGCCCTTCTGGGCGACGACGGTGCGGTCCGCGGTGCCGCCGGGAACCAGGGCGCGTACGGTCCAGGTGCCCTCGGCGGCGTAGAAGCGGAACTGTCCGGTGGCGGAGGTCGGGACCTCCGCGGTGAACTCGCCGCTGCTGTCCAGCAGACGGACGTACCCGGTGACGGGCTCGCCGTTACGGGTCACCTGGCCCTGGATCGTCGTCTCGCCGGGCTTGATGGTGGAGGCGTCGGGGCCGCCTGCCTGTGCTCCGCACATGTCTCGGTGTTCTTCCTTCGGAGTCGATGGGGGAGGGGTGGGCCCGAACGGGCGGCTCAGCCGTTGTCCTTGCCGGTGCCGAGCTCGATCGGCACGCCGACCAGCGAGCCGTACTCGGTCCACGAGCCGTCGTAGTTCTTGACGTTCTGCTGGCCCAGCAGCTCGTGGAGCACGAACCAGGTGTGGGCCGAGCGTTCGCCGATGCGGCAGTAGGCGATGGTGTCCTTGCCCAGGTCCACGCCCTCGGCCTGGTACAGCTCCTTCAGCTCCTCGTCGGACTTGAAGGTGCCGTCGTCGTTGGCCGCCTTCGACCACGGGATGTTGCGGGCGGTCGGGACGTGGCCCGGACGCTGCGACTGCTCCTGCGGCAGGTGGGCCGGGGCGAGCAGCTTGCCGCTGAACTCGTCGGGGGAGCGGACGTCCACCAGGTTCAGCTTGCCGATCGCCTCGATGACGTCGTCGCGGAAGGCGCGGATGGAGGTGTCCTGCTCCTTCGCCTTGTACTCGGTCTTCGGGCGGGAGGGGACCTCGGAGACCAGCTCGCGGGCGTCCAGCTCCCACTTCTTGCGGCCGCCGTCGAGGAGGCGGACGTCCTCGTGGCCGTAGAGCTTGAAGTACCAGTAGGCGTAGGCCGCGAACCAGTTGTTGTTGCCGCCGTAGAGGACGACGGTGTCGTCGTTGGCGATGCCCTTCTCGGACAGCAGCTTCTCGAAGCCGGCCTGGTCCACGAAGTCGCGGCGCACCGGGTCCTGGAGGTCGGTCTTCCAGTCGATCCGGATGGCGTTCCGGATGTGGTTCTTCTCGTAGGCCGAGGTGTCCTCGTCCACCTCGACGATGACCACCTTGGGGTCGTCGATGTGGGCTTCGACCCAGTCGGCGTCCACCAGGACGTCACTGCGGCTCATGATCTCTCCTCCGGAGGGCAGGTGCTCGGGATGTGCGGTGGGTGTGCGTGCGCGGCGTCGCGGGCGCCGGGCGGGCACGCACGGCGCTGTACGTCGCGGAGCGGGAGACAGCGGATTGCGCGGCTGCGATCCGGGCTGCGCGGAGGCAGCGAGGTCAGCCGTCAGAGGACGGCGCGACAGAGCATGGCGGCGACACGGCACAGATCGACTGCCCGTCGCTTGGTGAGAACCGCCTGTCGCATCATGGGTCCGATCGTAGGGACGGAAGGGCGGGCGTGTCACCGCCATTCCGGATCATGAGATGCGAATGCCCGGAATCCGAGACGATTGCCGGGGTGCGGGGCCCGCTCGGACGGGTGTGCGGACGGCCTCGGGAGGGTTTCTGAGGTGCGGACTCGGGTGTCTCGGTGGGTGGACGCCGGGCCTGCCCGGACCCGCCCGCAACCGGCCGGACCCGCCCGGGGCCGGCCCGGAGAGTCCGGGAAGGGCGGCCGGGGCGGGTCTGCGGGACGTCCGGCGGCTGCCCGGTCGGCTACCCGATCAGCGCCACGTCCTCGCCCCGCAGGTGCAGCACCACGCCCTTGTCGTCCACGTCGACCTTCTCCAGGCGCAGGCCCTGCGGAAGCCCGGTGACCTCCAGGTTCCGGTCGATCTGCCCGCGGACGACGTCCTCCGCCACCGGGACGTCGGGGAGTTCGTCGGCGCGCACCGAGATGGTGTCGCCGTCCCGCACGCCCACCGTGCTGTACAGGGTGAGGTCCAGGAGGGGAACCTTCGCCTCCAGCTTGACCTGGTTCCGGGCGGCCCGCTCCGGGCCGGCGTACCCGATGACGGCGCCCTTCCGGCCCACCTCGGTCAGGTCCTGGTAGCTGATCCGCGCGCTGCCGGTGGCCCGGTCGGCGACGGCCGAGGAGAAGTTGTTCTCCAGTCGCACGTCGCGCAGGTTCACGTCCACCTCGGTGACGTCGATCTCCTGGCCGCCGACCTGGACGGTCAGCCCGTCCAGCGTGGCGTCCACCGACTCCAGTTCCTTGCCGAGGACCTGCGTCAGGAACGGGAAGCCGTGGACCTCCACCGAGGGCTGCTCGCTCAGGCCCCGGGCGCTCTTGATCCTCGACGCGGCCTCGTCCTCGGCGAGGTTGACCGCGAGCCGGTCGGCACCGACGAACAGTCCTCCCAGAATGACCAGGAATATCAGCAGTGTCCGCAGTGCGCGCATCGTGGCGGTCCCCCCAGGGTGGCCGAGTCGGTCGGGCTGGTCCAACGGGCTGGTCGAACGGGCTGATCGGTCGTGCCGATCGGTGGTGCCGATCGGATCGGTCGACCAACTGATCGACGCCGACAGGAGCCGATCGAGTTCCGGCGAGCCTAACCCGAGGGGGCTACGCCAGGGCCCTGCCGAGCAGGTACACCGCCGGTACCGCGGCGGTCAGCGGCAGCGCCACGCCCGCCGTCATGTGGACGAAACGGGAGGGGAAGTCGTAGCTCGCCACCCGCAGCCCGATCAGCGCGCACACCCCGGCCGCCAGCCCCAGCACCGCGCCCGCCGTGCCCAGGGAGGTGAACTGCCCGGCCGCGATGCCCGCGCCCGCGGCGGCCAGCACGGCGACGCCGAGGGAGAGCACCGACGGCAGCGGCAGCGCCCGGGCGAGCGTGGCGGCGGCCACGGCGAGGGCGCCGACCGTCACCGCGTGGGGCTCGGCGGCCAGGAAGCCGCCGGCGAGTACGGCGAGGGCGGTGGAGGCCACCCCGGCGGTGAGGGCGTACAGGCGCTCGTCGGGGGAGCTGTGGTTGCGCAGTTGGAGCGCGAGGACCAGCACGCACCAGACGCCGAGCGTGCCGATGGCGGCGATCGGGGCGTGCTCGGCGCCGGCGGTCAGCAGCGCGACGTCGGCGGTGACGCCCGCGAGGAACGCCAGCGCGATGCCCTGCCGGGCGGGCCACATCCCGTTGAGCCGGTACCAGCCCGCGGCGGTGACCGCCTGGAGCAGCACCACGGGGACGGCCAGGACCGGACGGGGGAACGCGGCCGCGCCCGCGAGCAGCACGGCCAGGACGGCGGTGAGGGCGGCGGGCAGCAGGCCCGGCGGGATGATCGGGTCGCCGGTGCGGCGCGGGGCGGGGGCGCTCGCCGTGGCGGTGGCCGTGGCGGTCGAACCGGTGGTCCCGGCGGCCCCGGCTGCTTCCGCGGTTCCGGGCGCCGGTGCGTCCGCCGCCGGTCCGCCCCGCTCCGGCGGCAGGGGACCGGGGCCGGGGTACTGGGGCGGCAGGGAGGCGGCGCCCTGGGGGACGCCGTAGGAGCCGGGCGCGCCGTACGGGCCGGGCGGCGGGCCGTACGGCTGCCCGCCGTACGCCTGCTCCCCCTGCCCGCCGTACGGCTGCTCCCCGTACGACCCGTACTGCTGTCCGCCGTACGGCTGCTCCCCGTACGCGCCGTACTGCTGACCGCCGTACGGGTCGTACGGTTCGCCCTGGGGCTGCTGCGGCAGCGGGTGCTGAGGGTGGTGCGGATACTGCTGGTCGGTCATCGGGAGCCTCCCGCGAAGGGGGGAAGCACCTCGACGGTGCCGCCCTCGGACAGCCGGACGAGTTGGTGGTCGCGCCTGCCGACCGGTTCGCCGTCCACCAGGAACGAGCAGCGCAGCAGCACCCGGTCGAACTCGGGCCGGTCGGCATGCCGTTCGCGCGCCCCGGCGAGCGCCTCGGCGAGCGTATGGGCTTCGTACCGTTCCTCGGTGATCCCGGCGGCGGCCTTGGCCGCGGCCCAGTAGCGGATCATGCCGCTCGGCATGGTGGTTCCCTCTCAGCCGTCCGTCGTACCGCCACCATGATGGCGTGTCGGCCGACCGGTCCGTGCCGTCGCCCAGGAGCCGATCCGGTCCAGCAGCTCCGGGGGCGCGGCGTTCTCGGCGTGCCCGAACCCGGGCTCGATCCACAGCTCCGTGGACGCCGGGTCGGCGGCCCCGGCCAGCGACAGCGGGTGGTCCAGCGGGAAGTAGGCGTCCCGGTCGCCGTGCACCACCAGCAGCGGCACCGGGGCGATCAGCGGCGCCGCCTCCACCGGCGACAGCGGCACCGGGTCCCAGTCCCGGTGGTGGATGCGGGTGCGCAGCCCGTACCGGGAGACCAGCCGTCCGACGGGCCGCTGGATCACCCAGTGCACCCTGCGCATGGCCGGGGTGCCCCGGTAGTACCAGCGGGCGGGTGCGCTCACGGCGACCACCGCATCGGTGTGTGCGCCCGCGCGCCCCCGGTGCGCCTCGTATGCCTCGTGTGCCGGGCCGTCGCCTCCGCCGGGGTCCGCCGGGCGGTACAGCGCCGCGTGCCGCACCACCACCGAGCCGCCCATCGAGAAGCCCACCGTCGCCACCCGCGGGTGCCCCAGCGCGCGGGCCCAGCGCACCGCCGCCGCCAGGTCCAGCACCTCCCGGTCGCCGACCGTGGAGCGTCCCCCGGAGCGGCCGTGCCCGCGGAAGGAGAACGTGACCACGCCCGCGTACCGGGCGAGGGCCTGTGACACCCGCCGCACCGCGGGCCGCTCCAGCGAGCCGGTGAAGCCGTGTGCGACGACGATCGCGAGCCCTCCCGGAGCCGCTCCCCCCGCCTCTCCCGCTTCCGCCGCTCCCGTGTCCCCGTCCCCGGCTCCGGCCCCGTTCAGGCCCGTGCGGGGCCGGTACAGGGCGTCGATGCCGACCCCGTCCTCGGTCCGCAGGCGCCGTCGCAGGGGCGTTCGCGGCGGCCTGTGCGCCTCCGTGCGCCCGCCACCTTCGGTGACCGGGCCGACACGGAAATGCCCTTCCGCGCCCTCCGCATCCTCAGCCATGTGGGATATTGTCGATGACGTGAAGGATCCGGGCAGGGCCGCCCCCGGGTCCTTTCCTGCTTTTCGGAGCGCCGTACGAAGCAGTGCCGCACACGTTCTCCGGCGGGGAACGGGGAAGGACTCGACGTCATGAGCTCGCTACTCCTGCTGACCAACGCCCTCCAGCCATCGACGGAAGTCCTGCCCGCGCTCGGCCTGCTGCTGCACAACGTCCGGGTGGCCCCGGCCGAGGGGCCCGCGCTCGTGGACACCCCCGGCGCCGACGTCATCCTCGTCGACGGCCGCCGCGACCTGCCCCAGGTGCGCTCCCTGTGCCAGCTCCTGCGCTCCACCGGACCGGGCTGCCCGCTGATCCTGGTGGTGACCGAGGGCGGGCTCGCGGCGGTCACCGCCGAGTGGGGCATCGACGACGTCCTGCTGGACACCGCCGGCCCGGCCGAGGTCGAGGCCCGGCTCCGCCTGGCCATGGGGCGCCAGCAGTTGGCGGGCGACGACAGCCCGATGGAGATCCGCACCGGCGACCTCTCGGTGGACGAGGCCACCTACAGCGCCAAGCTCAAGGGCCGGGTGCTGGATCTGACCTTCAAGGAGTTCGAGCTGCTGAAGTACCTGGCGCAGCACCCCGGCCGGGTCTTCACCCGCGCCCAGCTCCTCCAGGAGGTGTGGGGCTACGACTACTTCGGCGGCACCCGTACGGTCGACGTCCACGTGCGGCGGCTGCGGGCGAAGCTCGGCCCCGAGCACGAGGCGCTGATCGGCACCGTCCGCAACGTCGGCTACCGCTTCGTGCTGCCGGAGAAGAAGGAGCCCGACCCGGAGGAGAAGAAGGCGCAGGAGGAGGCCAGAGCGGTCACGGACGCCGCCGAGCGGATGGCCCAGGACGCGGCGAACGGCGCGCCGGAGCCCGAGGACGGGGTGCGGGCGGCGGCTTCTCGCCGGGGAGGCAACTGACACATCGCGCGTAGACTGCCCGCGTGGCGAAGGTGACGCGGGACGATGTGGCGAGGCTGGCGGGTACGTCGACCGCGGTCGTCAGCTATGTGATCAACAACGGTCCCCGGCCGGTCGCCCCGGCCACCCGGGAACGGGTGCTCGCGGCGATCAAGGAGCTGGGCTACCGGCCGGACCGGGTCGCGCAGGCGATGGCCTCGCGCCGCACCGACCTGATAGGGCTGATCCTCCCCGACGCCCGGCAGCCGTTCTTCGCGGAGATGGCGCACGCGGTCGAACAGGCCGCCGCCGACCGCGGGAAGATGGTGCTCGTCGGCAACTCCGACTACCTCGACGAGCGCGAGGTCCACTACCTGCGCGCCTTCCTCGGCATGCGCGTCTCGGGCCTCATCCTGATCAGCCAGGGCCTCAGCGAACGCGCCGCCGCCGAGATCGAGGCGTGGGACGCGCGCGTGGTGCTGATGCACCGGAGGCCCGAGGCGATCGACGACGTGGCCGTCGTCCTCGACGACGTCGGCGGCGCGCAACTGGTCACCCGGCACCTGCTGGAGCACGGGCACCAGTACGTGGCCTGCCTGGGCGGCGTGGAGTCCACCCCCACCGTCGGCGACCCGGTCACCGACCACGTGGAGGGCTGGCGCCGGGCGATGAAGGAGGCGGGCCGCTCCACCGAGGGCCGGCTCTTCCAGTCCCTCTACAACCGCTACGACACCTACCGCACCGCGCTGGACCTGCTCAGCGGCCCCGACCGCCCGACCGCGCTGGTGTGCGCCACCGACGACCAGGCCATCGGAGTGCTGCGCGCGGCCCGGGAGCTGGGCATCGACGTGCCCGGCGAGCTGGCGGTGGCCGGCTTCGACAACATCAAGGAGGCGGCGCTGACCGACCCGCCGCTCACCACGGTGGGCTCGGACCGCGAGGCGATGGCGCGGGCCGCGGTGGACCTGGTGCTGGACGACGGGCTGCGGGTGACGGGCTCGCGGCGCGAGCGCGTCCGCCAGTTCCCGGCGGGGCTGGTGGTGCGCCGCTCCTGCGGGTGCGGGGGCTGACGGCCCGTCCGGTCCCGCCGGCGGCGTCCGCCGGCCGTCCCGGCTCTTCCCGGGGTCTCAGCCCGTTCTCAGCGGATTCTCATCTCGGGTGCGCACAGTCGATGGCATGAGCAGCGACCACGACACGCACTCCGCGCACCCGCCCCGTCCGCCGTATGCGCCGGTGCCGCCCGGAGCGGCCCCGTACGGACCCCCGCCCCCGGAGTCCGCCCCGCCGCCCGCGCCGGGCTCCGGGCCGGACTCCGGGCCGGACCGCGCGCCCGGGGCGCCCGCCCGGCGGCGGGCCCGCCGCCCGGTCGGGCTGCTGGCGGCCGTGGCGATCGTGTCCGCCGCGATCGGCGGCGGCACGGCGACCCTGGTGGACCAGGCGTACGGCGACGGCCGCGCCCCCGCCACCGCCTCCGCGGTCCCCGGCGCCAACGCCTCCGCCTCCGGCACCACCGTCGCGGACGTGGCCGCGGCCGTCGCCCCGAGCGTCGTGGAGATCGCCGCCACCTCCCCGTCCGGCTCCGCGACCGGCTCCGGCGTGGTGATCTCCGACGAGGGCGAGATCCTCACCAACAACCACGTCGTCTCCGGCGCGGCGTCCGTCGAGGTCACCTTCCACGACGGCCGCACCGCCCGCGCCGAGGTCACCGGCACCGAACCCGACCTCGACATGGCGCTGCTGAAGGTCGAGGGCGTCGACGGCCTGAAGCCCGCCGTGCTCGGCGACTCCGACGCCGTCCGCATCGGCGACCGGGTCGTGGCCTTCGGCTCCCCCGAGGGCCTGTCCGGCACGGTCACCAGCGGCATCGTCTCCGCCAAGGACCGCGAGGTCACCGTGGAACGGGAGGACGGGGACGGCGGACGGCCGCGCGGCGACGGCGCCTGGCCGTTCGAGTTCGGCGGCGGCCAGTACAACGGCGAGGTCGGCCCGGAGACCACCACCTACAAGGCCATCCAGACCGACGCCTCCCTCAACCCCGGCAACTCCGGCGGCCCGCTGGTCACCATGGACGGCAAGGTCATAGGGATCAACTCGGCCATCCACGACAACGCCTCGGCCACCGGCGGCAAGGCGGGCAGCGTCGGCCTGGGCTTCGCGGTCCCGGTCAACGACGTCAAGCGCATCCTGGACGACCTGCGCGCCGGCGGCGGACGGTGATGCGACACTCCCGTCCATGACCCCCACCGCCACGCCCACCCCCGGCCCGGCACCCGCGCGCGTGCTGATCGTCGACGACGAGCCCGCCGTACGGGAGGCGCTGCGCCGCAGCCTGGCCTTCGAGGGGTACGAGACCGAACTCGCCGCCGACGGGCTGGAGGCCCTGCGGCAGGTCGAGGCGTACCGGCCCGACCTGGTGATCCTGGACGTGCTGATGCCGCGGATGGACGGGCTGACCGCCGCCCGGCGGCTGCGCGCGAACGGCACGACCGTCCCCATCCTGATGCTCACCGCGCGGGACACCGTCGGCGACCGCGTCACCGGCCTGGACGCGGGCGCGGACGACTACCTGGTCAAGCCGTTCGAACTGGACGAGCTGCTGGCCCGCATCCGCGCCCTGCTGCGCCGCAGCTCCTACGCGCGGGAGCAGGCGGGCACGCGGGACACCGAGGTGCTGTCCTTCGCGGACCTGCGCATGGACCTCACCACGCGCGAGGTCACCCGCGGCGGACGGCCGGTGGAGCTGACGCGGACGGAGTTCACGCTGCTGGAGATGTTCATGGCACACCCGCGCCAGGTCCTCACCCGCGAGCAGATCCTCAAGGCGGTGTGGGGCTTCGACTTCGAGCCCTCCTCCAACTCCCTGGACGTGTACGTGATGTACCTGCGCCGCAAGACCGAGGCCGGCGGCGAACCGCGCCTGGTGCACACCGTGCGCGGCGTCGGCTACGTGCTGCGGGACGACCCGAGGGGCCCGGGACGGTGACCGGCCCGCTCCGCGGCCTGCCCCTGCGCACGCGCCTGGCCCTGCTGGTCGCGGCCGCCGTGGCGGTCGCGGTGGCGGCGTGCGCCACGGCGGCCTGGTTCCTGGTCCGGGCGCAGCTCGTGGCATCCCTGGACGACGCCCTGCGCGACAACCGGGTGCCCGACCGCCTCGTCGTCCAGCTCGTACGGGCCGGGCAGTGCCGGGCGGTGCCCGAGGAGCAGCGGCGGGCGGTGCCCAACCTCTTCGACTCCACGGTGCAGATCGTGGACCGCAACGGCACGAGCTGCATGGTCTTCGGGCAGCAGCCGCTGCCGGTCGCCTCCTCGGACGTGGCGGTGGCCCGCGGCGAACGCCCGGAGGCCCTGCACACCGTCACCGCGGACGGCACCGAGTACCGCGTGCTGACGACCCCGCTGGAGGGCACGTCCGCCGCCGTGACCGCGGCCCGGCCGCTGGCCGAGGTCAACGGCGCCCTGGAGACCCTCGCCCTCGTCCTCGGCCTGGTCGCCGCCACCGGCGTGCTCGGTGCGGCGGGCGCCGGCGTCCTGCTCGCCCGCGCGGGCCTGCGGCCGGTGGACCGGCTCACCGGCGCGGTCGAGCACGTCGCCCGGACCGAGGACCTGGCCGTCCGCATCCCCGTGGAGGGCGACGACGAGATCGCCCGCCTGTCGCGCTCCTTCAACGCGATGACCGCCGCCCTGGCCACCTCCCGCGACCTCCAGCAGCAGCTCATCGCCGACGCCGGGCACGAACTGCGCACCCCGCTGACCTCCCTGCGCACCAACATCGACCTGTTGGTGCGCAGCGAGGAGACCGGCCGCTCGCTGCCGCCGGAGGACCGCCGGGCGCTGCTGGAGTCCGTACGCGCCCAGATCACCGAACTCGCCGCGCTCATCGGCGACCTCCAGGAACTCTCCCGCCCCGACGCCGCCGCCGGCGGGCACCTCGAGGTGGTCGGCCTCCACGAGACCACCGGGCGCGCCGTGGAACGCGCCCGGCTGCGCGCCACGGGCATCACCGTCACCTGCGAGCTGACGCCCTGGTACGTGCGCGCCGAACCGGCCGCCCTGGAGCGGGCGGTGGTCAACCTGCTCGACAACGCCGTGAAGTTCTCCCCGGCCGGGGGGACGGTCGAGGTCACCCTCGACGGCGGCGTCCTGCGCGTGCGCGACCACGGCCCGGGCATCCCCGAGCACGAACTCCCCTACGTCTTCGACCGCTTCTGGCGCTCCCCGTCCGCCCGCAGCCTCCCCGGCTCCGGCCTGGGGCTGTCCATCGTGGCCCGCACCGTCCGCCGCAGCGGCGGCGAGGTCGTCCTGCGCCCGGCGGAGGGCGGCGGCACCGAGGCCGTCCTCCGCCTCCCGGGCGCCCCGGTGCCCCCGCCGGACCACCCCCTCTAGGTCTTGAGCCGCTCCTCCAGCTCCTCGGTGTCGGCGACGAACCACGTCTGCCGTCCGCGGTTGCACTCGCGGACGAAGTCCCGCAGCGCCGGACTGGCGGCCGTGTGGGCGGAGACGTCGCCGAGGACGACGAGGCCCAGGCGGTAGTTGGCGAACTTCTGGACGATGTCCCCGGCGACCCGGCTGCGGAGTCGGAAGAACTCCTCGGCGAACCGCCCGGCGGGGACGGCGACCCACCGGGCGCCCTGGTACGTGGCGTCGCCGATCAGGTCCAGGGCGTCGCGCTCATCGCCGATGGTCCCGCCCTTGGCGGCGCACATCAGGACGGGCACGCCGTGGATCGTTCGCAGGGTGTTCTCCATGCCGGCCGAGCCTAGTTCCGGGCACGGTCGGCGGCGACGCGATTTCCGCGGCCCCGGACGCGGAGACGGTGAGCGGAAACGCCGCCGACCGGCGCGGGGCCGGTCGGCGGCGTTGTGGGGGGAGTTCCGCGGGCCGGAAATCGGGGAAGCGGCCCGCGGAGGAGGGTCATCCGGCAGGGGTGGTGGGGGTCACCGGACGACCGTGATCCGGTCCGCCGCCGGCGCGTCGAGCGGGTCGGCGGCGGAGGAGTTGGCGGTCAGGTAGTCCTGGAGCGCCGCCAGGTCGTCACCGCCCACCAGCGGGTCGGTGCCCTTCGCCAGCGTGGCGAAGCCGTCGCCGCCGCCCGCCAGGAAGGAGTTCACCGCGACGCGGTAGGTGGCCGACGGGTCGATCGGCTCGCCGTTCAGCCGTACCGAGCCGGCGACGACCCGGTCCGCGCCGGACCTGGTGAGGTCGAGGGTGTAGGTGAGGCCCGCGGAGACCTGGAGGATCTTCGGGGACGCCTCGTTGGCGCCGCCGACCTGCTCGCGCAGCACCGCCAGCAGTTGCTCGCCGGTGAGCGTGGTGAGGTTGACGGTGTTGGAGAAGGGCTGGACGGTGAAGCCCTCGGCGTACGTCACCACGCCGTCGCCCTCGCCGCCGGAGGCCGCGTACACCAGGTCGGCGCGGATGCCGCCGGGGTTCATCAGGGCCAGGTCCGTCTCCGGGTCCAGCTTCCGGGCGTGGGCGAGCTGCGCGTCGGCGATCAGGTCGCCCAGCGGGGACTCGGGCGCGCCGGTGGCACGGCCGCTGACGATGTCCTCCGAGATCCAGCCGATGGGCCGGTTCGCGACGGGCTCGGCCAGCGCCTTCCAGTAGTCGATCAGCTTGGTGAGGTCGGGCGCCTTCTCGCGCTCGCGGTGGACGACCCGGTTGGCGCCCGTCACCGAGGCCCGCACGATGTCCCGGGTGCGGCGGTCGTACTCCATGGTCAGCTCGGTGAAGAGCCGGCCGTAGGAGGCGGCGGAGGTGACCAGGCGGTCGTTGCCCCTCGGGTCGGGGATGGAGCAGACGTACGGCTGGTGGGTGTGGCCGGTGATCAGCGCGTCCACGCCCGCGTCGGTCCTGCGGGCGATGTCCGTGATCGGGCCGGAGAGGTGGGCGCCGTCCTCGCCGCAGTCGGCGTTGTACGCGGTGGAGGCCGGGGTGCCGCCCTCGTGGACCAGCGCGATGACGGCGTTGACGCCCTTGCGCCTGAGCTCCTTGGTGTACTTGCCGATGGTCTCGGCCTCGTCGAGGAACTTCAGGCCCTTGACGCCCTCGGCCGAGACGATGCCCGGGGTCCCCTCCAGGGTGACGCCGATGAAGCCGACGTCGACGCCCTTGATCCTCTTGACGGTGTAGGGCGCCAGCAGCGGCTTGCCGGTCTTCTCGTCCACGACGTTGGCCGCCAGGATCGGGAAGTCGGCGCCGCCGAAGGTGCGGCCGTCGGCGTAGCAGCCGTCCTCGGGGTGGCAGCCGCCGTCCTGGAGGCGGCGCAGCTCGTCCTTGCCCTCGTCGAACTCGTGGTTGCCGACGCCCACCACGTCCATGCCCAGCGCGTTCATCGCCTCGATGGTGGGCTCGTCGTGGAAGAGGCCCGACAGCAGCGGGCTGGCGCCGACGATGTCGCCGGGCGCGACGGTCACCGAGCGGGAGTGGCCCTCGCGGGCCTCGCGCAGGGCGGTGGCCAGGTACTCGACGCCGCCCGCGTCGATCTGCTCGGTGGTGCCGTCGGGGTGCTGGTGGGTGACGCGGCCGGAGGAACCGGTGGGGGGCTCCAGGTTGCCGTGGAAGTCGTTGATGGCGAGCACCTGGAGGTCGACGGTGCGCCCGTGGTGCCCGCCGCGGTCGCCGTGCGCGCCGGGCCCTGCCGGAGACTCTGCCGGGGACTCTGCCCGGGGCGCGGGCTGGGGCGTGGTCTGCGCGGCGGCGGGCATGGCGGCGGCGAGCGCGCCGACCGTCAGCAGACCGGCCGCCGCGGCGGTGAGTCCGCGGGAGAAGGCGGGCCGCCTGGGTGGAGTGGGCACCATCTGTCCCCTTCTGTTCCCTTGTCGGGGCCGGGAGTTGGCCGAGTGGTGAGGGGCAGCCTAGGTCAACGCGCGTAGCGTGTCATGGTTCCGGAGGTAACCGACAGGTTTCGATGCCGTGTGCCTTTCTCCGTAGGCTTCCTCCATGAGCGAAGTGGTGGTTGTGGAGGAGCTGACGGCCGAGGCGGTACGGGACGCCCAGGCGCTGATCGACGATGCGGCCCGGGCGGACGGCCAGTACGCCGTGTCCGAACAGGGCCGGCTCAACCTGCGCGGCGGGCGCCGGGAGGGCGTACGGCACCTGCTGGTGTGGGAGCGGGGCGAACTGGTCGGATACGGCCAGTTGGAGGACACCGACCCGGTCGAGGCGCCCGCCGGGGAGTTCGTCGTCCACCCCGACCACCGGCGCCGGGGCCACGGCCGCGCGCTCGGCGGCGCGCTGCTGGACGCGTCGGACCGGCGGCTGCGGGTGTGGGCGCACGGCGGCCACCCGGCCGCGCGGCACCTGGCCCGGCTGCTGGGCCTCAGCCTCTTCCGCGAACTGCGGCAGATGCGGCGCCCGCTGACGGACCTGGACCTGCCGGAACCGGTGCTGCCGGACGGGGTGCGGCTGCGGACCTTCGTCCCCGGCCGGGACGACGCCGCCTGGCTCGCCGCCAACGCCGCCGCCTTCGCCCACCACCCCGAACAGGGCGGCATGACCCAGCGCGACCTGGACGACCGCAAGGCCGAACCGTGGTTCGACCCCCACGGCTTCTTCCTCGCCGTGCGCGACGACGGACGGGGCGGCGAGGAACTCGTCGGCTTCCACTGGACCAAGGTCCACAGCGCCGACCAGCTCGGCGAGGTCTACGTCGTCGGCGTCGTCCCCGGTGCCCAGGGCGGCGGCCTGGGCAGGGCGCTGACGGTGGCCGGCCTGCGCTACCTCGCCCGCGACCGCGGCCTGCCCACCGCGATGCTCTACGTGGACGCCGACAACAAGGCGGCCGTGACGGTCTACGAGCGGCTGGGCTTCCGCATCCACGAGGTGGACCTGATGTACCGCACGGAGGGCTGACCGCCCTCCGCGCGGGCTATGCGCGGGCCGCGCCCCGTGCCGTCTTCGGCGGCACCAGGTGGTGGAAGCCGACCGGGGCCGGCGGCGGCAGCGGGCCGGCCGGTGCGGCGCGGTCGGCCCGGAACGCCTGGAGCAGGTAGGCGACGAGCCGGCGGGAGGCGGCCGCGGCGGCTTCGGGGGACTCGGCGGTGATGCCGTTGTTGGCCATCAGGACGAGCGCGAGGTCCGACGGGTGGAAGTCGGCGCGCAGCCGCCCGGCCTCCTGGGCCCGCCGCGTGAGCGCGGCGAAGCCCCGCTCGGTGCGTATGCGCTGCCGTTCGAAGTCGATCGCGTCGGGGAACGCGGCGAGGAACGCCGCGGCGAACCCGCGGCTGGCCATCTGCGCGGCGCACAGCTTCTCGACGACCGTGCGGAAACCCCGCCACGGGTCCGGATCGGCCAGCGCGGCGTCCACGACCGAGGCGCACTCCGTGAACTGCTCGATGAACACCTCCCCGATCAGCGATTCCCGGGTGGGGAAGCGCCGGTAGAGGGTGGCCACCCCCACGCCCGCGCGGCGGGCGATCACGGCCATGGGCACATCGAGCCCGCGCGTGGAGAACGCCTCCCGGGCGGCCTCGAGGATGCGTTCGCGGTTGTGCCGCGCGTCCGCGCGCAGCCGCTCCCGCTCCGCTCCGGCGGCCGTGCCGGGCGCCATCCGAGATGAACCAGCAGGCATGTCTCTCACATTACCCATAAGTGGACGGGATCGTCCGGTTACCGCCGTAGCCTGGGGGCCAGTGGAATTCCGCCGGCGACGCGGAGCGCTTCCCGCTCCCGTCCCTCGCTCCGAGCGACACGGCACCGGCATGCGGTGCACGACGACCCGGGGCCCGTGCCGGCACTGCCCCCGGGCGGCAGTGCCGGTACGGGTCCCTCACCGACGACACGAGGGAACCACGGGAATGGCGAGTGAGATGCGTGCGGCCCTGTACGACGGATACGGGCCCCCGGAGGTGCTGTACGAGGGCAGGGTGCCGAAGCCGGCCCCCGGGCCGGGAGAGGTGCTGGTGCGCGTCCGTGCCGCCAGCGTGAACGGCGGCGAGCTCCTGGCCCGGTCCGGCAGGATGCGGCTGGTGGCGGCCATGACGGGCAGGGGGTTCCCCAAGCGCACCGGGCTCGACTACGCCGGCGAGGTCGCCGCCGTGGGGCCCGGCGTCTCCGGCTTCGGCACCGGGGACCGGGTGTGGGGCGTGATGCCCAGGACGTTCGGCAGCGCGGCCGAGTTCGTGGCGGTGCCCGCGCAGCGGCTGGCCCCCGCGCCGGCCGGGATCGACCCGGTCCAGGCCGCCGCCCTGCCCGCCGTCGGCACGACGGCCCTCATCGCGCTGCGCGACAAGGCCCGCCTCCAGGCGGGGGAGCGGCTGCTGGTGCGCGGCGCCGCCGGCGGGGTCGGCAGCGTCGCGGTCCAGCTCGGGCGGGCGTACGGCGCGCACGTCACCGCCCTGGCCAGGGCCGCGCACCTGGGCTTCGTACGCGACCTGGGCGCCGACGAGGCGTACGACTACGCGCGCACGGACGCCGCCGACCTGGGACCGTTCGACGTCGTCCTCGACACGGTCGGCACCCGGCTCGGGGACTACCGCGGGCTCCTGACCCGGACGGGACGCATGGTGGCGATCGCCTTCGACAGCGAGCGCGCGCTCGCGTCGCTCTCCTCCATCCTCGGCTCCGCCGTGTTCGGCTCGCGGCGCATCCGGTTCTTCAGCGGCAACCCCGGGAGCGAGCTCCTCGCCGAGCTGACCCGGCTGACGGAGAGCGGCGCGGTCCGGCCCGTCGTGGACGGCGTCTTCCCGCTCGCCGACATCGCCGGGGCGCACCGGACCCTGGAGGCCGGGGGCGTCCGCGGGAAGGTGGTGGTCGCCGTCGCGTGAGCGCCCGCGGGCGCGGGGACCGCAGACGTGCGGACCGGGGGCGCGCGGAACGGGCCCGCACCGTGAACGGCGGTGCGGGCCGGGGCACCCGCGCGCAGGGCGGGGATCGCCTGGCCGCCATGTCGGCTTAACCGGCGATTCAAACTCGCTTGCGAGCATCACGGAATGCAGCCCGTCGTGTCGAGCGCGCCGAACAGCCGGTCACGACCGGCGCCGTCTCCCGACGCGCCGGTGATTCTCGCAGCGCGGAAGAATGGAGGAATGAGCCAGTCTGCCCAGCCTTCCGTCGGTTCCATCGCCGCCTCGCGTCCGCACTCCGAGCTCGCGCCCGCGCAGACGCCGGAGCCGGGCCTCGACACCGACGCGGACGCCTACCGGGAAGGAGAAGGCCCCGACGACGGGGGCGGCGAGCTGCCCCCGGGGCGCTTCCTCGACCGCGAGCGGAGTTGGCTGGCGTTCAACGAGCGGGTGCTGGAGCTGGCCGAGGACCCGGACACGCCGCTGCTGGAGCGGGCCAACTTCCTGGCGATCTTCGCCAACAACCTCGACGAGTTCTTCATGGTGCGCGTCGCGGGCCTCAAGCGCCGCATCGCCACCGGCGTCGCCACCCGCTCCGCCTCCGGCCTCCAGCCCCGCGAGGTGCTGGACCTGATCTGGACCCGGTCGCGCGAGCTGATGGCCAGGCACGCCGCCTGCTTCCAGCAGGACGTCGCCCCCGCCCTCGCCGAGGAGGGCATACACCTCATCCGCTGGCCGGAGCTGACCGAGGAGGAGCAGTCCCGCCTGTTCACCCTCTTCCGGCACCAGATCTACCCCGTCCTGACCCCGCTGGCGGTGGACCCGGCGCACCCGTTCCCCTACATCTCCGGGCTCTCGCTGAACCTGGCCGTCGTCGTGCGCAACCCGGTCAGCGGGCACAACCACTTCGCGCGGGTGAAGGTGCCGCCGCTGCTGTCGCGGTTCCTGGAGGCGTCCCCGCAGCGGTACGTGCCCATCGAGGACGTGATCGCCGCCCACCTGGAGGAGCTCTTCCCCGGCATGGAGGTCCTCGCCCACCACATGTTCCGGGTGACCCGGAACGAGGACCTGGAGGTCGAGGAGGACGACGCCGAGAACCTGCTCCAGGCGCTGGAGAAGGAGCTGATGCGGCGCCGCTTCGGGCCCCCGGTGCGGCTGGAGGTCGAGGAGAGCATCGACCCGTACGTGCTGGACCTGCTGATCAGGGAGCTGAAGGTCTCCGCGGCCGAGGTCTACCCGCTGCCCGGCCCGCTGGACCTCACCGGGCTGTTCGGCATCGCCGCGCTGGACCGGCCCGAGCTGAAGTACCGGAAGTTCGTCGCGGGCACCCACCGCGACCTCGCCGAGGTCGAGTCGGCCTCCCCGCCCGACGTCTTCGCGGCGCTGCGGCGGCGGGACGTGCTGCTGCACCACCCGTACGACTCCTTCTCCACCTCCGTGCAGGCGTTCCTGGAGCAGGCCGCCGCCGACCCGGACGTGCTGGCGATCAAGCAGACGCTGTACCGCACCTCCGGCGACTCCCCGATCGTGGACGCCCTGATAGACGCGGCCGAGTCCGGCAAGCAGGTGCTGGTGCTGGTCGAGATCAAGGCCCGCTTCGACGAGCAGGCCAACATCAAGTGGGCGCGGAAGCTGGAGGAGGCCGGCTGCCACGTCGTCTACGGCCTGGTGGGGCTCAAGACGCACTGCAAGCTGTCGCTGGTGGTGCGGCAGGAGGGCGACGTCCTGCGGCGGTACAGCCACGTCGGGACGGGCAACTACCACCCCAAGACCGCCCGCCTCTACGAGGACCTGGGGCTGCTCACCGCCGACCCGCAGGTGGGCGCCGACCTGTCGGACCTGTTCAACCGGCTGTCGGGCTACTCGCGGCGCACCTCCTACCGGCGCCTGCTGGTCGCGCCCAGCTCACTGCGCAACGGGCTGGTGCAGCGCATCAACCGGGAGATCGCCCACCACCGGGCCGGGCAGCCCGCGTACGTCCGCATCAAGGTCAACTCGATCGTCGACGAGACCGTCATCGACGCCCTCTACCGCGCCTCCCGCGCGGGGGTGCCGGTCGACCTGTGGGTGCGCGGCATCTGCGCGGTGCGGCCGGGGGTGCCGGGGCTGTCGGAGAACATCCGGGTGCGCAGCGTGCTGGGGCGCTTCCTGGAGCACTCCCGGATCTTCGTCTTCGGCAACGGGGGCGACCCCGAGGTGTGGATCGGCAGTGCCGACATGATGCACCGCAACCTCGACCGGCGGATCGAGGCGCTCGTCCGGGTCACCGACCCCGGTCACCGGGCCTCCCTCAACCAACTGCTGGAGGCCGGGATGGCGGACACCACCGCCTCCTGGCACCTCGGCCCGGACGGCGAGTGGACGCGGCACGCCACCGACGCCGAGGGGCGGCCCCTGCGGAACGTCCAGGAAATGCTCATCGACGCCCGGAGGCGCCGACGTGGTCCAGCGACATGACGTGTCCGCCGGGACGGCCGGCAAGGGAGGGGACCCCGGCACCCGGCCGGGACTGCACCCCCAGCCGCCCCCGGGGCTGTACGAGGCCACGGCGGGCGAGGTGCTGGCGGAGTACCTCCACCGGCAGGCGACCGACTTCCTGCGCAGCCTGCGGCTGCACGAGGAGAGCACGGGCAGCGCGGAGTCCGCGGCCGTCGCGGCCGAGGCCGTGCGGATGCTGCGCCGCTCGGCCCGCCGCATCGGCGCCGTCCTCCAGGCGTACCGGCCGCTGATCGACACGGCCTGGGCCGACCGGCTCTCCGGCGAACTGGTGTGGCTGACGGGGGTGCTGGGGCGGGAGCGCGCCTACGAGGTGCGGCTGAACCGGCTGCTGGCGGCGCTGCACCGGCTGTCCTCCACGCCCCCCGGGGCGGTGGCGTCCGCCGATCCCCTGCCGTCCGCCGGAACCACCGCGCCGCCCGGCCGGCGCGGCCCGGCGTCCCCCGGCGGGCTGGGCACCGGCGTCGCCCGCGCCGGGGCGCTGCTGGAGAGGCAGCTCACCCTCGCCCGGACCCGCGCCCACTCCGCCGCGCTCCAGGCGCTGGGCTCCTCCCGCTTCCACGCCGTCGCCGACGCGGTCGCCGTCCTGGCCTCCGAGGCGCCCCTGGTGGGCGAGGCCGCGGACCTCCCGGCCGCGCGGACCCTGCTGCCGCTGGCCGAGCTGGCCCACCGGCGCGCGGTGGAGGCCGTGGAGGCGCTGCCGCTGACCCGGGCCCGGCAGTCGTACAACGGCGAGGCGTTCGCCCACACCCTCGCCGTGGACGGGGAGCACGACGCCGCCTGGGACCGGGTGCGGCTGCTGGTGCGGCTGCGCCGGTACGCCCACGAGGTCATCCGCCACGACGACCCCACGCTGACCGCCGCCGGACGGGCGCTCGACCGGCACCGGGACGCGGCCGAGGCCGCCGCGGCGGCGGCCGCCGCCGCCCGTACCCCTCGCATCGCCCCCGCCACCGCCTATGCGCTCGGGGTCCTCCACGCCGACCAGCGGCACGAGGTGGAGGCCGCGCGGTTCAGCTTCGGGCGGCTGTGGCGCCCGGTGGCCCCGCCGGTGTCACCCGCGGCCGCCGCGGCGCCCGCTCCGCCGCCGGCCGCGGGGGCCGGGGCCGAGCGGGGGAGCCGGTGACCGATCCGGGGGTGGTCCGCGCGGCGGGCTGCGTGCTGTGGCGCCGCGCGCGCCCCGGTGAGGGCGGGGAGAGGGAGCAGGGGGGCATCGAGATCGCCCTCGTGCACCGTCCCAAGTGGGACGACTGGTCGCACCCCAAGGGGAAGCTCAAGCCCGGCGAGACGGCCCTGCGGGCGGCGGTGCGGGAGGTGCGCGAGGAGACCGGCATGGCCTGCAAGCCGGGCGCGGTGCTGCCGACCGTGCGCTACACGGTCGGCGGCCGTCCCAAGGAGGTCCGCTACTGGGCGGCCGAGGCGGTCGGCGGGGCGTTCGTACCGGACGACGAGGTGGACCGGCTGCTGTGGCTGCCGCCCCGGGAGGCCCGCCGGCTGCTCACCCGGGAGCAGGACCGGGCGCTGGTCGACGCGCTGCTGGCGGCGCTCCACCTGGACTGACCAGCCCGTCGAACCGGTGGAAACCGCGTATGTCGGGCAGCCGCTTCACCTTAGTTGAGCTTGGGCTTGTCAACTTTCCTTCCTGGAGTTATATAGAAGACAGAGGGCATCACAGGATGGTGTGACTCAAGGAGGGAGATGGTCCGTGATGCTGATGCGTACCGATCCGTTCCGTGAGCTCGACCGTCTCACCGAGCAGCTCCTGGGCACGGCCGCCCGTCCCGTCGGGATGCCGATGGACGCCTACCGCACCGGTGACGACGTCGTGGTCCACTTCGACCTGCCCGGCATCGACCCGGAGAGCATCGACCTCGACGTCGAGCGGAACGTCCTGACCGTCACCGCCGAGCGCACCTGGCCCGGTCCCGAGGACGCCGAACGGATCGCCGCCGAGCGCCCGACCGGCAGGTTCAGCCGTCAGCTCTTCCTGGGCGAGACCCTGGACACCGACCGGATCGAGGCCTCGTACGACGCCGGTGTCCTGACGCTGCGCATCCCGGTGGCCGAGCAGGCCAAGCCGCGCAAGATCCAGATCAGCGGCGGCTCCGGCAAGAAGGAGCTCACCGGCTGACGAGGCCGCGGGCTCACGGCCTCAGCTTCCCCTCCCGCTCCCGCGCGGCGCCAGGGCGTCCCACCGGACGGTGACCTCGCCCTGGCGCCAGCGCCGGGGCCCGTCCACGACCGGCCAGTCGGCGGCGACCTCCCGCACGGCCCGCATCCAGCGCTGCCGGGCGCCCAGTGCGGAGTACGGGGCCGCCGCCGCCCAGGCCCGGTCCAGATCGCGCAGGAAGGCGTGCACCGGCTCGCCCGGCACATTGCGGTGGATGAGCGCCTTGGGCAGCCGTTCGGCCAGGTCGGACGGGGTGTCCAGGGAACCGAGCCGGGCCGCGAAGGTCACCGTCCGCGGCCCCTCCGGGCCGAGCGCGACCCACACGTGCCGCCGCCCTATCTCGTCGCAGGTCCCCTCCACCAGCAGCCCGCCGGGCGCCAGCCGGGCGCGCAGCCGCTCCCAGACCGCGGCCACCTCGTCCTCCTCGTACTGCCGCAGGACGTTGGCGGCCCGGATCAGCATGGCCCGCCGCCCGCCGGGCAGCGGCACCTCGAAGCCGCCGTGGACGAAGCGCAGCCCCTCACGGGCGTACGGCCGGGCCGCCTCGACCCGGGCCGGATCGATCTCGATCCCCACGACGCACACGTCCGGGCACTCGGCCCGCAGCCGCTCCAGCAGCTCGACGGCCGTCCACGGCGCGGCCCCGTAGCCCAGGTCCACGGCGAGGGGGGCGTCCGGGCCGGCCGCGCGGCGCAGCGCGGGACCGTGTGCGGCGGCGATCCAGCGGTCCATCCTCCGCAGCCGGTTCGGATGCGTCGTTCCCCGTGTGGCGGACCCCACGGGCCGCTCCACCGCACGTCTGCCCATGGCAGGCCACCCTACGGTCCGCCCGCCGGCCCGGCGGCGGGCGGGCACCGGGGGCGGGGCGGCCTCCCCGCCTCCGCGCGGGGCGAGTGGAACGCGTCACGTTTCGGCACAGCGGAAATGGAACACGGACACCCGCGGTTGCACCTGGCGGAGAGCACCGTCGCTCGGCGAACCATCCCCCCAGGAGCCCGAGGAGGCACCGCAGGTGAGCCCGTACCCCACCAGGTTCGGCCGGCGACGGCACCGCTTCACGCGACGGCCGCGCCGCGTCGCCATGCTCAGCGTCCACACCTCGCCGCTGCACCAGCCCGGCACCGGTGACGCCGGGGGGATGAACGTCTACATCGTCGAGCTGGCCAAGCAGCTCGCCGCCCTCGGCATCGAGGTCGAGGTGTTCACCCGGGCGACGGCCGCCATGCTCCCGCCCACCGTCGAACTGGCCCCCGGCGTGCTGGTGCGGCACGTGGACGCCGGACCCTACGAGGGGCTCGCCAAGGAGGACCTGCCCGCGCAGCTCTGCGCCTTCACCCACGGCGTGATGCGGGCGTGGGCGCGGCACCGGCCCGGCCACTACGACCTCGTCCACTCCCACTACTGGCTCTCCGGCCACGTCGGCTGGCTGGCCGCCGAACGCTGGGGCGTCCCCCTGGTCCACGCCATGCACACCATGGCCAAGGTCAAGAACGCCTCGCTCGCCGAGGGCGACACCCCCGAGCCGGCCGCCCGCGTGATCGGCGAGACACAGGTCGTGCGGGCCGCCGACCGGCTCATCGCCAACACCGCCGAGGAGGCGGGCCAGCTCGTCCACCACTACGACGCCGACCCCGCCCGGACGGCCGTCGTCCACCCCGGCGTGAACCTCGAACGCTTCCGGCCCGCCGACGGGCGCGCCGCCGCACGGGCCCGGCTCGGGCTGCCCGCGGACGCCTTCATCCCCCTGTTCGCCGGGCGGATACAGCCGCTCAAGGCCCCCGACATCCTGCTGCACGCCGTACGCCTGCTGCTCGACGCCGACCCCGGCCTGCGCGAACGCCTGGTGGTGCCCGTCGTCGGCGGGCCCAGCGGCAGCGGGCTGGCCAAGCCCGAGCGGCTCCAGAAGCTCGCCGCCCGCCTGGGCATCACCGACGTCGTCCGCTTCCGGCCGCCGGTCGGACAGGACCTCCTCGCCGACTGGTACCGCGCGGCGAGCGTGCTGGTGATGCCGTCCTACAGCGAGTCCTTCGGGCTGGTGGCCATCGAGGCGCAGGCGTGCGGCACCCCGGTCGTCGCGGCGGCCGTCGGCGGACTGCCGGTGGCCGTGCGGGACGGGGTCAGCGGATTCCTGGTGGCCGGGCACGAGCCGGCCGGGTACGCGCGGGCGCTGCGGCGCCTGATCGACGACGACGCGCTGTCCGCCCGGATGGGCGAGGCCGCGGCCCGGCACGCGAGCGGCTTCGGCTGGGACACGGCCGCCGCCGCCACGGCCGAGGTCTACGCCGAGGCCACGGCCGAGCGCCGCCGTCACCTACGATCGGCCCATGTCCATGGGTGACAACGACACGTCCGCGTCCGCCGGGGCCGCCGCCGCGATCGAACAGGCGCTGCGCGACGCCGAGTTGGAGTGGGAGAGCCCGTCCGACGGCACCTACGTCGTCACGCTGCCGGGCACCCGCAAGCTCTCCACCACCTGCTCGCTGATCGTCGGCAGGCACTCCCTGTCCGTCAACGCCTTCGTCGTCCGCCGCCCGGACGAGAACCACGCCGAGGTCCACCGCTGGCTGCTGGAGCGCAACACCCGGCTGTACGGGCTGGCCTACGCCGTCGACCGGCTCGGCGACGTCTACCTGGTGGGGAAGCTGCCGCTGGCCGCCGTCACCCCCGAGGAGGTGGACCGGCTGCTCGGAGTGGTCCTGGAGAACGCCGACGGGGCGTTCAACACCCTGCTGGAGATGGGCTTCGCCACGGCGATCCGCAAGGAGCACGCCTGGCGGACCTCCCGCGGCGAGTCCACCCGCAACCTGGAGGCCTTCGCGCACCTGCTGCGCGACGAGTGAGCGGCTCCCTTTCCGCGAGCGCGGCGCCGGCGCGGGGCGTCAGCTCCCCACCGGCGCCGCGGACCCGGCGGCGGACGCCGGCCCCGCCACCGCCCCGTCCCCGTCCTCGCCTTCGTCCTCGACCTTCTCCGCCGCGCCCTTGGCCTCCCCGCGCGCCGTGACGCGGAGCAGCACCCCGTACCCCGCGGCCGCGAGCGTGCCGACCACGGCCGAGAGCGCCCACAGCGTCCCCGAGCCCCAGCGGTCGATCACCGCGCCGCCCGCCAGCGGCGCGACCAGCGCCGCGACCGACCAGGACAGGGTGTACATCCCCTGGTACCGGCCCCGACCGTGGGCCGGCGACAGCCGCGCCACCAGGCCCATCTGGGTGGGTGAGTTGACCATCTCGCCCAGCGTCCAGACGCAGATGGTCAGCGCGTACGCCCCCACCGAGCCGGCGAAGGCCGTGAGCCCGAACCCGTACCCGGCCAGCAGCGAGGAGACGACGAGCAGCCGGGCCGGGTCGCGGTGCTCGATGAAGCGGGTGACCGGGATCTGGAAGGCGACGATCAGCAGGCCGTTCACCGCGATGGCCAGCCCGTACTCGGAACTGCTCAGGCCCTTGGCGGCCATGTCCACGGGCAGGGCGACGTACGCCTGCATGAACAGCAGCGCGATCAGGAAGCCGAGGCCGACCACGGCCATGAAGGGGCCGTCCCGCAGGACGGTGCCCATCGAGACCCGCTCTCCCTCCTCCGCGCGGGAGCGCTGCCCGGCCCGCTCCGGCCGGGACTCCGGGAGCCTGACGAAGACCAGCACCGCGCACACCAGCGTCAGCGCCGCCTCGCCGAGGAAGAGCAGCAGATAGCCGTGCTCGGCGATGAACCCGGCCGCGGAGGCCGAGACCGCGAAACCCAGGTTGATGGCCCAGTAGTTGAGGGAGAACGCCCGCACGCGGTCCCCGGGGGCCACGATGTCGGCGATCATCGCCTGCACCGCCGGGCGCGAGGCGTTGCTGGTCATGCCGACGGCGAAGGCGACCGCCGCGATGGCCGCCGGATGCTCCATGAAGCCGAGCAGGGCGACCGAGAACGAGGTGCCGAGCTGCGAGAGCAGCAGCGTGGGCCGCCGGCCCAGCCGGTCGGTCAGCACTCCGGCACCGACCGAGGAGACCACCCCGCCCAGCCCGTGCAGGGCGGCGACGAGACCGGCGTACGTCGCCGACTGCCCGCGCTCCACGGTCAGGTACATGGCCAGGAAGGTGGCGACGAAGCCGCCGAGCCGGTTGACCAGGGTGCTGGCCCACAGCCACCAGAACGCCCGGGGCAGCCCCGATACGCTCTCGACCGCCGCCCGTCTCAGACCCCTGGCGGACCTGGTGAGGGATCCCGTCACGGAACCGGTGATGGACACGGCGCGCCTCCCGGCGGGTGCGATGGGCGATGCGGACACGGCAACGCGGCGCGCCCTTGGCTGTAAGTGGCGTGACCGCTTGCGCACATTACTTAGCACCGTGTCGCCCGTGCCACCGAATTGACGGCCGCCGTCAATCGACGCCCGTACGCCCGCCGCCGTCCCCGCCGCTGCCGGGCCGTCTCGCCAGACGGCCGCACCGTACCGGCCCGCGGGCGGTCGATTAGGCTCAGGCCCATGGCCGACGCACCGTACAAGCTGATCCTCCTCCGCCACGGCGAGAGCGAGTGGAACGCGAAGAACCTGTTCACCGGCTGGGTGGACGTCAACCTGACCGAGAAGGGCGAGAAGGAGGCGGCCCGCGGCGGTGAGCTGCTCAAGGACGCCGGCCTGCTCCCCGACGTGGTCCACACCTCCGTCCAGAAGCGCGCCATCCGCACCGCGCAGATCGCGCTGGAGGCCGCCGACCGGCTCTGGATCCCCGTCCGCCGCTCCTGGCGCCTCAACGAGCGCCACTACGGCGCGCTCCAGGGCAAGAACAAGGCGCAGATCCGCGAGGAGTTCGGCGAGGAGCAGTTCATGCTGTGGCGCCGCTCGTACGACACCCCGCCGCCGCCCCTGGAGGACGGCGCCGAGTGGTCGCAGAGCGACGACCCGCGCTACGCGATGATCCCCAGCGAGCTGCGTCCGCGCACCGAGTGCCTCAAGGACGTGGTCGCCCGGATGATGCCGTACTGGTACGACGCGATCGTCCCGGACCTGCTGACCGGCCGCACCGTCCTGATCGCCGCGCACGGCAACAGCCTCCGCGCGCTGGTCAAGCACCTCGACGGCATCTCCGACACCGACATCGCGGGCCTGAACATCCCCACCGGCATCCCGCTCTCCTACGACCTGGACGCCGACTTCCGCCCCGTCACCCCGGGCGGCACCTACCTCGACCCGGAGGCGGCGAAGGCGGCCATCGAGGCCGTGAAGAACCAGGGCAAGAAGTAGCCCCGCACGCCACGAACGAGCCCCCTGCCAGCGGTTTTCCCGCTGGCAGGGGGCTAGTGCGTCATTTGGGTCGCCCGGGGGCCGTCAGAATCAGGGACGCTGGGCTCGGACGAGTCGGATGCGTGCCTCGAACGTGATCAGGAACGCTGCAAGCTCCATGACCGCAGCAACGTGGGCAGGTACCGCAACCTGGAACGGTAGCGCAGCGACGCCAACACCGATCAGGGCGAACGGAAGCCCGCGGGGGGTTACCTCGACGGCTAGAGTCGGACGTACCATGGAGTCCTCCTTCGTGTGTTGCTTAATTGAACTTGGGTACCGCGAACGGAGAATTAGGCCGCCCCCTGGCCCGGGGGCGGCCTCTCGCGTCAGCGAAACTCTATGCTGCGCGACCGACGGGCACAAATCCCCTGCATGGAAGGGGAGATCATGGTTCGGGTGGAGTATTCAGTACGTCCATCCCTGAGGTTTCGGAAGACTCCTGGGCGCTGCTTTATGCGCCGTCTGGCGTGCACGCCGTCTGGCGTACACGCCAGACGGCGTGC
>NZ_DASQNP010000032.1:0-2514 GCF_035644915.1 Streptomyces sp.
GCGTACGCGGCGGGCCGGTGGGAGCAGGCGCACGACCTGCTGCTGCGGGTGGCGCTGGACGAGGACTTCGCCGACTTCCTCACCCTGCCCGCGTACGAGCTGCTGGACTGACGGCCCGGCGGCATACGGCCTGCTCCCGCGGGGCCGGCACCGGACGTAGGCTCCGGCCCATGGGTGAGCTCCTGCCGTACCTGGTGGCCACCGGCGCCCTGCGCTCGGCCTGCGCTCTGATCTCGTGGTGGGAGTCGTGGGCGGTCACGTGGAAGGCCTCGTCGTAGGCGGCCATGGCCGCGCGGACGGCCGCGCCGGCCACCCCGCGGCGGCGGACGACGCGGGCCAGCCACGCGAAGAAGCCCATGGCCGCGGCGAGGGAGCCGGTGACCACCAGGTACGGCAGGAGTCCACCCATGGGACCGGAGCCTACGTCCGGCCCCGGCCCCGCGGGAGCCGGCCGCATGCCGCCGGTCCGTCAGTTCGCCGGCCCGTCAGTCCAGCAGCTCGTACGCGGGCAGGGTCAGGAAGTCGGCGTAGTCCTCGTCCAGCGCCACCCGCAGCAGCAGGTCGTGCGCCTGCTCCCACCGGCCCGCCGCGTACGCCTCCTCGCCCAGCTCCGCGCGGACGCCCGCCAGGTCCTCCGCCGCCAGGGCGCGCACCAGTTCCGGCGTCACCTTCTCCCCGGTGTCCAGCACCACCCCGGCGTGCACCCACTGCCAGATCTGCGAGCGCGAGATCTCCGCGGTGGCGGCGTCCTCCATCAGGCCGAAGATCGCCACGGCTCCCGTGCCGCGCAGCCACGCCTCGATGTAGCGGATGCCGACCTGGACGGCGTTGCGCAGCCCCTCGCGGGTCGGCCTGGCGTCCAGGGAGCCGACGGCGAGCAGGTCGGCGGCGGTGACGCGCACGTCCTCGCGCAGCCGCTCCTTCTGGTGGGGCCGTTCGCCGAGCACCGCGTCGAAGGAGGCCCGGGCGACCGGCACCAGGTCGGGGTGGGCGACCCAGGAGCCGTCGAAGCCGTCGCGCGCCTCCCGGTCCTTGTCGGCCCGGACCTTGGCGAAGGCCCGCTCGTTGGCCTCCGGGTCGCGGCGGTTGGGGATGAAGGCCGCCATGCCGCCGATGGCGTGGGCGCCGCGCTTGTGGCAGGTGCGCACCAGCAGTTCGGTGTAGGCGCGCATGAAGGGCGCGGTCATCGTCACCGCGTTGCGGTCCGGCAGCACGAACCGCTCGCCGGCGTCCCGGAAGTTCTTCACGATGGAGAACAGGTAGTCCCAGCGGCCCGCGTTGAGCCCGGAGGCGTGGTCGCGCAGTTCGTAGAGGATCTCCTCCATCTCGAAGGCGGCCGTGATGGTCTCGATCAGCACGGTGGCGCGGATCGTCCCCCGGGGGATGCCGCAGTAGTCCTGGGCGAAGACGAAGACGTCGTTCCACAGGCGCGCTTCGAGGTGCGACTCCAGCTTGGGCAGGTAGAAGTACGGCCCCCGGCCCGCGTCCAGCAGCCGGCGGGCGTTGTGGAAGAAGTACAGCCCGAAGTCGACCAGCGCGCCGGGGACGGCGCGGTCGCCGGCCCGCAGGTGGCGCTCGTCCAGGTGCCAGCCGCGCGGCCTGACCACGACGGTCGCCAGCTCCCCGGCGGGCCGGAGGGCGTACGTCTTCCCCTCGGGGGAGGTGAAGTCGATGCGGCGCTCGTGGGCGTCGATCAGGTTGATCTGACCGCCGATCACGTTCTCCCAGGTGGGGGCGGAGGCGTCCTCGAAGTCGGCGAGCCAGACGCGGGCCCCGGAGTTGAGGGCGTTGATCGTCATCTTCCGGTCGGTGGGGCCGGTGATCTCCACCCGGCGGTCCCGGAGCGCCTCCGGTGCGGGGGCCACCTGCCAGTCGCCGTCGCGGATGTGGGCGGTCCCGGGCAGGAAGTCCAGGGTGCCGGTCCGGGCGATCTCGGCGCGGCGCGCGACCCGGCGGGCCAGCAGTTCGTCGCGGCGCGGGGTGAACCGGTGGTGGAGGGCGGCGACGAAGGCCAGGGCGCCCTCGGTGAGGACCTCGTCCTGGCGCTCGGGCGCCCGGGCGGAGCCGGTGTGGACGGTGACCGGCGGGGTCGGCGCTGGTGCGGGCACGGGCTGTCACTCCTTCGTCGGGACGGCACACAGCGCCACCGGCACTGCTCGGTATACGGAGGTTAGTTTCCTCATCGTGGAAGCTCAATGGTCCACCGGTGTGCCGGACGCCCGCTGCCGCCGGGCGGTCCCACTCCGGCAGCCCCAGGTCGTCCGGGGTGTCCACGCCGGCCGGGCCGGCGATGTCACCGCACTCGGCGAGCACCACCGCGTCCGCGCGCTCGCCCGGGTGGGCGCCCTGCGCGAGGCGAGCGGTCGCGCCTGTCACTCGCTGCGCGGGTCCGGGCAGCGGGCCGACGGGGCGCGTGCCGCGCGGCTGACGGGGATCCGCGATCCGCTCTCCGCGCTGCACGGTCTCGGCGGTCTGCTGAACGAGGCGTGGGGCGCGCTGGTGAGGGTGGCGGTC
>NZ_DASQNP010000033.1:0-2516 GCF_035644915.1 Streptomyces sp.
CAGGGCGAACCGGTGGAGTCCTTCAACGACGTCCAGGTGCCGCGCGGCAACACCGGGGGCCGCGAGGAGGACGGCGGCGAGGAGGGCGACGACGACAAGCCCGGTGACGACCGGCCCGACTTCCCCCTGCCGGACATCACCATCTCGCCCGACCTGATCGGCGGGAACGGCAACGGCGGCCCCAACGGGGGCAACACCACCATGGGCGGCACGGCCAACGGCGGGGACACCGTCGGCGCCACCACCGGCGGCTGGGACATCGGAGGCATCACCGGCGGGGACAACGGCGGGAACGGCGACGTGGGCTGGCGCACCGCCGGCCAGGACGGCGGCTGGGGCCCGAGGTAGCCGCCCACCTCCCCCGGCAGCCGCCCGCGCGGTGGAACGCAGCAGGCACCGGAAGGGCCCGGCCGACGACCGGCCGGGCCCTTCCCGTTGTCCGCATGCCGTACGCGCGTACGTACGCGCCGGCGGTCCGTCCGCCGGACGCCCTCAGCCCGCCAGGCGCTTCTTGACGGCGGCGGCCACCCGGCCGCCCTCCGCCCGGCCCGCCACCTTCGGGTTCACGATCTTCATCACGGCGCCCATGGCCTTCGGCCCCTCGGCCCCGGCCGCCTTCGCCTCCGCCACGGCCTCGGCCACCAGCGCGTCCAGCTCCTCGTCGGTGAGCTGCTTGGGCAGGTACTCGGCGAGCACCTCGCCCTCGGCCCGCTCGCGCTCGGCCTGCTCGGTCCGCCCGCCCTTGGCGAAGGCGTCCGCCGCCTCGCGCCGCTTCTTGGCCTCGCGGGCGATGATCTTCTCGACCTCGGCGTCGGACAGCTCGCGGGCGCTCTCGCCCGCCACCTCCTCCTTCTGGATCGCGGTCAGCGTGAGCCGGAGGGTGGCGGAGCGCAGTTCGTCGCGCGCCCTGATCGCTGCGGTGAGGTCGTCCTGGAGCCGGGTCTTGAGCGTGGTCATGTCGGAAGTTTGCCAGGATGGACGGCCGAACGCCCACTGCATTGCGGCCCGCGCGCCCGCGGTCCGCCCCCGTGACCGGTCCGGGGGTCCGCAACCGGTCCGCGCGTCTGCAACGATGGGCCCATGCGTGCGCGATACCCGCTCTCCCTCACGATTCCCCTTGGCATCACGGCAGTCGGCGCGGCCTGTGTGGCCTACTCGGCGGGCATCGAGGCCCGCTCGTTCCGGCTCCGGCGCGTCACCGTACCCGTGCTGCCGCGCGGGATGCGGCCGCTGCGCGTGCTCCAGGTCTCCGACATCCACATGGTCAGCGGCCAGCGCAAGAAGCAGCGCTGGCTCCAGTCGCTGGCCGGACTGCGCCCGGACTTCGTGATCAACACCGGCGACAACCTCTCCGACCCGGAGGCCGTCCCCGAGCTCCTGGACGCGCTCGGCCCGCTGCTGGAGTACCCCGGCGCGTACGTCTTCGGCTCCAACGACTACTACGGCCCCCGGCTGCGCAACCCCGCCCGCTACCTGGTGGAGAAGGCCACCGGCCGCCACGGCCTCAACGGCAACCCGCCGGCCGTCGGCGCCATCCACAACCCGTGGGAGGGCATGCGCGACACCTTCGACGCCGCGGGCTGGATCGGCCTGTCCAACACCCGCGGCCGACTCAAGCTCGACCGCGGCGAGGAGATCGCCTTCACCGGCCTGGACGACCCGCACATCAAGCGCGACCGCTACGAGAAGGTGGCGGGCGGCCCGGAGCCCGACGCGGACCTCTCGCTCGCCGTGGTCCACGCCCCGTACCTGCGCGTCCTGGACGCCTTCACCGCCGACCGCTACCCGCTGATCCTGGCCGGCCACACCCACGGCGGCCAGCTCCGCGTCCCCTTCTACGGCGCCCTGGTCACCAACTGCGACCTGGACACCGACCGGGCCCGGGGCCTGTCCTACCACCAGGCGGGCGGCCACCGCGCCTACCTCCACGTCTCGGCGGGCTGCGGCGCCAACCGCTACACCCCGTTCCGCTTCGCCTGTCCCCCGGAGGCCACGCTCCTCACCCTGATCGAACGCCCCTGACCCCGCCCCGCCACCCCCTCCCGCCCCGGGGAAACCGGATTTCTCCTCAGCGCGAGCGTGGGCTAAAGTAGTCCTCGTTGCAACGGGGTGTGGCGCAGCTTGGCAGCGCGCTTCGTTCGGGACGAAGAGGTCGTGGGTTCAAATCCCGCCACCCCGACGCAGGTGAGAGGGCAGTTACTGAATTCAGTAACTGCCCTCTCTCATGTCCTGGGAGCCAAACAGGGAGCCATCCGGGCTAGACCAGTGGGCCCCGTCACTCCCGTGTGCCGGCGCCCTGCTCCCCGATTCCGAAGGTCTCGTCCATCGCTTCCGCCCCCTCGGTGATCACCGGCCGGAGCTGCTTCCGATAGACGGCCTCGGTGGTGGCCTGGCTGCTGTGGCCGACGATGAGCGCGATCCTCTCCAGCGGGATGCCGTGGTCGGAGAGCAGCGAGACGAAGCTGTGGCGCAGCTCACGCGGCGTCCACTCCGGCGTGAGCCCGACCTTCCTTCGG
>NZ_DASQNP010000034.1:0-40170 GCF_035644915.1 Streptomyces sp.
GCCGAGGCCGGCAACCTGCGCGCGGCACTCGGCGAGGCGGTACGCCGAGCCGCCGCGGGCCAGGCCGAAGAAGCTGTCCGGCTCGCCACCGCACTGTCCTGGTGGCGACTCCTGCGCGGTCGCCTCACCGAGGCCTGGGGCAGCCTGCCGGCCGTCATCGCCGCCACGTCGGCATCCCGCAACACCGCCCCCGAACTCGCCTTCCCGCACGCCGCCTTCGCGTTCCTCACCGGCGACCACCCCGGGGCCACCATCCTCGCGGACGCCGACGCCGATGCCGTACCCGACCCCGTACGCCGTGCCCGTGCCCTCTGACTGTGCGCCTACGGCCTGTTCAGCGCGGGTGGGACCGCCACCGCCGAGGAGTTGAATGCGCGGACGCTCGCCTTGGTCCGCGGCGATCTCGACGGGCTCGGCCGCGACGGGCAACGCAGCGCCGCCCCTTCCGGTGAACTGGGGACTGCTGGGGCGAGTTGCAGACCGTCTCCCCGTTCGCCGCGCTCGCCGGGATCAAGGGCGAGTACGAGGAGGCGGCCCGCCTGCAGCACGAAGGGCCTCACATGGCACGAGAGCCGGGCCTTCGGGCGGAGGTGCCGGCGCGACCGTCCGGGCTCGGCCGGCTCGCGCTGCTCGCCCACGACTGGGACCGGGGCCGTGACCTGCACGAGCAGGCGCGCCGTATCGCCGCCGAACAGGGCTGCAAGTAAGGCGGGATCCACTCCGAGTTGGGACTCGCCCTCGGCGCCCGCCGCTCCGGCGGCCTCGACGCGGCCGAGGCACACCTGCTGCACATCCGCGACGGCTATGCCGGCATGTCCTCCGGGGCGGGCGACCACCTGCTCCTCGCCGAACTCGGCCGGCCGACGGACCGGGCCGGTTGACGACAGCCCCGGCACTCCGGCGCGGCACGGGCACCGAATCCGGGGCCTCGGTGCCGCATCGAGCACCGTTCCCCCTGTTGCTGCCCGGCGTCAGCTCGTGCCGAGTGGCGTGGCTTGCCCGGTGTCGAGTTGGTGGTCGGCCCAGACATAGCCTTCGGGAAGCAGGCCGGTGATGGGAACGGTTCGCAACCGGTCGCCTGCGCCGACGATGACCTTCAGGGCGGGGAAGTAGTCGAGAAGGACCTGACGGCACCGGCCGCACGGGGGAACGACCCCGCGGTCGCGGTCACCGACGGCGACGATCGTGTCCAGCTCGTAGGCGCCCTGGGCAGCCGCCGCGCCGATGAGGACCAGTTCGGCGCAGGGGCCTCCCGTGAAGTGGTAGGCGTTCACCGCGGTGACGATCCGGCCGTCACAGGCGCGGGCCGCGGCCGCCATGGTGTGGTTGTCGCCGCGGCACCGGGTGCGCGCGACGTGGGCTGCGGCCCGGATGAGCTCGTGGTCGACGGGATGGGGATGGGTGGTCATCTTCCCTGCCTCCGTTCGGTGTCGGGCGACGGTGGCGCACGTGACGAGGGTGCGCAAGCGAATATCGGCGATGTGCCGGTTCCGCCGGATGACGTAGCGGCGGATCATGCTGCTCCGGGCCTGGCGGGTGGGGTGGTCGGCGCTGCCGGGGGCGAAGCGGCGCAGGGCGGCGAACCGGGCCTCGACGTGGTACCCGTATCTGCGCCGACTGCGCTGACAAGGCGCCGGGGAGAGGCGTGAAGGAGAGCTTCCGCAGCAGGCTGCTGCGCCCGGATGTGCTGGGCCGGCACCCGGCGGGCAGGCCACGGCGGCGGCCCAGGAGAAGGCCGGCCCCGGCCCGGTATGGCCGGGCGGGGGCCGGCTGCGCTCGGTCCGACATTCGGTGCGGTAGTGACCGAGCGGCAGAGGGAGCCGCTGTCCAGCGAGGATGGCACCTGGCGCGACAGCACCGGGTACTGGTGACCCCGAGCCTCCGCGGGTCCGGCGGGGCTCGGCGCCTGCGGTGCCGGCTCGGGCCGCGGCCGGGCGGATCAGGCGGTGGTGGTCCAGGCGCGCAGTTGGCGGGCGATCCCGGCCACCCCGAGCGCACCGGAGGCCGCGTCGCGCACCAGGGCGACGGCCGCCTTGGGCGGGTAGTCCAGCCGGTACCCGTGGAGAGCGAGGTAGGCCTCGGTCGAGTGCCAGGCGAAGGCCTCGTTGGAGTGTTCCAGGCAGGGCAGCTTGGCCAGGGTCTGCAGCAGCGCGCCGGCCTTGAGGTACAGCGAGCCGTAGACGTCGCGTTCCAGGGCCCGGGCATTGACGCGGGCGACCGCGGCATACAGCGGCCCCAGGTCGTCGACCTGGGGATCGCCGTCGAGCAGCTCGGCGGCGTGCAGCAGGAAGGGGACGTCCAGCCGGTGGATCGGGTCGGGCTGGTTCACGCGGCGTGGCCCCGTCCCGGCTGCTCGGGCTGTTCCAACTCGCGCCGGGCGGCCAGCTCGGCGGCCCGCTGCTCGGCGGAGGGGTCGATGGTGCCGGGCTCGGCGGCGAACGCCGCGCCGCTGCGGGCCATCGACGCCTTGAAGCCGTCCAGGAAGCGCCGTTCGACGGCGGTGGCGCGGTCGTAGGCGGCCGACAGGATGTACTCCTGCATGCTGACCCCCGCCTCCCGGGCGGCCGCCGCGATGGCGGCCCGCTGCTCCGGATCGGGGAAACGCAGATTCATCGCCTTGGCATCCGACATGGTACCCACGGTACCAGCGGTACCAGATGGTGGCCAGAAGCGTTGCCGACGGGACCGGCCTTGATGTCGCCCACCGGATCAGACGTCTGCTCGCCGCGGCCGCCAACCGGCCCGGCACCCCCAGCAGCCCCCCGCCCGGGCGAGCACCCGCAGACGGGAGGAGCCGCACGGCGTTGAACACCCACACGGAACCGGCCTGCCCGGCCTCGCGGACCGGGCGGGCGAGCCGCCCCGGGGCGGGTCGGCCCGTCGGCGAGGCGGGCTTGTCCACCCCGGTCGCCCGGCGAGGCAGGGTGCTGCGCGGGCCGCCGCACCGCGGCCGCGCGGCCCTCGCCGCAGCCGCCCTGCACGGGCGGGAACGCTCCGCCCGCCGACCGCCGTCCGGTGATGGAGACCGCCGGGACCTCGCACGAACTGATCGCCTGGAGCGCGGCCCGGGGCGCGCGGATCGTCGCCTGCGCCGATAAGGCATATTCGGGGGCAGAGCGGTGAAAACAAGAGAACCTTCGGGAACGGATGCGCTGCCGAGTCCGGCGGGGCGGTCGCGGTCCGTCCGCGACGGCGGTGCTGTCCTGGTGGAGTCCGGCCGGCTGGTGAGCGGAAAGCGCCGTACGTGTGTCCGGTTGTCACCTCCTTGGCGTGCTGCGGGGCATTTTGCCTGATTCTGTGTCATTGTCGCGGTATGCGTGAGCAGATGGCGAAGCAGGATGCGGCGGCCGGGATCAGCGGTCAGGAACTGCCGCGGATGCGGCTGGCCGCGACCGCGAGGACGGTCCTGGTGCAGCCGACGACCCTGTGCAACCTGGACTGCGCCTACTGCTATCTGCCCGAGCGTGCGGTGGCCAAGCGGATGCCGGTGCAGGTGGCCGACGCCGTCGCCGCAGGCGTGCACACCTGGGCCCGGTCGCATCCGGTGCACGTGGTGTGGCATGGCGGGGAGCCCCTGGCCGTCGGTCTGCCCCACTTCCGCCGCCTGCTGGAGCGCTTCACCACCGATGTGCCCGAAGGACTGCATCCGGTGGTGCACGCCGTACAGACCAACGCCACCCTCATCGACGACGCCTGGTGCGAGCTGTTCGCCTCCTGGCCGGTGGCCGTGGACATCAGCATCGACGGCCCCGGTCCGGCGAACGCCGCACGCAAGGACCGCGGCGGCAAGGACAGCACCGCCGGCGCCCTGCGCGGCGCGGCCCGGCTGCGCGCCGCGGGCATCGACTTCGGCATGATCGCCGTGGTGAACGATCCCACCCCGCAGGCGGCGCGGGAGCTGTACGGCTTCGCGCGGGAGACCGGCTGCCGCTCCCTGGGGGTGAATCTGGCCGAGCGCAAGGGCGTCCACACCCTCCCCGGGCAGCGCCCGGGCGGTCAGGTGGTGGCGTTCTGGGCCGAACTGGCCGCCTGCTGGCAGGCCGACCCCGCCGTACGGGTACGGGAGCTGGACCAGGCCTACAGCTACATCCGCGCCGAACTGGCCGGCCACGCCCTCCGGCGCGCGGCGCGGGAACTGCCGCCGCTGCCGATGGTCTGCCACAACGGGGACGTGGTCCCGATCGGCCCGGAACTGGCCGGCTTCACCCATCCCGAACACGGCTCCTTCGCCACCGGCAACGTGCTGCACACCCCGCTGGCCCGCCTGGTGGCCGAGGCCACGAGCGTGCCCTGGGTGGCCGAGGCCCTCGATGGGGTGCACGCCTGCCGCGACCACTGCGAGTACTTCGCGTACTGCCGCGGTGGACAGGTGGCCAACAAGTACTTCGAGACCGGCCGCCTGGACGCCACTGAGACCACTTTCTGCCGAACCAGCAAGATCGATCTGATGGAAGGAATCCTGACCCATGCCCAGCACCAGCCCCGCCCCTGACCAGCCCGCCGAACTCACCGAGTCCGCTGCCCCGCTGGCCGAACGCATCCGCGACAACGCCGACCGGCTCGCCGCCCCCGCCGCCCAGGCCCAGGAGTGCCAGGACACCGCCAGCCTCCTCGGTGGCCTCCTCGGCGGCCCTCTCAGCGGCCCGCTCGGTGGCCTCCTCAGCGACCGGACGCTGAAGCGGAACATCCTCGCGGTGGACTGGAGCCGATGACCCGGCACGCCCACCCCTCCTGCGGGTCCCCGCCGCACGGCGGAGACCCGCAGGAGCCGGTCAACGGACACCAGATCCTCCAGGCCGTCGCCGCACTCCCGATCAGTACCTGGCGCTACCACTGGGAACCCGACCACGTCCGCCACCTCGGCCCCATGGCCCAGGACTGGCAGGCGATCATCGGCCTGTCCGCCGACGGGCACACCATCCCCCTCGTCGACGCCAACGGCGTCCTCCTCACCGCCGTCCAGGCGCTCCTCCGCCGGGTGGAAGCCCTCGAAGCCCGCCTCGACCGGCTCCAGGACACGCCCACCGGACGATGACCGGTCCACCCGCCGCGTGAAGCCGTCAGGGCACGGTCGGCCACGTCCGCGCCTGCGCAGGCCGGAGGCGGCGCAGACCGGGTCCTGAACCGAGCCGCCCCACCGGGCCCGGGCGGTCCCGCACCGCGCAGGAGCGCCCGGAGCACGCCGTCGTCCCGGAGCCGTACGGCTGGCAGGTGACGGGACGCCGCGCCGTCACCAGGCGAACCACCCGGACACGGTTGCCGCTGGGAACCGCCGACGCCAAGGACGCCGAAGCCGCCGCCCGGCTCCTCGCCCTGGCTGCGGACCGTCCCGAAGGCCACGAGCGGTGCCTGGACGCCGCCGCCCCGCGCCCAGGCACCGCCGAGACCGTGCCGTGCTGCCGGCCCACCCCGATCACCGACCCCGATGACAGGGGAGACGAACCCGCAGAGCGGGTCCGCCGGCAGGCCCAGCGAGCCCTCACCGCTTTTCGGAGACGACCCGCACGAAGGGGTGGACAGGGAATCCCGGGAGGGGCCCATGCCCGCTCTCCACCTGCTCCAGTCCCCTCTCGTCCACGAGAACGGGTTCCGGCTCACCTTCTGTGGTGACCAGGGCCGGACTCGGGCAGGACGGCCTCGGCTCGGGCCGGAGCCGCGGTGCCCGTACGGGCACCGCGGACAGCTCCTTGCCGGAGTGCTCCGTGGCGGTGCTCGGCCGACGCAGACACCCCGGGCGTGCCTGGCAGGTAGGTTCACATCTGCTGAGCACACATGAGGGAGTGAACGTGGCCAGTGGTGCTGATGTGCGTCGATTGCTCCGGGAACTTGAGGTTTTCGCAGGTGAGCTGCCTGACTTCGATCCCTCGGCGGCGCCGGAGTGTCCGGTCGAGCTCTTCACCGAGTGGCTGCTGGATGCGATACGGGCAGGGGTGCGGGAGCCGCACGCCATGACGTTGTCGACGGCGGACTCGAACGGTGACCCGAGCGCGCGGGTCCTCATCCTGAAGGACGTGGGTCCGGGCGGCTGGCAGTTCGCCTCGGACGCCGGCAGCCCAAAGGGACGCGACCTCGCCGCGCGCCCGTACGCGGCCCTGACCTTCTACTGGGCGCCGCTGGCCCGTCAGGTGCGGATAAGAGGCCCGGTCGAGCCCGAGGACCGCGAACGGAGCGCGGCGGACTTCCTGGCGCGCGGCAAAGGTGCCCGCGCGGAAGCCATGCTCGGTCGGCAGTCCCAGCCCCTCACCACTCTGGCCGAACGCGACGATGCCGTCACGGCGTCTCTCGCACGGATCGAGCGCGAGCCCACTCTCGTGGCCCCGGGCTGGACGCTGTACTCGCTGCGCCCCGAGACGGTCGAGTTCTGGCAGGGCGACAGACAACGGCGACACACCCGTCTCTTCTACCGGGCTTCCGACGCCGGGTGGACCAAGCAACTGCTGTGGCCGTAGACCAGTGACCCGACATGCGTGACGGCGCGGGCAAGACGCCATGAACGGTCACCCGGAAGGACGCTTCGGCCACCGAGCTCGATGCTCAGCTTCCGGGGAGTCACCAGCCCGTTCGGCCTCCCGAGGCCGGCCCCCGGGACACCACCACGAAAGTCGTGCCGGAGCCCGGGTTCCGGCAGCGGATGTACGCGGCTTCGAGCAGCACGCCGACGTGGCGGTGTTCGATGTCCATGAGTAACGACAGCACATACGCCCGGAGTTGCAGCAGTCAAGTGCGCTGAGGAATCCCCTCGGCCGGCGACGGTGACCGGGCGGCGTTCGCCGAGGAGGACCGCTCCATGCGGATTCTGATCATCACCGCCGGCTCACGGGGAGATGTCGCGCCCTTCACGGGCCTGGGGCGGCGCCTGCTGGACGCGGGCCATCAGGTCGCCGTGGCCGCTCATCCGGCTTTCGAGGCACTCGTCGGCGGGTGCGGTCTCGACTACCGGCCCGTGCCGGGAGACCCGCAGGGGCTGATCCGGGACTGGGCCCGGGCGACGTCCCGGGAGGAGATCCAGGCGCTGACGAGGGCGTACGCGGACGGGCTCGCCGACGGGGTGGCGGAGGCCGTGGCGGGCGGAGCCGACCTGCTGCTCACCGCCTTCGGCCCGGCACCGCTCAGCCGGACGGCCGGCGAAGCGTTCGGCGTCCCCGTCATCGGCACCTACCTCGCACCGTCCTTCGCCACCGGAGAGTTCCCGCTGCCCAACGCGCGGAGCACCGAGGACCTGGGGCCGGAGGGCAACCTCGCCGCGGGCCGGGATGTGCTCAGGCGCGCGGAAGGGGTCTTCGCGGGCGCCGTCACCCGGCTGCGGGCCCGCCTCGGGCTGCCCATCGGCGGGTCGGCGGCACCGGTGGACGTCCGGCCGGTCTTCCACGGCTTCAGCCCGCTGGTGGTGCCGCGCCCCGGGGACTGGCCGTCCCGGGCCGAGGTGGCGGGCTACTGGTGGCCCGCGCGGCCGGACGGCTGGCAGCCCCCGGCCGAACTGGTCGACTTCCTCCGGGCCGGTCCGCCGCCGGTGTTCCTCGGGTTCGGCAGTATGGCACCGGGGCAGGGGGAACGGCTCAGCGAGCTGGTGGCCGCGGCGGTGAAGCGGGCAGGGGTACGCGCGGTGGTGCAGGCCGGGTGGGCCGAACTGAGCGGCTGCGGCGCCGACGTCCTGGCCATCGGCGACGTCCCGCACGACTGGTTGTTCCCGCGCACCGCCGCCGTCGTCCACCACGCCGGGGCGGGCACCACCGCAGCCGGACTGCGGGCCGGCGTGCCCGCCGTGCCCGTTCCCGTCATGGCCGACCAGCCGTTCTGGGCGTCTCGGCTGTACGAGCTGGGAGTTGCCCCCCGGCCTCTGCCGTTCCAGGACCTCACCGCCGAAGCCCTCGCCGCCGCGATCACGGCCTGCCTGTCCGAGCCGGCCCACCGCCGCCGCGCGGCCGAACTCGCCCGCGGGATCGCCGCGGAGGACGGCGCCGCCAGGGTGCTCGCCCACATCGGCTCAGAGAGTGCCGGGTGAAGCCGCATCGCCGTGCTGCTGTGCCGGGCTGTCCGAGACACCTTGCCGCACCCTGTGCTGCCGGAACTCACGAACGATCCGAACGCCGCCACCCCCGGCCGCCTCCCGAAGCCATGAGCAGACGCTGCTCGAAGCCGTGAACGCAGCCGGCACGGACGATCACGAAAAGGAGCAGCAGGACGTGGGCATCACCGGCGACGCCTTGGAGACAGACGACCAACGGACGTTCACCCGCCCGGGCCCGAAGACCGCCGCCACGCAGATGCGGTTCCCGGTCAGGACCGAGAAGACCACCCGGGCGGTCGCGCGGTTGCCGGGTGTCTCCCAGCGCACCGTCGAGCGGTACGTCAAGGGCCGGATCGAGCGGCCTCGGCCGGAGCCTGCGGATCACCCAGCACCTCCCGCCCGTCTACGCGGCCCGTCGGTGCCCCGGGCACTCAGTTTCAGGTTGCGGTCGCCGAGGGCCTGCAGGAGGTGTGCTTCCGCGACGACGGCGCACCGTACCCGTACCACGAGGATGACCGGCGTGCGCACCACCCGCACCGGTCCAGCCTGGCGCCGGGGCACGGGCCGTGGCGGTGAGGGCATCCGGCATGGACAGGGGCGACCGGTGCCGGCCAGTGACCGGTGGGCGGGGCAGTCGCGGAGGCGCGGACGGCGCCGGGATGCCTGGTGCGAGGGCCGGCGGGCTGCATTCGCCGCAGGCTCTATGGGGTGTACCGGGCGTGTGACCGGAAGAAGGAGCCCTTCAAGACCGGATGACTGCTCACTTCCTCAGACCGGGTGTGGCGGGCAAACCGGTCCCTCGTTCCCAACCTGGTGTTGCGGTGCGAGACATGGGCCGCCAGAGACAGGTGGCCGAGGGGCTTGGGGCGATGTGCTGTGCACCGCCGATGGCGTGGCTGCGCTACACTGGATCTTGGATGCGCCGCCGAATTACGGGCGGTGTGCCGCGCGTTGGTGGTCCAAGGAAAGACGCCCCGCTTCCTGCGGGGAGATGCAGGTGCAAGGCCTGCCCGGCGCTCGATGGAAGGCCCTGTCCCGGTCTCTGCCCGGGGCAGGGCCTTCCGCGTGCCCGGAGTCGGCGGCTCCAGGAGCACACCTCAGGGAGGTCCGGCCGGATAGCGGAGCCGTCCTGCGGACCGGCTGGACCGAACCCTGGGCTGCCCGGCCGGATGCGTCAGCGACCTCCTCCACCATCCGTCCGGCCCGGGCCTGTCGGCCGATCACCCGGTGACCGGTCGGCGCACTGGGGTGTGATCTTCCGCTTCCGGCAGGTCCCTGCCGGCGGTCGGTGGCAGAAACCCGCCGACCCGGCCGGTCCCGGAGTGCCACCAGCCCCGGTATCGCGCGGTGTCCGCCCGGCCCGAGAACCGGTGTGCCCGGCTTCCGCCGCCATCGCCACGCGGTACGGCAGGCGGGCCCATGCCTTCCACGACACGACCGCCGCGGCAGCGATCCGACTCCGGTTCCGCGCATGACCGGCAGGGCAGCGCCTGGTCGGGACCGGGTTCCGCCTTTCTATCTCCAATCTGTGTTGTTCCTAGAATGGCCGGGTGGAGGACATCGATGCGATCGCGGTGTTGCAGGATCCGGTGCGGCGCCGCCTGTACGAGTACGTGGCGGCGCAGGGCCGTGAGGTCGGCCGCAATGAGGCCGCCGAGGCGGTCGGCGTGGCGCGCACGCTCGCTGCGCACCATCTGGACAGGCTGACGGAGGCCGGGCTGCTGGAGAGCGGCAGCCGCCGCCTGACGGGCCGCTCGGGGCCGGGAGCGGGTCGCCCCGCCAAGGTGTACACGCGGGCGCGGGTCGAGCGGGCGGTGTCGCTGCCCGCCCGCGACTACCGAACCGCCGCCGAGCTGCTCGCCGAGGCTGCCGAGCAGGCCGGGCTGGACGCCGAGCTCTGTGCGGCCGCGCGCCGCCGGGGTGAGGCTCTGCGCGGCTCGGCGGCGCCCTGCGGCGGCCTCGAAGAGGCCGTGGAGATGCTGGCCGCCCGTGGCTACGAACCGCATCTGGAAGGCGCCGAGGGCGTCCAGGGCGCCGAAGGCACCGAGGAGACGACCGGAGCAGCGGCACGTGTCGTCCGTATGCGCAACTGCCCCTTTCATGCCGTCGCGGAGCGCTTCCCGCCGCTCGTCTGCGGCATGAATCTCGCGCTGCTGGAGGGGCTGTTCGGTGCGGACGGTCCCGTCCGAGTTCGCATGGACGCCCGGCCGGGGGAGTGCTGCGTGGTGCTCGAAGCTTCTAAAAACAATAGCGATTGACATAGAAAAGAGGGTCGTGCTGGGATGAGGCCATGACCGCATCCGCGCATGCCGCCCACCTCGCCCAGCTCAACGTCGCCACGCTCCGCCACCCCCTCGACGACCCGCGCATGGCGCCGTTCGTCGAGATGCTCGACCCGATCAATGCCGCCGCCGACGGCGCGCCCGGCTTCGTGTGGCGGCTGGTGGAGGAGGGGACGGCCGACGCCACCGGCCTGCGCCCGGCGGGCGAGAACGTCATCGTCAACCTGACGGTGTGGGAGACCCGGGAGGCCCTGTGGGACTTCACCTACCGCAGCGGGCACCTGGAGGTGATGCGGCGACGCCGCGAGTGGTTCGAGCGGCACGTCGAGGCCCACCTGGTGCTCTGGTGGGTCCCCGCCGGCCACCTCCCGACCGTCGGTGAGGCCCTGGAGCGGCTGGCGGACCTGCGGGCGCACGGGCCGTCCCCGCGTGCGTTCACCTTCGCCGCCTCCTACACCGCGGACGAGGCTGCCCAGCACCTTCAGGCCGTGCCGCCGACGCGGCCCGAGCAGGCCGACCGGAGCACGCGGCCGACCCCGGCCGCAGACGCGGCGGCGGTGTAGGGCAGGGACGCTCGGTCCGGCAGGGCGGCGGCACCGACATCCCTGATCATCATGATCAAAACGACCAACCGACTCGGCGTCATCCTCCACGACCGGGGCGGCGCCTACGGACCCGGAAACCTCTCCACCACCGCGAGCCGACCACACGCCGAACCACGGCCCGACCCGGAACACGCCGATCCGGACCGGGCCCACACGTGCCCGCGCCGTGCCGGCCGCCCGGCAGCGCACCGGCTGACCGAGAGCGTGTCCCCTGTGGTGGTCGGCTCGCTGAGCCGGGCAGGGGCAGCAACCGGCGGGAATGGATCGTTCCGGACGGTTTGTGGGAACTCGCGGAGCCGCTGCTCCCGCCGGCGAAGGCGCGGCCGCGGGGCAGCAGCCGCAGAACATTCCCGATGAGGAGGTGTGCGCAGCGATCACCCACGTGCTGGTGGGTGGCTGTACCTGGCGGGCCCTGCCGCCGTGCTTCGGATCTCCAGGTCCACCGCCGCTTCATGGCCTGGTCCCGGGCCGGGGTGTGGGGCCGACCGCACCAGGGACTGTCGTCACGTTCCCGTCTGCCCCCTGGGCGGCCTACGGTCCTCGCCCGGCAGCCCGGCCGGGCGGGGCGACGCCCCCGGAAACCCTTTTCGCACGCTCGCTTCACCCGGTACGGTCTCGATGATTGCCACTACGGGGAGCCCAAGAGTTCCGCGCGGTCACCGCAACCGTCCCCATGTTGAGAGTAGGTTTCGTCAATGGCGTGTCGTATCAGTGAGCTCGTGCTCGGTTGCCGCGACCCCGAGGTGCTGGCGCGGTTCTGGTGCGAGGTCCTGGACTTCGTCGTGCTCGACCGGGAAGGGGACGACTGCATCGAGATCGGGCCGCGCGAAGGGTTCGGCGGCCCGCAGCCGACGATCATCCTCAGCCGCAGGGACGAGCCTGAGCCGGGAAAGTCCCGGCTGCACATCGACGTCAACGCCACCGACCGCGATCAGGACGCCGAACTCGAACGCCTCCTGAAGCTCGGGGCGCGCCCGGCCGACATCGGCCAGACGGGAGAGGAGCAGTGGCATGTCCTGGCCGACCCTGAAGGCAATGAGTTCTGCCTGCTCAAGGCCCGCCTCAACCCGCTCTGACGGCTCTGCGTCCCCGGTGCGGCCCCAGGGCCTGTCGGCACGTGGTGATCTTGAGTGGTGGATCATGGTCGGGTGATACGCCGCCATGAACTGCCCGCCGCCGAACGGGAGTTCGTCCGGCCGCTGCTGCCCCGGTCCTCACGGGGGCGTAAGCGGTCGGATGACCGGATGGTGCCCAACGGGATCGCGTGGACGTTCCGCACCGGGGTGGCCCGGCGGGACGTGCCCGAGCGCTACGGCTCCTGGGGCACGCTCCACACCCGCTTCCGCCGGTGGGCGCTGGACGGCACCTCCGACCGGATGCTCCGAGCCGCGCAGGCCCGGGCAGACGCGGCCGGAGACATCGACTGGCCGGTGCCGGTCGACTCCACGACCGTGCGGGCTCACCACCACGCGGCCGGAGCCCGAAAAGGGGGCGCCAGGCCCTCGGACGCTCGCGAGGCGGCCTGACCGGCACGATTCATCTGGCCTGTGACGGCTTCGGGCGCCCGCTCGCCCTGGTGGTCACCGGCGGCACCACGGGCGACGGCACCCGGTTCACCACGGTGCTGGAAGCGATCCGGGGCACCCGGCCAGACCGTGTCATCGGCGGCAAGGGCTACAACTCGAAGGCGATCCGCACCCGGCCGCGGCGGCGGGCCATCCCGCACACGCTCCCCGAGCGGGCCCGCAACCGGGCCCGGCGCGGCAGCCGCGGTGGCCGGCCACCGGTCTTCGACCGCGAGATCTACCAGCGGCGCAATGTCGTCGAGCGCTGTTTCAACCGGCTCAAGCAGTGGCGCGGCATCGCCACCTGCTACGACAAGACCACCGAGTCCTACCGGGCAGCCGCCACCCTGGCCGCGCTGCTGATGTGGACGTGACACTTTGACGACAGCCCCTGGGCTGGACTTGCCTCAAGGTCCGCCCCCCGGGGACCGCCGGCCGGTGGACCTGGCTGATCATCGCCGTCTGCACCCGGCCCCCTCTGGCCCGCCCGCCGACCGCCGACCGGCGCCGGCCGGGGGAGAAACCGGTACCGGCCGACCGGCTCACCCCCGCCCCGCCCGCGTCCGCCGCGGCCTGGGCTCACCTCCGCTCGTGCAGGGACCACCGCTCCGGCAGCGCGCCTGAGCTGTCCGTCGGCGGAACACCCCTGCTCGTGCGGGGACCGACGGACGGTCGCGGTCAACCTCAGGCACCGGCAGCTTGGCTCGCCCGAACGCCCAGGTCGGCACCTTCCACGACGGTCCCCGCATGCCCTGAGTGTCGAGTGGAGGTTCCGGCTACGACGGTCCTGGCCGTCCACGGCCCCGCAAGGTCCGACCTCGGGCGGGGAGGTGGCCGTGGACCGGAACGGTGTCCCGGTCGTCGCCCATGCGGAGAAGCAGGAGGCTGCCCCGGCCTGGAAGAAGACCTACGGCCACCATCCGCTGACGGGGTTCGTCGACCACGGTCCCGGCGGCACGGGGGAATCCGCCGCAGCCCTGCCCAGGCCCGGCAACGCGGGCTCGGACACCGCCGCCGGCCACGTCGCTGTCACGTCTGGAGTCCTTCCCCCGTCCCGACGACAGCACCACCCGCCCGGAGCAGTGGAATCCGGCGCCCACCCAGCACGTCGGCCGGGCCACCGGGTTGCCCACCATCAACCACGGAAACGGAAACGGTCTGCCGACTCCGTCGGCAGACCGTCATGCAAGATCGAGGCCGGCGGCGACGAGGGCTGGGACGACGGTCGACCGCGTCCGGCAGGGGCCTTTTTCATGCTCTGTCGCCGTGGGTTCTACCCGCAGTCACGGCAATGCGGCGGTGCCGGCACCTGTGCGGTTTTCGATATGCCGACGATATGTGGCGACTCGTACCCTCGGAGCATGCGAGTGTTGATCGTCGAGGACGAGCCCTATATGGCAGAAGCCATCCGCGATGGCCTGCGCCTGGAAGCGATCGCGTCCGACATCGCCGGTGACGGTGACACCGCTTTGGAACTGCTGAGCATCAACGCCTACGACATCGCCGTCCTCGACCGCGACATTCCCGGCCCTTCCGGCGACGAGATCGCCCAACGCATCGTCGCCTCCGGCAGCGGCATGCCGATCCTCATGCTCACCGCCGCCGACCGGCTCGACGACAAGGTCTCCGGGTTCGCACTCGGCGCCGACGACTACCTCACCAAGCCGTTCGAGCTCCGGGAACTCGTGCTCAGGCTCAGAGCACTCGACCGCAGACGTGCACACAACAGGCCGCCCGTGCGGGAGATCGCGGGTCTGCGGCTCGATCCGTTCCGCCGCGAGGTCCACCGTGACGGCCGCTACGTCGCGCTGACCAGGAAGCAGTTCGCCGTGCTCGAAGTCCTCGTCGCCGCCGAAGGCGGTGTCGTCAGCGCCGAGGAACTCCTGGAACGGGCCTGGGACGGGAACGCGGACCCGTTCACCAATGCCGTACGCATCACGGTCTCGGCACTGCGCAAACGGCTCGGTGAACCCTGGGTCATTGCCACGGTGCCCGGCGTCGGATACCGCATCGACACGCAACCAGCGGCCGGCCACGGGGGAAGAGCCCGTGGATAGGCGGCCCGGGCTCAGCGTTCGCTTCAAGTTCACCCTCAGCTACGCCGGATTCCTCATGTTCGCCGGTCTCCTGCTGCTCGCGGCGGTGTGGGTGTTCCTCCTGCGCTACGTCCCCGATCGTGCGATGCTCATCAACCCCGATGACAGGTTCGAGGGTGTTTTTCCCGTCCGGTCCGCCCTCCTGGACGTTTTCGCTCCGAGGGCAGCCGCGGTACTGGCGTTCCTGCTGGTGTTCGGGCTCGTGGGCGGGTGGATTCTCGCCGGCCGCATGCTCGCCCCGCTGACCCGCATCACGGACGCCACAAGCATGGCCACGAAAGGATCGCTCTCCCACCGGATCCGGCTGCCGGGCCGCAAGGACGAATTCCGTGAACTCGCCGACGCCTTCGACACGATGCTCGCCCGCCTCGAAGCGCACGTGGCCGAGCAGCGGAGATTCGCGGCCAACGCCTCGCACGAACTGCGCACCCCGCTGGCGATCTCGCAGACGCTCCTCGACGTGGCCCGCAACGATCCGACGCAGGACCTCGGCGAGATCATCGACCGACTGCACGCCGTCAACGCCCGGGCGATCGACCTCACCGAGGCACTGCTCGTGCTCAGCCGCGCCGACCAGAGGTCCTTCACCCGGGAACCCGTCGACCTCTCCCTGCTCGTGGAAGAGGCCACCGAGACACTGCTCCCGCTCGCCGAGAAGCGCGGTGTCACCATCGAGACCTCCGGTGACATCGCCCCGGCTTTCGGCTCGCAGGCGCTCCTGCTGCAGTTGACGACGAACCTCGTGCACAACGCGATCGTGCACAACCTGTCCGACAAGGGCACGGTGTGGATCGAGACCGGCGCCGGCCCCGAGACCGTGGTGCTCACGGTCGAGAACAGCGGCGAGAAGCTCTCCCCGCAGTTGGTCTCGACCCTCACCGAGCCGTTCCAGCGCGCCACCGAACGCACGCGCAACGACCACGCAGGTGTCGGGCTCGGCCTGGCCATCGTCCGGCGGATCACCGAGGTGCACGACGGGTCCCTCACCATCACCCCGCGCGCTGGGGGCGGGCTCCGTGTCGCCGTTCGACTGCCCGCACCACCAGCACTTTCCCCCGAAGGACATCTGATCAGTGAGTGAAGCACTACGAGAAGTTCCGGATTCGCGGCAGCAGGGCGACGCCGAGGAGCGCGCCGAGATCCCGGACACGGCTCAGGCCGGGCAGTGCGGCGCCGGCCGCGGGGACACCGGCCCGGGTACCCGGCGCGCGCGTATCCGCCGGGCGATCCGCAGCCTCTCCGGGCCGGACCCGTGGAAGCGCGGCCCGGTGCTCGCGGCGTCGGCGCTGGTGCTCGGCCTGCTCCTGCTGCTGCACGCGGAGATCACGGACAGGGGCGGTCTCGGCAGCCTGGTGGAGACGTTCCTGCCGTGGTTCGGCCTGTTCATCCCGGTGCTCCTTGCCGGGGCGCTGTGGCGCCGCTCCGCCGCGGCGGTGGTCGCGCTGCTGCTGCCGGTCGTGGCGTGGCTGAGCCTCTTCGGCGGACTGCTCCTCGACAAGTCCCAGCCGGGTGGCGACCTCACCGTGGTCAGCCACAACGTCAACGCCGAGAACCCCGACCCGGCCGGCACCGCCCGCGACCTGGCGGCCTCCGGGGCGGACCTGCTGGCCCTCCAGGAGATGACCCCGCGGGCCACGGCCGCGTACGAGAAGGAGCTGGCGAAGACATACCCGTACCACACGGTGCAGGGCACGGTCGGGCTGTGGAGCAAGCTGCCGCTGTCGGACTCCCGGGCGGTCAACGTCCTGCGGGGCAATGCCGGGCCGCTGGCGAAAACCCGGCAGGCCGAGGACCTCCCCGTGGACCCGCCCCGGGCGCTGCGCACCACGGTGGCCACGGACCGGGGGCCGCTGGTGGTGTACGTGGCGCACCTGGGGTCGGTGCGGCTGATGCCCAGGCACGGCTTCTGGACGGACTCGCGCGACGTCGGCGCGGTCGCGCTCGCCAAGGCCGTCGCCGCCGAGCGGAACGAGCGGGTGGTGGTGCTCGGCGACATGAACGGCACCACCGACGACCGCGCGTTCGACGGCCTCACCTCGCAACTCCGCTCGGCCCACGAAGCGGCCGGGGACGGCTTCGGCTTCAGCTGGCCGGCGTCCTTCCCGATGGCACGGATCGATCAGATCCTGGTCAGGGGCGTGGAGCCGAAGAGCTCGTGGGTACTGCCGGCCACCGGCAGCGACCATCTGCCGGTGGCGGCCGGCATCGGCTGGTGACCGCTGCCGCCGGCCGATCCCGCGGGAGTTCCACAGGACACGGCTCAGCGGCCGCTCCTGGTCCTCTTCGGTGCTCGCCCGGAACCCGTACGCCTCACGGATCTGTTTGCTATGCCGCTTTGATCCGGTCGCCCTGCCGGTCGTGGGCCGGCCGCCCACGCCCCGGCCGGCGCCGAGATCGGCGCCACCCGGCACAGACCGCGCCGGCGTGGCCGCTGACCCGCGGCAACGACATCGCTCCCATCCTTGTGACCACGACTGCTACCGCCGCGAGGTCCGGGCCAGGGGCGTCAAGCCGGTCATCGCCCGCCGCGGCACCGAGCACGGCTCCGGCCTGGGCACCCGGCGGTGGGGGGCGAGCAGACCATCGCGCTGTCGCACTGGTTCCGCCGCCTGCGCATCCGCTGGGAGTTCCGCGACGACAGCCACGGAGCCTTCCTCACCCTGGGCTGTGCGCTGATCTGCCGGCGCCGCCTGGCGGAACCGGTCAGGAGAGGATCCCGTAGGGCCGGCCACAGGCAGTGGGTTCCTTCGGGAGCGGCGTTCGACGCGACCCATGACGGCGGCAGGCGCCGGCTGAGGCCGAGGCCGAGCGCTCGTTCCTCCGGCTCCAGCAGCGAGACCGTGGCGACGGCCTTGAACCCGCAGGGCAGCGGATGACCCGGGTTCATGGGCCCACGCTCCCGGCAACACCTCGGCAACGCCCCGGGCGGCGACACCGCGGCCCGGGGCGCAGCCCATTGCGTCGGGAGTCCTTACACGCGGGTCCACTTCTGGTTGTCCTGGCCGTTGCAGGTCCACAGGATCAGCCGGGTCCCATTGGCGGTGCCGGCCTGCTCGGCGTCCAGACAGAGCCCGGCGCGGACGTTGCGGATCGACCCGTCGGAGTGGACGGTCCACTTCTGGTTGTCCTGGCCGTTGCAGGACCAGGTGACGACACGGGTGCCGTTGGCCGTGCCCTGGTTGTGGGCGTCCAGGCATTTGTCGCCGAAGACGCGGATCTCGCCGCCGGCCCAGGTGGTCCACAACTGGTTGGCGGCTGTGTGGCAGTCCCAGAGCAGTACGGACGCTCCGGCCGCGGTGGAGGCGCCGTCGACGTCCAGGCAGCGGCCGGACCCGTTGCCGCGCAGACGGGCGGTGGTGGCGGTCAGCGGACTGCCGCCCGTCACCCGGAAGACGGCGACGCCGTGCGCGGGGACGCTCGCCGAGATGTGGCCGGACGTGTTCGACGTGCTGCCGGTCCACAGGTCGGTGAGCGTGAACGCGTTGCCGGACAGGCCGACCTGGGCGGTCGTGGTGGTGACGGTCGCGGTGTCGCCGCCCCGGTTGAACAGGCCCACGGCGACCGATCCGTCCGACAGGGGTTTGGCGAACACCTCGGTGGCGCCGTCGTCGCGCACCCGCCGCCCACCCGCGCCCAGCGGATCCTGGTTCACGGCCAGCAGACGCGGGTTGCGCAGGATCGCGCTGACGTCGGCGGACATGGTGCGGATGTCGTTGCCTGCCATCAGCGGCGCCGCCATCAGGGCCCACAGCGCGAAGTGCGAGCGCGACTCGGTGAGCGTCAGGCCCGGCCTGCCGACCACCAGCATGTCCGGGTCGTTCCAGTGGCCGGGGCCGGCCTGGGCGGCCAGCGGGGCATTGATGTCGACGACGTTGCCCACGCCCATCGGGTAGCTGTTGGTGTTGCCGTTCTGCCAGACGTCCAGCAGGTCCTCGGTGGTGCGCCACAGGTCGGCGACCTCGCCCCAGTTGTACGTGTCGCCCGTGATGGCGTGGAAGCTGTTGGGGTTGATGCTGTAGACGATGGGCCGCCCCGTGGCGCGAAGGGCGTCGCGCATCAGGGAGAACCGGGCGATCTGCTCCTCGCGGGTGCCGTCGGGGGAGCACCAGTCGTACTTGAGGTAGTCCACGCCCCAGGAGGCGAAGGTGCGCGCGTCCTGGGCCTCGTGCCCCATGCTGCCGGTGGAGCCGGGGTGGGTGCCCACGCGCTGGGCGCAGGTGCGTTCGGTGGGCACCTGGTAGATCCCGAACTTCAGCCCGCGGCTGTGGATGTAGTCGCCCAGGGCCTTCATACCGCTGGGGAACTTGGTCGGATGCGCGCGCAGGTTGCCCTGCGCGTCACGCTGGGGGTCGAACCAGCAGTCGTCGACCACCACGTACTGGTAGCCCGCGTCGCGCATTCCCGAGGTGACCATGGCGTCGGCCGCCTGGCGCACCACCGTCTCGTTGACGTTGCACCCGAAGCTGTTCCAACTGTTCCAGCCCAGCGGCGGAGTGAGCGCCGGACTGCCGGGCGCTGCCTGAGCGGCCGAGTGGACCGGGGCTGTGGTCGAAGCGGCGGCCGCCAGCGCGGCGGCCGCGAGGATGCGGAGCAGTCGTGCGATGGGGGGTTTGGGCATCGTGGTTCCTTCCCGCGGGGCGCCGCCGGGCCGATCGCCGAACGGCACCCGCGACGCGGTCGGCAGGTGGGGATGGCGCGGGTCAGGTCAACAGGCCGAGCCGGCCGGGCGGCCGGCCGGAGGGGACGAGCGCGGTCGGGCAACCGTGGTCATGGTGTGGTGAGTGCGAACCGCCGGACGGTGACCGAGCCGCCGAGAGCCCGGGTGGCGTGGTTGAAGATCGCATAGCGGTGGCCCATGAAGAACCGCCAGTCGTTCCCCATGGTGAAGGCGGGCCCCATGGAGGTGAAGACGACGCCGTCGGTGCTGTAGGAGAAGCGCGCCTGCCGGCCGGTGCCGGGCCGGATGTCGGCTTGCACGCGCAGCCAGACGCGGCTGCCCCCAAGGGCGGCGCCTGCCGTCTCATGGCCGGTGCCGGTGGTGTTCCAGTTGGCGTCCATGGTCAGGCCGGTGACCGTGGCCACGCGCGACGAATCCCCGGCGCGCTTGACGCCGATCCAGGCGGAGGAGTCGCGCAGGACGGCCAGCCCGGCCCGGTCGCCGTCCCGCATCCCGGAGACGTCGAGTTCGATCGTGGCGGTGGAGGTGGGGCCCTGGATGCGGTGGGTGAGGGTGTTGCGGGCCCCGTACAGGTCGTCGGTGACGGTGGCGGTCTGCAGGCGCAGTCCGTTGTTGACCGACCACTTGGTGTTGTCCGGGTTGTGGTTCCACTCCCAGTTCGGCTTCAGTCCCGTCCCGTCGAAGGTGTCGATGCCGGTCATGGGGGTGACCTGGCGGGGAGGGGGCGGCACGTTGGGCTGGGGGTAGTTCACGCCCCAGGCGCCGTTGACGAGTTGGATGACGGGCCAGCCGTCCGAGGTCCAGGAGACCGGCGCCAGGACGGGGACCCGGCCGCCGGGGTAGGCGTCCACGAAGGCCATGTAGTACCACTGGCCGCCTTGGGTCTGCACGAGCCCGCCCTGGTGGGGCACCCCGCCCCCGGCGATCGGGCCGCGCAGGTCGAGCAGGACCTGCCGCATCGTGTACGGCCCGAAGGGTCCGGAGGTGGACTTGAGGATGTACTGGCCGTTGGCCGGACGGGTCAGGAAGATGTAGTGGTTGCCGTTGATCCTGTAGAAGCGGGCGCCCTCGAGGGTGCCGACGCTGGACGGCGTGCTGAACACCTGCTGGGTGCGGACCTGGGTGCGCCCGTCCGGCGAGAGTTGGGCCACGTGGATGGTGGTGTTCCCGTAGGCGACGTACAGGGTGTCGTCGGTGTCCACGAGCATCCCGGCGTCGTAGTAGGCGGTGCCGAGGGTGGTGAGCCGGTTCCAGGGGCCCTCGGCGGCGGGGGCGGTGTAGATGTACGTCCGGGCGAAGTCGATCTGGCCGATCCAGTAGAACGTCCGGTTGCTCGGACGGTAGGCCAGGGAGGACGCCCAGATGCCCCTGACGTAGCCGCGTCCGCCGTTGAGGTCGTACTTGGCGCCGAAGTCCAGCACCGGCACCGAGTGGCCGGCGAACTCCCAGTTGACCAGGTCGTAACTGCGCAGGACGGGCGCGCCGGGCGAGTAGTGCATGGTCGAGGCCGAGTAGTAGTAGGCGTTGCCGACGCGGATGATGTCGATGTCCGCGAAGTCCTGCCAGATCACCGGGTTGGTGAAGTCGGCCAGGGGCCGGAGGCCGGAGTCCGCGGCTGCGGAAGGGGTGGCGGCGCGGGCCGGAGTGAGTGGCAGCGCGGCTGCCGAGACCAGTCCGGTGGCGGCGGCCAGGGCCCTCCGGCGGCTCACCTCACGGGGGTTCCATGACATCTGCGGCTCTCCTTCGCTGGGCATGGGTGCGGTAGGCCCTGTCGGGCGGGGATGGCTTTCCAGCCGCTGCGACTCCACCGGCGGCGAGGGGAATTGCGGTCCCCGGCGCGGTTCCTGGCGTGGTGCCGAACGAGGAGCGGGTGCTTGCCGCGGGCTGGCCAGGACGCGCCCACGCCCGTCGTGCCGGGAGCGGTGGGCATCGGCGCGGCGCGCGGGACCGGGCGCGGCGGGGTCGGCGAATGGGGCCACTGAGCGCTCCAAGACGGCTCGGCCGGAGGGTCGGCCCACACGAACATCGCGTCGATCTGCGGCTCCGGCGCGGTGCATGCACGGAGAGCCTCTCCGGAATGGAACAAAGGGCGAATCCTCTGCGTGGCCTGGCGGGCGGACGCAGACCGTTTCATCCGATCCGCTGTCTGATATTTCGAACGTTTTACGACTGGTCGGACAGCATGGATGATAGGAGGCGAAGAGGTGGTGTCAATACCCTCCATGCCTGCCGTGCCACGTGCGACTGGAAGGCGGGGACGGCGGCAGTCGACAGGGCGCAGGACCGCCCGTTGCCGCACGGGGCGGCGGGTTGACCGAAGGGGGTATGCGGAACCGTAGCCGCTGCCCGTACGGCCGAACATGCTCTGCGATCGCGGTGCTGTCGCTCAGGCCGGTGCCGCCTTCCCGCTCCTGCCGACCCCGGTTCGCCGCCGCACGGGTCCGTTCGCGAGCACGGCGTGATCCGGCGCGGGTCCGTCGGCCGGTTCTCGGCGGACCCTGGCGGGCAGGCCGGGTTCGGGTGCCTCCGCCCGGGCCCCGCCCCGTCCGGCGGCTGCGCCGCAGCCCGCGGTGCCGTGGCCGAAGGGACCTCCTGATGCACCACCGGGCGCCGCCCGGTGAGGGCGGCTGAACGAGTGGGGAACGGTCCGAGGCGGCCGAGCCGCCGCGGAAGCGCCCGTGCGAAGGCGCCCCCGCCGTACGGGGTGTCGGATGCCGACAGGCGGAGTCGGCCCGGGGGAGGAACCCATCCGTTGAAGGAGGAGACGTGTCCCCGTGCGGCAACGACACGGAGCGGCACCACCAGGACTTCTGAGGAAACGGCCTCTCGCTGCGTCTCTCGCGATCGCGGCATTGCCCGCGGCCGGCCATGGGGAGTCCGGCCGCGGGCAGTGCCCCGGGCAGCGCCGCCTCGTCCGCCGAGGCCGCTCCCAGTGCCGCGACCGACGGATGCGGCAAGGCCCCGACCCCGAGGGACGGCACGCACACGATCCGGAGCGGCGGCGTGAGCCGCAGCTTCATACCGGATCTCCCGGACGGCTGTGACCGCAACCACCCCCTACCGGTCGGTCCTCGGGTTCCACGGGTGGGGCGGCACCGCCACCGACGTCGCCACGGGCCGGACCGGGAGACCGGCACCTGGGCCTGCTGCGGTCTCAAGCGGCCGGCGGGCAACAGCACCCTCTTCGTCGCGCCCAAGGCATCGGCGACGGCCGGGCCGACGACGGCCGGCCGGGCCCGGACGGTGCCGTACCGGCCGAGGGCGCAGGGGCGTCCGAAGAAGAGCCTGGGCAACCTCTCGTCCCGTGCGGCATCGACGACCTCGCCGGACCGGTCCGTACCGCCTCAAAAGGTGCGGCATTCCGTATCCAAGGTGGTGCACCGCGGGACGTACTCCACGTCCGTCAGCCGGGCGGCGCGTGGGGCGGGAGTTCACCGCGGAGGAGTGCGGTGCCCAACGGGGTGAGGGTGTGTATGACCTGGGTGACGTCGCGTTGGCTGTGCGCGAGGTTGGCCTCTCGCAGGGCGGTGATGTGTTCGCTGGCCGAGGAAGCGGAGATGCCCAGGTGCCGGGCGAGTTCTCCGGTGGTCGCGGTGGCCTCCAGGGCGGCCAGCACGCGTGCGCGGGTCCGGCCGAGGAGGGTGGCCAGCGCCTTGGGGAGGCGGTCGCGGGTGACCGCCGGTACCCAGGACGGGGAATGGGCGACGGGGTAGACCAGGACCTGGGGCAAGGCCGGATCGGCCAGGGCAACGGGGTTCTTCCAGCAGAAGTGGGAGGGGATCAGCCGCACGCCGCGTCCGCCGAGGTGGAGGTCCCGGTCCTCGGGGTAGCTCACGTGCAGCACGGGCGGTCGCCAGTCCATCAGGGGCCGGAAGGAGTCCAGCAGTCCATGGACGCCGCGATCGCGCAGGACGCGTGTCCGCAGGGCCCGGTCGGCCTCGGTGGTCCTGGCCGCTCCGGTCCAGCCGGGCATGATGATCGTGCGATGCACCAGCCTGAACGCGGTGGCGACCTCCTCCATCCGGTGCCGCTCGCCCCCGGCGAGAGCGTGTGCCCAGCGCGGTAACGGGTGAGTGCCCGCCAGCCGGGTCAGCTCCTGGCGCACCAGCCGCCCGGGGGTGGCGTGCAGTGCCTCCAGCGCGGGCTCCAGTCCGTCGGCCGAAGCGCCGGGGGTCAGGAAGTCGGGCCAGTAGCCCGCCGAGGCGGGGGCCAGGGCGGTGAGCATCCGGACCGGGTCCGCCAGGTGTTCCTCCGCGAGTCTGGCGCGGGCACTGCGCCGCCAAGGGGCAAAGACCGGCAGGCCGCGCCGTGGTGCGGTCAGCTGGTGCAGGCCCAGCACGGTCTCCCAGACCGGATCCGGCTCCCGGGCCAGGCGGACGCGTGCCAGGTCCCCGTCCGTGAAATGGATGCGCAGCACATTGGTCTCCCGTGGGGTGGGCGGTACTGGAACACGCTTTCCGACCGGTGTGTTCCGGGATTACGCATCGTGCGACGGGCGCCGCCTGCGGGACGTGCCGGGCCGGCGGCTGCCCGTGCTCGTACGGCATGTGGCCTGCGTCCCACCCGCGGCCGACTCAGCCGATCGGCGTCGGGTTGCGTCCGCCTCGCGCCCTGAGGACGGTGCCGGACACGGCGGCGTGTGACGTGCGCGGGCCGTCGGCCGGGGAGTGGCTGCCGCTCGGATGGTCGTCGGTGCCGGGGCCAGGACGGCCGGAACTCCCGCGATCATTGCCGCGGTCCGGTACGCACGGGAACCCCCGCCGGGTGCTGTCGGGCACTCGTTCGCGGCACGGGGTGGCCGGCTCGTCCGCAAGCGTCGTTCCGGCGGGATGCCGTCCCCGGCCCCGGCGGTCCGGGGGCCCTGCCAGTGGAGAGCCTGGTGGGCGCCGGTGCTGGGCAGCGTCCGTTCGGTCCCGCCCGGCATGCCCTCGACGCCGCCGCCCGGCCTGGCGGTAAGGCCGGTACGAGGCACCGGCGCCGCGATGGCGGAGAGGCCGTCGGCCCGGGGAAGCAGGCGGGCAGCACAGGGCCCACGCCGGGAAGCAGGCGTGTCTTCAATCCGTCCTTCCGCATTCCGTCCTTCCGCCTCGGGTCACGGATGCCGCCGCCCGCCCGGTGGTCAGCCCGGCCGGCGGAGGGAGCGGTCACCACAGAGTCATACGGGGAAATCGTGTTTGTCAGCGATGCGGGTGATGAGAAAATGGGACTGATTGATGCAGCGGTCGCTATGGCCGCAGATGGGGGAGGGCTGCGGTGCCTGGTTCGACAGGGACGGCGGAGCCGAGTGTCCATCAACTGCGGTTGTTCCTGATGCTGAGCGAGGAGCTGCACTTCGGCAGGGCGGCGGCGCGGCTGCACATGACCCAGTCGGCACTGAGCCGCCAGATCCAGGAGCTGGAGAGGCGGCTGGGCGTCCTGCTGTTCTCCAGGGACAACCGCACGGTCTGTCTCACCGACGCGGGCAGTGCGCTGACGGTGGAGGCGCGCGCCACGGTGGGGGCGATGGACCTGCTGCGCGTCCGTGCCGGCCAGTGGGCCCGCACTCTCAGCGGACACGTGGTGATCGGGACAATTGGCGCGGAGGCGGCAATGCCCTACACCCACACGATCCTCAAGCGCCTTCGCGCCCTCCACCCCCAGATCACCGTTGAGATACGCAGCCTCAACTTCGCCGAACACTTCGCCCAGTTGCTCACCGGCGACATCGATGTCGCCTTCCTCCGGCCCCCGGTGCCGCCGGCCATCCAGGTGCTGGAACTGGCCACCGAACCCCGCGTCGCCTGCCTGACGGCCGGCGATCCCCTGGCGGAACGGTCCGAGGTCTCCCTCGCCGACCTAGCCGACCGCGTCTTCGTGGATGTCCCCCCGGAAGTGCCACGCGTGTGGTGGGACTTCTGGGCGGTGGACCCGCGCCCGGACGGCACTCGCGTGCGCTACGGCCCCGTCGCCTCCGACATGGAGGGGCTGCTGCTGGCCGTGGCCCGGGGGGAGGGGATGTGCTTCCTGCCCGCGGCGGCCCGGGACTTCTTCCCCCGCCCAGGGGTGCGCTACGTCGACGTGGTGGACCTCTCCCCGTCCGTTTCGGCCCTCGGCTGGTCGGCCCGGCACCGCTACCGCCCGTGCGTACAGGCCGTGCGGGAGGCCGCGGTCGCCGCCATGGCCGCCCCGGGGTGGGGACGCGCCCTGTCCCACTGAGCAGGCCGAGCGCCCCGTGCGGACCAACGGGAGCTCTCCTGCCCGGGGTGCAAGCGTGTGCAACTTCCGCGGCACACACGCTGAGGAACGGCCAGCGGTTCACAGGGCAAACGGGGATGCCTTGGAACGGCCGTGCTTGCCCCGGCCGGCTCGCGGACCAGGGCCAGGGTCGCGGTGGTGATCATCCAGGCGGGCTCCCCGCCCGTCGCCCCGGGGCCCGGCGGTCGCCCGGACGGCCGCGCTCGTACCACCGCCCACGACGCTGCGCCCTGGCCCAGGGGCACCGGACGGCCGGTGGTGTGCCGGCGCGGCGCCGGCCGCGCGAAAGCGGCGGGCATCCGGTAGGCGGCGTCCGCGATGACACCCGCCAAGTCCCGCACTGCAGAGACACAGGCGACGGTCTTCCCTCGTAGTGCCGACCAGCCGCTCAACGGCTCCAACGGCAGGCCGCCGAACGGGCGCGCGGACTTGACCCCTCGGCGGTGTGACGGAGGGACGAGCACTGGTGGACGCGGCTGGACACGGTCCGCCGCGCGCCTCATGCAGCCACACCGTCGTGGCCCGTACCACCGGGTTTCGGCCCAGACCGAAAAGGGGCGCGGATTTCCCCGCTGGTTGGCAAGCTGCAGTGCAGGGCCGAACCAGAGGGGGGAAGCGTCTGATCAGCGACCAGTCGACGAAAAGGGTCCGTGAGGGGCCGGCAGCGCGAATCCGAATACGGAAAGGGCCTGGGATGCGCCGAAAACACATCGTGTCGGGCGTGGTCCTGGTATCCGCGGGTGCGCTGCTTGCGATCACGTTCGTCGGTTCACCGCCGGGAGGATCGGTCAGGGCAACGCCTCGGCACAATGCCTCGGCCCTGTTGGATGCGGAACGCGTACTGCTCGAACGCTGTCTCAAGTCAAGAGGGTTTCCCTCCGTTGACCACCAAACGGTCAGGGAACTCCCCAGAGAGCGGCAGCGGGAGTTCGACCATGCGCTCAACGGCCCCGCGAACGCCAAGTCCGTATCCGTCCGTCTCGCCACCGGCTACACCGTCAGCCGGAGCACGTCCGGCTGCCGCTACGAGGCGCAGCGGAAGCTGTACGACGATTTCGCCCGCTGGTTCCGGGTCTCGACGATCGTCAACAACATTCCGGCCGAGGCGAACAAGAAGGCTTCAGGGGATCCCCGGTTCGCCGAGGCGAAGACAGCGTGGTCCTCCTGCATGAAGCACGCTGGGTACTCGGCCCGGGAACAGCTCGAACTGCGGGCCAAGCCCCCGAGCAAGGCCGCCAAGCGTACCGAAGTCTCCTGTGCGCGATCCTCAGGCCTGTCTGTGATCACCGAGCGCTACACAGCGCAGATCACCCGAGAGCACCGCGCTCAGATCAATGAGTACCGAGATCTGCAACAGGCCGCCTTGCGGAAGGCGGAGGAACTGCATCTCCTGCCCTGACCAGCGGCACCCACGAACTCCTGACCGGGGCGAAGCAGTCGTTCCGGCAGTTCTGTGCAACGCAGACCGAAGGGAAACACATCATGCGAAAGACCCTGGCATCCTTTGCCGCGGCCGGCAGTCTGGCCCTGGCGGCCGTCATGGCCCTGCCAGGATCCGCCCACGCGGCCCCGGACTGCAACTACGGCGACTTCTGTGCCTGGACCGACGCCAACTTCGAGGGTCAGCGCTTCAACTGGAGCGGCAATGACCACTGGTGGGAGGGCAACATCGCCGATGAGGACTCCTCCTGGGAAAACAACGGCATCCCGGGCTCCTACTCCTACGTCGGCGTGTGGGCGAGTGCGGGCGAGTCAGGAGGAATGACCCTCTGCCTGGGGCCCGGCGACGAGATCTCCCATAACGCCTGGGCCAACGACAGCGGCGACTCCCACTTCTGGTACAGGTACTTCGACTGCACGGACTGAGCCGCCACAGGATCTCTCTCCCCTCACGTGCCGCCGCCCGAGAGACGCTGGGCGGCGGCACAACGGGATGGGCGAGTCCCCTATGAACCGGTTCATGAATGCGGCGAGAGACGCCTCACTCCCTGAGCTGGGCGCATTCAGTCCCTACCGCAGCGTGGTCGGCAACGGACACACCACCGGCGCAGGATCGGGAACTCCCGGAGCCACCGGTTGGCCACCGCCGTGGTGCGGGGCCGCCCGGCGTCCTTGAACCACGACACGACCCGTTCCGCTCGCTCCACACACCGGGGGCCAGGTCTCCGTCGCCACTGCGGGACAAGCTGACATGGCCAACGAGACGGCCGTCGAGTTCGGCGACCCAGGCCCCCACAGGGAAGCGTGCGACAGCCACTCATCGGGCTGGTCGGGCCAGTTCACCGGGTAACCGTCACACTGATGGACTTCCGCGAGGACCCGAACGCACGCCTCGACATCGCCATCGGCCCGCCGCCGGACCCGGTGGCCTGGTCTCCCCGCAGCGGCCTCGGAGTTCTCGTTGTTCGCTCCGGGATGGAAGCACAGGCCACAGAGTTACCACCAGCCACTTTCGGCACACGCCCTAGCTGGACGCCTGGCGCCGTCGGAGCCCGCAACCGGATGGGTCGATTCCTCAGAGGGAGCACGCCCGAGCCGTATCGGGCGTACGGTGCGGCTGGCTTTCATTCGGCGGGCGCGGGCAGCGCGGTGTCGCGGAGTCTGATCGCTGTGCGGACGAGTGATGCGACCGCCGGTGAGTGACTGCTTGGCGGCCATGCGATCACCGTGGTGACGTCCGGCGCGTCGACGACGGGTATCGCGACGTGTTCGGGCCACTGCCAGGCACGGCTGGAGGCAGGGATGACGAGCAGCGTTCTGCCGAGCGCCACGAGCTGAGCGAGCTGCGACTGGGTGCGTACCTCCGGTCCGGGCCCGTCCGGGTAGGAACCGTCGAGCCGGGGCCATCGAGCGATCGGCAGGTCCGGCACGTCGCGGACATCCGCCAGCGTGAGCTGATCGCGTGACGCGAGCGGATGCGCCGCGGGGAGGATCGCGACCTGGCCTTCGACGTAGAGGTCCTCGGTGTCGAACCCGGCGAGGTCGTCGAACGGCCGGTGCATGAGTGCCACGTCAGCGCGCCCACCGCGCAGCAGCCCGGCCTGTTCGCCGACCTCGCACAGAAGGATTTCGATCGGTGCCGCACCGGGGTCGCTCGCAAGCGCGTCGAGGAGCCGTTGCAGCAGCTCGTGGGACGCTCCGGCCTTCGTCGCGAGCACCAAAGGCCGCCTCGGATCCCCGGCACGCCGCGTCCGGTGCGCAGCGGCCGCGACCGCGTTGAGGGCCGCCCTGGCCTCGCGGAGCATCACCTCGCCGGCATCGGTGAGCTCCACTCCACGACGGTCCCGGTCGAGGAGCCGGACGCCGAGCCGCCGCTCCATCCGGCGGATCGCGCGTGAGAGTGGCGGTTGTGTGATCCCGAGCCGGACCGCGGCGCGTCCGAAGTGCAGTTCCTCGGCGACGGCGACGAAGTACCGCAGTTCGCGGGTCTCGAGATCGTCCACGCGACCAGCCTACCGACTGATACCTGGTGGGTATCACAGCGGATTGAGTCGGTCTTGGACAGCGAGGGCGCGACTCGCGGAGCATGGACCGGGTGAACGACACGAAGACCGCGCTGGTCACCGGCGCGAACAAGGGAATCGGCTTCGCCATCGCACAGGGCCTCGGAGCGATCGGCTTCACGGTCGCGGTGGGCGCGCGCGACGACGCCAGGCGCGAGGAGGCCGTCGAGCGTCTGCGGGCCGCAGGCATCGATGCGTTCGGTGTCGCCCTCGACGTCACCTCCGACGACAGCGTCGCCGCAGCGGCGGCGACCATCGAGAGGACGGCAGGACGGCTCGACGTGCTCGTCAACAACGCGGGCATCTCCGGCCGGACCGACGGTGGCGTGCAGGACCCGACGACGCTCGATCTCGACGTCGTCCGCACCGTCCTCGACACCAACGTGTTCGGGGTCGTCCGGGTGACGAACGCGATGCTCCCGCTGCTCCGCCGCGCGGACTCGCCGCGCATCGTCAACATGTCAAGCAACATGGGCTCGCTGACCCTGCAGACCGGCCCGATCATGGCCGCCTACGCACCGTCGAAGTCGATGCTCAACAGCGTCACGGTGCAGTACGCCCGCCGACTCGCCGACACGAACGTCATCGTGAACGCCGCCTGCCCCGGCTACGTCGCCACCGATTTCACCGGCTTCAACGGGCCGCGGACACCCGAGCAGGGTGCTGCGATCGCTGTCCGGCTCGCCACCCTGCCGGATGACGGACCGCGCGGCGGCTTCTTCGACGACGAGGGCGTCGTCCCCTGGTAACCCCGAATGGACGGGAGTGATGGGGTCGGCCCGCACTGGCTCACTCCCCGAAAAGATCAATTACCGGTCGACGTACTGATGCGTGACAGCGTGCGCCGGTCCGACCCGGATCATGCTGACGTCGTGGCCGGCGTGTTGGTGGAGCCGGTCCTCCGGTTCGGCGTTGCGCAGTGTGAGGACCTGGAGCCGGTTGGCGTGGACGCGGATGGTGTTCTCCAACTCCCGCCCGGTGGGCACGTTGTCCGGGCGGTCTGCTTCTTCGTGTTACCTCAGGTCGTGTTGCGGCTGAGGGGGCGAATGTGGCGGGTGAGTGCTCCCAGTGGCCGGCGTTCTCGGCGAAGCCTGAAGGGACGCGGGTGATCTGCGCGCCCGTCTACGGTTGTTCCTCACCTTCCTGTGGCAGCGCGGCGCGCACGGGGACCAGGCTGCGCCGGGACGATGTCGGGGACTGGGAGGACTGACGCCGGCGCAGGGCCGACAACCCGGCGTGCGTCACCGGCGGCACCTGGGGCAAGGAACTGGCCGCGCTCAAGCTGCTCCACGACATCGCGGTCGCGCGGGACTTCGTGGCAGCCGGCCCGGACACGCCGGCCGCGTCGGCGGACGTGAAGATTCCAGAGGACGGTTTGCGAGGTGATGTCCGGTTCACCGTCGGCCTTGGGCGCGAGGTGCTGTCCGGTCCTTCGCGCCGGAGAAGGACGCGAAGCGGCCCGCCAGGGCTTCGTCAACAACCTCGGCGTCGTCGCCGGTATCCCCGGCTGAGCCGCAGCCTTGACCTCAACCTTGCTTCAGGTACAACACTCGGCACATGAAGACCGCAAACAGCAGCACCATTCTCTTCCGCAACACCATGCGCATCACCGACGGCCACCTCGACGGCTTCCGGCACGCCATCGCGCAGGCGGTGGCATTCGCTCAAGAGCACGGCCCCCAGCTCATGGTGGACGTCTTCATCGACGAGGAGCGGATGCTGGCGCACAGCTTCCAGCTCTACCGCGACTCCGATGCCATCCGCGCCCACTGGCGGCTGTCGGATCCGTACATCCGCGCGGTGATGGAGCACTGCACCGTGCAGCACTTCGAGGTGTTCGGCGCACCGGACCACGACATCGTGGCGGCCCTCAAGACCCCCGACGGCGAATCCTTCCCCTTCGCCGTCTCGCCCCGCCTCGCCGGCTTCAACCGTCTTGAGACGCCCGGCCGGAGCGAATCGCCCTCTCGGACGTGAAGTGGCTGACGCCGCGCGCCTTCCGGCTGCGGCACAACGTCGGACTGGGCGGAATGCCGTCCAGCGGGCTGGAGGACGAGGCGTGGCGGGGCCGCCGGGCCGGACGGGACAGCGCCTTCGCCGGCCTGCTGTACCCCTCCGGCCTGCGCCGCCGCGAGGGCGGCACCCTGCTGACCTGCGAACCGCCCCCGCTCGGCCGGCGGAATTGCTACGCGGGCAAGGCGGCCGGGCCGTCGCCGAACGGGCCGGCTGCACCTTCTGCGTCGGATGCCCGGCCCTCGTGCGGATCGAGGGCTACCGGGCGAGCACCCGGGCGCCGGCGGTGGTGCGGGCGCGCGTGTCCGGCGCCTGCGAGAGGTTGCCCGGCCTGCGGGTGGTGCGGGAGGTCAACCGGGCCGGGCGGGTGCGATGGGCGGGTCGGGACGGCCGTCGGCCTCGTCCACGGGCCGTGTGGTTGGCGGCTTTCGGCCTGACCATCCCGATGCGAGGAGGCGCATAATGGCAGGTACATGCCATAGGAGGTCGCCGTGAGTCCCCTGCGTTCCGAAAGACCCCTCCGAATCGTCGTCCGGGCCGTCGTCGCACTGGCGCTGCTCCTCGGCTGGTCCGCCGCCATCGGACCGGCCGCACAGGCCGGCCAGCCGGCGGAGCACCAGGCAGCCGTCGTGGTGCGCGGGGGCGACACCCTCTACAGCGCCGGCACCCGCTGCACCGTGGGCTTCAACGCCCGCTCCGGCTCCACGCTGTACGCGCTCGTTTCCGGCCGGTGCGCCCGGGCCGCCAGTACCTGGTACGCCGACCCGGCCCTGACCATCGTCGTCGGCGTCACCGCAGGAGTGAGTTTCCCGGGCAACGACTACGCGAGTATCCGGTACACCAATACGGCGGTCGCCTACCCGGGCGAGGTCTCGCTGGGCGCCGGCGCCGGTACCCGCGACATCACCAACGCGGCGAATCCCGTCATCGGGCAGTCGATCTGCCACGTCGGACGGACCACCGCATACCGCTGCGGGACCGTCCAGGCCGTGAACGTCACCGTCAGCTACGCCGAGGGAACCGTATACGGACTGTTCCGGTCCACCATCTGCTCCGAGCCCGGGGACACCGGCGGTCCGGCTTTCTCGGGCGGCACGGCTCTCGGCATCATCGTCGGCAGCAGCGGGAACTGCAGCTCGGGAGGCTTCACCTACTACCAGCCGGTGGTCGAGTGGCTGTCGGCGTACGGCCTGAGCGTCTACTGAGGCAGCAGAGCCGGGCCGGCCGAGTGCGCCACGGACGGCACGGCGATCAGCCGACCCCGTGCTCGAGCAGGAAACAGCCGGCTCCGCAGTGACCCCGCCCTGACCCGCAGTCCCGTCGTCGTTTCGCCGGACGGCCGCCCGCACCCTTCACGGGGTGCAGGCCTCGGCGATCGACAGGCTGTTCTCGTAGAGGTGGTGCCGGGTGATCCGGCCGTCCTCGACGGTGAGGCGCAGCGCGAACGGGCCCGCGAAGGACTTTCCCGTCGCGCGTACGGTCCCCGACAGGTGCCCCATCAGAACGGCGTCGACGCCGTCGACGAGAAAGGTCTCCACGGAGGCGCGCGCGTCCTCGGGCACGGTGTGCTCCATCAACTCCGTGAACTGGGCGGCGCATTCGGCAGCGGTGGACCGCGGACGGATCCACGGGACGGCGGGGTTCTCGGCGAGCAGCCAGTCGACCTCTTCGGCGAAGAGCTCAACGAGCCGCCCGGTGTCCCCGGCCAACCGGGCGGCAAGGAACTCCTGCACGACGGCCCGGGTGGCCTCGGCGACGGAATTCACGGTGGTGACTGGAATCGCCGTACTGGTGGTGGACGTGACGGACATGAGGCTCTCCCTGCGGCTGCGGCCGGATCCCGGCGGGGGTTCCCGCCGATGTGCCTGATCCTGCCGGGGGAGGGGGGATCGGTCGATTACCCCGAGGGTAATGAGTGGCCGATGCCGCACCTTGCCGGCTGTGGCATGCGCGGCCACCGCGATCTCGGCCTCAAGGGCGCCCGTCGAGGGAAGAAAGTCCGCACCACCGTCCGGGACGACGGGCATGAGCGGGCCGATGGCCCACTCAGGCGCGGCTTCACCGCGTCCCGTCCGAACGAGCGGTGGGTGGCTGGCCGACTTCACCTACGTTGCCACCCGGTCCGGGATCGTCCACGCCGGAGAGCGATGGCACTCGGGGTGGTCGGCGCTCTCGTTCAGGCCCAGGAGCAGATCCTCGCCTGGCTCGCCCCGCCCTCGTAGGGCTGGACTGTCTTGATCCGCCGGATGGACGAGGTGAGGGCGGTACGGGGAAGAAGGCGGCGGTAGCAGACCCCCTTGTCCACTGCCGTGGCCTGCGCAGATACCGGCTTGGCGCGTCCGGGTGAGAAGACCTCGCAGAAGACCTGGGAGAAGACCGCGCTCGTGCCGCCCGCGCGCGGCTGGCGCTTCCCCTGGCTTCGAAGACGAGCACCTCTTGACCGCCTTGAAGCCGACGGTGGTCAAGGGGGTGCTCGTCGATGGTTTGACTCCGTACGTCGGAGAGGGTTCTGGCACAGCTTCTGTGAAGTCGACCGTCGCGGCGGCTCACCGACGGTGCCCTGTCCGGAGCCGCGCAGGTCAGCTGTGTGGCCCAGAACCAAAACGGAGGCGCTTCCTCTTCGCACCACAGAAGTTGTGCCAGAACCTCGGAAGGACAGCACTTCGACACCGGTTCGGGAGACACGAGGCGGCCGGCGGTTGGTCGGAATGTTCACCGGGGTGAGGAGGTGAGGTACGGGAAATCCCGGTGAGATCGATCTTGCCGGGTCTGCCTGCTTCGCGGGAGCTTCGAGCCGGCGGGGAACGGCGCCGGCGCGCAGTTCCCCCGGAGCCGGGATGTGGTTGCAGAGCGTGCCCGGGGAGACGCGCGGCAGCTTGGCGATCGAGGTGATCGAGCGGCCGGGGCCGGGCAGCAGGTCCCGGGCGGCCCGGACGACTTCCTCAGTGGCGACGGTGGGGCCTCCGCCGACCCGGCCACGCGCCCGGTGCCGCGGGAAGATCCGGGCACGGCCTGTCAGCGACGCCGGCGGGCGTTGAGCCGGGCGGCCTGGCGCGTCAGGTGGTCGCGCTCGGCGAGGTTGGGTGCCTGGTGGGCCGCCTCGGCGTACAGCCGTGCCGCCGTCGCCAGGTCGCCGTCGCGCTCGTGGAGGTACGCCGCCACCGCGGCGTGGCGGGGCAAGGGGTGTTCCCCGCTGGGAGAGCTCGGGGAAGAGGCGTCCAGCGCCGCGAGCGCCGCCAGGCCGGCGCGCGGTCCGTCGGCCTCCCCGACGGCGACCGCGCGGTTGAGCCGGACGATGGGGCTGTCGGTCAGGCGCGTGAGCTCGTCGTACCACTCGACGATCTGCACCCAGTCGGTCTCCTCGGCGGTGGGCGCGTCGGCGTGCAGGGCCGCGATGGCGGCCTGGGCCTGGAACTCGCCCAGCCGGTCGCGGGCGAGGGCGGCCTGCAGGATCCCGACGCCCTCGGTGATCAGCGCGGTGTCCCACCGGCCGCGGTCCTGCTCGGCGAGCGGCACCAGGCTGCCGTCGGGCGCGGTCCGGGCGGCGCGCCGGGCGTGGTGGAGCAGCATGAGGGCGAGCAGCCCGGCCACCTCGGGGTGGTCGATGCGGGCCGCGAGCTGCCGGGTGAGCCGGATGGCCTCGGCGGCGAGGTCCACGTCGCCGGAGTAGCCCTCGTTGAAGACCAGGTAGAGGACGCGCAGCACGGTGGCGACGTCGCCGGGCCGGTCGAAGCGCACGCCGGCCACGGTGCGCTTGGCCCGGCTGATGCGCTGCGCCATGGTCGCCTCGGGCACCAGGTAGGCCTGGGCGATCTGGCGGGTGGTCAGCCCGCCGACGGCGCGCAGCGTGAGCGCGACCGCCGATGCCGGGGTCAGCGACGGATGGGCGCACAGGAAGTAGAGCTGGAGCGTGTCGTCCGCCGCGGGCGTCGGCCCGGGCGCCGGCTCCTCCTTGAGGCGGTCCTCACGCCGGCGGCGGGCGGTGTCGGCGCGCATCGCGTCGAGGAACTTGCGCCAGGCCACGGTGACCAGCCAGCCCTTGGCGTCCCGTGGAGGGTCGGCCGGCCAGACGCGGAGCGCCTCGACGAGCGCGTCCTGCACGGCGTCCTCGGCCGCCGCGAAGTCGGCTCCGCGGCGGACGAGGACGGTGAGCACGCTCGGCGTGAGGCTCCTGAGCAGGACCTCGTCCATCGGTGACGTCACTCCGTGATGGTGGGCGGCGCGGTCAGGAACGGGCGTACCTCCAGCCACTCGTGGATCGGCTTGCCGCCCGCCCCGGGGGCGGCCGACAGCTCCCCGGCCAGCTCGACGGCGCGCTCGTAGCTGTCGACGTCGATGATCATCCAGCCGGCGATGAGGTCCTTGGTCTCCGCGAACGGCCCGTCGGTGACCGGCGGGCGCCCCTCACCGTCGTAGCGGACCCACGCTCCCTCGGGGGCGAGCGCCTGACCGTCGACGAACTCGCCGGTCCTCTCCAGCCGGGCCGCGAAGTCGTTCATGTACTGCACGTGCGCCGAGATCTCCTCCGGACTCCACTGGTCCATCGGCACGTCGTTGACCGGAGCCGGGGCACCGCGGTAGTGCTTCAGCAGCAGGTACTTGGCCATCGTGGTTCTCCTCGGTGCTCGTACGACCCATTGTGGTCGCGTTCACCCCGGGGACGGAGCCGGACGCGGGTTCTCGACATCGCCGTCCGGATTTTTTGGGCTCTCGTGGATGAGTCCGGGTGAGCCGTCCCGCGGTGTCCGGGTCCACGGTGTGGCGCGAGGACGAGGGCTTGGAGGATCGGCACTGACTGAGATCAATCTCACCGGGACTTCCTGTACCGCACCTGCCCATGCCTGAAGACGCGCGGGCCGGGAACGGCGAAACCCCTGATCACGGCGCCGACGACGGCTCCGGACACGGTACCTGCGATCAGCAGGAGGGTCCGCGGTCCCCGAGACGCCCGTCCCGCCAGGAGCGCACGAGGGCAGCGGGGCCGGCCACGGCGGTGTGGAGCGGGTTCGTCGGTGTCACCGCCGCTGTCCTACGGGGCATCGGCGAGGCCGGGCTCATCACCCCTCTGCGGTCCGGGGGCGGGCGCTGTCGCTACTTCCGCTACCGGTTGCGCATCGCCGCGCGCGTCCGTGACCTCGTCGACCGGGGTAACCCGATCGAAGCCGCCTGCCGCATCGTGATCCTTGAAGGCCGGCTCGCGGAGGTTCTGCGGATCAAGGGAGCTGCGCCGATCGGGGACCTGCCCGGGCCGGTCCGCCTGGGTCCGGTGGAGGGCTGTCCTCCCCGGTGCGGGAGTGTTCCGGTGCGCGGAGGTGGAAAACCGCATCGCTCTGTGAGGGGGTCCGGCCGGCTGCCGCCCCGCGGGTTCCGGACCGCCGTGGGGGGAGGCCGGAAAAGTTCTCCGCCCGCTGCGGCGCTTCCCGTGCTAGTGTCGATGTCAGTTGCAGTTGTGGTTCCCAAAGACTTACAAGTGCCCCCACCGGCATCCTGTGCCGTGGGAGCACTTTCTTGTTTCCGGTGCTTTTTCCGGGCGGGGCAATCATCGCGGCGACTTTCGGGGCCGCGCAGTGCGGTCTTGGACACTGCCCCGTTATAAGGAGACAGGCATGGCTACTGGCACCGTGAAGTGGTTCAACAGCGAAAAGGGCTTCGGCTTCATCGAGCAGGACGGTGGCGGCGCCGACGTCTTCGCCCACTACTCGAACATCGCCACTCAGGGCTTCCGTGAGCTCCACGAGGGCCAGAAGGTGAGCTTCGACGTCACGCAGGGCCAGAAGGGCCCGCAGGCGGAGAACATCGTCCCGGCCTGACGCCCGACGCCTGGCGTATCTGAGAGCCGGGGCCCGCACCGTGGGGTGCGGGCCCCGGCTCTTCGCCTTTCCAGGCCCCGGCCCGGTGTGATCTGCCGGCCTCGTGTCGGTCGGTCCGTGGCGTGATGGCCGGCTCGGGACGTCGCGTTCCCGCCGGTGGACGGGCATGGAGCAGTGGCCGGTCGTCGGGCTGAGGCGGTGCCGGGCGGCCGTGTGGCTGTCGTGGTGACGACCGAGCTGCCCTGCGGGGAATCGTCCACGTGCTGCGCAAGGGCGTGAGCTGGGCTGATGTACCCACGGAGCGGACCGGCTGCAGCGGGGTGACGGCCTGGCGGCGGCTTCGGGAGGGGACCGGGGCGGGAGTCCGGCCCCGTCTGCACGAGGCCCTGCCGGCCGAGCCGCGCACAGCGGGGCTGCTGGACCCGGACGACGCGGCGATCGACGGCTCACGCGTGAGGGCCCTCACAGGGGGGCTCACACCGGACCTTCGCCGGTCGACCGGGCTCGCCCGGACAGCAAGCACCACCTGATCACCGACCGGCACGGAACGCCCCTGGCGGTGTCCCTGGCAGGCGGAAACCGCCACGACGTCACCCGGCTCATGCCCCTGCCGGACGCGATCCCGCACATCTGCGGGACTCGCGGCCCCCGGTCACCGGCCCAAGCGCTTGTTCGCCGACCGCGGCTACGACGACACGTACCGCCGCTTCCCGCGAGCCCGGGGCATCACCCCGAAGATCGCCCGCAAGGGCACCGCTCACGGTTCGGGCTTGGGCAAGACCCGCTGGGTGGTCGAGCGCACCTTTGCCTGGCCCCACCGGTTCAAACGGCTGCGGACCCGCTACGGGATACGCGCCGACCTCCACCTCGGCCTGCCCCAACTTGCCTGCGGCATCGTCTGCTCGCGCCGACTCCGAACGTCATTCTGCAACGATCAGTCACTCGCCTGGGCTCCACGACCTGCAAGGCGGCCGTGCCCGCTGCTGAATCTTCGCCCATCGTCCCGGCGCCCCCGCCCCCCAGCCCTGCGGGAAACCCCCGCCCACCCCGGGGGGTCAGCACCTAATCCACCCCCTACCCGGGTATCACTGCCGACTTGGCTCCCCGGGGTGACGCCCCACCCCCCACCGTCTTCCTACCTTCTCGCCGTCACCACGGACGAGACGGAGGGAGAGGGACGGATGCGTCGCTTCAGGAAGACTCTGATCACCGCCCTACTGACCGCACTGCTGGTCGGCGGCACGGCAGGCCGGGCCTCGGCGAGCACCGAGAGCCCGCTGAGCGGTCCGCCCCCCGGTACTGCCGCCTGGCTGGCGGACGACTCCCTGGGCAAGGAACTACCGGATCCCACCACGGCCAGCCCGTCCGAAGTGGCGGCCTTCTTCGCCGGCCTGACCGGCGCTCAGCAGCGCAGACTCGTCGAGGACCACCCCACCGTGGTGGGCAACCTCGACGGCGCCCCCGTACACCTCCGTTACGAGGCCAACGCTCCCGCAGGCGACCAGGTCCTGGCGTACGACCCGCGCGGCCGCGGCCTGATCGCGCACGTCGCGGGCGACCTGGAGAACGCCGCCCACGTCGCGGTGATCGTCCCCGGCTCGGACATCGACATCTCGACGTTCGACCGTACGGCACAGCAGGCCGCCGACCTTCAGGAGGAGGCGGGCGACGACACGGCCGTCATCGCCTGGGCCGGCTACACCACCCCCTCCGGTATCGGCCTGGACCTGGCGACGGGCCGGCTCGCCGAGACCGGCGCCGAGCGCCTCACCCGTTTCACCGACGGCCTGGACGCGGTGGGCCTCCCCGCCCCCTCCTTCTTCTGCCACAGCTACGGCTCGGTGGTCTGCGGCCTCGCCGCCTCCGACACCGACGCGAGCGACATCGTCGTCATGGGCTCGCCCGGCATGCGCGCCGACGACGTCACCGCACTCGACACCGATGCCCGCGTCTGGGCGGCGAAGTCTCCGGACGACTGGATCGATCGCGTCCCCAACGTCGAGGTCCTGAGCCTGGGCCACGGCGCGGACCCCACCTCGCCCGGATTCGGCGCGACCGTCCTGCCCGCCGACGACGTCCCGGGGCACGACGAGTACTTCACCCCCGGCACCTCCACCTTGACCGCGTTCGCGGCGATCGCCGGCGGAGACCTGTGATGACGAAGACCCCCACGAAGCTCGCGAAGCTCACCGCCCTCACCGCCAAGATCGACGACCGGACCCCCGCCCACCGCGACCGCGCCATCGACGGCCTGCGCGCGTTGGCGCTCCTGGCCGTCCCGACCGGCCACTGGCTGCTCGGCGGCTTCACCCTCGACACCGGCGGCCTGCACAACACCAGCTCGCTGGCCACCTTCGGCCAACTGGCCCCGGTCAGCTGGATTCTCCAGATGCTGGGCATCTTCTTCCTGGTCGGCGGCTACTCCTCGTACCTCTCCTTCCAACGCCGCAAGGGCTCGACCCGCCAATGGACCACCGGCCGCCTCAAGCGCCTGGGCCGCCCGGTCCTCGGCGTCACCGCCGTGTGGGCGCTGCTCCTGCCGACCCTGCACTACGGTCTCGGCGTCCCGACCGCCACGTTGCACACCGCATCGACCCTGGTCGTCCAGCCCCTGTGGTTCGTCGGCGTCTACGCCGTGATCACGGCCCTCACCCCGTACTGTGTCCGCGCCTCGCAGCGTCTCGGCTTCTGGGCCGCGGCCCCGCTGCTCGGCTCCGTCGCGGTGGTCGACTTCCTCCGCTACGGGCCTTGCGCGGACGCCATGCCGTCCTGGCTGAGTCTGCTCAACCTGCTTCCGGGCTGGATGTTCGCCTACCAACTGGGCGTCTCCTGGGCGGACAAGCGGCTGGGCCGACGTGAGGCGTGGCTGCTGCTCGCGGGCGGCGCGGCCCTGTTCGCCGCCCTGCTGCTCGCCTTCCACTACCCGGCGTCGATGGTGGGCGTGCCCGGCGAGGCCCGTACCAACTCCCACCCGCCGTCCCTGCTCGTCCTCGCGCTGGCGGCCGTCCAGTCCGGTGCGGCGATCCTGCTGCGCGACCGGCTGGCCCGGCTGCTCCGGCGCCCCGCCCTGTGGGCCCCGGTGGTGATCATCAACCTGTCGGCGATGACGATCCTGTGCTGGCACCAGACGGCGATGCTCGCCGCCGCGGTCCCCGCCTCGTACTTCGGCGAAATCCCCGGCCTGACCACCGCGCCGGACACGGTCGGATGGATCCTGGCGCGGCTGGCCTGGATGCCGCTCTTCGCGGGACTGCTCGTGGCGATCGCGAAGTTCGTCCGGCCCCTGGAGGCCCCGTGGGACCGCGTCGGCACGGTCCGCCGCGCGGTGGCGGGCGTCCTGGCGGCGGGCTTCGTCTACTTCGCGCTCGCGGTGTGA
>NZ_DASQNP010000035.1:0-1814 GCF_035644915.1 Streptomyces sp.
CACCTGATCACCGCGCACGGCGCCCGGCACCTGCTGCTGACCAGCCGCTCCGGTCCGGACGCCCCCGGCGCCACCGCCCTCCACGAGGAGCTCACCGCGCTCGGCGCCGACGTCCGCATCACCGCCTGCGACACCGCCGACAAGGCAGCACTGGCCGACCTGCTGAGCACCATCCCCGACGACCACCCCCTCACCGCCGTCATCCACACCGCCGGTGTGCTCGACGACGCCACCGTCGACCGCCTCACCCCCGAACAGCTCGTCACCGTGCTACGCCCGAAGGTGGACGCCGCGTGGCACCTGCACGAGCTGACCGCCCACCTGGACCTGGACGCCTTCGTCCTGTTCTCCTCTGCCGCCGCCACCTTCGGCGCACCGGGCCAGGCCAACTACGCGCTGGCCAACACCTTCCTCGACGCCCTCGCCCACCATCGCCACCGGCACGGCCTGCCCGCTACCTCCCTCGGATGGGGTCTGTGGGCCGAGGCCAGCGGTATGACGCAGCACTTGGACGACGCCGACGTCGCACGGGTGAGCCGGGCGGGCGTCATCCCCCTCACCTCCGCCCACGGTCTGGCCCTCTTCGATGCGGGCCTGTCCGGCAGCCGGGCCTTCCTGCTGCCGACCGGCTTGGACACCCGCGCCCTCGACCCGGCCGCCGTGCCGCCGCTGCTCCGCACCCTGGTCCAGCCACGGCGAGCTGCCGCCACGTCCGCGGTACGCGGGACCGCCTCCAAAGGCCGGGGAGTCCCGCTGGTCGAGGAGCTGTCCGCGCTGGCCCCCGAGAAGCGGGAGCGGCGCGTCCTGGACCTGGTGTGCAGCCATGTGGCGACGGTGCTGGTCCTCGGTGACGCCGCCGCGGTCGGCACCGACCGCACGTTCCGGGAGCTGGGCTTCGACTCGCTCACCGCTGTCGAGATGCGGAACCGGCTCACAGCCGCGACAGGGCTGCAGCTACCGACCACGCTGGTCTTCGACCATCCGACGCCCGCCCTGCTGGCCCGCTTCATGCTCGACGAGATGTTCGGCACGATGCCGGCCGCCGACACCACCGCCGCGGTCCAGGCCGATCAGGACGAGCCCATCGCCATCATCGGCATGGCCTGCCGTTTCCCCGGCGGCGTCGCCTCGCCGGAGGACCTGTGGCAGCTCGTCGGCGAAGGACGGGACGGCATCGGGGATTTCCCGGACGACCGCGGCTGGGACCTCGACCGGCTGATGGACCCGGACCCCGAGCGCACCGGAACTTCGGCCACCACCAAGGGTGGCTTCCTCTACGACGCGGCCGAGTTCGACGCGGAGCTGTTCCGGATCAGCCCGCGTGAGGCGACCGCCACTGACCCGCAGCAGCGGCTGCTGCTGGAGACGGCCTGGGAGGCGTTCGAGCGGGCCGGCATCGACCCGCAGTCGTTGCGCGGCAGCCGCACCGGGGTGTTCGCCGGTGTCATCTCCCAGGACTATCTGTCCCGGCTGACCGACACCCCGGAGGGCTTCGAGGGCCAGGTCGGCATCGGCAGCGCCCTCAGCGTCGCCTCGGGCCGGATCGCCTACACCTTCGGTCTGGAGGGTCCGGCGGTCACCATCGACACGGCCTGTTCGTCGTCGCTGGTGGCCCTGCACCTGGCCGCCCAGTCACTACGCAGCGGCGAGTCCACGCTCGCGCTGGCCGGCGGCGTCACCGTCATGGCCACCCCCGGCTGCTTCACCGAGTTCAGCCGCCAGGGCGGGTTGGCGCCGGATGGGCGGTGCAAGCCGTTCGCCGCGGCCGCGGACGGCACCGGCTGGTCCGAGGGCGTGGGCCTGCTGCTGGTCGA
>NZ_DASQNP010000036.1:0-7305 GCF_035644915.1 Streptomyces sp.
ATGGAGGCACCGGTGGCGAAGCTCTGGAAGTCGAATCGGCTGACGGTGGGGGCGGCCGTCGCGGTCCCGGCGGCGGCCGTCCGCCCGGACTGCGCGGATGGAGGGGTGGGCGGCGGCCACCTGGCCGATCAGGTGGGTACCGGCGACGGAATCGGGCACGCCCGCGGCGGCGACCAAGGTCGCGAGCAGTAGGCCGAGGGTGCCGGTGACGATGCTCGCCTGCGGCCCACGGTCTTCTTCGCCGCATCCGTGCCCTGCCCGGCCGCTGGGACGCTGGTGGAGGTCTTGCCGCCCTGCGTGTCGGTCACGCACGCGGACGGCTCCGTGCACCTGCCTTCCTCCTGCCGCGCCGGGCTCCGCGGCACGCCGATGAGCTGGGCGACCACCCCGTCCTTCGGCCAGGCGGCGAGGGAGGGCGTACCCGTCGCCCCGGGCGGGACGTCGTGGCCTCCCGGACGACGGCCGCCTCGGTCCTAGACGTGATCACCCAGGCCAGGCGATCACCTCACCCGGGAAGCCGAACAAGAGCGCACCGCCTGCGGTGCACGCGCGCTGGGAACGCGACCGCCATGGGCATTCCCTGCCACCGCGGCACCGTCGAGTACGCCCTCGTCGACCACAAGCGTGGGAAACAGCCGATCCGCCGGACCCACCGACGAGACCGGCTGCCCGGCACCTACCGCGCCATCGCCGGTCTCGTCTCCGACCGCACCGCGATCATCTGAACCGCAGCCCTTGAGCGGGCCATCACGACCTCACCCGCCATCACGCACGACTCGTAGGGCTCCGGCCATCACTCGGGCATACCTCGCGGTCCTCCGGGGCGGCATGACCAGGACATACCGCGGTTTCCTCGGCCGTCGTCGCCACCGACACGCCCCGGCAGGGCCGCCCGGTCTCCACGCGGACTGAGCGGATGCTTCACCCGCTCAGTCGTTCCGTGTCTTCTTCCCGCGGTGCTTCCGCCTCCTTGAGTTGGTACAGCTCGGGCAGGGAGACCTTGATCGGTTCCTGTGTGGTCCGTGCGATCACGGCGACCACGGGCTCGTTCGGGTCGGGGTTCTCCTCCCGGTGCGGGACGAACGGGGGGACGAGCAGGAAGTCGCCGGGGCCGGCGGTGATCCGTACCTCCTGGGTGCCGTCGTGGTAGACGTACACGGGGTGACCGCTGACCACGTAGATCCCCGCCTCCGAATCGCCGTGGTGGTGGTTGTCCGTCGCGCTCAGCGGCGGGTTCTCCACCAGGCCCATCCAGAGCTTCTTCGAGCCGACTGTGCTGCCGCTGATGGCGGTGTGGCCGTCCAGTTCACCGGCCCGAACGTGGTGGACACGGTTGAGCGGCGGCGTCTTGCCGTCGGTGCTCGGCGCGGACCCGCTGCCTCCGTGGGTGTTCATCGTGTGGCCTCCCGATGGTCTTCGAGGCCCTTTCGACTGGGCGTCAGACTGCGACCGCCGCGCCTGATGCGGCAAGCAAAGTTGCTGTGATGGCAACACACATGCGTCCGGGGCCACGACGTCCGCCCGGACATCAGCGCGATATGAGGCCGCGGTGGTCGATCGACGTCCTTCGGGAAGAACCACTCCGGTCCGGACGCGGCTCCTGGGCGGACTTCCCGTACGCCTCGGCCTGCCGCGCGCGCCGAGGACACCGACTCCGTGATCGCTTTCGTGGTCCGGAGAAGAGGCTGCGCACCGGCCGGACTCCTCGCCCACCGCGTCCGCGTCCAGGGCCGCGGCACCGAGGTGCGGTACCTGCACGCCCGCCTGCCCCGCGTCCTCGCACCGTCCGCCGCCCCGGCCGGGAGGTGACCTGCGGTGCCCGCCCGCATGTCGCGCCCCCGTCCTGGGACCGCGGTCCGCGTCCACCGATGGGCGGCAGCAACCGGTCGGCCCCGGCATACCGATCCCTACCGCCCCGCATCGCCGCCTCAGCCGGAAACGGGAGGGCGCCGGCCTGATTCCTCCCGCGCCGCCACAACCACCGGCCCCACCTCAGGCGGGGCCGGTCTCATGCAAGGAGCCGCACCTCGATCAAGGCACCGTTCCTTGTGGTGAGTTGAGACCAGCGGGTGGTCCTGAAGGGATCTGCTGTCTGTGCCGTGTGGCAGTCTCCGGCCATGACGTACGACCTCGCCGTCTGGGAAGGCGTCCGCCCGAGCGATGACGCCGCTGCCGGCCGGCTCTTCAGCGAGCTCTACTGCCGATACATCGACATCGACACCGGAGTGGACCACCCTCCGACCGAGCGGATGGCGGCGTACGTGGCGGCGCTGCTGCAGCGGTGGCCCGACATGGACGAGGACGAGGACGACAGCTCGCCGTGGTGCAGCGGGCGGCTGATCGACGAGGCGAGCGGCCCGCTGATCTACTTCGCCCTGCGGTGGAGCATGGCCGAAGAGGCTTCCGCATACGCCGCGCAGCTCGCCGCATCCATGGGGTTGGTCTGCTTCGACGTCTCGGGAGACAGGCTCCGGCCATAGCCGCTTGCCCGGTCGGCGGTGGCCGATGAGGGCTGCGGCGAGGTCGGCGGAGGTGAGGAAGCGCTCCGGTGTGCGTTCACAGCCGGCCACTTCCTGGCCTTCACCGCTATTGCCTGCACCCTCATCCGCTGCCGAAGACTCGCCAGATGAGATGGGTTGTGAGCACTGCAACGATGGTTGTGTTGATAGGCGGGCAGTTGCGGGTGGTGAGTCTCCGCGCCGTCTGTAGTGGCTGAGGCGGGTGATCGGGCGTCGGGTCCCGGTGAGGCTGAGATGGATGGGAGCGGGGAGGAGCCATTCCCGCTTTCCCGGTGTCGAGCTCGTGGACGTGCAGGACGGTCAGGTTGGCGTGGGCGGCCATGGCCGGGGCCAGGATGGTGCCAGCCGTCATAGCGGCGGACCTGGGAGTCGTCCTGGCCGCACTCCTGCTTTCGCGCCGCGGAAGCACTCACTGATGGCCCAGCGGCTGCCGGCGATGCGGATCGGCCCGTCCCATGTGTCTTGGCAGGGGCGCAGGTGATCTGGGAGGAGACCTCCTCGGGCCGGGCAACGCCGAGGCAGGACGGGAGCGGGTGAATTCATGGTCGATGGCGTGGCTGCGCTACACTGGATCTTGGATGCGCCGCCGAACTACGGGCGGTGTACCGCGCGTTGGTGGTCCAAGGAAAGACGCCCCGCTTCCTGCGGGGAGATGCAGGTGCAAGGCCTGCCCGGCGCTCGACGAAAGGCCCTGCTCCGGACATCGTCCGGGGCAGGGCCTTCTGCGTGTCCGGGGCCGACGGCTCCAGGAGCGCGCCTCAGGGACGTTCCGGTCGGTGTTCCGGCCGGGCGGCGAAATTGTCCTGTGGGCAGGATCGGGGTGCGGGCGCGGCGGCCAGGCGGGCCGGGGAGCGTCAGCGCCCGGATGCGCCGTGCGTGACGTCGGCACCCTGGTCACGGAGATCCTGCGCAGGCAAGTGCACCGGGACGAGGCAGCAAAGACATGGCCCGGGGAAGCGGCGCGCGGTCCAGCGCGCAGGAGCCGAGTGGGAGACGGGCGGGGGAGTGGGCGGCTGCTGCCCGTGATCGCCACCGGGCCCGGTGGCGATCGTCATAGGACGGAGTCCCGCCTCGGAGGGCACACCCCGAAGGGCAGGGGTGTCACCTGCTCGTCCGCGGTGTCCGGGGTCCGGGCGTCGCCGTATGCGTACGGGACGGGGGAGTGGTGGTCCGGGCTCCTCCGCCCGGACGTCGGCCGCTGCCCGCCGCAGTGCAGTCGGCGGGGCATCCGGGTTGGCCGCCGCGGTGGCGTGTGTACCGGCCGCGGCCGCGGGGAAGTCGGAAAACACCCTCTTCAGGGAGGAAAACGTCGGTCATTGCGGTGGCGACCGATCCGCTCGGCTCGGCGTCGTGTGAATGCGAACGCGACCTTGGGGCCGCCGTGCTCCGGGCGGCACCGATCGCCGTCCGCCCGGCGCCGGCGAGACCGAGCCCGTTCGCACCCGGGGGCGAATCCCCGTCGCGGCGGACGGCGTGCTTGCGCGAGCGCGCTCGCCCGGAGAGCCCGGTGTCCTCCCCCTACCTGGCCGTCCACGTTCAGGAGCACACAGTGACACGCCGTTTCGCCACGACCGCGATCGCCCTCACAGCCGCCGTCCTGGCGGCGGCCTGCGGGGGAGGGGGTACGGAGGGCGCCGGGCGTCCGGCCCCGGCGCCCGGGGAGTCCCGGAGCATCGACGGGCGCGGGGAGACCGCGCCACCCTCCGCGCGCACCGTCGCGCCGCCCCCGTCCCCGTCGTCCGACGGGTCCCGGAGCGTCGGCGGCCCCGGGGAGACGGCGTCACCGTCCCCGTCCGGCGGCGGTCCGGCGGACGGAGCGCCCTGGGACGCCTCCCGGAAGTCGGAGAGGAACCGAGGGGTGGACGCGACCGAGCTGTCGGTGCTGACGGGGGTGCGGGTGGGCGTCCACGACACCTATGACCGGGTCGTCTTCGACTTCGAGGGAGGCGCCCCGGGATACGTCGCCGAGTACGTGGACGCGCTGCACCAGGATGGTTCCGGCATGGAGGTCCCCGTCGCGGGCGAGCACAGGATCATGCTCGTCTTCCTCAGGGCCCAGCCGGAGGAGGAGCTCGGCGGTGAGGGCCAGGCCACGCCCACCGTTCGCGGCCTGAAGCTCGTCAGCTACTTCGAGGGGGACACCCGCTTCGGCGTCGGCGTGGACGCCCGCCGGGGCGACGGCCGGCCGGGCTTCCGGGTGACCACGGCCCCGAACAGGATCGTCCTCGACATCGCGCACGAGGCGGCGGACTCGGCGGGCTGAGGCCCCGTGAGGCCGGGACGGGGACCGGGGTTTCCGGGCCGCCCGCACGGGGGGGCACGGGTAGGAGCGCAGCGGCGGGAGTCCGTGTGCAGCGCGAAGCCGGAAAGGGCCTCGGTCGGTGACCCGGGCCACTCGGCCCGGGCGACGCCGGCACCCGGCGCGTCGAAGCCCTCCGGCCAGCGCGTACGGGCGCTCGCCCGGGCCCCCTCCAGCGGCGCCTCCCTCAGGTCCGCGCCGGTGAGGCCGGACTCCTCCAGACCCGTCTCGACGAGCCGCGCCCCACGCAGGTCGGCGGTGACGAGACGAGTGGAGCGGAGAGCCGACGTCGCCGGCTCGGCGTGCCGGAGGTCGGTGGCGATGAGGTTGAGCCACTCGGGCTCGCGCCCCTGACACAACACGTCCAGGCAGGTCAGTGCCACCTGGGCGTCCGGCGCCCGGGTATCCGGGGGCGGTACGGAGCTGATCGGCGCGTCCGGCACGGGCGCGTGGGATTCCACGGAAGGCCAGTGCGGATGCGCCCGCTGACCGCCCTGTGGACGGGGCCGCCCGCAGGAACGACACCGGCCTGTCGCTGGTCGGCGGGGACTCCACCACCACGCGGGCTCATCATGACGCGACCGGCCTGCAGGTCGGCGGACGGACCCTGGCCGCACCGCAGGAGGCGGCTTCGGGAAAGGGGGAAGCGCCCTCGGCCGCAAGGCGGGCAGAACGATGACGGCGCCCCGGATCAAACCGAACGGAGGCGCCCGCTAGGGTTGCCCGCGGTTTCGAAGACTCGATGGCACAGGGGGATTTGATGCGCGGACACCTGAAGCTGACGACCGTGCTGATCGTGGTGGTCCTGGCACTGACCGGTTTCTCACCGGCCAAGAGCGGTGGCGGGAAGGGCGGCGGCAAGGGCAGTTCCGGCGGGGGAGGGTGTTCCAAGAAGAGCCATGGTTCGTCGTCGGCGTACCAGGACTACGACGATGATGACTACGAGGAGATCTACGGCTCGGACTCGTACGGCAGCGAGCCGACGGAGTCGTCCTCGGCGGACTCCGAGGAGGCCAGCGCGACGATCATCGCCTGCGTCGAGGCGGACGACGGCGGCCGCAAGAAGGGCAGGAAGAAGCCGCGGTCCACAAAGGCTGCGGATGCCGCCGCGGAGGTACGGGTCACCTCCAAACTGGGCGAGCGGCAGACCTTCCGGGTGAGGGTCGACTTCTTCGGCGCCGGCGGCACCGGCTATTCCTACGTCGACGTTGGTTCCACGAGGGTCACCTTGGAGGCCGGACAGACCAAGACGGTCAAGGTGCCCATGGAGGACCCGAAGCAGGCGTCCCGGGTGCGGTACTGCGAGATTGACGACGTCGAACTCGTGCACTTCTGACAACCGGCCCGACAGCCTCCGACCGCCTGGCCTGGATAGTGAAGGCGGCAGGGCCGGTTGTCGCCGTCACGTCCGCCGGTTCACGGCACTGCAGCCGGACCCTCGTGCAGCGCACGGGGTCCGGCGACCATGCGGCGCGCCTGGGCGCTGCCTGTGGCGGGTTCAGCCGACCTTGTTGCTGGGCGCATCGCCGGGGGACGGGCCGCCAAGGCGGCCGTCCCGTCGGCCACGACCCAGCGCTGGACAAGAAGCGCAACACGGTCGAACACCGCACCGACAGGACCCGCACCGACAGGACCAGGGAACGGCGGAGGCCCGCCACCCGCCAAGACAGGGCCCGGCCGGCTACCTGGCCGGACTCCACCTCCGCGGCACCGTCCCGCGGCTCCGCAGCCTTCCATCAACCTGAAGACCCCAACTCGGCACAGAGCCCGGGCCTCTTGCCCTGAGGGGTCGGGGGATGCGACCGGCGGGTGGGTGGTTGGCCCTTCAGCGCGGTGTGTCCGCGGTGGTGATCGTGGGCATGCGGCCACCGGGAGAAGACGTCTCGTCCTTCCTGCCCGGAACCGCAGAGGCACCCCTCCAGCAGCGTCCGGCGAAACCGTCCGACGTTGCCATTGGCCCGCGGCCGGTGAACGCAGGTGCGCCGGTGGGCGATCCCGGCCGCGGCCGGAGCGTCGCACCACGGGCGGGAGCGGTAGCAGGCACCGTTGTCGGCCGGCGCGCGCTCGACCGGTGATCCCCACTCGGGCGAAGCATGCCCGGGCCCGGAAGCCGGTAGCGGTCTCTTTCTTCCCGTCGGGCAGGCTCTCGCTGTGGGCCGGGGAGTGGCCGTCGACGACGGGGTGCAGGTGATTCCCGGCCTCCGGCCGGGAGGGGCCCAGTGGCCGGCGCCGGGGCGTGCCTTGCGGCCCGTGGCCCGGCCGAGGACCTTGTGGCCGCCACCCTCGGGGATGTCGCCGAGTTCGGTGGACCGCTCGCGGCGGCGACGGACGACGTGGCACAGGCCCACCCCGGCGCCGTGGCGGCTCACAGCGGTCAGCGGGGAGGCCGCACCTCGCGGTGGCGGATGGCGGCTGTGCCTCCCAGCCCGTCGAGCAGGTCTGCCAGCAGACCGCGGCAGTCCTGTAGGCGGTGGGCTCCGGCACGCT
>NZ_DASQNP010000037.1:0-1851 GCF_035644915.1 Streptomyces sp.
GGGACGCGGTCATCGCCGCGCTCATCCCGGTCGCCGACGGCATCGCCGCGGCGCTGGGCTCGTTCTGCGAGGTGGTCGTCCACGACTTCCGCCGCCCGGAGAGGCCGGTGGTGGCCATCGCCGGTTCGGCCACCGGGCGCGAGGTCTTCGCCGTGCGCCGCGCGGTCGAGCAAGTCGCCGCCCGGCCGGGGGTCTCCCGCGCCTCCGCCCACCACTACCTCGCCCGGGCCAGGGCCGCATCCACCGCGGACGGCACCACGGCCGATCCCCTTCCCCCCGATGGAGCACCGAGATGACCACCACACCGCCGGTCACCCTGGACGACGTCCGCGACGCCGCCGCGCGGATCGAGGGCGTCGCCCACCGCACCCCCGTGCTGCGCTCGCGCACCCTGGACCGCCTGGTCGGTGCGGAGGTCTTCCTCAAGTGCGAGAACCTCCAGCGCGTGGGCGCCTTCAAGTTCCGCGGCGCCTACCACGCCGCCTCCCGCCTGGCCCCGGAGCAGGTGGCCCGGGGCCTGGCCGCCTACTCCTCGGGCAACCACGCCCAGGCCGTCGCCCTGGCCGCGCGGGAGCTGGGCACCACCGCGGTCATCCTCATGCCGGAGGACACCCCGCGGTCCAAGAAGGACGCCACCGCCGGCTACGGTGCGGAGATCGTCACCTACGACCGCTACACCGGCGACCGGGTCGCCCTCGGCGAGGCCCTGGCCGCCGACCGCGGGCTGACGCTCATCCCGCCGTACGAGCATCCGCACGTCATCGCCGGCCAGGGCACCGCCGCGCTGGAGCTGATCGAGGAGGTGGGCGAGCTGGACGCGCTGGTGGTACCGGTCGGCGGGGGCGGGCTGATCGCCGGCAGCGCCACGGCCGCCAAGGGCCTGCGGGCGGGGATCCGGGTGATCGGCGTCGAACCGGAGGCCGGGGACGACACCAAGCGGTCCCTGGAGGCGGGCCGGCGCGTGACCATACCCGTACCGCGCACCATCGCCGACGGCCAGGCCGCCGAGACCCCCGGGGAGCTGACCTTCTCCGTCAACCGGCGGCTGGTCGACGAGATCGCCCTGGTCACCGACGACCAGATCCGCGACGCGATGCGCTTCCTCTTCGAGCGGCTGAAGACCGTGGTGGAGCCCAGCGGCGCCACCGCCCTGGCCGCCCTGCTGGCCGGCCGCATCGCCCCCGTCCCGCGCCGGATCGGCGTCGTCCTCTCCGGCGGCAACATCGGCGCCCAGCGCTTCGCCGAACTCCTCGCAGGCTGACCGCAAGCCGCCCGGGGCGGTGCCTCCCGCGGAAGCACCGCCGTCAGCGGCGCAGGTCGCGGCGGTGTACGGGCATCAGCCCGCAGGCGTCGGAGTCGGGATCGAAGTCGTCGGCGCCGAAGAACGCCGGCACGCCGGCCACGGGGGAGAGGAACGGCGAGCGGAACCCGTGGGGCCGGCGCAGCACCGTCTGACCCGGACGCGGCCGGCCCCGGCCGGGCTCCCGCACCCGGCGGCGTCCGAACAGCGGCTTCCCCGGGCCGGCGCGGGGCAGCGGCGTGAGGAGCACGCGATCGGCGAAGGCCAGGGCGGCACGCATCCCGCCAGGAGGAGCCGGAGGACGGAGCCGGGCGCCTCCCCCGTCCGCCGCACGCCCGCCGCGTGTTCACCGATGCCGCCGGAACCGTCGAAGGAGCCACGTCCATGGATGCCGTCACCGGCAGCGGAACCCCGCCGGAGGAGCCCGCACTGGCCGCCGAACTCGGCCTGCAACCCCACCCGGAAGGCGGCTGGTACCGCCGGCTGTGGACCGCGGCGGAGGAGGTGGTCACCGCCCGCGGACCGCGGGCCGCCGCGACCGCCATCCACTA
>NZ_DASQNP010000038.1:0-3009 GCF_035644915.1 Streptomyces sp.
ACGGACGGGGGCTGCCGTCCGTCCGGGCCCGTGACCGAGCCGAGCCGAGCCGGGGGCAGGGGCGGCCGGGCGCGGCGGGCAGCACGCACACCGCCTGGGAGAAGGCCAGGGGCTCCCCGGCCGGGGACAGCCCGCCGCCGACGGGGTCGCGGCGGAGGACGGTGACCGTGCCGGAGCGCTGGTTGGCCGCGTACAGCAGGCGCTGGGCGGGGTCGAAGGCCATGTGGCGGGGCGAGGCGCCCCCGCTGGGGTGGTGGGAGACGCGGCGGAGCCGGGTCTCGTCCGAGGCGTCGACGGCGAGGACGGTGATGGTGTCGTGGCCGCGATTGGAGGCGTACACGAACCGCCCGTCCGCCGAGACCAGCACCTCGGCGGCGGTGCTGGGGATCGGGTCGGCGTCCTCGGGCAGGATCGGGACGGTGGCGACCGGGGTGAGGGTGCCCCGGCGGGCGTCGTACGCGCACGAGGTGACCGTGGAGTCCAGTTCGCCCAGGACGTAGGCGGTGCGCCCGCCGGGGTGGAGGGCCAGGTGCCGGGGGCCGGAGCCGGCCGGCATCTTCGCCACGCTCTCCTCCGTCAGCAGGCCGCGGCCGACGTCGAACCGGTGGACGTGGACGGAATCGGTGCCCAGGTCGACGCCGAACAGCCGGTCGCCGGTGGGGTCGGGCAGCACCATGTGGGCGTGCGGCCCGGTCTGCCGCTCCGGGTCGGGGCCGGCGCCGGTGTACCGCACCACCTGCACGACCTCGCCCGGGCCGCCGTCGGGCCGCAGCGCCACGACGGCCACCGTGCCGGAGGTGTAGTTGGCCGTGAACAGGTGGCGTCCGCCGGGGTGGAGGCTGAGGTGGCACGGGTGGGCTCCCCCGCTCGGGGCGCTGCCCAGCAAGCGGCGGACGGTGCCGTCCGGGGCCAGTTCGAAGGCGGAGACCCGGCCGTCGGTGGTCTCGTTGACCGCGTACAGGACGCGTCCGGTCGCCGACAGCGCCAGGAAGGAGGGGTCCGCGGTGGGGACCACCCCGTCCAGCCGGAGGCCGCCGGTGTCCCGGTCGGCGCTCGCCAGCCCGATGCCGTGGGCGGTGTCGCCGCCGGTGTAGGCGCCCAGGTAGACCCTCGGCCGGCTCGCGCCCGGTCTCGGGCGCGCGAAGGCGTCCGGGGCGAGCGCGAGTCCTCCGGCGGTCGCGCCGAGCAGGGCGCCGGACAGGGCCAGGGCCTCGCGCCGCGTCGGTCGCCGTGTCTGTTCCGTCATCGGTTCCTCCGGTCGGGGAGCGCTCCCAGGAAATGCCCGTCAAGGATCCACGGCCGCGCCCGGCCGGGGAAGAGGGCGTACGGACGGGGTGCCCGGCATCAACTCCCTTGTCCAGAGGCAGACGTGACTCGCCGTCGCCCGACACCTGGCCGGAAGCGGCGGGTTGCCGTAGGGTGCCCGAGACCACACTGGGAGCGCTCCCATAGCAATCGGCGCGCCCTTCCACCGACCACCCGACGGAGAGACCGCCATGCGCCTCCCCCGCCGTACCGGACGCCGCTCCTCCGGTCTGTTCGGCGCCCTCCTCCTGGCCGCCGTCACCGCGGTGGCTGCCACCGGCGGCGCCGCACCCGCGCACGACCGCCACGGCGACCGCCCGCACGGCGGCTGCCCGGCCCCGAGAGCCGGGAACCCGCTGCTGTTCTGCGAGGACTTCGAGGACCTGCCGCGCGGGGCCGGCACCAGCCCGGACTGGGGCGTGGACACCCGGCACGGGACGCTGGCCGTCGAGCGCGACCGCCGGCACGGCGGGAAGCACCGGCCGGGGCAGGTGCTCCACGTGCGCACCGAGGGCAACGGCCACGCCTTCCTGGAGGTCGACGACTTCGACGCCCCCGGCAACAGCTTCTTCGGCCGGATGCGGGTGCGGGTCGACGCCTTCCCCACCGCCCCGGACTGGGCCCACTTCACCCTGGTCGAGGCCACCGGCCGCGGCGACGGCAGCGTCGTCCGGCCGATCGGCGGCCAGTACGTGCCCACCGTCGGCGACGGCGTCCCGCTGTGGGGCGTGGGTTCCGACGGCGGCCCCACGGGCGACTGGACCGACTGGCGCGAGTCCGCCCCGGCCGAGGCGGGACGGTGGACCTGCCTGGAGTGGGAGATGGACGCCTCCGACAACCGCGTCTCGGTGTGGATCGACGGACGGCCCCAGCCCGACCTGACCGTCACCACCACCCGGCACGGCGGCAACCCCGTCGACTTCGTCTTCCCCGACGTCGACACCGTCCGCATCGGCTGGCAGCTCTACCAGGGCAACCCCACCCCGGACTCCTACGACCTGCTGCTGGACGACCTGGCCCTGTCCACCGAACGCGTCGGCTGCGGGCGCTGACAGCCAGCCCTGCGGCCGAACGGACCGGTGGACGCCGCGTCACAGTATGTTCCAGCGCAGCCGGGTGTCCTCGTTCTGCAGCCCCACGATGCGGCGCTCCACCTCGGCCATGGCCCCGGGGGGTGCGGGCGGCCTTGCGGGCGTTGGTGGTGATCATCCGCAGTTCCCGGATGTCCCGCAGGACGGGATACCCGGGCCAGTCCGTGACGTCGTAGCCGTACGCCCGCGCGAAGTCCCCGTAGTGCTCGGGGCCGTAGCCGAAGCGACGGCAGTGGATCTCGATGGTCGTCAGGTCCCACTCGGGCCGACCCCAGGCCACGGTGTCCCAGTCGCACAGCACGGTCCGATCACCGTCGTACAGGGCGTTGCGGTGCTGGGGATCTCCTTGAAGGACGGCCGGGGGCAACTCATAGGAAATGTCCGCGAGTTGCTTCTCCAACCGGTCGATCCGCCGGGAGAGGAAACGGAGCGACTCCTCCGGCAGCGTGGTGATCGCCTTGAGGGAAGCGCGGATCGCCGAGACGTTGTCCAGCGACCTGAGCCGGAACGGCGGGGCGGGCAACTGATGCAAGGCGTACAGCGGTTCTGCGAGCCGCGCCGCGGGCACCAGGGTGTCGGGCTGGGGAAGGTACGTCCAGAAGGTGACCGGATG
>NZ_DASQNP010000039.1:0-7835 GCF_035644915.1 Streptomyces sp.
CCCTGGAGGGCGAAGAGGATCACGATGGTGAACAGCAGCCCGTACAGCGCCCAGGGGCCGATGCGCGGCAGGAACCGCCCCTCGTACGCCGCGCGGCCCATGCGCCGTTCGCCGAGTCGGCGGGTGAGGAACCCGGCCACCAGCGGGACGCCGAGGAAGATCACGACGTTGAGGGCGATCTCTCCCGCGGAGATGTCCAGCCGCCCGCCGTCGCCCAGGCCCAGCCATCCGGGGAGCAGGTCCAGGTAGAACCAGCCCAGCAGGCCGAAGGCCAGCACCTGGAAGAGGGAGTTCAGCGCCACCAGGACGGCGGCGGCCTCCCGGTCGCCGCGGGCCAGGTCGTTCCAGATGATCACCATGGCGATGCAGCGGGCCAGCCCGACGATGATCAGGCCGGTGCGGTACTCGGGCAGGTCCGGCAGGAGGAGCCAGGCCAGCGCGAACATCACCGCGGGGCCGACGATCCAGTTGACCACCAGCGAGGACACCATCAGCCTCCGGTCGCCGGTGACCGCGTCCAGCTTGTCGTAGCGGACCTTCGCCAGCACCGGGTACATCATCACCAGCAGGCCCAGCGCGATCGGCAGCGAGATGCCGCCGATCTCCACCGCGGCCAGCACCTCGCCCAGCCCGGGGACGGCCCGGCCCAGTCCGAGGCCGGCGGCCATGGCGGCCAGGATCCACACCGCCAGGAAGCGGTCGAGGGTGGAGAGGCGGGCGACGACGCCGGCGGCCCCGTCCGCCGCTCTGCCGGTCCCTTCGGGGGTGGTCCCCTCGGCGGTGCTCTCGGCGGCGGTCACGAGCAGGGCCTCCTCGCCTCGGCGGCCCGGGTGGTGCGGGCGGTACGGGCGAGGGCTTCCAGGGAACGCCCCAGGTGCTCGATGACGTCCGGGCGGAGCCGGTAGTAGGTGTACCGGCCGCACGGCTCGGTCTCGACGATCCCCGCCTCGCGCAGGACGCGCAGGTGGTTGGAGAGGTTGGTCTGCTTCGCCCCGGTCTCGGCCACCAGGTGCGTGGTGCACAGCGTCTCGGTGGCGAGCAGGGTCACGATCGTGAATCTGAGGGGGTCGGCGAGGGCCCGGAACAGGTCAGTGTCGACTGATGTCAGCATGGGCTGATAGTTTCACGCCGGATCGAGCGTCGTCACCCCTCTCCCCGCGAGCCGGAACGAGTCCGAACAATCCTGAGTAAGTCGGAACAAGCCGAGACAAGAGGCCCTGTGATGTCCGAGAAGCCGTCCGTGCTGTTCGTCTGCGTCCACAACGCGGGCCGCTCCCAGATGGCCGCCGCGTGGCTGACCCACCTGGCGGGCGACCGCGTCGAGGTCCGGTCCGCCGGCTCCGCCCCGGCCGACGAGGTCAACCCGGCGGCCGTGGAGGCCATGCGGGAGGTCGGCATCGACATGTCGGCGGAGGTGCCCAAGGTGCTGACCACCGAGGCCGTCCGGGCGTCCGACGTCGTGATCACCATGGGCTGCGGCGACACCTGCCCCGTCTTCCCCGGCAAGCGCTACCTCGACTGGCGGCTGGAGGACCCCGCGGGCCGGGGCGTCGAGGCCGTGCGGCCGATCCGTGACGAGATCAGGCGGCGCGTCGAGGAACTGATCGCCGAGCTCGTCCCCCAAGGGGCGCGGTGAGCGGCCGCCCCGCGCCACCGTACGGCGATGCCGGAGGACGACGAACCGACAACAGCGGCGTGAGGAGCCGGAGATGAGCGGGTCACCGGACCGTACGGCCCCGGCCCCCCGGTTGCGGCGGCGCCTGGGCGTGACGGACGCGGTGGTGGTCGGCCTGGGCTCGATGATGGGCGCGGGCGTCTTCGCCGCCCTCGCCCCGGCGGCGCGCGCGGCCGGCTCCGGACTGCTGCTCGGTCTGGCGCTGGCGGCGGTGGTGGCGTACTGCAACGCGACCTCCTCGGCCCGGCTGGCCGCCCGCTACCCGGCCTCCGGCGGCACCTACGTCTACGGCCGCGAGCGGCTGGGCGAGTTCTGGGGCTACCTGGCCGGCTGGGGGTTCGTGGTCGGCAAGACCGCCTCGTGCGCGGCGATGGCCCTGACGGTGGGCCTGTACGTGTGGCCGGAGCGGGCGCACGCCGTCGCGGTGGCCGCGGTGGTGGCGCTGGTGGCGGTGAACTACGCCGGGATGCGGAAGGCGGCCTGGCTGACCCGCGCGATCGTGGCGGTGGTGCTGGCGGTGCTGGCCGCCGTGGTGGTCGCCTGCCTGACCTCGGACGCGGCCGGGGCGGCACGGCTGGGGTTCGACGGGGGCGGCCTCTCGCCCGGCGGGGTGCTCCAGGCGGCCGGTCTGCTGTTCTTCGCCTTCGCCGGGTACGCGCGCATCGCCACGCTGGGGGAGGAGGTCCGTGATCCGGCCCGCACCATCCCCCGGGCGGTCTCCCTGGCCCTGGGCATCACCCTGGTCGTCTACGCCGCCGTCGCGGTCGCCGTGCTGAGCGTGCTCGGCAGCGGCGCGCTGGGCGGGACCGCCGCGCCGCTGGCCGACGCGGTGCGCGCGGCGGGCGTGCCGGAGCTGGCGCCGGTGGTGCGCGCCGGGGCGGCGGTGGCCGCGCTGGGTTCGCTGCTGGCGCTGATCCTCGGAGTCTCGCGCACCACCCTGGCGATGGCCCGCGACCGGCACCTGCCGCCCGTACTGGCCGCCGTCCACCCGCGTTTCGGGGTGCCGCACCGTGCGGAGCTGGCGGTCGGCGCGGTGGTGGCGGTGGTGGCGGCCACGGCGGACGTGCGCGGGGCGATCGGCTTCTCCTCCTTCGGCGTGCTGGCCTACTACGCCGTCGCCAACGCCTCCGCCTGGACCCTCGCCCCCGCCGAGGGGCGCCCGCCGCGGATCGTGCCCGCGCTCGGCCTGGCCGGGTGCGTGGTGCTGGCCTTCGCCCTGCCCCTGGTCTCGGTGGCCTCCGGGGCGGCGGTGCTGGCCGTCGGCGCGGCCGTCTACGGGGTGCGGCGCGCGGCCGCCGCCCGCGGGGCGTAGCTCCGCACGCACCGCGTAGCCGCCGCACGCACCGTACGGGGCCCGGCGCCCCGGCGCTGATCAACTCGCCGGGGTGCCGGGCGTCGGCAAGAGTGGGAGGCGTGGACGGCGACGCGCGGCACGGGACGGGCAGCAGCAGGGACCGTATGCGCGCCACCTGGGGCATCGGCCGTCCGCCGTGGCTGCTGCCCTTCGGGCTGATCGTGCTCGGAGTCGTCATCGACCTGGTGATCCCGGGCAGCCTGCTCGTGGGCGCGATGTTCGCCGCGCCCATGGCCGCCGCGGCCCTGTGGACGGCCCGCGGCACGCTGCTCACCGGGGCCGCCTCGACCGTCACGGTCGCCGCCCTGGTGCAGTGGGGGAACGACCTGCCCTGGACGGAGGCCGCGCTGCGGCTGACCGCGGTCGCCGCCGTCAGCCTGCTGGCCGTCGCCGTCCACGGCGCCCTGCGCCGCGGCGATCTGCGGCTGGCCTCGGCCCGCCGGATCGCCGAGGCGGTCCAGCTCGCCGTGCTGCCCGTACCGCCCGGCCGGGCCGGCGGCCTGGCGCTCGCGGCGCGCTACCAGGCGGCCCACGAGGGCGCCCGGATCGGCGGCGACCTGTACGGCGTGCAGCGGACGCCGTACGGGGTGCGGCTGCTGGTGGGCGATGTGCGCGGCAAGGGGCTGAAGGCCGTGGGCGCGGTGACCGTCGTGCTCGGCGCCTTCCGGGAGGCGGCCGAGACGGAGCCGGACCTGGCGGCGGTCGCGGACCGGATCGAACACGCCCTGGCCCGGGAGGGCCGGCAGGGGGGCGAGCCGGTCTGGCCCGAGGGGTTCGTCACGGCCGTCCTGGCGGAGGTCCCGGAGGGGTCGCCGGGGAGCCTGCGGATCGTCAACCGGGGCCATCCGCCGCCCCTGTTGCTGTCCGCGGACGGGGCGTCGCTGCGGGCGCTGGAGCCGCGGTCGTACGCGCTGCCGCTGGGGCTGGGGCACCTGGCGGGGGACGCGGAGGGCAGGGACGGCCGTACGGAACCGGTGCCCTTCCCGCCGGGCTCCCTGCTGCTGCTCCACACCGACGGGGTGACCGAGGCGCGGAACGCCGAAGGCGTCTTCTACGACCCGGCGGCGCGGCTGCTCGGACACCGCTTCGCCGGACCGGGCGCCCTCCTGGACGCCCTCGTCGCGGACGTCAAGGCGTACACGGGCGGGCGCATGGACGACGACATGGCGCTGCTGGCGGTCATGTGCGACCCCCTCCCGCCGTCCGCCCCGCCGCGCGCGGAGTTATCACTGTGGGTGACCGCCGGACATCCCTCCGCATAGCACGTGATGCGCCGTTAGAGAGTGAGACATCTCTCGTTGTACCGGACGACCGTTCAACTCGCCCGAATTGAGGGGTTATTGCCCTGATAAGTCTCCGGCAAAATTACTCACCCTTTGAAGGGGAGGCTTGGAATCCCACACGCCTCTCTATTAACGTTCGATAACGCAGCGCGGTCGTCACTGCCGCCGAAAGGGGCGGCACCGTGCGCCGTCGCCGAATCCTGAACGCGCGGCCCACCCCACCGGGAGGCCGTGTCCAGGGAACCGGGGAACCACCATTTGGGGTGAATCGGGCCGTACCGCACGTGCGGACCCGTAGGAGACCTTCCTGCTCCGAACCCGTCAGCTAACCCGGTAGGCGAGAAGGAAGGAAAGGAGAACGCCTCCGTGGCGTCCAGCAGCCCGGCCCCCGAGGTCTCGTACGACCCGCACACCGCCACTTTCACCCCGTTCGGCCCGGACGGCGACGAAACCCGGCCGGTGTGGAACCCCACCGAGGACTCCGTTCGCCCGGTCCGCGGCCGGCACCGTGTCGTCAAGCAGCGCAACGGCATGGCGCGCAGCGGAGCGGTGCTCGGCGTCGGCATGATCGCGGCGGTCGGCGCGGGTGGCATGGCCACGGCCAAGGAGAAGTCCCCGGCCGCCATCACCATGCCGGACCTGGGCTCCGTGGCCGACAGCCTCCCCGGCATCGGCGGGCTGATAGACGACTCGGACTCCGGTTCCGGCTCCGACGGCACCGCCGCCGCCACCCTCACCCAGGCCGCCGCGGGCGCCGACGAGACCACCGCCACCAGCACCCTGACCGCGGACGCGGGCGAGGCGCTGCGGGCGCGCATCCTCCAGCAGGCCGACCAGCAGCAGTCGGACGCCACCCAGGCGGCCCTCGACGCCGCCGCCGACCAGGCCGCGGACAAGGCGGCCGAGGAGGCCGCGGAGAAGGCCGCGAAGGAGGAGGCCGAGCGCAAGCGCAAGGCCGCCGAGGAGGCCGCGAGGAAGGCCGAGGCCGAGCGCCTGGCCAAGCTCGCCGCCAGCTACACCGTCCCCCTCTCCTCGTACCAGCTCACCTCCCACTTCGGCGCGTCCGGCTCGATGTGGTCCAGCACCCACACCGGTCTGGACTTCGCCGCCCCCACCGGCACCCCGGTCAAGGCGGTGCACGGCGGCGAGATCGTCGAGGCGGGCTGGGCCGGCTCCTACGGCTACCGCATCGTCCTCAGACTCGACGACGGCACCGAGGTCTGGTACTGCCACCTGTCGTCGATGACCAAGACCAGCGGCACGGTGACGACCGGCGACGTGATCGGCCGCGTCGGCTCCACCGGCAACTCCTCCGGCCCGCACCTCCACCTGGAGGTCCGTCCCGGCGGCGGCGACCCGGTCGACCCGCTGGCCTGGCTGCGGAGCAAGGGCCTCACCGTCTGACCTCAGCACTCCCTCCCGCTCCCGCGCCGCCGCCTCGCACACCGTCGGCGTGCGTCCGCAGGCCGATCGAGGAGGGGACGAGGCGGCGGCGTCCGGGCGCGTCCCGTACCCGCATGCTCCGGCGACCCTGGTGACCCACCCCCCCGACACCAGGGTCGCCGGTCACCGCTCTCCGGCCCTCCCCACCGGTCCCGTGACGAGGCGTCAGCGCAGCGGCTGCCCGTACGCGCGCCCCACGCCGAGCCGCACCACCAGCCGCCGGTCGGCGACCATGGCCCGGCGGTAGTCGTCCCAGTCGGGATGCTCCTCGCCCCTGACCGCCCGGTAGACCTCGATCAGCTCCTCGACGGTGGCGTCGTGCGGATCGGCGGCGACGGGCGTCAGCTCGGCCAGCCCCTCCACCACCGTCCAGGCCCAGCCGTCCGCACTGGTGACGTGGAAGCTGGCGCGGGGGTCGCGCGCCAGGTTGCGCGCCTTGGCGCGGTCGGCGGTGACCGAGATCCTGATGAGCTGCCGCTCGGGGTCGTAGGTGTAGCTGACGTTGGACAACTGCGGGCGCCCGTCCCGCTTGAGGGTGGCCAGCACCCCGAGGTCGCGTTGGGAGAGCAGGGCGAGCAGGGCGTCCTGCGCATCGTTCCCGGCCACGGTGGATCCCTTCGTCGGCAGGCGGTTCGGCGTGCGGCGGGGCGCGCGGGCAGGCGTCGTGCGCCTTGTCGCCCGTCCCGCCGCACGCTCCGTCGTACGCCTCAACCCGCCCGGTGCCCGGCCGATTCCGACTGCCGGGGCCTTACGGCGCTCCACCGCAGGTGGTAGCGGTTGACGCTGCTCCGCCGCAGCCCGGGGAAGTGCTGGACGCGGTGCCACTGCGGGGTCACCGAGCCGATGCCCTCGCCGGCGGCGTTCAGCGCGTCGACGTGGGCCTGCTCGCTCTCCCACTCGGCGTAGTTGATGACGCGTGTGCCGTCCGTGCTGGTGTGGAAGTGCCCGGCGAGGCCGCCGGACGGCAGCCCGTCGTCGGTCGCGATCGCCTCGGCGACGGCGTCGACCCAGGCCCGCTGCCTGGCCTCGTCCGGCCCCTCGAACTCCACGTCCACGATCACCACGCACCCCGGCTCGGGCCGCTGTCCGCCGGGCCCCGGAGGGAGGCTGCGGTAGGGCCGGGTGCGCACCAGGCCGAGCCGCTCGATCCCCGGCACCGCGGCGTCGATCTCGTCGTTCCGCTCCTGCCGGTGGTCCCGTACGAAGGCGTGGTACGCCTCCTCGTCCGTCCACTGGGAGTGGTGCAGCAGCGTCCTGCCGTCCGTCCCGGCGTACACGGTGTACGACAGCAGCTCCGGCGTCGGCCACGGCCGCTTCGCCCAGGTGGCCGCGATCGCCTCCACGGCGGCCCGCTGCCGCTCGGGCGTCCCCACGTCCCAGGTGCTGAAGAGGGCGGCGCCGACGTCGGGGCGGGTGGGATCGGGATGGGTGGGCATGGCGGTCTCCTCGCTCGTCGCAGGTGTGTCCGGCGCGTTCGGGAGCCACCCTCACACCTCAAGCCGACTTGAGGTCAAGGCGCTTAGGGTTCCGCCGGCGCCCCGCCCGGCCGGACACCCGGCCGGGCCCCGCGGGGCGCGGGCCGCCCTCAGGCGGGCAGGTGCGCCTCGATCGCGGCGGTGATCTCCGCCGACTCCGGCTCGGTGGCGGGACGGAACCGGGCGACGGGCGTGCCGTCCGGGGCGATCAGGAACTTCTCGAAGTTCCACTGGACGTCCCCGGCCTGCCCGTCGGCGTCCGCCAGCTTGGTCAGCTCGGCGTACAGCGGGTGCCTGCCCTCGCCGTTGACCTCGGTCTTCTCCAGGAGCGGGAAGGTGACGCCGTAGGTGGTGGAGCAGAAGGCCGCGATCTCCTCGGGGGAACCCGGCTCCTGGCCCATGAACTGGTTGCACGGCACGCCCAGCACGGTGAACCCGCGGTCGGCGTACGCCTTCTGCAGCCGCTCCAGGCCCTCGTACTGCGGGGTCAGCCCGCACCGGGAGGCGACGTTGACGATCAGGAGCACCTTGCCCCGGTACTCGGCGAGCGAGGTGGGCTCACCGGAGAGGGTGCGCAGGGGGATGTCGTAGAGGCTCATGGGCCC
>NZ_DASQNP010000040.1:0-3489 GCF_035644915.1 Streptomyces sp.
GGACTCCTGTCCTGGCGCATGAGTTCTGATCCACCGACTGTTCAGGAGGGAACCGCATGACCGAGAACTCCGGACACCTGACGCGGAGGAACCCGTGGTGGTGATCCCGACGGACGGGGAGCGGGAGGAGCCTCCCCGCCAGAGCACCCGGCCGGACACGGTCCCCTACATCTCCTCGTGGAGCCGGGAGAAGATGATCCGCCCGCCCGTCGTACGGCTGGCGGGCCGGGGCGGCGAGGGCATCGGCTACCTGGGTGAGTCGCCGTACGACCGGGACCGGCGCGGGGTGCTGTGGGTCCGGCACACCCTCGCGCGGGGGAAGGGCAGACCGCTGTTCCACACCGTGCACGCCCTGCGGCAGCGGCGCGCCGTGCTCCACATGCTCTGCCAGGTCTGCGGTACGTCGGTGCTGGACGACGGTCCGCACCTGTTCGTCCTCCGGGACGTGGGACGGCCGGTGGCCGAGGGGGAGCGGACGACGGCGCCGCCGGTGTGCGTTCCGTGCGCGCGGATCTCCGCGCGGCAGTGCCCGCGCCTGCGCGTCGGGCACGTCGCCGTGCGCGTGGGCCGGGCGGGCGTGTGGGGCGTGGCCGGCATCGTCCACCACCCTCGCACCCTCGAACCGCTCGCGGGCGGCTCCCTGGAGGAGATCGCCTACGAGGACCCCGCGATCCACTGGGTGCTGGCCTGCCGCCAGGTCCTCGTCCTGCGGGAGTGCACCCCCGTGAACCTCGGCGACCTCTGACGACCTCCCCGCGTGACCGCCTGCCCCCGGGCGGGGCTATTCGTCCCACCAGCGGTCGTCCGGCTCGCGGCGGTTGGCGACGATCGCCGCGACGGGCGGGATGGCCATGGCCACCACGCACATGGCGATCGCCAGCGGCACCGACCACAGGCGCACGAAGCCCCAGGCGCCGATGAACAGGCCCAGGCAGAGGGCCATCAGCGCGAAGTAGCGGCGGCGCCTGCGCGCGTACACGCCTCCAGGGTAGGCCGGGCCGGGCGCCGGGCGGGCCGTCAGCCCATGCGCAGGGCCAGGAAGAAGTCCACCTTGTCCTCCAGCCGGGACAGGTCGCGGCCGGTGAGCTGCTCGATGCGGCCCACCCGGTAGCGCAGCGTGTTGACGTGCAGGTTGAGGCGGGCCGCACAGCGGGTCCAGGAGCCGTCGCTGGCGAGGAACGCCTCCAGGGTGGGGATCAGCTCCGCGCGGTGGCGGCGGTCGTACTCGCGCAGCGGGTCCAGCAGCCGGGCGGTGAAGGCGCGGCGCACGTCGTCGGGCACGAACGGCAGCAGCAGCACGTGCGAGGCCAGCTCCTCGTGGCCCGCCGCGCACACCCGCCCCGGACGGGCGGCGGCCACGCGCCGGGCGTGGCGCGCCTCCTCCAGGGCGCCGCGCAGGCCGTCGGGGGAGTGGACGGCGGCGCTGACGCCCAGGGTCAGCCGCCCTCCGCCGGCCAGCCCCCGCTCCAGCGGGGCCCGCAGGGAGTCCAGCAGCGTGGCGGCGTCCAGCGCGGCGTCCCCGGCGTCTCCGTCCCCGTCGTGCTCGCCGCCCTCGCCGCCCTCGCCGTCCGTACCGCCGTCGCCGTCGGGTTCCGGGGCCGCCGGGAGCGGGACGAACGCCACCGCATCCCCGTCCGCCAGGGCCACCGCGACCCGGTCCCCGGCCTCGCCCCCGGCGGTACGGGGGTCGGCCAGCGTCTCCTCCAGCAGTGCCCCGGCGGCCCGGGCCAGGTGGTTCTCGGGGAGGGCGGCGCCTTCCCGGTCCGCGCTCCTCCCGCCCGTGCCGTCCTCCCAGTCCACCCGGGCGACGACCACCTGCCAGTGCGGGGCGGTGCCGAGCCCGGGCAGCAGTACGGGGGCCGCGACGCGCAGCCGGGCGGCGACCTCGGCCGCCGGGGCGTCGGCGCGGACCAGCTCCAGCACCTCCTGGGCGAGACGGCGCCCCACCGTGCGGGAGGCGTCGCGGCGGTCCCGCTCGACCGCGATGAGCTGGGTGACGCCGCGCAGCAGGTCCAGCCGCTCGGCGGGCCAGTCGGCCGCGTCCGCCTCGACGACCAGTACCCAGGCCGACAGGGCCGACAGCGCGGTCTCCCGGGTGTCCGGCTCCTCGCCGTGCACCGGGAACAGCGAGTAGACGACCCCCTCGGCCTCCGCGCGGTGCGGCCCGCGGTGCCCCGCCCGCACCGCCGCCAGGTGCTCGCCCGCCAGGCGGGTGCGGACCCCGGCGGGCAGCCGGTCCGCGCCGGCCCCGGCGACCGGGCGGCCGGTGGCGGACAGCACCCACGCGCGCAGGTCCAGGTCCGAACCCAGCAGGTCCAGCACCGCCTCCGGGCCGCCGCCCGCCGGGCCCGAGGACATCAGCCGCCGGTGCCGTTCCACCACCGCGGCCAGATCGCCGGCCCGCTCGCCGGAGACCTGCCGCGCCACGTGCTCGGTGATCGTCGCGAAGGCGACGTCCTCGTCCACCGAGAACAGCGGCATCCGGTGCCGGGCGCAGGCCGCCACCAGGTCCTCGGGCACCGTGCCCAGTTCCGCCTCGCCCGCCGCCAGCCCGGCCACCCCGGCCGAGGCGAGGACGCGGACGAACGGTTCGGAGTCCTCCGGGGAGCGCCGCCAGGCCAAGCCGGTCAGGACCAGTTCGCCGCCCGACAGGTAGCGGCTGGGGTCGCGCAGATCGGTGGTCATCACGCCCCGCACCGGCCGGTCGAGTTCCTCCTCGCCGCTCAGGAGGCGCAGACCCAGGGAGTCGGTCTCCAGCAGTGCGCGCAGCCGCATTCTCGTCGTCCGCCGATCTTCTCGTGTCGCTCGTCCGGTGGCCTGGGCGCCGGTGCCTGCGGGGCGTCGGGGTGCGGGGCCCCGGGGCGCCTCCCGGCCTTTGTTCGAATCTACAAGACCGGATCTTGGGCCGGACAGGCGCTTCGTGCCATCGGCGACCGCATCGGGGCGGCGGGACGCCGGATCACCGGATCATCCGTCGCCCCGGTCGTGCCGTGGGGGCTGACCCTGGCCCTTCAGCATGTCGGCCCAGCCGCCCTGGATCATCGTCTGGAAGTACCAGGTGCCGCCCTTGCGCACCAGGATGTCGGCGTAGTGCATGGTCTGCTTCCCGCCGTCCGCCGCCGTCATCGTCGCCGCGGTGAACACCACGGCGAGGGAGGGGGAGAGGAAGAACGGTGTGCGGACCGACTCGAACGCCAGGTCCCCGTCCCCCGCGCCGCCCATCACCGCGTTCATCGCCCCGACGTACTCCGCGCGGTCCCACTGGCCGGTCCAGCCGTCGCCGTCGGAGCCGTCGGTGACCAGGTTGAGCGGGAAGGCCGCCATGTCGGCCATGCGCTCGACGTTCTCCGGGGTGGGGGCGGAGCTGTGGGCGTCGTAGGTCTCGAACCACTCCTCCAGGCTGCGCAGGTCCTCCTCGCTCGGGGTGTAACCGGTCAGGGACTCGGCGATCTCGCTGCGCTGCATGCGCGCTCCCGTCGTCACGTATTG
>NZ_DASQNP010000041.1:0-20439 GCF_035644915.1 Streptomyces sp.
GTGCCGGCGGCCGGGATCGTGGCCGAGGCGATGGTGGCGCTGGTGCTGGCCGATGCGGTGGCGGAGAAGTTCGGGGGGGACAGTGTGGCCGAGACCCGCCGCAACGTGACCGGCTACCTCGAGCACCTGGAAATCCGGTGACCTCTCCGGCCGTCGTCCTGGTGGGCCCGCCCGGCGCGGGCAAGACCACCGTGGGCGCCGTGCTCGCCCGGCGGCTCGGGGTCGCCCTGCGCGACACCGACGCCGACATCGAGGCCGCCGCGGGCAAGTCCATCGCGGACATCTTCGTCGACGACGGCGAACCCCACTTCCGTGAACTGGAGCGGCAGGCCGTGCGCGCCGCCGTCACCGGGCACGACGGGGTGCTCGCGCTGGGCGGCGGCGCCGTCCTCGACCCCGGCACCCGTGACCTGCTCACTGGGCTGCCGGTGGTCTTCCTCGACGTGGCGCTCGCCGACGCGGTCAGGCGCGTCGGCCTGGACGCCCCGCGTCCGCTGCTGGCCGTCAACCCCCGGCAGCAGTGGCGCACCCTGATGGAGCAGCGCCGGCCGCTGTACACCCAGGTGGCCCGCGCGGTTGTCGGCACGGAGGGCCGCGACCCCGAAGAGGTCGCCCAAGCGGTCCTGGACGCACTCGAGTTGAAGGACGCATGACTACCGCATCTCCCACCCGCATCACCGTCGGCGGCAGCGCGGGCACCGCGCCGTACGACGTCATCGTCGGACGACAACTGCTCGGCGAACTCCCGGAGCTGATCGGCACCGACGCCCGCCGCGTCGCCGTGATCCACCCCGAGGCGCTGGCCGAGACCGGCGAGGTGCTCCGGACGGACCTGGCCGAGCAGGGCTACGAGGCCATCGCCATCCAGGTGCCCAACGCCGAGGAGGCCAAGACCGCCGAGGTCGCCGCGTACTGCTGGAAGGCACTGGGCACCTCCGGCTTCACCCGCACCGACGTCATCGTCGGCGTCGGCGGGGGAGCCACCACCGATCTGGCGGGCTTCGTCGCCGCGACCTGGCTGCGCGGGGTGCGCTGGATCGCGGTGCCCACCACCGTGCTGGGCATGGTGGACGCCGCGGTCGGCGGCAAGACCGGCATCAACACGGCCGAGGGCAAGAACCTCGTCGGCGCCTTCCACCCCCCGGCGGGCGTGCTGTGCGACCTGGCCGCGCTGGAGTCCCTGCCGGTCCACGACTACGTCAGCGGCCTGGCGGAGGTCATCAAGGCGGGCTTCATCGCCGACCCGGTGATCCTCGACCTGATCGAGGCCGACCCCGAGGCCGCCCGCACCCCCGCCGGACCGCACACCTCCGAGCTGATCGAGCGCTCCATCCGGGTCAAGGCGAAAGTGGTCTCCTCCGACCTGAAGGAGTCGGGCCTGCGGGAGATCCTCAACTACGGCCACACCCTCGGCCACGCCATCGAGAAGAACGAGCGCTACACCTGGCGGCACGGCGCGGCCGTCGCCGTCGGCATGGTCTTCGCCGCCGAACTCGGCCGGATCGCGGGCCGGCTGGACGACGCCACCGCCGACCGCCACCGCGCGATCCTCAAGTCCGTGGGACTGCCCGTCACCTACCGCGGCGACCAGTGGCCCAAGCTGCTGGAGACGATGAAGGTGGACAAGAAGACCCGCGGCGACCGGCTGCGCTTCATCGTCCTGGACGGCCTGGCCAAGCCCACCGTCCTGGAGGGACCGGACCCGGCGATGCTGCTCGCCGCGCACGCGGAGATCGCCGCATGAGCACCGCCGCGCCGGGGAGCCGGGCCTGGAGGGGGAGGTCCGCGAGGCCGACGACGGGGGCGAGGTGATCCGCCGGCCGTACGAGGCCGTGGACGGGTCGGTCCCGGTCGTCCTCGGCCCCGGGGCCTTCCCCCGCCACTCGTACGGCACGCGCGACGCCGCCCGGCGCACCGCGTCGCCGATCGAGGCGCACGTCCCCGACCCGTACGCCCGTGAGGAGTTCCACCGCACCCCGGTGGTGGCGGCCGTGGCCTCGGGCACGACCGCGGGCCTCGGCACCGGCTCCTGCGAGCCGGCCCCGCGCGCCCTCGCCGACCGGCAGGCCGACTGACCGCCGCCTCCGGGCCCGGGCACTCCTCCGCTTCCCCGGCCGTTCACAGAGAGCGTTCACAGAGAATCGGCCGGGGAAGGTACGGTTCGGTACCGGACAGACGGTGACACCCGGTCGGCCCGACCGGGCCCGCCCGGGAGACCTGTACGGAAACGGAGTTGGGACCGGATGCAGCAGTACGGGACGCAGCGGCCCGTCCCGCCCTCGGGCTCCACCCAGGGGCACCCCCAGGGACACCCCCCGCACCCCCACCCCCCGGCACCCCCGCAGCCCGCCGTCCACCCGGGCTGGACCGCACCCCACCAGGTTCCGGCCCCGCCCCCGCCGCCCCCCCAGGCCCCCGCGCACGCCCCCGCACCCGCGCGGCCGGTTCCGGAGGCCACCGGGCACGTCCAACTGCCGCCCGGCGCGCCGGTGCAGATACCGGGCGCCGCCGACCCGGCCGCGGGTCCCGTGACGGTGGAGGCCGCGCACACCGCCGCCGTCGCCGTCCTGCTCATCGGCCCGGCCGGGGCGGGCAAGACCACCGTCGCCCGGTACTGGGCCGACACCCGCCGGGTGCCCACCGCGCACATCAGCCTCGACGACGTGCGCGAATGGGTCCGCTCCGGCTTCGCCGACCCCCAGTCCGGCTGGAACGAGCACTCCGAGGCGCAGTACCGCCTGGCCCGCCGCACCTGCGGCTTCGCCGCCCGCAACTTCCTGGCCAACGGCATCTCCTGCATCCTGGACGACGCCGTCTTCCCCGACCGGCCCGCCGTCGGCCTCGGCGGCTGGAAGCGCCACGTCGGCCCGGGACTGATCCCCGTCGTGCTGCTGCCCGGCCTGGAGGTGGTCCTGGAGCGCAACGCCGAGCGCACCGGCAACCGCCGCCTGTCCGACGAGGAGGTCGCCCGCATCCACGGGCGGATGGCGGGCTGGTACGGCTCCGGCCTGCCCATCATCGACAACTCGCGGCAGGACGTGGCGACCACCGCCCGGCTGCTGGACGAGGCGGTGGCCCGCAGCCTCACCAGCCCGCCGAGCTGGTGACCGCACCCGGCGGCGCGGCGGCCCGGCACGCACCGCCGCCGCCCGTCCGGACGTGTCGGGCGGCCCCCGGCCGCCACCCTGCGTAGGCTCGGAAGCATGTCCGAGGTGCACGCGGCACGCCGCTCACGACTGCGCGACCGCTGGATGGCCGCGGGCAACGAGGCCGCCCTGGTCTCCCGGCCCGCCAACATCCGCTATCTGACCGGCCGTGCCGTCCCCGCCGCGGCCCTGCTGCTCGGCCCCGACGGCCGCGACACCCTGCTGAGCCCTCCGGGGCCCGTCACCGACGGCCGCCCGGAGCCGCCGGGAGGCCCCGACGGCCTGCGCCGCCTCACCCTTCCCGGAATCGCCTCCGACCCGGCCGTCGCCGCCGCCGAGCTGGCCGCCTCGGCGGGCGCGGCGACGCTGGCGGTGGAGGAACACGACCTCACCGTGGCCCGGCACCGGGCCCTGGCCGCGGCCGCGCCCCGGCTGCGCCTGACCGACCTGGGCTGCGCGGTGGAGCAGCAGCGCCTGGTCAAGGACGAGGAGGAGCTGGCGGCCCTGCGGATCGCCGCCGAGATCACCGACCACGCCCTGGGCGAACTGCTGGAGTCCATCCTGGTCGGCCGCACCGAACGCCATCTGGCGCTGGAGCTGGAGAGGCGCCTGATGGACCACGGCGCCGACTGCCCCGCCTTCCCCACCTCCGTCGCCACGGGCCGCAACTCCGGCCTGGCCGGCCACCGGCCCACCGACCGGCGGGTCGAGGAGGGCGACTTCCTGACCGTGCAGCTCGGCGCCCGCTACCGCGGTTACCACTGCCGGATCGGCCGGACCTTCGTGGTCGGCCCCGCCCCCGCCGACTGGCAGATCGAGCTGTACGACCTGGTCTTCGCGGCGCAGCGCGCCGGGCGGGAGGCGCTGGCGCCCGGCGCGGAGTACCGCGAAGTGGACCGGGCGGCCCGCCACCTGCTGGAGGCGGCCGGGTACGGCGAGGCGCTGGCGCCGTACACCGGCCGCGGAGTGGGGCTGGAAATCGGCGAGGACCCGCAGTTGTCACCTGCGGCCATGGGTAAACTGGACGCTTGTGTGCCGGTCACCGTCGAACCGGGGGTCCACCTCCCGGGGCGGGGCGGCGTCCGGATCGACGACACGCTCGTCGTCCGCCCGCAGGCGGACGGCGGACCGGAGCTACTCACCATCACGACCAAGGAGCTGCTCGCCCTCTGATCGGGCCCTGATCGGAAGGCCGCGGTTCTGAGGTCTTCCGCAGCAGCAGTCTCAGGAGATTCCGCGACCGTGGCCACCACGAACGACCTCAAGAACGGCATGGTGCTCAAGCTCGACGGGGGCCAGCTCTGGTCCGTAGTCGAGTTCCAGCACGTCAAGCCCGGCAAGGGCGGCGCCTTCGTCCGCACCAAGCTCAAGAACGTGCTCTCCGGCAAGGTGGTCGACAAGACCTTCAACGCCGGTACCAAGGTGGAGACGGCCACGGTCGACCGGCGCGGCATGCAGTTCTCCTACAAGGACGGCGCCGACTTCGTCTTCATGGACACCCAGACCTTCGACCAGCTGACCATCTCCCCGGAGACCGTCGGCGAGGCCGCCAACTACCTGCTGGAGGGCCAGGACTGCACGGTGGCCATCCACGAGGGCAACCCGCTGTACATCGAGCTCCCGGCCGCCGTCGAGCTGACCGTCGAGTACACCGAGCCGGGCGTCCAGGGCGACCGCTCCACCGGCGGCACCAAGCCCGCCCGGCTGGAGACCGGCTACGAGATCGGGGTGCCGCTCTTCATCACCACCGGTGAGAAGATCAAGGTCGACACCCGCACCGGTGAGTACCTCGGCCGGGTGAACAGCTAACCGTGGCTGCCCGCACCAAGGCCCGCAAACGGGCCTTCCAGATCCTGTTCGAGGCCGACCAGCGCGGCACCGCCGTGACGGCCGTGCTGGCGGACTGGATCCGGCACGCGCGGACCGACAGCCGTCAGCCGCCGGTCGGCGAGTACACGATGCAACTGGTCGAGGGGTACGCCGAGCACGCCGACCGGATCGACGAGCTGATCTCCACCTATGCCGTCGGCTGGACCCTGGACCGGATGCCGGCCGTGGACCGCAACCTCCTGCGGCTCGCCGCCTACGAGCTGATCTGGGAGGACGAGGTGCCCGACGCCGTGGTGATCGACGAGGCGGTGCAGCTCGCCAAGGAGTTCTCCACGGACGACTCCCCGTCCTTCGTCAACGGTCTGCTGGGCCGCCTGAAGGAGCTCAAGCCGACGCTGAGGCGCGTCTGACGCGCCGGACCCTTTGAGACCGGAGCCCGCGGGGCCCGGGACACCACGGTGTCCCGGGCCCCGCGGCGTTCCGCCTCCCGCCGCCCGGACCCTTCCGACGACCGGGGAGACGGGCCGGGGGAGACGGAACGGAACCGCCGCCGGGCGGACCCGGAAGGAGGGCCCGCCCGGCGGCGGTACGTTTCTGCGACTCCTCGATGGTGTGTGCGATGGCTCCGCGGCTGCGCCGCCCGAGCCTCAGGCCTCCTCGTGCTGGACCGCGCGACGCGCGTCGGCGTCCAGCACGCCCCAGTTGATGAGCTGCTCGGTCAGCACCGACGGCGACTGGTCGTAGATCACGGCGAGGGTGCGCAGGTCGTCCTGGCGGATCGACAGCACCTTGCCGTTGTAGTCGCCGCGCTGGCTCTGGATCGTCGCGGCGTACCGCTGCAGCGGGCCGGCCTTCTCGGACGGCAGGTGGGCCAGCCGCTCCAGGTCCAGGACGAGCTTCGGCGGCGGCTCGGCAGCCCCACCCGGCGTGCTGCCCGGCAGAAGCTCCTGCACCGGGACGCCGTAGAAGTCCGCCAGCTCGGCGAGGCGCTGCACGGTCACAGCACGGTCACCGCGCTCGTACGAGCCGACCACGACCGCCTTCCAACGGCCCTGCGACTTCTCCTCGACACCGTGGAGGGAGAGGCCCTGCTGGGTGCGGATGGCGCGGAGCTTGGCTCCGAGCTGTTTGGCGTATTCGCTGGACATATGGCTCCCCGGGGGACGTCTTCGTAACTCACTGTGATGTTACGCAGCGTAATGTCCGGCGTCAAGCCGAGCGGGCCATACGCGGGGGTGCGGGACGCGCACGGCCCCGCGCGGCACCTCCCGGCGAGCGCTGCCCGCGGAGCCTGGTACCGTGGACGGCGCAATCCCGACGTCCTTTAAGGCCCGTCCCGTGAGGCGGGTAAGGAGGTCCGTTCCGCATGGACAGCAACAACGGCGACGACAACGGCGTCGCCCCGGCACGCCCCGTTCTGGAGGCGCCGGACATCGCCCGGGTCCTGACCCGCATCGCCCACGAGATCGTCGAGCGCGCCAAGGGCGCCGACGACGTGGTGCTCCTCGGCATCCCCACCCGCGGCACGCACCTGGCCCGGCGGCTGGGCACCAGGCTGGCGGAGATCACCGGACGGCCCCTGCCGGTCGGCTCGCTCGACATCACCATGTACCGCGACGACCTGCGGATGCGTCCGGCCCGCGCGCTGGCCCGCACCGAGATCCCCGGCGAGGGCATCGACGGACGACTGGTCGTCCTGGTCGACGACGTGCTCTTCTCCGGCCGCACCATCCGGGCCGCCCTCGACGCGCTGGGCGACATCGGCCGCCCCCGCGCCGTACAGCTCGCGGTCCTCGTCGACCGCGGCCACCGCGAACTGCCGATCCGCGCCGACTACGTCGGCAAGAACCTCCCCACGTCGCTGCGGGAGACGGTCAAGGTCCAGCTCACCGAGGAGGACGGCCGCGACGGCGTGCTCCTCGGCGCCCGCGAGACCGCTCCGGTCGGCGAGCAGTAGCGCTCCTTATCGCCCCGTCCCCGCCCGCGCCCGACGCTCCGGGTTCCGCCCCGCGGACACCCGGCGCGCACCCGCGCGCGGGCGCCGCCTGCCCGCTCCGCCCACCCTCCACGGAAGGCAACAGATGAAGCGCCACCTCATCTCGGCCGCCGACCTCACCCGCGACGACGCCGTCCTGATCCTGGACACCGCCGAGGAGCTGGCCCGGGTCGCCGACCGGCCGATCAAGAAGCTGCCGACCCTGCGCGGCCGCACCGTCGTCAACCTCTTCTTCGAGGACTCCACCCGCACCCGGATCTCGTTCGAGGCCGCCGCCAAGCGGCTCTCCGCCGACGTCATCAACTTCTCCGCCAAGGGCTCCTCGGTCTCCAAGGGGGAGTCGCTCAAGGACACCGCGATGACCCTGGAGGCGATGGGAGCCGACGCCGTCGTCATACGCCACCACGACTCCGGCGCCCCGCACCGCCTGGCCACCTCCGGCTGGATCGGCGGCTCGGTCGTCAACGCCGGGGACGGCACCCACGAGCACCCCACCCAGGCGCTGCTGGACGCCTTCACCCTGCGCCGCCGCCTCGTCGGAGGGCCCGACGGGGGAGTCGGGCACGACCTGGCCGGGTGCCGGGTCACCATCGTCGGCGACGTCCTGCACAGCCGTGTCGCCCGCTCCAACGTGCACCTGCTCACCACGCTCGGCGCCGAGGTCACCCTGGTCGCCCCGCCCACCCTGGTGCCGATCGGGGTGGAGGGGTGGCCGTGCGAGGTCTCCTACGACCTGGACGCCGTGCTGCCCAAGTCCGACGCCGTGATGATGCTGCGGGTGCAGCGCGAGCGGATGAGCGCCGCCTTCTTCCCCACCGAGCGCGAGTACGCCCGCCGCTACGGCCTGGACGCCCAGCGCATGGCGCGGATGCCCGACCACGCCGTCGTGATGCACCCCGGCCCGATGAACCGCGGCATGGAGATCACCGCCGAGGTCGCCGACTCCGACCGCTGCACGGCCGTGGAGCAGGTCGGGAACGGCGTCAGCATCCGGATGGCCGTCCTCTACCTCCTGCTGGGCGGCGCCGAACCGGCCGTCGGCGCCCCCGCCCCCGCCACCACCCGGCCCGAGGAGACCAAGTGACCAAGAGCACCTACCTGATCCGCGGCGCGCGGATCCTCGGCGGCGAGCCCGCGGACGTACGGATCGACGGCGGGATCGTCGCCGAGACCGGCCGCGGCCTGTCCGCCGAGGGCGCCACCGTGATCGACGCCGACGGGCAGATCCTGCTGCCGGGCCTGGTGGACCTCCACACCCACCTGCGCGAACCCGGACGCGAGGACTCCGAGACCGTCCTGACCGGCACCCGCGCCGCCGCGGCCGGCGGCTACACCGCCGTCCACGCCATGGCCAACACCTTCCCCGTGGCCGACACCGCGGGCGTGGTCGAGCAGGTCTGGCGGCTGGGCCGGGAGTCCGGCTACTGCGACGTGCAGCCGGTCGGCGCCGTCACCATCGGGCTGGAGGGCAAGCAGCTCGCCGAACTGGGCGCGATGCACGACTCGGCCGCGTCCGTGCGGGTCTTCTCCGACGACGGCAAGTGCGTGGACGACGCGGTGATCATGCGCCGGGCGCTGGAGTACGTCAAAGCCTTCGACGGCGTCATCGCCCAGCACGCCCAGGAGCCGCGTCTGACCGAGGGCGCGCAGATGAACGAGGGCGCGGTCTCCGCCGAGCTGGGGCTGGGCGGCTGGCCCGCGGTCGCCGAGGAGGCGATCATCGCCCGCGACGTGCTGCTGGCCGCGCACGTCGGCTCCCGGCTGCACATCTGCCACCTGTCCACCGCCGGCTCGGTGGAGATCGTGCGCTGGGCCAAGTCCAAGGGCTGGAACGTCACCGCCGAGGTCACCCCGCACCACCTGCTGCTCACCGACGAGCTGGTGCGCTCCTACGACCCGGTGTACAAGGTGAACCCGCCGCTGCGCACCGAGGCCGACGTACAGGCCCTGCGCGAGGCGCTGGCCGACGGCACCATCGACTGCGTCGCCACCGACCACGCCCCGCACCCGCACGAGGACAAGGACTGCGAGTGGGGTGCCGCGGCCATGGGCATGATCGGCCTGGAGACCGCCCTGTCCGTCGTCCAGCACACCATGGTCGACACCGGGCTGCTGGACTGGGCGGGCGTCGCCGACCGGATGTCCTTCCGGCCCGCGGCCATCGGCCGGCTCGCCGGCCACGGCCGGCCCATCTCGGCAGGTGAGCCCGCCAACCTCACCCTGGTCGATCCGTCCTACCGTGGAGCGGTGGATTCCGCGCGCTTCGCGTCCCGCAGCCGCAACACCCCCTACCAGGGCCGCGAACTGCCGGGCCGGATCACGCACACCTTCCTGCGGGGCAGGGCGACAGTCATGGACGGAAAGCTCGTATGAACCTCTCACCGGCACTGCTGGTCACCCACGCCGCCGAACCCGCCTCGCGGGAGGTGACCGACTGGGCCCCCCGGATCGCCTGGGTGGTCGGGCTCGCGCTGGTCGTCGCCCTGCTGTACTGGCTGATGCGGGAGGGCTGGAAGTGGCGGGCGCTGCTCCAGTCCGACCTGCCCGAACTGCCGCAGGAGCCCGCGGAGCCGGGCGAGCCGAAGCTGACCATGACCGGCCGCTACCACGGCTCCACCACGGCCGGGCAGTGGCTCGACCGGATCGTCGCCCACGGCCTGGGCACCCGCAGCCGCGCGGAACTCACCCTCACCGAGCACGGCGTGGCCGTCGTACGGCCCGGAGCGGCGGACTTCTTCATCCCCGCCGACCGACTGCGCGACGCCCGGCTCGACAAGGGCATCGCGGGCAAGGTGCTCACCGAGGGCGGCCTGCTGGTGATCACCTGGGAGCACGGCGGGAAGCTGCTGGACTCCGGCTTCCGCTCCGACCGCGCCGCCGAGCACGCCGCCTGGCGGGACGCGGTCCGGGAGCTGGCCCGCGGCGCCCGCGGGACCACCGGGACCACCGACGATCTCCACGGCACCACCGAAGCTGCCGCCACCACGCACCACGAGGAAGGCGCACGATGACGACCTCCACCCGCAAAGCCGCGAAGGTGCCCGCCGTACTCGTCCTGGAGGACGGCCGCGTCTTCCGCGGCCGGGCCTACGGGGCCGTGGGCGAGACCCTCGGCGAGGCCGTTTTCTCCACCGGCATGACCGGCTACCAGGAGACCCTGACCGACCCGTCCTACCACCGCCAGGTGGTCGTCATGACGGCCCCGCACATCGGCAACACCGGCGTCAACGACGAGGACCCCGAGTCCGGACGGATCTGGGTGGCCGGCTACGTCGTACGCGACCCCGCCCGCGTGCCCTCCAACTGGCGCTCGGTGCGGACCCTGGACGAGGAGCTGACCGCCCAGGGCGTCGTCGGCATCAGCGGCGTCGACACCCGGGCCCTCACCCGCCACCTGCGCGAGCGCGGCGCGATGCGGGTGGGCATCTTCTCCGGCGACGCCGTCACGGACGAGGCGACGATGCTGGCCAAGGTGCGCAGCGCCCCCCAGATGACCGGCGCCGACCTGGCCGCCGAGGTCGCCACCGCCGAGCCCTACACCGTCCCCGCGATCGGCACCAAGCGGTTCACCGTCGCCGCCGTGGACCTGGGCATCAAGGGCATGACCCCCCGCCGGATGGCCGAGCGCGGCGTCGAGGTCCACGTGCTCCCCGCCACGGCCACGCTCGACGACGTCTACGCCGTCGACCCGGACGGGGTGTTCTTCTCCAACGGGCCCGGCGACCCCGCGACCGCCGACCACCCCGTCTCCGTCATGCGCGGCGTGCTGGAGCGCTCCACGCCGCTGTTCGGCATCTGCTTCGGCAACCAGGTCCTCGGCCGCGCGCTCGGCTTCGGCACCTACAAGCTGAAGTACGGCCACCGCGGCATCAACCAGCCCGTGCAGGACCGCACCACGGGCAAGGTGGAGGTCACCGCGCACAACCACGGCTTCGCCGTGGACGCCCCCCTCGACGGGCCCAGCGACACCCCCTACGGCCGCGTCGAGGTCTCCCACGTCTGCCTCAACGACGGAGTGGTCGAGGGCCTGCGGCTGCTCGACCGCCCCGCGTTCAGCGTCCAGTACCACCCCGAGGCGGCGGCCGGCCCCCACGACGCCGCCTACCTCTTCGACCGGTTCGTCTCCCTGATGGAGGGCCAGCGTGCCTAAGCGCACCGATATCCAGTCCGTCCTGGTCATCGGCTCCGGCCCGATCGTCATCGGGCAGGCCGCCGAGTTCGACTACTCCGGCACCCAGGCGTGCCGCGTCCTGAAGGCCGAGGGCCTGCGGGTCATCCTGGTCAACTCCAACCCTGCCACGATCATGACCGATCCGGAGATCGCCGACGCCACGTACGTCGAGCCGATCACCCCGGAGTTCGTCGAGAAGATCATCGCCAAGGAGCGCCCCGACGCGCTGCTGCCCACCCTCGGCGGCCAGACCGCGCTGAACACCGCGATCGCCCTCCACGAGTCGGGCGCCCTGGAGCGCTACGGGGTGGAGCTGATCGGCGCCAACGTCGAGGCGATCCGCAAGGGCGAGGACCGCGACCAGTTCAAGGAGGTCGTGGAGCGCGTCCGGGAGAAGATCGGACACGGCGAGTCCGCCCGCTCGATCATCTGCCACTCCATGGAGGAGGTCCTGGCGGGCGTGGAGCGGCTCGGCGGCTACCCCGTGGTCGTCCGCCCCTCCTTCACCATGGGCGGCGCGGGCTCCGGCTTCGCGCACGACGAGGACGAGCTGCGCCGCATCGCCGGGCAGGGCCTGGCGCTCTCCCCGACCACCGAGGTGCTCCTGGAGGAGTCCATCCTCGGCTGGAAGGAGTACGAGCTGGAGCTGATGCGCGACCGCAACGACAACGTCGTGGTCGTCTGCTCCATCGAGAACCTCGACCCGATGGGCGTCCACACCGGCGACTCGATCACCGTCGCCCCGGCGATGACGCTCACCGACCGCGAGTACCAGGTGCTGCGCGACATCGGCATCGCGGTCATCCGCGAGGTCGGCGTGGACACCGGCGGCTGCAACATCCAGTTCGCCGTCAACCCGGAGGACGGCCGGGTCATCGTCATCGAGATGAACCCCCGCGTCTCCCGCTCCTCGGCGCTGGCGTCGAAGGCCACCGGCTTCCCGATCGCCAAGATCGCCGCCAAGCTGGCCGTGGGCTACACCCTCGACGAGATCCCCAACGACATCACCGAGCAGACCCCGGCCTCCTTCGAGCCCACCCTCGACTACGTGGTGGTCAAGGTCCCGCGGTTCGCGTTCGAGAAGTTCCCGGCCGCCGACTCCACCCTCACCACCACCATGAAGTCGGTGGGCGAGGCCATGGCCATCGGCCGCAACTTCCCCGAGGCGCTGAACAAGGCGCTGCGCTCGTTGGAGAAGAAGGGCAGCCAGTTCGACTTCACCGGCGAAGCCGGGGACAAGGACGAGCTGCTGGAGGCGGCCCGGCGCCCCACCGACGGCAGGCTCAACACCGTCATGGCCGCCATCCGGGCCGGGGCGAGCCCCGAGGAGGTCCACGAGGCCACCAGGATCGACCCCTGGTTCGTCGACCAGCTCTTCCTGATCAAGGAGATCGCCGACGAGCTGGCCGCCGCCGACCGGCTCGAACCCGAACTGCTGGCCGAGGCCAAGCGGTACGGCTTCTCCGACGCGCAGATCGCCGCGATCCGGGGACTGCGCGAGGACGTCGTCCGCGAGGTCCGCCACGCGCTGGGCGTGCGCCCCGTCTACAAGACGGTCGACACCTGCGCCGCCGAGTTCGCCGCGAAGACCCCGTACTTCTACTCCTCCTACGACGAGGAGAGCGAGGTCGCGCCGCGCGAGAAGCCCGCCGTGATCATCCTCGGCTCGGGCCCGAACCGCATCGGCCAGGGCATCGAGTTCGACTACTCCTGCGTGCACGCCTCCTTCGCGCTGCGCGACGCGGGCTACGAGACGGTGATGATCAACTGCAACCCCGAGACCGTCTCCACCGACTACGACACCTCCGGCCGGCTGTACTTCGAGCCGCTCACCCTGGAGGACGTCCTGGAGGTCGTCCACGCCGAGCAGCAGGCCGGCCCCGTCGCGGGCGTCATCGTCCAGCTCGGCGGCCAGACCCCCCTCGGCCTGGCCCAGGGGCTCAAGGACAACGGCGTGCCCATCGTGGGCACCTCCCCGGAGGCCATCCACCTCGCCGAGGACCGCGGCGCCTTCGGCCGCGTGCTGGCCGAGGCCGGACTGCCCGCGCCCAAGTACGGCACCGCCTTCTCCTTCGCCGAGGCCAAGGAGATCGCCGCCGGGATCGGCTACCCGGTGATGGTCCGCCCCTCCTACGTGCTGGGCGGGCGCGGCATGGAGATCGTCTACGACGAGCCGTCGCTCGCGGAGTACCTGGAGCGCCACGCGGGCCTGATCTCCGAGCACCCCGTGCTGATCGACCGGTTCCTCGACGACGCCATAGAGATCGACGTCGACGCGCTCTACGACGGCACCGAGCTGTACCTCGGCGGCGTGATGGAGCACATCGAGGAGGCGGGCATCCACTCCGGGGACTCCGCCTGCGCGCTGCCCCCGATCACCCTCGGCGGCCACGACATCAAGCGGCTGCGGGCCTCCACCGAGGCCATCGCGCGCGGCGTGGGGGTGCGCGGACTGATCAACATCCAGTTCGCGCTGGCCGGGGACATCCTCTACGTGCTGGAGGCCAACCCGCGCGCCTCCCGCACCGTCCCCTTCACCTCCAAGGCCACGGCCGTACCCCTGGCCAAGGCCGCCGCCCGGATCTCGCTGGGCGCCACCATCGCCGAACTGCGGGCCGAGGGGCTGCTGCCGGCCACCGGGGACGGCGGCACCCTGCCGCTGGACGCGCCGATCTCGGTGAAGGAGGCCGTGCTGCCCTGGAGCCGCTTCCGGGACGCCCACGGCCGCGGCGTGGACACCGTGCTCGGCCCGGAGATGCGCTCGACCGGCGAGGTCATGGGCATCGACTCGGTCTTCGGCACCGCCTACGCCAAGTCGCAGGCGGGGGCGTACGGCGCGCTGCCGACCAAGGGCCGGGCCTTCGTCTCCGTCGCCAACCGCGACAAGCGCTCCATGATCTTCCCGGCGCGCGAGCTGGTCGCCATGGGCTTCGAGCTGCTGGCCACCTCCGGCACCGCCGAGGTGCTGCGCCGCAACGGCATCAACGCCACCGTGGTGCGCAAGCACAGCGAGGGCGAGGGGCCGGGCGGGGAGAAGACCATCGTCCAGCTCATCCACGACGGCGAGGTCGACCTCATCGTCAACACCCCCTACGGCACCGGGAGCCGGCTGGACGGCTACGACATCCGCACCGCCGCGGTCGCCCGCGGCGTCCCCTGCCTGACCACGGTCCAGGCCCTGGCGGCCGCCGTGCAGGGCATCGACGCCATGTCGCGCGGGGAGGTCGGGGTCCGCTCCCTCCAGGAGCACGCGGAGCACCTGATCGCCGCCCGCGAGAGGTGACGGGGTGAGACGGGAGGGGGGACGCCGGCCGCCGGTGTCCCCCCTCCCGCGAGAGCCCGCACCCCGAGCCCTCCGCAGCGAGCCCTCCGCAGGATCCGCAGGAGGAGCCCCCCGTCCCGCCGCCCGGAAGACCCCGCATGTACTCCCTGCTGTTCCACCTGCTCCTCAAGCGCCTCGACCCCGAGCGGGCGCACCACCTGGCGTTCGCCCTGATCCGGCTGGTCGCCCGCGTCCCCGGGCTGCGCGCGCTCGTCGCGGCCGTCCTCGCCCCGGGCCGGGCGCAGGCGCGCGCCCTGGCCACCGAGGCCCTCGGCCTGCGCATGCGCGGCCCCTTCGGGCTGGCCGCGGGCTTCGACAAGAACGCGGTCGGCATCGACGGGCTCACCATGCTCGGCTTCGACCACGTCGAGGTCGGCACCGTCACCGCGCAGCCCCAGCCCGGCAACCCCCGGCCGCGGCTGTTCCGCCTGGTGGGCGACCGCGCCCTGGTCAACCGGATGGGCTTCAACAACGACGGCTCCGCCGCCGTGGCCGCCCGCCTCGCCGCCCGCCGGGCCGTCTTCCCCGCCACCGTCGGCGTCAACATCGGCAAGACCAAGGTCGTCCCGGAGAGCGAGGCCACGGACGACTACGTGACCTCCACCGGACGGCTGGCCCCGTACGCGGACTACCTCGTCGTCAACGTCTCCTCGCCCAACACCCCCGGCCTGCGGAACCTCCAGGCCACCGAGCACCTGCGCCCGCTGCTGACGGCCGTGCGCGCCGCCGCCGACGCCGCGGTGCCCGACCGCCGCGTGCCGCTGCTGGTCAAGATCGCCCCCGACCTGGCCGACGAGGACGTCGACGCGGTCGCCGACCTCGCCGTCGAACTGGGCCTGGACGGCATCATCGCCACCAACACCACCATCGCCCGTGACGGCCTGGGCCTGACCACCGGCCGCGCGGAGATCGAGGCCATCGGCGCCGGCGGCCTGTCCGGCGCGCCGCTGAAGGACCGCTCCCTGGCGGTGCTGCGCCGCCTGTACGCGCGGGTCGGCGACCGCGTCACCCTGATCGGGGTCGGCGGAGTGCGGACCGCCGACGACGTCTGGGAGCGCATCCTGGCCGGCGCCACCCTCGTCCAGGGCTACAGCGCCTTCGTCTACGAGGGCCCGCTGTGGTGCCGCCGCATCCACCGGGGCCTGGCCGCGAAGCTGGCCGCGAGCCCGTACGCCACCCTCGCCGAGGCCGTCGGCGCCGACACCCGGAAGGCCACCTCCCGATGACCAGCCCCGAGACCCGCCGCCCGTCCTCCCCGTCCCCGTCGTCCCCCGAGCCCTTCGGCGCCCGGCTGCGCCGCGCCATGGACACCCGCGGCCCGCTGTGCGTCGGCATCGATCCGCACCCCTCGCTGCTGACCGCCTGGGGGCTGGACGACGACGTGGCGGGCCTGGAGCGGTTCACGCGCACGGTCGTGGACGCCCTCGCCGACCGGGTGGCCGTCCTCAAGCCGCAGTCCGCCTTCTTCGAGCGCTTCGGCTCGCGCGGCGTCGCCGTGCTGGAGCGGGCGATCGCCGACGCCCGCTCGGCCGGGGCGCTGGTGCTGACCGACGCCAAGCGCGGCGACATCGGCTCCACCATGGCCGCCTACGCCGCGGCCTACCTCGACCCGGGCAGCCCGCTGTTCTCCGACGCGGTGACCGTCAGCCCGTACCTCGGCTTCGGGTCGCTGCGGCCGGCCCTGGACGCGGCGCGGTCCGCCGGCGCGGGCGTCTTCGTGCTGGCGCTCACCTCCAACCCGGAGGGCGCCGAGGTGCAGCGCGCCACGGCGGCGGGCGGCGCGTCGGTCGCCCAGACGGTGCTCGACCACATCGCCCGGGAGAACGCCGGGGCCCGGCCGCTGGGCTCGGTCGGCGCGGTGGTGGGCGCGACGCTGGGGGAGGCCGGGGTGAATTTGTCGGTGGGCGGCCCGCTGCTGGCCCCGGGGCTGGGGGCCCAGGGAGCCACCGCCGAGGACCTTCCCCGGGTGTTCGGGGACGCCGTGGGCAACGTCGTGCCGAGCATCAGCCGGGGCGTCCTCGGGCACGGTCCGTCGGCGGTGGCCCTGCGGGAGTCCGCCGCACGGGAGACCGACCGCCTCCGGGCGGTCCTGGGGTGATCCCCGGCATCCGCCGCGGGCCCCGCCGCCGGGCCCCGTCACCGGCCCGGGCGGGGACCGCGGGGGGCGCCGCACGGGCAGCCATGCGGACAGTTGTGCGGGGTCCGGAAGCGCGGAAAACCGCGAAATCGACCCTCTCGATCGGTGTTTTGTCCGCAAATGTCCCGGCAGACTGGAGTCTGACCAGGACTTTTCGTCTGTTCTCGCTGACTCTGGCGCTCAAGGCCGCTAGTCTCCGACGAGAGCACCGCGGATCCTGGGTCTTCCCAGGTCCGGGAGGACCGAGGGGACGTGTTGCTCGTTGCTCCGCAGGTGCGGGGCTACTAGGTTCCTCACCGATCCATATCCGACCAGTTCGACATCCGAGGTGACGTAGGCGTGGCTCTTCCGCCCCTTACCCCTGAACAGCGCGCAGCCGCGCTCGAGAAGGCCGCCGCGGCTCGCCGGGAGCGCGCCGAGGTCAAGAACCGACTGAAGCACTCCGGCGCCTCGCTCCACGAGGTCATCAAGCAGGGCCAGGAGAACGACGTGATCGGCAAGATGAAGGTCTCCGCTCTCCTGGAGTCCCTGCCCGGCGTCGGCAAGGTCCGGGCCCGCCAGATCATGGAGCGGCTCGGCATCTCCGAAAGCCGCCGGGTGCGTGGCCTGGGCTCCAACCAGATCGCCTCCCTCGAGCGCGAGTTCGGCGGCGGCTCCGCCTGACGTTCCCAGGCTTCCTGGGAACCAGGAATAATCGCCGTATGAGTGAACGTCCGCGGCTGACCGTGCTCTCCGGCCCCTCCGGGGTCGGCAAGAGCACGGTCGTCGCTCATCTGCGCAAGGTCCACCCCGAGATCTGGCTCTCGGTGTCCGTCACCACCCGCAAGCCCCGCCCCGGGGAGCGGCACGGCGTCCAGTACTTCTTCGTGGACGACGAGGAGTTCGACAAGCTGGTCGCCAACGGCGAGCTGCTGGAGTGGGCCGAGTTCGCGGGCAACCGGTACGGGACCCCCCGGCAGGCCGTGCAGGAGCGGCTGGAGGCGGGTGACCCGGTGCTGCTGGAGATCGACCTCCAGGGCGCGCGGCTGGTGCGCGCGTCGATGCCCGAGGCCCGGCTCGTCTTCCTCGCCCCGCCGAGCTGGGAGGAACTGGTCCGCCGGCTCACCGGCCGGGGCACCGAGTCCCCCGAGGTCATCGAGCGGCGGCTGGAGGCGGCCAGAATCGAGCTGGCGGCCGAGTCGGAGTTCGACGTGACCCTGGTCAACACCTCCGTCGAGGACGTCAGCCGCGAGCTGCTAGCCTTGATGCAGGATTCGTGATCGTCGCCGGACGGCCGGGCGGGACCGCCACCGGGCCCCGGGGCACCGGCGGTGGGTTCCCGGCTCCGGAACGTCCGGCACCGGGCCTCGCCTGACTCGGCACCGACGAGTCCGGTCGTCGGATCACAGCCCGTCTTATCCACCGCAGCGGAAGGTAGAGCGTGTCCTCTTCCATGACCACGCCCGAGGGCATCATCAACCCGCCGATCGATGAGCTGCTTGAGGCCACCGACTCCAAGTACAGCCTGGTGATCTACGCCGCCAAGCGCGCGCGCCAGATCAACGCCTACTACTCCCAGCTCGGCGAGGGCCTGCTGGAGTACGTCGGCCCGCTGGTGGACACCCACGTCCACGAGAAGCCGCTGTCGATCGCGCTCCGCGAGATCAACGCGGGCCTGCTGACCGCCGAGGCCGTCGACAACCCGGCGCAGTAGTGGTCGCGGGCCGCCCCGGCGGTCTCACCGGAACACCACACACGGGCCCGGCAGCACGGCTGCCGGGCCCGTGGTGTGTCATGGGAGCCGCGGCGCGTCCGCGTTGCGCGGATGCAACCGCGAGGAACACGGCCACGGAAGCGGGGAGAGGCGAGGGATGGACACGTCCGGCAAGCCCAGGGTGGTCCTGGGAGTCAGCGGCGGGATCGCGGCCTACAAGGCGTGCGAGCTGCTGCGGCGGCTGACCGAGTCCGGCCACGACGTACGGGTGGTGCCGACCGGCTCGGCGCTGAACTTCGTCGGCGAGGCCACCTGGGCGGCGCTGTCCGGCAACCCGGTGACGACCGGCGTCTGGGAGGGCGTCCACGAGGTCCCGCACGTACGCATCGGCCAGGCGGCCGACCTGGTCGTCGTCGCGCCCGCCACCGCCGACGTCCTGGCCCGGGCCGCCCACGGCCTCGCGGACGACCTGCTGACCAACACCCTGCTCACCGCCCGCTGCCCGGTGGTCTTCGCGCCCGCCATGCACACCGAGATGTGGGAGCACCCCGCCACCCAGGAGAACGTGGCCACGCTGCGCCGCCGTGGCGCGGTCGTCATCGAGCCCGCCGTCGGGCGGCTGACCGGGGCGGACACCGGCAAGGGGCGGCTGCCGGAGCCCGGCGAGATCTTCGAGGTCTGCCGCCGGGTCCTCGCCCGCGGGCCGGGGCAGGAGCGGGACCTGGCCGGACGCCACGTCGTGATCAGCGCGGGCGGCACCCGGGAGCCGCTGGACCCGGTGCGGTTCCTGGGCAACCGCTCCTCGGGCAGGCAGGGGTACGCCCTGGCCCGTACGGCGGTGGCGCGCGGCGCGCGGGTCACCCTCGTCGCCGCCAACACCGCCCTGCCCGATCCCGCGGGTGCGGACGTGGTGCCGGTGGGGACGGCCGTGCAGTTGAGGGAGGCCGTGCTGAAGGCCGCCGCGGACGCGGACGCGGTGGTCATGGCCGCGGCCGTGGCCGACTTCCGGCCGGCCCACTACGCCCAGGGCAAGATCAAGAAGCGGGACGGCCAGGAGCCGGAACCGGTCCTTCTGGTCCGCAACCCCGACATCCTCGCCGAACTCTCCGCGCAGCGCGCCCGCCCCGGACAGGTGGTCGTCGGCTTCGCGGCCGAGACCGACGACGTCCTGGCCAACGGGCGCGCCAAGCTCGCCCGCAAGGGATGCGACCTGCTGGTCGTCAACGAGGTCGGAGAGCACAGGACGTTCGGCGCGGAGGAGAACGAGGCCGTCATCCTGGGAGCCGACGGCAGCGAGACGCCCGTACCGCACGGCCCCAAGGAGGCCCTCGCCGACACGGTGTGGGACAGGGTCGTCCCCCTGCTGAACCGCGGGTGACCACCGGGAGGGCGGATGCCCCGGGCCGTCCGGGCGTCCGCCCTCCGTCGCACACGGCCTCCGCCGCCCCACGCGTCCCGTGCGGCCTGGCGCGAACATGTCGGAGTGCGAGACGTCATGGTGGGCTCCCGGGAGGCTGCGGATAGACTGACGGCTGACCGCGCTCGGGCACGCCCGCTGCCCGGTCCGCACACGAAATCAGCCAGCAGCCGCTGCAACCCCAGGGAGCGATGTGTCTCGCCGCCTGTTCACCTCGGAGTCTGTGACCGAGGGTCACCCCGACAAGATCGCTGACCAGATCAGCGACACCATCCTCGACGCCCTTCTGGCCCAGGACCCCACCTCCCGCGTCGCCGTGGAGACGATGATCACCACCGGGCTGGTGCACGTGGCCGGCGAGGTGACCACCTCCGCCTACGCCGACATCCCCACCCTGGTGCGCAACAAGGTCCTGGAGATCGGCTACGACTCCTCCAAGAAGGGCTTCGACGGGGCCTCGTGCGGAGTGTCGGTGTCCATCGGCGCGCAGTCGCCGGACATCGCCCAGGGCGTGGACGCCGCCTGGGAGGCCCGGGTGGAGGGCGATGCGGACGAGCTGGACCGGCAGGGCGCCGGCGACCAGGGGCTGATGTTCGGCTACGCCTGCGATGAGACCCCGGCGCTGATGCCGCTGCCGATCCACCTGGCCCACCGGCTGGCCCGCCGGCTGACCGAGGTGCGCAAGAACGGCACCGTGCCCTACCTGCGCCCGGACGGCAAGACCCAG
>NZ_DASQNP010000042.1:0-16782 GCF_035644915.1 Streptomyces sp.
GGGGCCGGGGCGGCCGGCGCCTGCGGGGCGGGCGCGGGAGCCGGAGCCGGAGCCGGAGCCTGCGGGGCGGGGGCCTGCTGGGCCGGGGCCGCCTGCTGCGGCACCGGAGCCGGGGCCGGGGCCTGCTGGGCCGGAGCGGCCTGCTGCGGCGCCGGAGCCTGCTGGGCCGGGGCGGGCGCGGGAGCCGCCGGGGCGGGCGCCTCGGCCTGCGCGGGCTGCGGCTGCGGCTGCGGCTGGGCCTGCGGCTCGGGCTGGGCCGGGGCCTGCGGGGCGGGGGCCTGCTGGGCCGGGGCGGCGCCCGCGGCACCGATCACGGCCAGCTTGGCGCCGACCTCCGCGGTCTCGTCCTCGTTCACCAGGATCTCCAGCAGGACGCCGGAGGCGGGGGCGGGGATCTCGGTGTCGACCTTGTCGGTCGAGACCTCCAGCAGCGGCTCGTCGGCCTCGACCTCGTCACCGACCGACTTCAGCCAGCGGGTGACGGTGCCCTCGGTGACGGACTCGCCCAGCGCGGGCAGCACCACGTCGGTGCCCTCCGCGCCGCCGCCCTGCGCCGGAGCCTCCGCCTGGGCGGGCTCGGGCTGGGCCTCGGCCTGCGCGGGCTGCGGCTGCGGCTCGGGCTGGGCCGGGGCCTGCGGGGCGGGGGCCTGCTGGGCCGGGGCCTCGGCGGCGGCCGGAGCCTCCGCCTGGGCGGGGGCCTCGGCCGGAGCGCCCGAACCGTCGTCGATGACGGCCAGCTCGGCGCCGACCTCGACCGTCTCGTCCTCGGCCACCTTGATGGAGGACAGGACGCCGGAGGCGGGGGCGGGGATCTCGGTGTCGACCTTGTCGGTCGAGACCTCCAGCAGGGGTTCGTCGGCCTCGACGCGTTCACCCTCGGCCTTCAGCCAGCGGGTGACGGTGCCCTCGGTCACGCTCTCGCCGAGCGCCGGCAGGGTTACGGAAACCGCCATGGTTTCGGTTGCTCCTAACGAAATGTGCGAATGTCGTGATGCAGTCGCGCCCGGAGAGCGTCAGTCGTGGGAGTGCAGCGGCTTGCCGGCCAGGGCCAGGTGGGCCTCGCCGAGGGCCTCGTTCTGGGTCGGGTGCGCGTGGATGAGCTGCGCGACCTCGGCGGGCAGGGCCTCCCAGTTGTAGATGAGCTGGGCCTCGCCGACCTGCTCGCCCATCCGGTCACCGACCATGTGGACGCCGACCACGGCACCGTCACGGACCTGGACGAGCTTGATCTCGCCCTGCGTCTTGAGGATCTTGCTCCTGCCGTTGCCGCCGAGGTTGTACTTCAGCGTCACGACCTTGTCCGCGCCGTACACCTCCTTGGCCTTGGCCTCGGTGAGGCCCACGGAGGCGACCTCCGGGTGGCTGTACGTCACGCGCGGCACACCGTCGTAGTCGATCGGCACGACGTCCAGCCCGGCGAGCCGCTCGGCCACCAGGATGCCCTCGGCGAAGCCGACGTGCGCGAGCTGGAGGGTGGGGATGAGGTCGCCGACGGCCGAGATGGTGGGCACGTTGGTGCGGCAGTACTCGTCGACGAGGACGTAGCCGCGGTCCATGGCGACCCCGGCCTCCTCGTAGCCCAGCCCCTGCGAGACCGGACCGCGGCCGATGGCGACGAGCAGCAGCTCGGCCTCGTACTCCTTGCCGTTGGCGAGGGTGACCTTGACGCCGTTCTCGGTGTACTCGGCCTTCTCGAAGAAGGAGCCGAGCGAGAACTTGATGCCGCGCTTGCGGAAGGCGCGCTCCAGCAGCTTGGAGCTGTTCTCGTCCTCGGCCGGCACCAGGTGGGGCAGACCCTCGACGATGGTGACGTCGGTGCCGAAGGACCGCCAGGCGGAGGCGAACTCGCAGCCGATCACGCCGCCGCCCAGGATGATCACGGACTCCGGCACGCGGTCCAGGGTCAGCGCGTGGTTGGAGTTGATGATCCGGTTGCCGTCGATCTCCAGGCCCGGCAGCGACTTGGGCGTGGAGCCGGTGGCGAGCAGGATGTGCCGGCCCTCGTAGCGCTGGCCGTTCACGTCCACCGAGGTCGGGGAGGACAGCCGGCCCTCACCCTCCACGTAGGTGATCTTGCGCGAGGCGATCAGCCCCTGCAGTCCCTTGTACAGGCCGGAGATCACGCCGTCCTTGTACTTGTGCACCGCCGCCATGTCGATGCCCTCGAAGGTGGCCCTGACGCCGAACTCGGCGCTCTCACGGGCCTGGTCGGCGATCTCACCGGCGTGCAGCAGGGCCTTCGTCGGGATGCATCCGTAGTGCAGACAGGTACCGCCGACCTTGTCCTTCTCGATCAGGGCGACGTCCAGACCCAGCTGCGAAGCGCGCAGGGCAGCGGCATAACCGCCGCTACCGCCTCCGAGGATCACTAGGTCGAAAACGGTGCTGGCGTCGTTCGCCACGTCACGTCCTCCATGCATGGGTACGCCGGAGCCGGTCCGTCGGAGACCGGGCGGCTGTATGTTCGGCCGCTTTGTGCTCGGCCCTGTGGGTTGAGCGGGCCCTGTCCTGCCGAGAGAACATCTTTGCACTTGTTGGCGGGCGGTGGGACGCCGGGCCGGTGTCCGAACCGCTCACACCGGCGTGAACAGCGGGATCGTGAGCCGGCACGCGTGTCTACCGGAGGGTAACCCCACGGAGATCGCTCACAGCGAACACGGACGAGTGCGCCGGGCGGGTGGGGCGGCGAGCGGCCCGGGTGCGCCCGGCGAGCGAACCGAAGGACGCGTCCCTGCCGAAAGGGGCGAGGAGGAGGGAGCGAGGGACGAGCGACCGTGCGACGAGTCCCGTCGGCAGGGGATCGAAGCGCCCGGAGGCGAGCCGAGCCACGGAGGAGGAGGGAGAACGGCCCCGGGCACGCGCCGTGCCCGGGGCCGCCGGCGGACGCCGGAGGCGTCACACCAGGTCGCCGGCCGCCGCGCGCTCGGCGAGGCGGACCAGGGTGCGCACCGCGGAACCGGTGCCCCCCTTGGGGGTGTAGCCGAAGGGACCCGACTCGTTGAAGGCCGGGCCCGCGATGTCCAGGTGGGCCCAGGTGGTGCCGTCCGGGACGAACTCCTTCAGGAACAGCCCGGCCACCAGGCCGCCGCCCATCCGCTCGCCCATGTTGGCGATGTCGGCGACGGGCGAGTCCATGCCCTTGCGCAGGTGGTCGGGGAGCGGCATCGGCCACGCCTGCTCGCCCGCCTCGGTGGCCAGCTCGTGGACGGCCGTGCGGAACGCGTCGTCGTTCGCCATGACGCCGAACGTGCGGTTGCCCAGCGCCAGCACCATCGCGCCGGTGAGGGTGGCCACGTCCACCACCGCGTCCGGCTTCTCCTCGCACGCCCGGGTCAGGGCGTCGGCCAGGACGAGGCGGCCCTCGGCGTCGGTGTTGAGCACCTCGACGGTCTTGCCGCTGTACATGGTCAGCACGTCGCCCGGCCGGGTCGCGGTGCCCGACGGCATGTTCTCCGCCAGCGCCAGCCAGCCGGTGACGTTCACCCGCAGGCCGAGCCGGGCGGCGGCGACCACGGCCGCGAAGACGGCGGCGGCACCGCTCATGTCGCACTTCATGGTCTCGTTGTGGCCGGCGGGCTTGAGCGAGATGCCGCCCGAGTCGTACGTGATGCCCTTGCCGACCAGGGCCAGGGTCTTCTCCGCCTTGGCGTGCGTGTACGCCACCCGCACCAGGCGCGGCGGGTTGGCCGAGCCCTTGCCGACGCCGAGGATGCCGCCGTAGCCGCCCTTGGCGAGGGCCTTCTCGTCCAGCACCTCCACCGCCAGTCCGTACTCCTTGGCCGCGCTCTGGACGGTGGCGGCGAAGGACTTGGGGAACAGGTCGTTGGAGGGGGTGTTGACCAGGTCGCGGGCCCGGTTGACCTCGGCGGCGACGACCTCGGCGCGCTCGGCCGCGGCCTTGTGCGCCTTGTCGCGCGGCTTGGCGCCGAGCACGACGACCTCGGCGAGCGGGGCGCCGCTGTCCGCACCGCCCTTCCTGCCGTCCTTGCCCTTGCCCTTGCCGTCCTTGCCGTTCCTGTCGTTCTTGTCGGCCTTGCCGCGGTAGGCGGTGAAGGCGTACGCGCCCAGCAGCGCGCCCTCGCAGACGGCGGCCAGCGACGCGGCGTCCCCGACCGGCAGCGCGAAGCCGGCCTTCTTGCCGCCGGCCAGCGCGCGGGCCGCGGCACCGGCGGCGCGGCGCAGCGCCTCCGGGTCGTACGAGCCGTCCTCGGCCGGGGCGCCGAGCCCGACCGCCAGCACCAGGTCCGCCTTCACGCCGTCCGGTGCGGGCAGCTTGGTGACCTCGCCCTCGCCGCCCGAGGCGCCGAGGGTCTCCAGGGTGGCGGCCAGGGAGCCGCCGAACGCCTGGTCCACGGCCTCGCCGCCCGGGGCGATCACGGGACCGTCGGTCCCCTTGACGACACCGACGACAACGGCGTCCGCGCGCAGCGCCGCAGCGGACGAGGTACTGAGAGTGAGAGCAGACACGGTGGTGGAAATCCCTCTTCCGGTTGGCAAGCCGCGTGGATGTGCACGGCTTCGGGCACGGGCCGAGCCTACGGCGCAACCCGTGCGGTCACGGGGGGCGGCTCCGGGCGGCGCGGAGGCCGGCCCGCCGGAGCGGGAGGGCGGAGCGGGCGCGCGGGGCCGTCCGTGCGGAATTCTCCGAGGGGCGCTAACCCAGCGCAAGCACCACCAGGGCCGCGGTGAGGGAGGTCTCGGCCAGCGCACCGAAGACGTCGCCGGTCACCCCGCCCAGCCGGCGGCGGCAGCGGGCCAGCAGCACCTCCGCCGCCCCCAGCGCGAGGACGACCGCCGCCGCGTACCGCACCGCCCCGTACGGGCCCTCCGCCGCGCCGGCACCCGCCGCCGCCAGCACCACCACCGCGCCGGTGGCGGCCGCGGACCGGACCGGCACCACACCGGCGACCGCCGCGCCCAGCCCCTCCGGGCGGGCCGCCGGGACGCCCTCGCGGGCGGCGAGCGTCAGCGCCGTGCGCGCCGCCGCCGCGGCCACGGCCACCGCGCCGGCGCCGTGCGCCCAGCCTTCCGCGTACAGCTCCGCGACGGCCGCCACCTGCGCGAACAGCACCAGCAGCAGGGTGACGACCCCGAACGGGCCGATGTCGGAGCGCTTCATCACGGCCAGCGCGCCCTCGGCGGGACGCGCGCTGCCCAGCCCGTCGGCGACGTCCGCCAGCCCGTCCAGGTGCAGCGCCCGGGTCAAGGCGGCGGGTACCGCGACGGTGACGACCGCGGCCAGCAGGGGCCCGGCGCCCAGCAGCAGCGCGGCGGCCCCGAGCGCCGCCGCGCACAGCCCCACCACCAGTCCGGCCAGCGGCGCGCACACCATGCCGCGCCGGGCGGCGGCCCGGTCCCAGCGGGCCCCGCGCACCGGCAGCACGGTGAGCGTGCCGAAGGCGAAGCGCACGCCGTCCAGCACTTTGGCGGGCGGCGGGGGAGCGGGCGGTTCCGGGGGCGGGGAGGTGTCCATCGCGCCGCAGGCTACCGGGCGGCCGCCGGGCCGGGTCCGGCGGCCGGGGCCGGCGGCCCGGATGCGGTCAGGTCACGTCGAGCATCTCCGGGGAGTCCGGCCGTCCCGCCTCCCCCTCCGGCGCGTCCCGGCCGTCGGCGTCCCGCACCGGCAGCTCCGCCGCCAGGGCCGCGGCGGCCTGGATCAGGGGCAGGGCGAGCAGGGCGCCGGTGCCCTCGCCCGCGGTGACGCCGTGGTCGAGCAGCGGGTCGAGCGCCATCCGGTCCAGTGCCTTGGCCTGCGCGGGCTCGCCGCTGGCCTGCCCGGCCAGCCACCAGTCCGGCGCCCGGAACGCCACGCGCTGGGCGACCAGCGCGCACGCGGCGGAGACGACGCCGTCGAGGACGACGGGGGTGCGGCGCACCGCCGACTGGAGCAGGAAGCCGGTCATCGCGGTCAGGTCCGCCCCGGCCACGGCCGCCAGCAGCCCGAGCTGGTCGCCGAGCACGGGCCGGGCCCGGCGCAGCCCGTCGCGGATGGCCGCGCACTTGCGCATCCAGGCGAGGTCGTCGATGCGCCCGCCGCCGCGGCCGGTGACCACGGAGGCGTCGGTGCCGCACAGGGCGGCGATGAGCACCCCGGCGGCGGTGGTGCCGCCGACGGACAGGTCGCCCAGGACGACCAGGTCGGTGCCGGCGTCGGCCTCCTCGTCGGCGACGGCCATCCCGGCCCGGAAGGCGCGCTCGGCCTCCTCGGGGCTGAGGCTGTCCTCGATGTCGAGCCGCCCGCTGGAGCGCCGCACCCGGTGGCGGGTGACCTCCTCCGGCAGCTCGTCCGGGTCGCAGTCCAGCGACATGTCGACGATCCGCAGCGGCACCCCGAACCGGCGCGCCAGCACCGCCACCGGGCTGGTGCCGTCCAGCGCGGCCCGCACCAGGGTGTGCGCGCCGCCCGCCGGCCGGGCCGAGACGCCCAGCTCGGCCACTCCGTGGTCCCCGGCGAACAGCACGGCCTTCGGCCGCGAGACCGGCTCGACCGGGACGCGGGACTGCGCCGCGGCCAGCCACTCGCCCAGCTCGTCCAGCCGCCCCAGTGCCCCGGCCGGTAGCCCGGTCCGGGCCCGCCGCTCCTCGGCGTCCCGGCGGACGCCGCTGTCGGGACGCTCGATGAGGTCCCCGAAGTCGTCGAGATTCAGGCTGCCGTCGCTCATGCGGCCGACACTACCGCCCCCTCCCCGGCTCCTGACCGGGACTCAGCCGCGCAGGGACAGCACCGTACCCGCCGTGACCAGCAGGACGTGCTCGCACTCCGCCGCCACCGCCGCGTTCAGCCGCCCCAGCTCGTCGCGGAAGCGGCGCCCGGCGGCGGTGGCCGGGACGACGCCCGAGCCGACCTCGTTGCTGACCGCGACCACCGTGCGGGTGGCGGCGCGGAAGGCCGCCACCAGGTCGGCGACTCGCTCGGCGAGGGCGCGGCGGGCCTCGCCCGAGCGCCAGCGGTCCTCGTCCCAGGCGCCGACGGCGTCCATCGCGTCGGTCAGCCACAGGGACAGGCAGTCGATCAGCAGCGGTGGGGCGTCGGGCGCGGTGAGCAGCGGGACCAGGTCGCAGGTCTCGGCCGTGCGCCAGGAGGACGGGCGCCGCTCCCGGTGGGCGGAGACCCGGGCCGCCCACTCCGCGTCCCCCTCCCGGGTGCCGCCCGTCGCGACGTAGAGCACTCCGGGGAAGGCGGCGAGGCGGCGCTCGGCCTCGGCGGACTTGCCCGAGCGCGCGCCGCCCAGGACCAGCGTGCGGCGGGGCAGGTCGGGGACGGCGCGGTAGTCGCCGACCAGCAGCGTGGTGCCGTCCGGTACGGTGCGGGCCCCCGCCGCGGCCAGCCGGCGGTGCAGCTCGGGGCCGGGCGGCACGTCGTGGTCGATGTGGACGGCCAGCACGTCCGTGGTCGGGCCGACGGACCCGGCCGCCCGCAGCCGGGCGAGGGCGTCGGGGCGGCCGAGGACGTCCAGGAGCACCAGGGCGTACGGCGCGGGCGGTGCCGCGGTCTGCCGGTACGGCCCGGTGTCCCCGGCCGGCCCCGCCGGAAGGCCGGCGGGACCGGCGCCCGGCGGCAGGTACAGCAGGCGCTCGCCGTCCGGCCCGCCGATCTCGTAGCCGGTGCCCGGCGAGTCCAGCGCCACCGCGCGCACCCGGTGGCCGCTGATCAGCGCCAGCTCCCGGCCGTCGGACAGCCGTACCGGCGCGGGCAGCCCGGCCGGGATCTCCAGCGCCGGCCCGTCGTGCGGGTGCGACAGCAGCACCTGCCGCACGCCGTGCAGGGTGCGGCCCGCGCGGGCGGCGGCCAGGGCGGGGCCCGGGGTCAGGTCGAGCAGCAGGACGCCGTCCACGAGCAGCGCGGTCGCCGCCCGCGCGTCCGCGCCGACGGCGGTCGCGCAGGACGCGCAGGGGCAGCCGGGCCGGGGAAGGCCGGCGGGCGCGCCGGTACCGAGCAGAGTGATTTCCACGGCACGATCGTCTCGTGTCCGGCCGGGCGCCGCGCGAGCGGCACCGGTGCGCGTTCCGCGCCGTGCACTGGATCATGGGAAACACGGGAACGACAGGTCACACGGGCACCACACAGAACACACGACACCCGAAGACGCACAGAAGACGACACACGGAGACCGGGGAGGCGCACATGGCGTGGACGTGGCGGTTCGAGAGGGCCGACGGCACGGAGACGGAGCCGGCCGTCCGGCCGGAGGAGTTCCCCACCCAGGGCGACGCGGAGAGCTGGCTCGGCGAGACCTGGAGGGAGCTGCTGGAGGGCGGCGTCGAGCAGGTGACGCTGCTGGAGGACGGCACCGAGATCTACGGCCCCATGAGCCTGAGCGCGGCCGAGGGGAGCTGACCGCACCCGTCGCGGTCCCGCCCGGGGGTTCCCGGCCGGGCGGGACCGCGGTCGGTGTCCGGTCAGCGTTCGCCCAGGGTGACCGTGACGGTCCGCTCCTCGCCGCCGCGCCGGTAGACGACCTCCACCTCGTCGCCCGGCTCGTGGGAGGCCAGCACCTCCGCCAGCGCGGTCGTGTCCGGGGTGTCGGCCCCGCCGACCTCGGTGATCACATCGCCCGCCCGGAGCCCGGCGTCGTCCGCCGCGCCGCCGTTCTCGGGCTCCACGACGGCCACGCCGGCGGGCCGGAAGTCGTCGCCGAGCACGGTGCGCACCGTCGCCTCCAGCGCCGCCTCGTCGGAGTCCACCACCTCGCCGCGCTCGATCATCTGGTCGGCCAGGTGGCGGACGGTGTCGGAGGGGATGGCGAAGCCCAGGCCCGGCGCCGTGCTCCCGTCCCCGCCCGGGGAGCGGGCGGCCAGGGTGGGGACGCCCACGACCCGGCCGGAGAGGTCCACCAGCGCGCCCCCGCTGTTGCCCGGGTTGATCGGCGCCGAGGTCTGGATCAGGTTGCCGATGGTGGTCTCGGCGCTGCCTTCGCTGATCGAGCGGCCGACGGCCGAGACGATGCCCTCGGTGACGCTGGAGGACAGCCCGAGCGGGTTGCCCATGGCCAGCACGATCTGCCCGACCTCCACCTCGCCGGACTCGCCGAAGGTGGCCGGGCGCAGGTTCGCGGGCGGATCGGTGAGCCTCACCACGGCCAGGTCCTCGGCCGGGTAGCTGGCGACCAGCTCCGCCGGCTGGTCGTCCCGGCCGGTGGCGAGGGTGACGCGGAGCCGCTCGGCGTCGCCCACCACGTGGGCGTTGGTGACGATGTGGCCCTCGTCGTCGTAGACCACGCCCGAGCCCAGCCCCTCGCCGGTGGTGATCTGGACGACGGACGGCAGGACCCGGTCCACCACCCTCTCGAAGGACTCCTGGAGTTCCTCGGCCCCGCCGGGGACGGGGACGGTGGCGCTGGGGGAGGGCGAGCCGTCGGCGTCCTCGGTGGGGTCCGACCCGGTGCACCCGACGAACAGGACGGCCGCCGCGCACAGGGCGGCGGCTCCCGCGCGGTGTCCGCCGCGCCTGGGGGAACGGGTCATGGCAGCGGATCCCCTTCGCTGGTCGTTCACCGGCCGTCGCCGGCGGCGGCCCCGGCCCGGACGGCCCGGGGCGTCACGCCCTAGGGGCGTCCGCGTTCCCCGCCGACGCCGCCGGAAACCGCGTGGCCGGCGGCGTCACCGTGGACAGCCGGTGGGCGACGACCGGCGACGACCGGCACCGCCGTCGTACGGGCCGCCTCCGCCGCCGCGTCGCGCAGCGCCGGCCCGTTGCCGCGTCCGGCCGCGAGGTCGCCTCGTCCACCGGCACCCGGGGCGGCGCGGCAGCGCCCGCGCGATCGCCACCCGCTGCCGCTCGCCGCCGGACAGCGTGCCGTCCCGGTGCCCGACGCGCGTCTCCGGACCGTCCGGCAGCCGCTCCACCAGCGCGGTCGGCACCACGGACCCGGCGGTGCAGTCGAGGAAGTGCGGGCCGGCCGACTCGATCGCCGTGCCCGGCACCACCCGCTCCGTGGCGGCCGGCGGCTGCGCGAGCTCGGTGACGGTGACGGCGCCGACCGGGCGCCGAGCGCGCTCGGCGCCCGGTGCGGGCGGATGCGGGCGTACGGCGCGCGCCGGGTCTCCCGGGCGGGGAGCCGCGCGCCGGCGGCGGGCGCGGACGCGCCGGGAGCCGTGGGCACGGGCGGCCCTCCCGGCCGTACAGCCTGTGCGGCCCGTACGGCCGCCGCCGGACACGGCGCACAACGGGCCCCGTACGCCTGACCCGTACGGCCGGGGGCCCGGCTCAGTCGCGCACGGCGCACAGGTGCAGCCGCGCCGCCACCCCGCGGTACGGGTCGGTGCGCCCGGCCCGCTCCTCGGCGGCCAGCAGCCGCTCGCCCTCCTCGCCCTCCGGCAGGGCGGTGTCCTCGCCGGTGAAGACCTGCACCCCGTACCACTGGTGCAGCGGTGTGCTCATCCCGGTGAGGCTGGCGACCAGCGCCTCGCGGCGCAGGGAGCGGTCGACGGGCGCGAGACGGTCCAGGGCGCCGTCCCAGTCGCCGGCCAGGCCCGGCCGCATGGCCTGCGCCTCGGCGTTGGGCACCAGCAGGGAGAGCAGCCCGCCGGAGGCGAGCACCCGGCCCAGCCCGGCGAGCAGCGGTCCCGGCTCGTCACCGGGGGCCAGCACCTCGTGGCAGAGCACCACGTCGAAGGAGCCGGGCAGGAAGTGCGCGCCGGTGCTGCGGCTGTCCCCGACGATGACGCGCGTCCGCTCCCGTATGCCCGGGGGCTCTCCCTCCAGGGCCCGGCACACCGCGTCGGCCAGCTCGGGGTCGGCCTCCAGCCCGGTCACCTCGTGCCCGGCACGGGCCAGCCGCAGCGCCTGCCGGCCGTCGCGCAGCGCCACGTCCAGGACCCTCAGCCGCCTGCCCACGGGGAAGCGGGCCGTGATCTGCTCCTCCAACTGGCGGGCGACCAGGGCCTGTCGCACGGCGTTGTCCATGTGTGATCTGTCGGGGTCCGTCACGGTGTGTCCGTCAGAGGTCCTTCCACATCCTCGGCGGCGTCCTCAGCGGCGCGGCGCCTCGCCGCGGGCGACCTGCGGCTTGGGCAGCCGCATGCGGCGCATCTGGAGCGTCCGCATCACCGCGTACGCCACGGCGCCCCGCCGGTTCTCCTCCGGGAAGCGCTCGCGCAGGGCCCGCTTCAGCTTGAGGCCGGTGATGGTGGAGTCGACGACGATCATCACGATGACGCCCAGCCACAGCAGCAGGGAGGCGTTCTTGACCTGCATCGACGGCATCATGCTCAGGATCAGGATCAGCACGGCGACGGGCAGGAAGAACTCCGCCACGTGCCACCTGGCGTCCACGAAGTCGCGCGCGTAGCGCCGCACCGGGCCGCGGTCGCGCAGCGGGAGGTAGCGCTCGTCACCACCGGCCAGGGCCTCGCGCTGCCGCGCCAGCTCGGCGCGGCGGGCCTCGCGGGCCCGCTTGGCGGCCTCCCTGCGGGACGTCGGGGGCTTGACCGCGCTGCGGCGCAGCGCCTCGGCCTCGCTGCGCTTGGGCGTGGGGCGGCCCTTGGGGGCCTGCGGGTCACGGCGCTTGGGCTGCTTGGTCAGTTCCACGGTCTCCTGGGGAGCCGCGGTCTGCTCATCACGGGAACGGCTTCGGAACACACAGCCAAGAGTACGGGGCGGCCAGGTGTGGGCCCCACCCCCGCGGGGAACGATCCGGCAACGGCGGGTTGCCGGATTCCCTACTTCCTGGGCGGGAGGAAGCCGCGCCCCGATCGTCCTGGAGGAGGACCACAACCAGGGCCGAACAGTGCGGTAATAGAAGCAGGGCCCGTAGTGTGGGACCTGTCGATGTGCGAGGCTCAGTCCGTTACGAAGGGGGCGCGCGAGGCCCATGAGCGGTGTCATGAAGCGTATGGGAATGATCTTCCGCGCGAAGGCCAACAAGGCCCTGGACCGGGCCGAGGATCCGCGCGAGACTCTGGACTACTCCTACCAGAAGCAGCTCGAGCTGCTGCAGAAGGTGCGCCGTGGAGTCGCCGACGTGGCGACCTCCCGCAAGCGGCTGGAACTCCAGCTCAACCAGCTCCAGGGGCAGTCCGCCAAGCTGGAGGACCAGGGCCGCAAGGCGCTCGCGCTCGGCCGTGAGGACCTGGCGCGCGAGGCGCTCTCCCGCCGCGCCGCCCTCCAGCAGCAGGTGACGGACCTGGAGCAGCAGCACCAGACCCTCCAGGGCGAGGAGGAGAAGCTCACCCTCGCGGCCCAGCGCCTCCAGGCCAAGGTGGACGCCTTCCGCACCAAGAAGGAGACCATCAAGGCCACCTACACCGCCGCCCAGGCCCAGACCCGCATCGGCGAGGCGTTCTCCGGCATCTCCGAGGAGATGGGCGACGTCGGCCTGGCCATCCAGCGGGCCGAGGACAAGACCGCGCAGCTCCAGGCCCGTGCCGGGGCCATCGACGAACTGCTCGCCTCCGGCGCGCTCGACGACCCCACCGGCATGGCCAAGGACGACATCGCGGCCGAGCTGGACCGGATCTCCGGCGGTACGGACGTCGAGCTGGAGCTCCAGCGGATGAAGGCCGAGCTGGCGGGCGGCACGAGCGGCGGCCAGCAGGCCATCGAGGGCGGCCAGGACCAGGCGCAGCAGCAGTCCCGGCAGCAGTCCCAGGACACCCCCCGGTTCGACAAGCAGTAGGCCGCGGCGGGTGGCCGGCGGCGGGTGCGCCGGGGTGCGCCGGCGTACCGGCCGCGGGAAGCTGGGACACGGGAGCACCGTCTTCCGGCCCGCCGGCCGCCGGGCCCTTCGGGAAGGAGAGCGCCGTGATCGTACGGATCATGGGTGAGGGGCAGGTGGCGCTGGACGACAGCCACCTCTCCGGGCTGAACAGGCTGGACGACGAACTGCTCCACGAGATGGAGCACGGGGACGAGGCGGGCTTCCACCGTACGCTGGCCGCCGTGCTGGACGCCGTACGGTCCCTGGGCACGCCCCTGCCGGACGACTCCCTGGAGCCGTCGGACCTGATCCTGCCCGCGCCCGACGCCACGATCGACGAGGTGCGCGCCCTGCTCGGCGACGACGGGCTGTTCCCCGCCGACATCCCCGCCGGCCCCCGCTGACCCGGCCCCGCCGGTCCCGCACGGGCCTTCTCGGGGCCCTTTCGGGGGAAGCGCCTCACGGGAACGTGGTGGAGGGGACGTACGGCGCCGGCGGGCGCATGCCGCGCAGGCAGACGTAACCCGCCGTGCTCACCTCCAGCCCCGCGGCCAGTCCGACGTCCACCGCCCACTGCTGCTCGGCGGTCAGGTTCCGGACGCACACCGCGCCGCCCTCGCCGACGACGGACAGGGCGGCCGTCAGCAGCCGGGTGGCCAGCCGCCGGGAGGTCGCGGCCAGCAGCTCCACCCGCCCCTCGCGCAGGTAGCAGTAGCCGCTGCCGGCGAAGTCGTCGGTCACCAGCAGGCGGCAGTGGCGCAGCAGCTCCTCGTGGTCCGGCCCGTGGGCGCCGCCGCGCAGCCGCCGGTCCACCGAGTCCATCAGGTCCCGGTGCCGGGCGGTGCCCTCGGCCACCGGGCCGTCCGGGGCGGCGAGGCGGGCCAGGGACACCGTCCCGGTCAGCCGCATCGCCGGATGCAGGTCGAAGCCCGCCCGCCGGTAGAGGCGGGCGACTCCGGGGTGGGGCGGGCCGCAGGCGATGCCGCGCAGACAGCCCCGGCCGTGGGCCATGGCCCGCCGCAGCAGGGCCGTGCCCACCCCCCGGCCCTGGGCGCCGGGGAGCACGGCGAGCAGGGACAGGCCCCAGGTGCCCTCCCGCCGCGTGGACAGCGCGGCCCCGACCGTACGGCCCGAGGCGTCCTCGGCGAGCCAGCAGCCCTCCGGGTCGGTGCGGGCCAGGTGCCGGACGTGGCTGCGGCGGCGTTCGCGGTCGTCCGCGGTCACGGCGGGCAGCGGCGGCCCCCCGCCGCCGGGGGCGTGCCCGGCGGCGAGGGCGGCGTCCGCGACGGACCGCACGGCCTCGGCGTCCTCGCCGACGTCGCGTACCGGGCGCAGCAGCATGCCGACCATCCTGGCCGAACGGCCCGCGGCCGGTCACGGCTTCGCGGTCACGTAAGGCCGGTCACGGAAGGCCGGTCACGGAAGACCGGCCACGGCAGGGCGCTCACGGCCGTGCGCCCGCGGTCACGGCAGGGCGAGCATCCGCTCCAGCGCCAGCTTGGCGAACTTCTCCGTCTCCGGGTCGACCTGGATGCGGTTGACCACCTTGCCGTCGACCAGGGACTCCAGGGCCCAGACCAGGTGGGGCAGGTCGATGCGGTTCATCGTCGAGCAGAAGCAGACCGTCCGGTCGAGGAAGACGACCTCCTTGCCCTCCGGGGCGAAACGGTTCGCCAGGCGGCGCACCAGGTTCAGTTCGGTGCCGACCGCCCACTTCGAGCCGGCCGGGGCGGCCTCGAGGGTCTTGATGATGTACTCGGTGGAGCCCACGTAGTCCGCCGCCGCGACGACCTCGTGGCGGCACTCGGGGTGCACCAGCACGTTGATGCCGGGGACGCGCTCGCGCACGTCGTTCACCGAGTCCAGCGAGAAGCGGCCGTGCACCGAGCAGTGGCCGCGCCACAGGATCATCTTCGCGTCCCGCAGCTCCTCGGGGGTCAGCCCGCCGTTCGGCCGGTGCGGGTTGTAGACCACGCAGTCCTCCAGGGACATCCCCAGGTCCCGCACGGCGGTGTTGCGCCCCAGGTGCTGGTCGGGCAGGAAGAGCACCTTCTGCCCCTGCGAGAACGCCCACTCCAGGGCCCGCTTGGCGTTGGAGGACGTGCAGATGGTGCCGCCGTGCCGCCCGGTGAACGCCTTGATGTCGGCGGAGGAGTTCATGTACGAGACCGGGACCGTGACGTCGGCGACGCCCGCCTCGGTCAGCACGTCCCAGCACTCGGCGACCTGCTCGGCGGTGGCCATGTCCGCCATCGAGCAGCCGGCGGCCAGGTCGGGCAGGATGACCTGCTGCCGGTCGCTGGTGAGGATGTCGGCGGACTCGGCCATGAAGTGCACGCCGCAGAAGACGACGTACTCCGCCTCCGGGCGGGCGGCGGCGTCCCGGGCCAGCTTGAAGGAGTCGCCGGTGACGTCCGCGAACTGGATGACCTCGTCGCGCTGGTAGTGGTGGCCGAGCACGAAGACCCGCTCGCCCAGCTTCGCCTTCGCCGCGCGGGCGCGCTCCACCAGGTCCGGGTCCGACGGGGCGGGCAGGTCACCGGGACACTCCACGCCGCGCTCGCTCCTGGGGTCGGCCTCGCGGCCGAGGAGGAGCAGGGCGAGCGGCGTCGGCTGCACGTCGTCTGCGAGCAGGGCGGAGGGGGAGGGCTGGGCGGTGGTCACAGCACGCACCCTTTCGTCGGATTCAGCGGGTCTTTTCGTCGGATTGACGCTATCTATCATAACCGCTTCACGTCAGTTTGACGATGCCGATCGCGTCAGTGTGACGCATCCCCGCCCGGGTGCGTTCGGGAGTGACCGCGGGGTGCGGGGTGTGCGAGCATGAAAGCCGTGACACACGTGCCCGGCCTGGAATGAAACCGGGAGGCCGCTTGTTTGGCAGGCGGCAGAGCAGTCCGTACAACCCGGGAGAGAAGCAGATGTCCGTATCGGACCAGACCGCTGTGACGACCGACGGAGTCATCCTGTCCGAAGCTGCCACGGCGAAGGTCAAGAGCCTGCTCGAACAGGAGGGCCGCGACGACCTGGCCCTGCGGGTCGCCGTCCAGCCCGGCGGCTGCTCCGGCCTGCGGTACCAGCTCTTCTTCGACGAGCGCTCGCTCGACGGCGACATCGTCAAGGAGTTCGACGGCGTCCGGGTCGTCACCGACCGGATGAGCGCCCCGTACCTCAACGGCGCCTCCATCGACTTCGTCGACACCATCGAGAAGCAGGGCTTCACCATCGACAACCCGAACGCCACGGGCTCCTGCGCCTGCGGCGACTCCTTCAGCTGAGCCGCTCCGGCCGGCCGCCCGCGGCGCGCACCGCGCCGCCGGGTGATCGCTTCAGCGAACGAAGGCGGCGGTTCCGGTACCGGAACCGCCGCCTTCGTCGTGCCGCGGGCGCCGGTGCCGGGGCGCTCCCGGCCGGTCCGCCTCCCCGTCGCCGCCGCGGCCTCCTCCGCTCCCTAGGGTTCCTTCCGCTCCCGCGGGCCCTCCGGCAGCCGCTCGCCCTCCTCGTCCAGGACCTTCCGGTCGCCGACCGGCTCCTTGAGCGTCACCTTCGCGGTCATCTCCCGGGCGACCAGGACGCAGACCCGGCCCGGCTCCTTCGGCTTCCCGGTGATCCGCACCGTCACCGACTCCGGGCCCTCCTCGGCGGTGGCGGTGTAGTCGTCGCACACCCCGCCCCAGAAGTGGACCGTGAGCGTACGGTCCCCGGGCGCGTACGCGCCGAGGTGCGTCGCGGTGCCGACCCGCTCCCGCGGCGACCCGCCCGGGTCCGCCGGGGCGGACGTGGCACCGTCGCCGCCGGAGGACGGCGGCGCCAGGAACTCCGGCTCCACCGCCGGGTGGGCCACCGTGTACGTCCCCGCGTCCCCGCGACCGGACCCGCCGCCCGGCGCCGCCACCTCGAACAACCAGGAGGGCACCAGGAGGTGGCTCCCCCGGGAGGGGTACGCCGAGAGGCCGAACGACGCTCCCGTCACCTCCACGGGCCCGCCTCCGCCGGGCGGCACGCAGGGCTCGGGCCGTCCGGGGGAGCCGGTGGCGCCGTCCGCGGGCGGGACGTCCCCCGGCTCGGGGGTGCCCGGTCCGTCCGCACCCGGTGCGGCGGTCTCCGGTTCGGCCGGCCCCGGCTCGGCGGGCCCCGGGGGCGC
>NZ_DASQNP010000043.1:0-46377 GCF_035644915.1 Streptomyces sp.
GGACCGCGGGGCGCGCCGCTCGGCGCGGCCGCGCGGCGCTCGCGCTCCCAGCGGGCGAGCTGTCCCACCCGCCGGACGACGAACTCGGTGTCGAGGATGCCCAGCAGCCCGGCCAGGCGCACGGCGTACTGGTGCTGGATCGCGCCGTCCTTGATCCGCGCCACGATCGGCGCGGCCTCCTCCAGGGCGGCGGCGCGGCCCTCTGCGGTGTCCAGGTTGTGCTGCCCGGTGACCGAGCGGATGGCGAACTCGAACAGCGGGGAGCGCCCCTCCACCAGGGCGCGCACCGCCTCGTCGCCCTCGGCCAGCCGCAGTTCGCACGGGTCCATGCCGCCGGGGGTGATGGCGATGGAGGTGCGGGCGGCGAACTTCTGGTCGTCCTCGAAGGCGCGCAGCGCGGCCTTCTGCCCGGCGGCGTCGCCGTCGAAGGTGAAGACGACCTCCGAGCGGGAGTTGTCCATCAGCAGCCGCCGCAGGATCTTGATGTGATCGCCGCCGAAGGCGGTGCCGCAGGTGGCGATGGCGCCCGTGATGCCGGCCAGGTGGCAGGCCATCACGTCCGTGTAGCCCTCGACGACCACGGCCCGGCCCGTCCTGGCGATCTCCCGCTTGGCGAGGTCGATGCCGTACAGGACCTGGGACTTGCGGTAGATGGCCGTCTCGGGGGTGTTGAGGTACTTCGGCCCGGTGTCGTCCTCGCGCAGCTTGCGGGCGCCGAAGCCGACGACCTCGCCGGTGATGTCGCGGATGGGCCACATCAGACGGCCGCGGAAGCGGTCGATGGGTTTGCCGTTGCGGCTCTCCTGGGCGAGCCCGGCCAGGAGCAGCTCCTTGTCGCTGAACCCCTGGCCGCGCAGGAAGCGGGTGAGGTGGTCCCAGCCGGCCGGGGCGTAGCCGACGCCGAAGTGCGCCGCGGCGTCCTGGTCGAAGCCGCGCTCGGCCAGGAAGCGGCGGCCGATCTCGGCCTCGGGCCCCTCCAACTGCTCGGCGTAGAACGTGGCGGCGGCCTTGTGCGCCTGGACCAGGCGGATGCGCTCGCCCTGCTGGCGGCCGGGCGCGTAGCCGCCCTCCTCGTAGCGCAGGGTGATCCCGGCCTGGGAGGCGAGCCGCTCGACGGCCTCGGTGAAGGAGAGGTGGTCCACCTTCATCACGAAGTCGAGGGTGTCGCCGCCGGCCTGGCAGCCGAAGCAGTGGTAGAGACCCTTGCTCGGGCTGACGTGGAAGGAGGGGGACTTCTCGTCGTGGAAGGGGCACAGGCCCTTGAGGTTGCCCCCGCCCGCCGGGCGGAGCTGGAGGTACTCCGAGACGACGGCGTCGATCGGGACCGCGTCCCGCACCGCCTTCACGTCGTCGTCGTTGATCCGTCCCGCCACGGCAGAAGTCTACGGCGCACCCGTCACTTCAGGCCCCGGCGGCACCGGGGCCCCGGGGGGCGCGGAGTCTCGGGGGAGGGGGCGGGTGCGGGTCAGGTGCCCTTGCGGAGGGCGCGGGTGATCGCCAGGCCGGTCTCGGGGGTGAGGCGGCCCTCGCCGTCCAGGCCCAGCGCGGCGGCCAGTTCGCGGCCGTAGAGGTCGACGGTCGCCTCGACGAGTTCGGCGAAGGCGGCGACGGCCTGGCGGCCCTGGTACCAGGCGGCCGTCCAGACCGTCGCGGCGATCGGCGCGGCGGGCCACCACCACAGGGCCAGCACCGCGTACAGCGCGCCCCAGCCCGCGCGGCGGGCCGCGGCGGTGCAGGCGGCGCGGGAGTTCTGCACGTCGGCGCGCTGGACCTCCGGCAGCAGCAGCCACAGCCGGGGCCAGGCGGAGGCGAGGTCGAGGTCGTACGCCCGCAGGACGCGCCGGTCCACGGCGGCGATCCGGTCGCCCATCCAGGTGGGACGGGTGGGCGGGGCGAGGGCGATGCGGTTGCGGGCCTCGTTCAGGGCGGCGGTGTCGGGGAGGGCGGGGCCGGCCGGGGGCCGGACGCCCGGGGCGTCCGGGGCGCTCGGGAGGTCCGTGGCGTCCGGGGTGTCCGGGGCACCCGAGAGGTCTGGGGTGTCCGGAGCGTCCGAAAGATTTGAGACGTCCAGGGCGTCCGGGGCGCCCGGGGCGTCCGAGTCGGCGCGGGCGCGCAGCCGCGCCTTGTCGGCCAGTGCCCGCCGGTAGCGCCGGTGGGCGGCCTCCCAGCGGCGCGCGCGGCGTTCGGTCAGGGCGCGGGCCGGGCGGGCCAGCGGCCGGGGCCAGTCGCCGAGCCAGAGCCGTTCGACCGCGCCGCCCAGGGCGGAGGCGAGCAGGCCCGCCCCGGCCGAGCAGGCCAGGACGCCGGCCGCGACCAGTACGACGGTGCCGGTGGCGTGGGTGGCCGGTTCGGCGGCCAGCGCGTCGATCCGGCGGGCGAGCCGGCCGGGGTCGAACGGGTGCCGGTGGCCGAGGACGCCCCCGGCGGCGGCCGTGGTCACGAAGAGGAGGCCGGGCAGGACCAGCAGCGACAGCCAGGTCTCCGCGAGCCTGTTCCCCAGGGCGGTCAGGAATCCGGTCACCGCTCACAGCCTCACCAGGCGCAGCGGCCGGGCCAGGACCGCGCACTCGGGCCCGCCCCCGTCCCGTGCGCCGCCGTGCACGTCGTCCGCGAGCACCACGCGCGCGCAGCGGCCGGCCGGGCAGACGTACGCCTCCTCCACCGCGTGGCCGCCGCCGAGACCGGGCACGGCGGGCGGCAGGCCGGTGCCTCCGGCCGGTGGCTGGGTGCCCGGGGGGACCGGCAGGGTCCGCACCCGCGCCCGCCCCAGCCCCAGCCCGCGGGCGACGCCGCAGCGGCGCAGCAGCTCGTCGGCCTCGGCCAGCAGCGCGGCCGTCCCGCCGCCCTCGCGCAGCCCGGCGAGCACCCGGTCGAGCGCCGGGCCCTCGCCGCGGGCCTCGGCCAGCGCCCGGACCGTCGCCAGGCCGCCGCACAGCCGGGCCAGCGCCTCCGTCTCCTCCACGGCTCCGGTGCCAGTGCCGTCCTCGCCGTCCAGGTCCACCAGTCCCCCCGCCGGTCACGTCTGTCGGTCGCGTCCTGCCGGTCAGGCTCCGTCCGGCTCACAGTAGCCTCCCCGGCCGGTCCCCGCCGGGCGTACGGTCCTCAGGTGGCTTCCTCACGCGACGAGTTGGTGCGCTCGCTGACGGCCCGGGTGCTGCTGTTCACGGGGTCCTTCGACCGGGAGGCGGTGCTGGCCCCCGGGGCGCTGGAGGAGGCGCGCGCGCTGATGGCGCGCGTGCCGAACCCGGTCCGGGACCCGGACGCCGTACGGGCGGTGGCCGAGCTGTACCGCGCCCGGTCGCTGGCCCTGGAGGACCTCGGCGGCCGGGACGGCGCGATCGCCGACGCGCTGGAGCGCGTCCTGCCCGCCCGGGAGCCGTCGCGGGAGCCGCAGGAGTCCTCCGGGGCCGGTCTCGACGCGGCGCACCGCCGCGCGGCCGTGCTGCTCGACGCTGCGCTCACCGGCTCCGACCCCGGGTTGCCGGACCGGGCGGTCGAGGCGGCGCGGGAGGCGGTCGAGGCCACGCCGCACCGGCTCCTCGCCCTCCGGGTGCCCGCGCTGACCCTCCTGGGCCAGGCGCTGCGGCTGCGCCACGGCCGCGGCGGCGCGCTGGAGGACCTGCACCGCGCCGTGGAGGCGCTGCGCGCGGCGCAGGCGGCGGCGGGCGAGTCCCACCCCCACCGGCTGGGCGTGCTGGCCACCCTGGCGCTGGTGCTCCGCGAGCGCCACGAGCGCACCGGCTCCCTCCCGGACCTGGACGAGGCCGTGCGGCTGTCCCGCGAGGTCGTGGCACGGCGCCCGGCGGACGGCGTCAACCGGAGCGGCGACCTGGCCAATCTGGGGATCGCGCTCCGGCTGCGCCACGAGCGCACCGGCGACCCGGCGGACCTGGACGGGGCGGTGCGCGCACACCGGGCGGCCGTGGCCACCGCCCCGCCCGGGCATCCCGGCCACGCCATGTTCCACACCGGTCTGGGCAACGTCCTCCGGAGGCGTTTCGAGACGGGCGGCGACCCGGCGGACCTGGACGACTGCGTGGCGGCGCACGAGCGGGCCGCCGCGGCGGCCGACCGGATCGGTGCGCTGCGCCCCGGGATGCTGGTCAACCTCGCCTCCGCGCTCCAGACGCGCTACGAGGCGCGCGGCCGGACGGCGGACGCGGAGCGGGCCGAGGAGCTGCTGCGCCGGGCCGCCGGGGACGCGGGCGCGGAGGACGTCCACCAGGCGGGCGTCGCCTACCAGTTGGCCATCGCGCTGTGGGACCGCTGGCGGCGGACCGGCGGGTCCGCGGTCCGCGCCGAGGCGCTGGAGTGGTCGCGCAGGGCCGCCCGGCATCCGGCCGCGCCCCCGCGGCAGCGCCTGTGGGCGGCGGCTGCCTGGGGCCGCCGGGCGATGGAGGCGGGGGACGTGCGGCAGGCGTCGCAGGCGTACGAGCTGGCCGTCGGGCTGCTGCCGGCCCTCGCGCCCCGGCAGGTGGCGGGCGAGGACGCCGAGCACGTCCTCGCCCGCTTCCCCGGACTGGCCTGCGACGCCGCCGCCTGCGCGGTGGCCGCGGGCCGGCCCGGACGCGCGGTGGAACTCCTCGAACTGGGCCGGGGCGTGCTGCTGGGCCGGCTGATCGAGGGCCGCGACGACCTGGCCGCACTGCGGGAGCGGGACCCGGAACTGGCCGCGCGGCTCGGGGAGTTGCGGGCCGCGCTCGACACGGGGGACACCGGGCGGCCGGAGGAGGCGGCGGAAGCGACGGGAGCAGCGGGGGCGGGGGCGGTGGGGATGACGGCGGCGGACCGGCGGCACGTGCTGGCGGCCGAGTGGGAGCGGCTGCTGGCCCGGGCCCGCGCGCTGCCGGGCCTGGAGCACCTCCTGCGGCCCCCGCCCGTACGGGAGTTGCTGGCACAGGCGCACCCAGGGCCCGTCGTCGTGGTCAACGTCAGCCGCCACCGCTGCGACGCGCTCGTGCTGACCCCCGGCGGGGTCCGGGTGGTGCCGCTGCCCGCGCTGACCCTGGGGCGCGCCGTGGCGGGCGCGGCGGGCCTCCACACCGCCCTGGAGCTGATCTCCGGCGACGAGGACGACCTGACCGCCCCGGCCCGGTACGAGGACGCGGTGGCGGAGTGCTTGGAGTGGCTGTGGGACGACGTGGCGGGGCCGGTGCTCGACGCGCTGGGCCTGCGGGAGCCGCCCGCGCCCGGCGCGCCCTGGCCGCGGGTGTGGTGGGTGCCCACCGGCCCCCTGGCCTTCCTGCCCCTGCACGCCGCCGGGCACCACCGCGGCGGCGCCGGAGGCCGTGCGGTGCTGGACCGGGTCGTCTCCTCCTACGCCCCCACCGTGCGCGCCCTGGCCCGCGCCCGGCGCGGGCCGGCCCGGCGGCCGGCGCGTCCGCTGGTGGTCGCCCTGCCCCGTACACCGGGGGCCGCCGACCTGCCCGGCGCCGCCGAGGAGGCCGCCCTGCTCGCCCGGCTGCTGCCCGGCGCCCGGGTGCTGACCGGGCCCGGGGCGACCTGCGAACGCGTCGTCGCCGAACTCCCCCGCCACACCTGGCTGCACTTCGCCGGGCACGGCGCCGCGGACCCGGTCAGCCCGTCCCGCAGCGCCCTGCTGGTCCACGACCACGCCGAGCACCCGCTGACCGTGGCGCGGCTGGCCCAACTGGAGCTGCGGGACGCCGAGCTGGCCTGCCTGTCCGCCTGCACCACGGCACGTACCGGCTTCGCGCTCGCCGACGAGGCGCTGCACCTGGCCGGCGGCCTCCAACTGGCCGGTTTCCGGCACGTGGTGGGCACGCTGTGGTGGGTGGAGGACACGGTCGCGGCGCGCATCGTCCGGCAGGTGTACGACGGGTTGGGCGCCGCCGCGGAACCGGACGCCGACCGGGCCGCGGCGGCGGTGCACGCGGCCGTGCGCGCGGCCCGCGAGCGCTACCCGGCCACGCCGTCGCTGTGGGCGGGGCATGTCCATGTGGGCGTCTGAGGACCGCGGTCGCCGCACCGGGCGGGCCGGGACGCCGGGCGGGGGAAGCGCGGGAAGCCGGGACGGGAAGCCGGGAGAGGTCGAAGAGGAAGCCGGGGAGGAAGGGGCGGAGGATGGGCGAGCAGGAGCGGGGAGGCCGCCGGGGATGGTGGCGGCGCGTCCACCGGGAGCACGGCACCGGGGACGCCGGGAACACCGGAGAGGCCGGGCGCCCCGGAAGCGCCGGGACGCCCGGTGGCGAGGAGGCCGAGGAGGTCCTCGACGAGCTGGTCCGGCGCGCGGCCGAGGCCGGGGACCCGCAGGCCATGGCGTTCCACGGCATGGCGCTGGCCCGCCGCGGCGACCGGCCGGGCGCGGAACGCTGGCTGCGCCGGGCGGCGGCGGCCGGGCAGCCGGACGCCACCGCCGCCCTGGGGCTGCTGCTGTTCTCCCTCCACCGGCCCGAGGAGGCGGAGCCGTACCTGCGCAAGGCGGCCGGTGCGGGCAGCACCGACGTCCTCGGGCCGCTCGGTCTGCTCCTCCTGGAGCGGGGCGACGTCGAGCGCGCCCGCGCCCACCTGTCCGCCGCCGCGGACGCGGGGGACCGGAACGCGGCGGAGCTGCTCGACCTCGTCGCGGCCGGTATGGCCCCGGGCACACCCCCGCCGGAGGGGCCGGAGGCCCTGGACAGGGCCGAGGCGCTGCTGCGCCGCGCCGCCGCCCGCGGCACGCCGGGCGCCCTGCTCGGCCTGGGCCTGCTGCGCGCGCACCGCGGCGACCTGGCGGAGGCGGAGGACTGCTTCGCCCGCGCGGGCGGGAGCGGCGACCCGGAGGCGCTGCTGCACCGCGCCCGCGTCCACGCCCTGCGCCACGGCGCCGAGCGGGCGGAGCCCCACTACCGCCGCGCCGCCGACGCCGGGAGCGCGGAGGCCCAGCACGTCATGGGCTTCGCCCTCGCGGCGCGCGGCGAGACGGCGGAGGCGGAGCGCTACTACCGCCTGGCCGTCGCGGGCGGGCACCACGACTCGCTGGTCAACCTGGGGGTGCTGCTGCGGCAGCGCGGCGATCTGGCGGGCGCCGAGAGCTGCTACCGGCGGGCCATCGACCGGGGCGACGTCACCGCGATGAACAACCTCGGCAACCTGCTGCGCGAGGACCGCGGCGACCCCGTGGGCGCCGAGGAGTGGTACCGGCGCGCGGCCGAGGGCGGCAACGCCGACGCCCAGGCCAGCTACGGGGCCCTCCACGCCGAGCGGGGCGACTGGGTGCGGGCCGAGGAGTGGTTCCGCCGGTCGGCGGAGGCGGGGTGCACGGCCGGGATGCTCAACCTGGCCCAGGCCCTGTCCCGCCGCGGGCACGGGCTCGAGGCCGAGCGGTGGCTGCGCGCGGCCCTGGCCCCACGCCCGTCCGGGGCCCCGGAGCCGGTGAGGCCGTCGGCCGGCCCCGGACCGGCGGACGACCTCGCCCAGGTCGCCGACTGGCTCGCCGGCCCCGCCGCGCGGGGCGACGCGGACGCCCGGGCCGCCCTGGACCTGCTGTGCCGCAACACCGGAGGAGACAGCGGCGACGGAGACGGCGACAGCGACGGCGCGCCCCCGTCCCGGACCGGATGACCGTCCGCCGGTAACGATCGGCCGCCCCACGCCATTTCCCGGTGACAACACACCCGGAGGAACGGAGGTGCGGCCGGTGTCCGAGGACGCGGCACGCTTCACCGCCATGTACGACGCCTGCCGGCAACGCGTATGGGCGTACGTCGTCAGCCGCGCGGGACGGCAGGTGGCGGAGGAGGTGGTGAGCGAGACCTTCACCGTGGCATGGCGCCGGTTCGCCGACGTACCGCAGCCGCCCCTGCCGTGGCTGCTCGCCGTGGCGCGCAACGTCCTGCGCGACACCGTCCGCGCCGAGGTCCGCCGCGCGTCGCTCGCCGCGGAGCTGCGGGAGTGGACCGAGTCGGCGGAGGGCGACATAGCCGAGGAGGTGGCCGACCGGCTGGCGCTGCGCCGCGCCCTGGCCTCGCTGGACGAGGACGACCGAGAGGTGCTCGTCCTCGCCGCGTGGCAGGGGCTGAGTCCGCGGGAGGCCGCGCGGGTCGTCGGCTGCTCCGCCGCCGCGATGCGGGTGCGGCTGCACCGGGCCCGCAAGCGGCTGACCAGGGCGGCCGAGAACGGCGCCCCCGTACGGACCACCCCCGCACCCCTCCGGGTGCGGACCGCAGGAGAGGAAGCGTGATGGGGAACGACGTCATGCGGCGGCTGGCCGCCGCCCGCCCGGAACACCTCGACCCCGGCCGGCCGGCCGACCCGGGGGTGCGGGCCCGGGAGATCGACCGGGCGATGCGCCCGGCCGCCGCGGCGCGGGAGCCGTCGGGCGCCCCGGCGCGGGCTCCGGAGCCGGTGCGCCGGCCCGTGTGGGGGTCCCGCCCGGTATGGGGCGCGGCCCTGACCGCCGCGGCGGCCGCGGTGGCCGCAGCGGTGCTCGCCTCCGGCGTCCCCGGGGACGGCGTGGTGCGGCCCGGCGGCACGGACGTCGCGCGGCAGACGCTCGGCCCCTCCCAGGTGCTGCTGGCGGCGGCCTCCGACGTGGAGCGGACACCGGACGCGCCGGGCGCGTACTGGTACCGGGAGGAGCGCCGGGGCTGGCTGCGGGACGTCCCCGGCAAGGACTACACGCTCGACGTCCGGCGCCTGTCGAAGAGGTGGGTCGCCTCCGGCACCGGCAAGCAGTGGTCCCAGAACGTCGACCTGGGCGCCCGGCCCGCGGGCCCGGCCGACGAGGAGGCCTGGCGCGCCGACGGTTCGCCGAGGAGGTGGGACCTCACCTCCCCCGGCGCCGCACCCGGCGACGAGCGGGACGTCGTCACCTACGAGGGCCGGGGCGAGATCGACGCCGACGCCCCGGGCGGCACCGCGGACAGCGGCCGCGTGGGGGAGTTCGGCCTGGACGAGCTGGCCGACCTGTCCACCGATCCCGGGAAGCTCCGCACCCAACTGGAGGCGCTGGTCGACCGGCACTACAACGGCCCGCAGCGGGTCCTGGACAGGACGCTGTTCGACACCACCGTCCACCTCGCCTTCCACATGCCCGCCACGTCCGGGCAGCGCGCCGCCGCCTACCGGCTGCTGGCGACCCTGCCCGGTGTGCGGGACCTCGGCGAGGTCAGGACCCGCGACGGCCGGGCCGGCAACGCGGTCGCCGTCAGGAACGAGCACATGAACGGCGACTGGGAGCGGCGCCTGGTCTTCGACCGGAGGACCGGAGCGCCCCTGGCCACGGAGGACGTGGCGCTCAGGGCGCACGACGGCCATGAGCCGGGAGAGGTCATCGGCTACACCACCATCGCGGAGATGACCTGGACGGACCGGAAGCCGCCGTTCGACGAGGACTTCCCGGCCGACGGGAACTGAGGCCCCCTCCGTTCCCTCCCGCCCCGTCGGCGCCCGTGCGCCGGCGGGGCGGACGGCGTGTCACCGCGCGCCGCCGGTGTCCTTGGCGGAGCCGACGTTTTTGACGAAGACGTAGTGCGGCCCGACGCCCTCGATCTCGAACTCCTCGCCGCGCACCGCGAAGCCGTGGTGCTCGTAGAAGCCGCGGGCCACGGTGCGGCCGTTGCACCACAGCAGCCGGGCGCCGCGGGCGGCGGCCTCGGCGGTGCCCGCGCGCAGCACGGCCGCTCCGAAGCCCCGGCCGCGGACGGCCGGGGCGCTGGCCATGCCGCGGAAGCGGTACGCGGGCTCGGTGGCGCCCGGCAGCGGGTCGGGGAAGAAGGTGGCGCAGCCCAGGACGGCGTCGGCCTCACCGGTGCCGTCACCGTCGCCGTAGGCGGCGATGTGGAAGGTGGCCGGGTGGTCGTCCTCGGGGAAGACCGCCGACTCGCGCGGCAGCCCGGGGCGCAGCACCTCCCAGCGCAGGTCGAGGACCTCGGAGACGGGCACCACGGCGGTACGGATCGGGACGTCGCTCATGCCCGTCACGCTACGGCGCGGGCCGGGCGCGGCGGTCGCCGGGTCCCGTGCGCCGGGTCAGTCGCCGGCCAGGACCTCCAGGGGCACCGAGGGGTCGGCCAGCTTCTCCGGGTCCGCCCGGCGGCCGGAGCGGATGAGCCGCTGGACCGGGGCGGTGACGTCCCAGACGTTCATGTTCAGCCCGGCCAGCACCCTCTCCTCGCGCAGCCAGAACGCGATGAACTCCCGCTTGCCGACGTCGCCGCGGACCACCACCTGGTCGTAGGAGCCGGGGGGCGCCCAGCCGGAGTACTCCATGCCCATGTCGTACTGGTCGGAGAAGAAGTACGGCACGCGGTCGTAGACCACCTCCTGGCCGAGCATGGCGCGGGCGGCGGCCGGGCCGCCGTTGAGGGCGTTGGCCCAGTGCTCCACGCGCAGCCGGGTGCCGAACAGCGGGTGGTGGAGGGCGGCGACGTCGCCCGCCGCGTAGACGCCGGGGTCGGAGGTGCGCAGCGAGGCGTCCACGGCGATGCCGCCGACGGGCTCGTCGGCCAGTTCCAGGCCGGCGGCCCGGGCCAGCGAGACGCGGGGGGCGGCGCCGATGGCGGCGAGCACGGCGTGCGCCGGGTGCTCCTCGCCGTCCTCGGTGCGGACGGCGAGCACCTGGCTGTCCTGGCCGACGATCTCGGTGAGCCGGGTGCCGAAGCGCAGGCGGACGCCGTGTTCGCGGTGCAGGTCGGCGAAGACGGTGCCCAGTTCGGGGCCGAGGACGGAGTGCAGGGGCGTGGGGTGGTGCTCGATGACGGTGACCTCGGCGCCGTAGGAGCGCGCGGCGGCCGCCACCTCCAGACCGATCCAGCCCGCGCCCGCGATGACCAGGTGCCCGTTGTCGCGGCCGAGGCCGGCCAGCACGCCGCGGAGCCGGTCGGCGTGCGCCAGGCGGCGCAGGTGGTGCACGCCGGCCAGGTCGGTGCCCGGGATCTCCAGGCGGCGCGGTTCGGCGCCGGTGGCCAGCAGCAGCGCGTCGTAGTGGACGCGGGTGCCGTCGCCCAGCTCCACCGTCCGCGCGGCGCGGTCGAGGCGGACGGCGGGCTGGCCGAGGTGGAGTTCGATGTCGGCCCCGGCGTACCAGGCCGGCTCGTGGACGAAGACGCTGCCGCGCTCGGCGGCGCCGGAGAGGTAGCCCTTGGAGAGCGGAGGCCGTTCGTAGGGGTGGTCGCGTTCGTCGCCGATCAGGATGACGCGGCCGGTGAACCCCTCGGCGCGCAGGGTCTCGGCCGCCTTCGCGCCGGCCAGCCCACCACCGACGATGACGAACGTGCGATGTGCGTCGACCACGTGTTCCTCCTCGCTGCGCTGTCCCCCCTACCGGTAAGCGTTCCCGCGAGCGTGCCGCATCAGCCGCGCCGCCGGAAGGGGTGGCGGTGGGCGATTCGGGTGTATTCCACGGCCGTCCCGCGGAGCGTCCACACCGTTCTCACGCCCTCACACCGCGGTGCGGGCGGCGGCGCGGGCCGGGCCGCGCAGCAGCCGGCGGGCGGTGAGGGCGAGGGACAGCTCGGCCACCTCGTGCGGGCGGCCGAGCGACCGGCCGGTGAGCTGTTCGAAGCGGCGCAGCCGGTTGAGGACGGTGTTGCGGTGGCAGAACAGCCTGCTCCCGGCCCGCCGCGCCGATCCGTCGCACTCCAGCCAGGCCGTCAGGGTGTCCAGCAGCAGGTCCCGGTCGGCGCCGTCCAGCCGCAGCACGGGGCCCAGCACCCGTTCGGCCAGCGCCGTGGCCAGGTCGGGCGAGGAGACCAGCAGGGCGGCCGGGAGGTGCTCGTCCAGCAGGACCGGGTCGCCGCCCGGGGCGGCGGAGCGCAGCGCGGTCTCGGCGAGCCGGCGGGCGTCGCCGACCGCGGCCAGGCCGTCCACCGCGGAGCTGATGCCGGTCCGGGTCCCGGGCAGCGCGGGCAGGGCGGCGGCCAGTTCCGCCAGGGAGACCTCACCGCCGCCCGTACCGCCGCCCCGGCCGTCCCCGTCGTCGCCGGACGGGCCGTCGCCGGACGGGGCGCCGAGCAGGACGATGCCCAGGTCGGCGTCGGGCCGGGAGTGCCACAGGACGCGCGCCCCGGCCGGGACGCCGGAGCGGACCGCGGCCCGGTGGGTCTCCCGGCCGGGGCCGGCGACGACCACCACCGCGTACCGGCCGCGCTCGGGCAGCCCCAGCGCCTCGGCGGCCTCCGGCAGGTCGGCGACGCGCACGGTGCCCTCCAGCAGGGCCTCGGCCATCAGCAGCCGGCGGTTCTCGCGGCGCCAGGTGAGGCGCCTCTCGGTCTGCCGGTACGCCTCGGCCACCACCGCGCAGTGCTCGTCGACGAAGTCCCACACCTCGGCCGCCACCGGGACCAGCAGCCGTACGCCGTCGGGGTCGCACCGGGTGACCCGGTCCACCAGGGCCTGCCAGACCACGGCCCCGCCGAGCCGGAAGGCGCGCAGCAGGGCGTCCAGCGGCAGGCCCTGTTCGGCGCGCTCGGCGCCGATCCGCCAGGAGCACCGCCGGGCGGGCTCGCGCAGCTCCTTGGGGCGCAGCAGGGAGCCCACGTTGTGCCGCAGGGAGCGGTGCACCTCGTGCCACAGCTCGCCCTGGTCCACGGAGGCGGCGCGGTAGGCGGGCTCCTCCTCGCGCAGCAGCGCGACCATGCGGTCGGTGAGCTGGGGCAGTTCGTCCAGCAGGGGGCGGGCGGCCCGGTGCAGCACGGCCACGGCCTCCGCGTCCACGGGGGAACGTACGACGGGGTGCATCACGGACCTCCACCTGGCGGGCGTCAGGGGTCAGGGGTCGGGACGGCTCGGTGCAGCATTGTGGGCGGGCGGGGTCCGGGATATCCAGAGGCGTGCGGGCATCACTTAGCGACCGCTCAGTTTCCCAGGTGCACCGGCCGCTGCACCCCGTGCGTCGATGGCCGTTCCCGCCGGGGAGGCCCGGGCCGGAAGGCGGCCGTCAGCCGTCGCCCGCCGCCGCCAGGACGCGGGTCAGCTCCACCCGGGAGCGGATGCCCAGTGCCGCGAAGACGTTGCGCAGGTGGTGGTCGACGGTGCGGGGGCTGACCGACAGCCGCAGCGCGACCTCGCGGTTGGTGGCCCCCTCGGCCACGCACCGGGCGATGCGCAGTTGCTGCGGGGTCAGCCTGCCCAGCACCCGCGGCCCGGCCGCGCCCGCCGCCTCGCCGGTGGCCCGCAGTTCGGCGCGGGCCTGCTCGGCCCAGCCGTGGGCGCCGCAGCGCTCGAACGCCAGGAGCGCGTCGCGCAGCACGCCGCGGGCCGCGCCCGGCCGCCGCCCCCGGCGCAGCGCCTTGCCGTGCAGCAGTTGGGTGCGGCCGCGCTCGAAGTCGCTGTCGGCCCGGGCGTGTTGCTCCAGGACGCGGGCGAACAGCGCGGGAGCCTCCTGCGGACCGGCGAGCAGGGCGCGGCAGCGGGCGAGCTGGACGGGGGCCAGCGGGTCGGCGGTGACGGCCGTCCACGCGGCGAAGTCCGCCAGGGCGCGGCGGGCCGTCTCCGGTTCGCCCGCCAGGGCGGCGGCCTCGACCAGGCACGGCGCGGCCAGGGCCCGCAGCGCGAAGTGCCCCCGTCCGGCGCCGGGCGCGGAGCCCACCAGCGGTTCCAGCCGGGCCGCCGCCTCGTGCGGCCGTCCCCGGCCCAGGTCGCAGCGGGCCAGGGCCCACTGGGCGAGGGTGGCGGCGACGCCCAGGCCGTGCGGGCCCGCGTCCTCGCCCGCCGCGCGGGCGTGTCCGGCGCAGGCCGCGGCGTCCCCGGCCACCGCCGCGGCCATCGCCAGCACGGCGTGGTGGTGGGCGGCGCAGTTGCGCTGCCCGGTCCGCCGGGCGCGGCGCAGTCCGGCCTCGGCGTGGGCGCGGGCCCGGCTGTGCCGTCCGGCCCGCAGCTCGCTGTAGGCCAGGTGCTCCAGGGCCCGGGGGACGAGGGCGGCCGGGCCGCGCGCCCGGGCGGCGGCCAGGGCACGGGTGTTGAGGTCGACGGCGGCCCGGACGTCCCCGACGACCAGGGCGGCGATCCCGGCCCGGATCAGCCGCCAGGGCCGCCGCTCGTCGGCGGCGCGGGCGACGGCGCGGCGCAGCGGCGGGGTGCCGCGGGCGAAGTCGCCGCACATCACGGCGTCCAGCCCGGCGCGGTACTCCTCCACCAGCGGGTCCCCGGCCGCGGCGTCCAGTTCGGCGATGCGGGCGAGGTCGGCCCGGAAGCCGGCGATGTCGCCGACCGCCCAGGACGCGTCGGTCGCCAGCAGCAGCGCCTCACGGGCGGTGTGCGGGTCGTACGGGCCGAGCAGCCGGGCGGCGTACGTCAGCACCTCGTGGGCGTCGGTGACGACGCCGTTGCGCAACTCCAGGGTGCCGCGGACGAGTTCGGCCCGGCCGCGGACGGCGTCGTGGACGGGCGGTGTGCGGGCCTGGTCCAGCAGGGCCAGGGCGCGGTGCGGGCGCCCGGCGGACCAGGCGTGCTCGGCCGCGGCGGTCAGCCGGGCGGCGCGTACGTCGGCGTCCGTCCCGCCGCCCGGCTCGCCGCCGGTCCCGCCGCCGGTGAGGGTGGCGGCGCGCCACAGGGCGTCGGCCAGTTCGGCGTGGGTGCGCTCGTCGGTGGCCGCGGTGCCGCGGGCGGCGACGGCGAGGGCGTCGGCGAGCCGCGGGTCGGGGCCGGTGGCCGCCGCCGCGCGGTGGCGGAGGGCGAGCAGCCGGTGCGGTGCTCCCGCCCCGTCCTCCGCCTCCCCCGGCCGGGCGCCGGTACCGGCCCCGGGGCCGTCCCCGTTGCCGTCCAGGGCCCGGGCCAGGAGGCGGTGCGCGGCGCGGCGCCGTTCGGGCGGCTCGCTCCAGTAGGCGGCGCGGCGCAGCAGGGGGTGGGCGAAGCGGAGGGCGTCCCCCTCGCGCCGCAGGAGGCCGCGCCGTTCGGCCGGGCCGGCCGCGGCGGGGTCGAGCCCGGCCGCGCGGGCGGCGCGCAGCAGGACGGCGCAGTCGGCGGTGCCGCCGAGTTCGTGCGCGGCGGCGGCCAGCAGGAGCAGGGTGCGGGTGTCACCGGGCAGCTCCGCCAGGTCGGCGGCGCACGCGCGCAGCCGGGGCCCGGTGGCCGGCAGGGGGTGGGGCAGCGGTTCGGCGCCGGCGAGCTGCCCGCGGGTGAGGGAGGCGGCCAGATCGGTGAGCAGCCCGGGGTTGCCGTCGCCCTCGTGCAGCAGCGCCTCCCGTACGGCCGGGTCCGTCTCGGCGGGCAGCAGTCCGTCCAGGAGCGCGGCGGCGGCCGGGGCGTCCAGGGGTTCCAGGGTGAGCTGGGGCAGGCCCGCCAGCAGCGGGTCCTCGGTGCCGTCGTGGTGCGTCCCGAGGAGCATCGCCGCGGGCAGGGGCGCGCCCAGCCGCCGGGCGGCGAAGCCCAGGGCGCGGCGGGAGGGTTCGTCCAGGAGGTGGGCGTCGTCGACGCAGACCAGCAGCGGCCGTCCCCCGGCGGTCAGGTCGTGCAGCAGCGTCTGGAAGGCGGCCAGCACCGGTCCGCGGTCCGCGGGGGCCGCGCCGAGCGTCAGGGCGTCGGCGAGGGCGGCGGTGCGCGGGTCGTCCCGGTCCAGCCGGCCGGCCACCGGCCGCAGCAGGGCGTGCAGTCCGCTGTACGCCACGGCGGTCTCGGCGGCCACGCCCCGGGCGCGCAGCACGGTGCCGGCGGTCCCGCTCCCGAAGGAGGCGGCGGCGTGGTCCAGCAGGGTGGTGGTGCCGAGGCCCGGTTCGGCCCGCACCAGCAGTGCGCCGCCCCGTCCCGCGCGGGCGCCGCCGATCAGTTCCTCCACCGCCGTCCGTGCCGCGTTCGCGCCGTGCATCCGCGCATCCCTCCTCGGAAGGGACCCTCAGGCCGCCCGGGTGCTCCTCACGACAGCACCGCAGTTACGCGGTGTCCATGTCAAGGACATCAGGTCGCGGCCGGGGCCCAGCGGTCCGCGGGACGGCGTGTGCGCCCGCACAACCGGCCCGCGCACACCGCCCCGGCACAAGTACAGCATGCGCATGACAAAAAGGGCGCGCAGAAGCCCTCTCCCGTTCCCGGGCCGTTCCGCGTCCGGACCGTTGCGCGTCATCCGAGGGGGTACCGGGGCGGCAGCGGGATGCACCCGAGGGAACCGGAGAGGGGCAGTGCGGCGGATGCGCGTGCTGACGTGGAACGTGTGGTGGCGGTTCGGACCGTGGCAGGAGCGGCGGAAGGCGATCCTCACCGTGCTGCGCGAGCTGCGCCCGGACATCGTCGGGTTGCAGGAGGTGTGGGCCCGCGACGGGGAGAACCTCGCGGAGTGGCTCGCGGAGGAACTCGGCCTGCACTGGACCTGGGCCGCCTCACCGGCGCCGGAGAGGTGGCGCGAGCGCCTGGACGATCCGGCGGCCGACATCGGCAACGCCGTGCTCAGCCGGTGGCCCGTCGTGGCCCGCGAGGCGGTGCGGCTGCCCGCCCCGGCGAGCCTGGACGACGGCCGCCTGGCCCTGTACGCGCTGGTGGACGCGCCCGGCCACCGGGTGCCGTTCTTCACCGCCCACCTGACCTCCGCCACCGACGCCTCGGCCGTCCGCCGCGAACAGGTCGCCGTCCTGGCCGAGTTCGTCGCGTCCCGCCGCGGCGGGACCGACTTCCCGCCGGTGGTCACCGGCGACTTCAACGCCTGGCCGGACTCCGACGAGATCCGGCTGCTGGGCGGCTACAGGACGGCCCCCGCCGTGCCCGGCCAGGTCCTCCTCGACGCCTGGGAGTACGCCGACCCGCGGGCGCCGTCGGCCACCCGGGACACGGCGAACCCCCACGTCGCGGCGGCCTTCGCCCCCAGCGCCCGGATCGACTACGTCCACGTCGGCCCGCCCGGCCCCGGCGGGCTCGGCCGCGTCGTCTCCGTACGGCGCGCGGGCGACGGCCCCGTCGGCGGCGTCTGGCCCTCCGACCACGCGGCGGTCCTGGCCGACCTGGCGGCGGAGCCGGCCTAGGAGGGCCGGGCGGGGCCCCCGGCCGCGTAGCGGGCGGGCGGGACGGAGACGTGGCGCTTGAAGTGGCGGGTGAAGTGGGCCTGGTCGTGGAAGCCGACCTCGACGGCGACCCGGGCCGGCGGCTCGCCGCGCAGCAGGCGCCCGCGGGCCCGCTCGATGCGGGCCCCGACGACGTAGGCGTGCGGGGTGATCCCGTACCGCCGCCTGAAGCTGCGGATGAGGTGGGGGACGGTCCGGTCGAGCGCCTCGGCCGCCTCCGCGAGCGTCACCCCGGTGGTGAGACGGTCGTCCAGGAAGGCGCGCAGCCGCCGGGCGAGGGCCGGTTCGGGCTCGGGGACGGCGGGGGTGCGCGGTTCGAGGTGCAGCCGGAGGCGGTCGGCGATCATCGCCAGCCGGGCCTCGACGTCCATCCCCTCGGGTGCGACGAGACGGTGGTGGAGTTCGCTGACGGCGGCCCGCAGCGCGCGGTCGTGGACGACGGACGTGTCCACCGCGGGGCCGGTGAGACGGACGGGCAGGAAATCGGCGTCCAGGTAGAGGTTCCGCTTGCGGAACCATCCGTGGCGCTCCGCCGGCCGCCCGTCGTGGGCGACGCCGGGCGGCAGCACGGAGACGGCGCCGGGGACGGTGCCGTGGCTGCGGGCGTCCAGGTCGTAGCGGATGGCGCCGTCGTCGACGATGAGGACGGTCCAGGTGTCGTGGCAGTGCACCGGATAGCGGTAGCCGGCGATGCGGGCGTGGAACACCTCGGAGATCCCGGCGACCGGCGGCCGCCACGCCGTGACCCGGCACCCCTCCGGCATCTCCTCCGCCCCCGTGTCCGCCACGTCAACAACGTACAAGACGCCGGGGGCCGCCCCGGCCGAGGATCGTCCGCATGACCACCGACTCCATACGGCAGCCCGTGAACCTGACCGAGGCGCTGGCCTCCTTCGACGACGTCTACAGCCCCCGGATCGTGACCCGCGTCAACGACTACGACGTGCGGATCGCCCACACCCGGGGCGAGCACGTCTGGCACGTCCACGAGGACACCGACGAGTTCTTCCTCGTCCTCGACGGCCGCTTCGACATCGCCCTGCGCGACGCCGACGGCAACGAGACCACCGTGGTGCTGACCGAGGGCGACGTCTTCGTGGTGCCCCGGGGCACCGAGCACAAGCCGTCCTCGCCGGGCGGGTCGATCCTGATGTTCGAGCCCACGGGGACGGCCACGACCGGGGACCGCCACGAGGGGGAGATCCCCTCCCACGTGGACAGCACCACCGGCCGCGCGCTCCCCTGACGTCCGTCACACCGCGCACCCGCCCGGCGCGGCGCCGGGCGGGTGCGGGGGGTGGGGCGCGGGACGGGGGTCAGCGCGTCACCGGATGAAGAGGCTCTCGCCCCTGATCTCGGTCTGCTCGCGCGGCCGGACCTCGTCGATCAGGTAGCCCGTGCAGTAGTCGTCGCTGAAGACGAGGGCCGTGCGGTTGGTGAAGTTGCCGACCAGCGTCCAGCCGCGGTCACGGCCGCGGTCGCGGTCACGGCCGCCGTCGCCGCCGCGGCCGCCGTCGTCGAGGTTCTCGGTGCTCCCGGGGAGGTCGGCGCTCTCGGGGATCTCGGTGTTCTCGGAGGTGCCGGCGTCCTCGAGGGCGCCTTCGCGGAGGTCTCCGAGGACGACCCCACGGTGGTCCCCCTGGCGGTGGCCCCGGTCCCCCTGGAGCCCGTAGCAGCCGCTCGGGTTCTGGAAGGACGTGTTGCCGATGATGAGGAGGCCCTGGGCGGCGGTCGCGGAGTGGGGCACGGCGAGGGCCATCAGGGTGGCTGTGGCAAGGGAGCCCAGCGCTGTGGTGATGCGTCGCATGGACGGTCCGCCTTTCCGAAAGGAAGTCGGGAACGGGAGCCCGGCGGGGGGCTCCCCCGTCGATGCAATCCGCCTCCCGTCCGCTCCGCCACCGCGGAGGGGCATTGGGGTGATCGCCGACCGCCGTTGGGCGTACGCCGCCCGCGCGCCTGCGCCGGCCGGCGCGGCCACCGGTTCACCGCAGGCCGATGACGGTGGTGCCGCGGGCCCCGGTGAGGCGGGCGTGGAGGCGGCGGGCCGAGGCGTCGGTGAGGGAGGCGATCTGGTCGACGACCACGCGCAGCCGGGCCGTGTCGGTGCCGGCCGCCGCGAACAGCGCGCGGAACTGGGGGTCCAGGCCGTCCGGGGCGCGGGCGGTCAGCGCGTCGGCCAGTTCGGCGAGGACGGCGCGCTGCTCGCGGCGCAGGCGGTCCTGGTCGGGGCGCTGCATGACGTACCGGTCGGCGACCGCCTTGAGCACGTCGCACTCCAGCCGCGTCCCGCGCGGCACCACCAGGCGGGCGGCGTAGCGGGTCAGGCGGCCCGAGCCGTACGCCGCCCGGGTGGCGCCCTCGGCGGCCAGGCAGAACCGGCCGATGAGCTGGCTGGTGGCGTCCTTCAGCCGGGCCTGGGCGACGGCCGAGCCGTCGTAGCCGTGCGGCCACCACTCCTGCTCCAGCAACCGGTCCAGGGCCTCGGCGAGTTCGGCCTCCTCCGTGCCGGGCGGGGCGTACCGCCGGGCGGCGACGGCGAGGACCTCGCGGCGCTCGGGTTCGGCCAGCAGCAGGTTGGGGTCGAGGTGCCCGGCGTGCAGGCCGTCCTCGAAGTCGTGGACGGAGTAGGCGACGTCGTCGGACCAGTCCATGACCTGCGCCTCGAAGCACCGCCGGTGCTCGGGGGCGCCGCGCCGGAACCATTCGAAGACCGGCAGGTCGTCCTCGTAGACGCCGAACTTCCGCGAGGCGGGGTCGGTGGGGTGGCCGCCGCGCGGCCAGGGGTACTTGGTGGCGGCGTCCAGCGCGGCGCGGGTGAGGTTGAGGCCGACGCTGACCAGCCGGTCGCCGTCGTCCGCCCGCTCCACGGCGAACCGCTTGGGCTCCAGCCGGGACAGCAGCCGCAGCGACTGGGCGTTGCCCTCGAACCCGCCGCAGGGCGCGGCGATCTCGTCCAGCGCCCGCTCGCCGTTGTGGCCGAAGGGCGGGTGCCCCAGGTCGTGGGCGAGGCAGGCGGTCTCCACCAGGTCCGGGTCGCAGCCGAGCGCGGCGCCCAGCTCCCGGCCGACCTGGGCGCACTCCAGGGAGTGCGTCAGCCGGGTGCGGGGACTGGCGTCCCACTCCTGGGAGGCGCCGTCGGGGGTGACGACCTGGGTCTTGCCCGCGAGCCGCCGCAGCGCCGCGGAGTGCAGCACCCGGGCCCGGTCCCGCTGGAAGGCGGTGCGGCCGGGCCGTTTGTCGGGCTCGGGCACCCAGCGTTCGAGCGCGGCCCGGTCGTAGTGCGCCGCATCGTGCAGGGGGTCGTGCATGGGGTGGTGCATGGCCTCGTCCATGGCGTACGCATCGCCGTATCCGCCGTCCACACACCGACGGTAGCCGCCACGGGCGACAGACGGCCGGGCGGGACCGGTCAGGAGGCGCGGGCCAGGCCGTCCCCGGCGGTGCGGAGCGCCGCCGTGCGGGCCTCGTCGTAGCGGTGCAGGACCAGGCGGGCCAGGGCCGGGTGCGCGCCCAGCGGACGGGCGGAGGGCAGGCCGGGCACGGCCCGCGCGCACCGGGCGGCGAAGAGGCCGGGGGCGGTGAAGCAGGAGGCGAGGGCGATGTCGCGGCGGCCGGCGGCGCGCAGGGCGGCCACCGCCTCGGGGATGGTCGGCGCGGCGGCCGAGGCGTAGGCGGGGACGACCGGGACGCCGCCGAGGCGGGCGGAGAGCAGGGCGGCCGTCCGCCCGGTGTCCGCGGCCGACTCCGGATCGCGGGAGCCGGCCGCGGCCAGCACCACGCCGCCGTCCGGGTCGCGGGGGACGCGCCGACCGGTCCCGGCCAGCCGTGCGGCGAGGGCGTCGGCGAGCAGGGGGTGCGGTCCCAGCGGGGCGGCGATCCGCACGTCCAGGTGGCGGGCGGCGGCCGCGGCCCGGGGCAGGTCGTGCTTGACGTGGTGGCCGCGGCCGAAGAGCAGCGGGACGAGGACCGCGGAGCTCCGGGGGCCGCCCGGCAGCGCGGCCAGGGCGTCCGTCAGCAGGGGCTCGTTCAGCTCGATGTGCCCCAGTTCCACCCGCAGTCCGGGGCGCAGCGACCGGACGAGCGCCAGCAGCGCGGTGACGGTGCGCAGCGCCTCGGGGTCGCGGGAGCCGTGGGCGACCGCGACCAGGACGGGCGCGGGGCGGCGGGGGCGGGGGGAGCGGGAGGGCCGCGGGGGTCGGGGAGCCATGGGGCGAGTGTGGCGGGCCGCGGTTGCCCCGCCGTTGCGGCGCCGTGTCGTCCGGTTGCGGGCGGCTCACGGCGCGCCCCGGGCCGGGCTGAGGCCGGCGTGCCCGGCCCGTAACCCGCGGAGGCACGGGGCGTAACACGCGCGCGGCACGCTGGGCGCATGAGCGTGACGACTGCCCCGCCCGCCGGAGCGGCGCCCGGCGCCCCCGCGGCGACCGTGGACACCCACTGCCCGTACTGCGCCCTCCAGTGCGGCATGGGACTGAGGCCGGGCGCGGACGGGGCGGCCGGCGGCGTCGAGGTGGTCGAGCGCACCGCGTTCGACGTCAACCGGGGCGCCCTGTGCGGCAAGGGCCGCACCGCGCCCGCCCTGCTCTCCTCCCGGGTGCGCCTGACCGGGCCCCTGGTCCGCCGCCGCCCCGGCGGGCCGCTGGAGCCGGCCGGCTGGGACGAGGCGCTGGACCGTGTCGCCGCGGGCCTGTCCGCGGTGCGGGCCGCGCACGGGCCGGACGCGGTGGGGGTGTTCGGCGGCGGCGGGCTGACGAACGAGAAGGCGTACGCGCTGGGCAAGTTCGCCCGTCTGGTGCTGGGCACCTCGCAGATCGACTACAACGGCCGGTTCTGCATGTCCTCGGCCGCCGCCGCGCAGGGCAGGGCGTTCGGCCTGGACCGCGGCCTGCCGTTCCCGCTGGCGGACGTGGCCCGCACCGGCTGTGTGATCCTCGTCGGCTCCAACCTCGCCGAGACCATGCCGCCCGCCCTGCGCTACCTCACCGAACTGCGCGAGCGGGGCGGCAGGCTGATCGTGGTGGACCCCCGGCGCACCCGCACCGCCGAGCACGCCGACCTGCACCTGGCCCCGCGCCCGGGCACGGACCTGGCGCTGGCGCTGGGGCTGCTGCACCTGGTGGTCGCCGAGGGCCGGGTGGACACCGGGTTCGTGGCCGCCCGCACCACCGGCTGGCCCGAGGCGCGCGCCGCGGCGATGGCGCACTGGCCGGAGCTGGTGGAGCGGATCACCGGGGTGCCGGTGCCCGCGCTGCGCGAGGCGGTGGCGATGTTCTGCGACGCACAGTCCTCGATGGTGCTCACCGCGCGCGGACCCGAGCAGCAGTCGAAGGGCACCGACACCGTCGGCGCCTGGATCAACCTGTGCCTGGCCACCGGCCGGGCGGGCCGCCCGCTGTCCGGCTACGGCTGCCTGACCGGGCAGGGCAACGGCCAGGGCGGGCGCGAGCACGGCCAGAAGGCCGACCAGCTCCCCGGCTACCGCAGGCTGGACGATCCGGCGGCCCGCGCCCACGTCGCGCGGGTGTGGGGCGTGGACCCCGAGGTGCTGCCGGGGCCGGGGCGCAGCGCGTACGAGCTGCTGGACGCGCTCGGGGGCGATGTGCGCGCCCTGCTGCTGACGGGCTCCAACCCGGTGGTCTCCGCGCCCCGCGCCGCCCATGTGGAGGAGCGGCTGCGGTCGCTGGACTTCCTGGCCGTGTGCGACGTGGTGCTGTCGGAGACGGCGGCGCTGGCCGACGTGGTGCTGCCGGTGGCGCAGTGGGCGGAGGAGACGGGCACGACCACCAACCTGGAGGGGCGGGTGCTGCTGCGCCGCAAGGCCGTGGACGCCCCGCCCGGGGTGCGCACCGACCTGGAGGTGCTGCACGCGCTCGCCGCCCGGCTGGGCTGGGAGAAGGGCTTCCCCACCGATCCGGAGGAGGTCTTCGCGGAGCTGCGGCGGGCCTCGGCCGGGGGCCCGGCGGACTACTCGGGGATCACCTACCGGCGCATCGCCGAGGAGGACGGCGTCTTCTGGCCCTGCCCGGAGGTCCCGGCGGTGGACGAGGCCGACGACCCGGCGGGCGACTACTCCCCCGCCCCGCACCCCGGCACCCCGCGCCTGTTCCTGGACCGCTTCGCCACCGACGACGGCCGGGCCCGCTTCGTGCCCGTCACCCACCGGCCCGCGGCGGAGGAGCCGGACGCGGACCACCCGCTGCTGCTGACCACCGGCCGGGTGCTGGCCCAGTACCAGTCGGGCGCCCAGACCCGCCGGGTGGCGGAGCTGAACGACGCCGCGCCCGGCCCGTTCGTCGAACTGCACCCGCGGCTCGCGCGGCGGCTGGGGGTGGCCGAGGGCGATCCGGTCGCGGTGGTCTCGCGGCGGGGCCGGGCGGTGGCCCCGGCCCGGATCACCCCGGGCATCCGCCCGGACACGGTGTTCATGCCGTTCCACTGGCCGGGCCCCGGCCGCGCCAACACCCTGACCAACCCGGCCCTGGACCCGGTCTCGCGGATGCCGGAGTTCAAGGTCTGCGCGGTCCGGGTGGAGGCCGTGGGGGACGGGACGGTGGTAAGCGGGGTGGCAGGGGAGGAGCCACCCGGGTAGCATCACTGGTATGAAGGTGAGTGTGAGCCTGCCCCAGGAGGACATCGCTTTCGTCGACGCGTACGCCGCCAGGACGGAGGCCGAGTCACGGTCGGCCGTGATACACGCCGCGATCGAACTGCTGCGTGCGTCGGAACTCGAACGGGACTACACGGCCGCCTGGCAGGAGTGGGACGAGGGCGAGGACGCCGAGCTGTGGGACACGACCACCGCTGACGGGCTCGGCGATGCGGCGCGGTGACGTCTATCTGGTCGATCTGGATCCGGCGCGCGGCAGCGAGGCCAACAAGGCGCGGCCCGCCGTCATCGTGTCCAACGATGCCGCCAACCGTTCGGCGGACCGTGCCGGGCGGGGTGTGCTGACCGTCGTCCCCGTGACGTCCAACACCGCACGCGTCTACCCGTTCCAGGTGCTCCTCAAGGCCGCTGACTGCGGCTTGCGTCGGGATTCCAAGGCCCAGTGCGAACAGGTCCGGTCCGTGGCCGTGGAAAGGCTGCTGCACCGGGTCGGCTCGCTGCCGTCACACGTCCTGGCCGACATCGACGCCGCCCTGCGCCGTCACCTCGCCCTGTGACCCCCGGGCGCCGTCCGTCCCGTCCGTCTCCGCCGCTACCCACGCCAGGTAGTCCGCGCCGCCGCGGGTGACGGGGGTCGCGATGATCTCGGGGGTGTCGTAGTCGTGCGCCGCGCGCAGATGCGCCTCCAGGGCGTCGTAGCGGGCCGCCGTCGTCTTCAGCAGCACCTGCCACTCGCGGTCGGTCCGTACGGCGCCCTCCCACCGGTACACCGACGTCACCGGGCCGGCCACCTGCGCGCACGCCGCGAGGCGGGCCTCCACCGCGCCGCGCGCCAGCGCCTCGGCCTTCTCGGCGCTGTCGGTGGTGGTCAGTACGGTCAGGACCTCCGCCGTGCTCGCCACTGCTCGTCACTCCTTCACCGCTGCGTGCCGCTGTGTCCGGTGCCACCGTAACCGGGGCAACCTCCGCGCGGTGCGGGCCGTCCTTCCCGGTGTGACGGTCGAAACGAGGCGACGGGCGGTCCAGGTCGCGGTGCTGCTGTGCGTGCTGGGCCTGCTGCCCGCCACCTGGCTCCGGGTGACGGCCGGCGACCGGGTCCGCACGGCCGCCGACGCCCCCTCGGCGCCGGTCGCGGTGGTCTTCGGCGCCGGGCTGTGGGACGGCGAACCGTCCCCGTACCTGGCGCACCGGCTGGACGCCGCCGTCGAGCTGTACGCCCGGGGCGCGGTGCGCGCGGTGCTGGTCACCGGCGACAACAGCCGCCGCGACTACGACGAGCCGGGCGCGATGCGGGAGTACCTGGTGCGGCGCGGCGTCCCCGCCGGGGACGTGGTCGGCGACCACGCGGGCTTCGACACCTGGGACTCCTGCTCCCGCGCCCGCCGGATCTTCGGCGTCGAACGCGCCCTGCTGGTGAGTCAGGACTTCCACATCCACCGCGCGCTGGCCCTGTGCCGGGCCGCCGGGATCGACGCGTACGGCGTCGGCGTCGGGGAGCCGCGCGACGGCGCCTGGCTCTACGGGGCCCTGCGCGAGCTGCCCGGCGCGGTCAAGGCCGGACTGGACGCCACCTTCACCCCCGACCCGCACTTCCTGGGGCCGCGCGAGCGGGGCCTGGAGCGCGCGCTCGCCGGCCGAGCCCCGTCCCCGGGTCGCTCCGATCACCCCTGAGTGGTATTTCAAGACCCTTTTCAGACAGGAAGATTGACCTTGCGCGCCGGAAGGGCGTTGTCTCCGGAGGTACGGCCTCCCGCTGACCACTCCCCGTTCCCGCCCCCTTCCCGCACCCCTTCCGGAGCCACCCCATGACCGCCCTCCCCCGCCGCCCGTCGGCCGGGCAGCCCGGCGGCTGCCCGGCACGCCGCCGCCCCGCCCCCCTGTACGGACCGCACCTGACCGGGGACGACCTGCCCGCGCTGTACGAACTGCTGCGCACCCGGCACGGCCCGGTCGCGCCCGTCGCCCTGGCCCCGGGCGTGCACGCCTGGCTGGTGCTGGGCTACCGGGAGCTGCTGCGGGTGGCCCGGGACGAGCGGGACTTCAGCCACGACCCGCGGCGCTGGACCCTGCCGCGCGAGGGCCGCGTCCCGGCCGACTCCCCGGTGCTGGCGTTCGTCGGCTGGCGTCCGGCGCTGATGTTCACCGACGGCCGGCAGCACCGGCGGATGCGGGCGGCGGTCGCCGACGCGCTGGCCCGGACCGACGCGCACGAGCTGGGCCGCCTGGTGCGGACCGCGGCCGACCGGCTGATCGACGCCTTCGCCGGGCGGCGCGAGGCCGACCTCGTGCCGCACTACGCGCACCGGCTGCCGGCGCGGGTCCTCACCCGACTGCTGGGCGCGGACGAGCGGACCGGCCGGAAGCTGGCCGAGGCCGCCGCCGGCACGGCCGCGGCCAACGCCGACTCCGCCAACGCCGGCCGCCGCATGGAACGCCTCCTGTTCGCCCTGATCGAGGAGAAGCGCCGCCGGCCGGGGCCCGACATCGTTTCCCGGCTGCTGGCGCACCCCGCCGCGCTGAGCGACGAGGAGGTGCTGCACAACCTGGCGGTGACGGTGGTGGCGGGCAACCAGACGACGAAGAACTGGATCGCCGCCACGCTGCGGGCGATGCTGACCGACCCCGCCCTGCGGTCCTCGCTGGACGGCGGCCACCTCACCGTGGACGACGTGCTCGAACTGGTGCTGTGGCGGTTCCCGCCCACCCAGCACCTGCCCGCCCGCTACGCCACCCGCGACCTGCGGTTCGGCGGGCAGGACGTCCGGGCCGGGGACATGCTCGTCCTGGGCCTGGCCGCGGCCAACGCCGACCCCCGGGTGCTGCCCCGGTGCGGGCGGCCGGTGGCCGGGAACCGCTCGCACCTGGCGTTCGGCGCGGGACCGCACACCTGTCCGGCCCAGGAGCAGGCCCGGCTGATCGCGCGGACGGCCGTGGACGTCCTCCGGCACCGGCTGCCGGGCCTCAGGCTCGCCGTGCCGGAGGAGGAGCTGGTCTGGACGGCGTCGCCCTGGACCAGGAGCCTGGCGGCGCTGCCCGTGCGGTTCGCCGGCCCGCGTCCGGCGGCCGTGCCCGCCGCCCCGCCCACCATCCCCGCCCCCGCCGCGTCCGAGGCGCCCGTACCGCCCCCGCCGGGCCCCTGATCCGCGGCGCGGGCGCCGCCCCGGGGCTCACAGCCGGGGGCCGGGCGCGCTGAGGGCAGCGTTGCCCGCGGGAAACAGCGGGGATGCGGGCGGGAAACAGCGGCGCCGCACGCTGCCTGCATGACGATGACGCGTGTGGTGGTGGTCGGCGGCGGAATGGCCGCCGCACGGCTCGCCGGGCAGCTCTCCGCCGCCGGGTCCGCCGTGGACCTGACGGTCATCGGTGAGGAGCCGTGCGCCCCGTACAACCGGGTGCTGCTGGCCGAGGTGCTGGCCGGGCGGTACGCGCCGGAGGTGGCGGCCCTCCCGGAGCCGTCCGCCGCCCGCTGGCTGCGCGGGGTGCGGGCGGTCCGCCTGGACCGGGCCGAACGGCGGGTGCTGTGCGACGACGGCTCCTCGGTGCCGTACGACACGCTGGTGCTGGCCACCGGCTCCAACCCGGTGCTGCCGCCGCTGCGCGGCCTGTTCCCCCACCCCGGCGGGGGTCCGGGCGGGGGCCTCGGCGGGGGCCCGGACGCCGCGCGCGGCGACCGCGGACTGCCCCGGGGCGTGCACCCCTTCCGCACCCTGTCCGACTGCCGGGCCCTGGCGGAGGAGGCACGGCCCGGGGTGCGGGCGGTCGTCGTCGGCGGCGGTCTGCTGGGGGTGTCCGCCGCCCGCGCGCTGACCGAGCGCGGCGTCCGCACCGTCCTCGCCCACCAGGGCGAGCACCTGATGGAGCGGCACCTGGACGCCGGTGCCTCGGCGCTGCTGCGCGAGCACCTGGAGGGCCTGGGCGTGGAGGTCCACACCGAGTGCCGCGTCCGCGCCCTGGAGACCGCGCCCCCGCCGGGCGCGGGGCACGGGCCGCGCGCCGTCACCGCCGTGCGGCTCGCCGACGGCTACCGGCTGGAGGCCGAACTGACCGTGCTGGCCTGCGGCGTACGGCCGCGGACCGGGCTCGCCAGGGCGGCCGGCCTCACGGTCCGGGAGGGGATCGTCGTCGACGACGAGCTGCGCACCTCCGATCCCCGGATCCACGCCATCGGCGACTGCGCCGAACACGGCGGCACGGTCTACGGGCTGGCGGGCGCCGCCCAGGACCAGGCGGACGCGCTGGCGCGCGTGCTGCTGGCGGGGAGCGACGGACCGGCGGCGTACACCGGCACCCGGGCGCTGACCCGGCTCACCCTCGCCCCGTCCGCCACCGGCTCCGGGCGCCCGCTGGACCTGGCCGCGTTCGGCGAGACCGTCCCCGGGCCCAGGGACGACGTCGTCCACCTCACCGACGCCACGCGCAGCGTCTACCGCAAGGTCGTCGTCCGCGGCGACCGGCTGGTGGGCGGCATCCTCCTCGGCGATCTCGGCACCGTCGGCGCGCTCGCCCGCACCTGGGAGGGCGACGAGCCGCTGCCCCCCGCCCCGCTGCTCCACCTGATCACCAACGATGGAGGCCTGTAGAGATGCCCCGGACGCCACGCCCCACGATCGTGCTCGTCGGACACGGCATGGTCGGCCAGCGGTTCCTGGAGGAACTCGCGCACCGGAAGGTCACCGAGCGGGCCCGGGTGGTCGTGCTGTGCGAGGAGCCGCGGCCGGCGTACGACCGCGTGCACCTGACCTCGTACTTCTCCGGCACCTCGCCCGAGGAGCTGTCCCTGGTGGACGAGGGCTTCATGGAGCGGCACGGCATCGAGCTGCACCTGGGCGACCCGGCGGTCTCCGTCGACCGCGCGGCGCGCACGGTCGCCTCCCGGTCCGGGCTGGAGGTCGGCTACGACGCGCTGGTGCTGGCCACCGGCTCGTACCCCTTCGTACCGCCCGTGCCGGGCCGGGACAGCACCGGCTGCTTCGTCTACCGCACGGTGGAGGACCTGCTCGCCATCGAGGAGTACGCCCGGGGCAGCCGGGTCGGCACCGTCGTCGGCGGCGGGCTGCTCGGTCTGGAGGCGGCCGGGGCGCTGCGCGGACTGGGGCTGGAGACCCACGTCGTGGAGTTCAACCCGCGCCTGATGGCCCTCCAGGTCGACGAGGGCGGCGGCGCCGCGCTGCGCCGCACCGTCGAGGGGATGGGGCTGATCGTCCACACCGGGGTGGGCGGCCAGGAGATCACCGCCGGCGAGGACGGGGCCGTCACCTCGATGACGCTCTCGGACGGCTCGGTGGTCGAGACCGACATGGTGGTCTTCTCGGCGGGCGTGCGCCCCCGCGACCAGCTCGCCCGCGACTGCGGCCTGGAGGTCGGCGAGCGCGGCGGCATCGTCGTCGACGAGCGCTGCCGCACCTCCGATCCGGCCGTCTACGCCATCGGCGAGTGCGCGAAGGCCGTGGACGGCATGGTGTACGGGCTGGTCGCGCCCGGCTACGAGATGGCGCAGGTGGGCGCCGAGGCCGTCGCCGAGGCGGTCGCCGGGCAGGGGCGGGCGACGCGCTCCTTCACCGGGGCCGACACCTCCACCAAGCTCAAGCTGCTGGGCGTGGACGTGGCCTCCTTCGGCGACGCCCACGGAAAGGCCGAGGGCTGCCTGGACGTCGTCTACTCCGACTCGCGCGCCGGGGTCTACAAGAAGCTGGTGATCGCCCCCGACGGCACCCTGCTGGGCGGGGTGCTGGTCGGCGACGCCGAGGCGTACGGGACGCTGCGCCCGCTGACCGGCAGCGTCCCGCCGGTGCCCCCCGAGCAGCTCGTGCTGCCCGCGGGCGCCGGGGCGCCGGTGGCGCTGGGGCCGTCCGCGCTGCCCGACGAGGCGGTGATCTGCAGTTGCCACAACGTCACCAAGGGCACCATCCGCGCGGCCGTCACCGACCACCGCTGCACCACCGTGCCCGAGGTGAAGAAGTGCACCCGGGCGGGCACCGGCTGCGGAAGCTGTGTGAAGGTGCTCACCACGCTGGTCAACGACGAGCTGGAGGCGAGCGGCGTCACCGTCGACAAGGGCCTGTGCGGCTGCTTCGCCCACACCCGCAGCGAGCTGTACGAGATCGTCCGCACCCTGCGCCTGACGTCCTTCGCCGAGCTGCTGGACGGCCACGGCCGCGAGGAGGCCCGCGGCGGCGACGGCTGCGAGGTCTGCAAGCCCGCCGTCGCCTCGATCATCGCCTCGCTCGCGCCGGTCCTGGGCGCCAGCGGCTACGTCCTGGACGGCGAGCAGGCCACCCTCCAGGACACCAACGACCACTTCCTGGCCAACTTGCAGCGCAACGGCTCGTACTCGATCGTGCCGCGCATCCCCGGCGGGGAGATCACCCCCGAGAAGCTGATCGTGATCGGCGAGGTGGCCCGGGACTTCGGCCTCTACACCAAGATCACCGGCGGTCAGCGGATCGACCTGTTCGGCGCCCGCGTGGACCAGCTCCCCGCGATCTGGGCGCGGCTGGTGGACGCCGGCTTCGAGTCGGGGCACGCCTACGGCAAGGCGCTGCGCACGGTGAAGTCGTGCGTGGGCTCCACCTGGTGCCGCTACGGGGTGCAGGACTCGGTGCGCATGGCGATCGACCTGGAGCTGCGTTACCGGGGGCTGCGCGCGCCGCACAAGCTGAAGGCGGCGGTCTCCGGGTGCCAGCGCGAGTGCGCGGAGGCGCGGGGCAAGGACTTCGGTGTGATCGCCACGGCGAGCGGCTGGAACCTGTACGTGTGCGGCAACGGCGGCGCGACCCCGCGCCACGCCGACCTGCTGGCCCAGGACCTCGGCGACGCCGAGCTGGTCCGGCTGATCGACCGCTTCCTGATGTTCTACATCCGCACCGCCGACCGGCTGGAGCGCACCGCCGCCTGGCTGGAGCGGATCGAGGGCGGGCTGGACCACGTGCGGGACGTGGTCGTCCACGACTCGCTGGGGCTGTGCGACGAGCTGGAGGCCATGATGGCCGAGCACGTGGCGAACTACCGCGACGAGTGGGCCGAGACCCTGAACGACCCCGAGCGGCTGCGGCGCTTCGTGTCCTTCGTCAACGCACCGGGCGCGCCCGACCCGTCGGTGCGGTTCGTCCCCGAACGCGAGCAGATCAAGCCCGACCTGGCGCTCCTGTCCGGCCCGGACATCCCCGTCCGCACTCTCGAAGGGACCGTTTCACGATGACCGCCACCGCCACCGTTACCGCCACTGCCACTGCCACTGCCACCGCCACCGCTGCCGGGGCCGTCCGGCCCGCCCCGGCCGCAGGAGCCTCCGCCGCGACCGCCGTACGGGTGGAGGTGCGCGCCGCCGACGGCTGGGCCGCGGTGTGCGGCCTGTCCGACCTGCTGCCGGGGCGGGGGGTGGCGGCGCTGCTGCCCGACGGCCGGCAGGTCGCCCTGTTCCGCGACCGGGCGGGCCGGACGTACGCCGTCGACAACCGCGATCCGTTCACCGGCGCCTACGTCCTCTCCCGCGGTCTGCTGGGCTCGGCGGGAGGGCGGGCGTTCGTGGCGTCGCCGCTGCTCAAGCAGCGCTTCGACCTGGAGACGGGCCGGTGCCTGGACGACGACGGGGTGTCGGTCCCGGCGTACGCCGTCCGGGTCCGCTGAACCCCCGGCCCTCGGGGGCGTCCTTCCCCGGCGGGGGCGCCGGTGTGTCCGCGGGGCCGGCCGCGGCCCGTGTGGGGCGGGCCGCGGCCGGCGTCGGACCCGTCCGGCGCACCGTCGCCCTGCCCTGACGGCCGGCGCGCCGGACGGGGGTTCCGGTCAGCCCGCGGCGCACCTCTGGCCGCCGAGGCTGACGGCGGTGCCGTCCTGGGCGGCGCCGCCGCTGGTCTGGAAGCCGAAGGAGAGCGTCCCGCCGGCCGAGACCGTGCCGTTGTACGGGGCGTTGGTGACGGTGACGCGGCTGCCGCTCTGGGAGAAGCCGCCGTTCCAGCCGCTCGCGACGGTGACGCCCGACGGCAGGTCGAACTCCACCCGCCAGGTGTTCAGGGCCTGGGTCGTGCGCACGCTGACGGAGACGACCGAGCCGGTGGACCAGCGGTTGGAGACGGTGAAGACGGCGGTGCAGCTCCCGGTGCCGGGGTCGCCCGGGTCACCGGGGTCGCCCGGGTCGCCGCCGCCCGCCTCGACGAAGGCGGCGCGCAGCGCCTCGTAGGCCGGCTTGGGCTGGTAGTTCTCGTCGTACGGGCAGGCCGCGCCCTGGCCCTCGAAGACGTCCGGGACCCAGGAGTCGCGGTCGCTGATGCCCCAGACGGTGATGCCGGTGCAGCCGTCGACCGCCAGGCACGCGTTGGCCACGGCGCGGTAGTCCTGGGCCTGCCGCTGGAGCTTGGAGCTGTCGGCGGGCATCTGCATCCGGATGTCCAGCTCGGTGATCACGACCTCCAGGCCGAGGTTCGCGAACCGCTGGATGTTCTGCTGGAGGGTGCCGGGCACCTGGCCGACGATGAGGTGGCTCTGGAGGCCGACGCCGTGGATGGGCACCCCCTGGTCGAGGAGCCGCTGGACGAGGCGGTACAGGCCGTCGCTCTTGGCGTTGACGCCCTCGACGTTGTAGTCGTTGATGAAGAGCTTGGCACTGGGGTCGGCGGCGTGGGCGGCCCGGAAGGAGTCGGCGATGTAGGACTCGCCGAGCTGCTGGTAGAACTTGCTCTGGCGGAAGGTGCCGTCCTCGTTGAACGCCTCGTTGACCACGTCCCAGCGCGGGATCTGGCCGCGGTAGCGGCTGACCTGGGTGGTGACGTGGTCGGTCATGATGGTGCGCAGCTCGCTGTTGGAGAACGAGCCGTTCTCCAGCCAGTCGGGCATCTGGCTGTGCCAGACCAGGGTGTGGCCGTAGACGAGCTGGTCGTTCTGCTGGGCGAACTGCACCAGGCGGTCGGCGCCGGCCCAGTTGAACTGGCCGCGCTGCGGCTCGACCGACTCCCACTTCATGGCGTTCTCGGCGGTGACGCTGCTGAACTCGGTACTGGCGATGTTCCTGTACGTGCTGTTGCTCAGCAGGCCGTCGTTGACCGCCGTGCCGATGAAGCGGCCGGTCGGCTCCGCCGCCTCGCGGAGCGTGGGGTTCGCGGCCTGGCTCGTGGTGGTGAGTCCGAAGGCCAGCGTGGCCACGGCGGCGGAGGCGGCTACGACCGCCCTGGCTAAACGACGTACGGTGCGTACACGGTGTGGCCTCATGCTGGGGTGTCCCTCTCTCGACGCCCCGGAACGCTTTCCGGAAGACTGTTGGAAGGTTTCGAGGGTGCGCCGGGAACGGTAGAGCCGATGGGAACGCCCGTCAACGGTGTGCGTGGAGGATGAGGGCATGGGAGAGGGCATGGCAGACGGCACGGCCGCCGCGGCCGGTGGGGTCACGGAGCAGAGGGTCGCGCCCAAGGTGGAGCAGAAGGTCACGATCACGGCGATCGCCCAGGAGGCGGGGGTCTCGGTGCCCACCGTCTCGCGGGTGGTCAACGGGCGGTCGGACGTCGCCCCCGCGACCCGGGCCAGGGTCGAGGAGTTGCTGCGGCAGTACGGCTACCGCCGCCGCACCTCCTCCTCCGGCGACCGGCCCGCCCTGATCGACCTGGTCTTCAACGACCTGGACAGCCCGTGGGCGGTGGAGATCATCCGCGGGGTGGAGGAGACCACGCACGAGGTCGGCTTCGGCACGGTGGTCTCGGCGATCCACGACCGCGCGGGCTCGGCCCGGCAGTGGATGCGCAACCTGCGGGCCCGCGCCTCGGGCGGGGTGATCCTGGTGACCTCCGTCCTGGAGCCGGTCCTCCACGAGGAGCTGCACCGGCTGGGCGTGCCGCTGGTCGTGGTGGACCCGGCCGGGTCGCCCGCCCTGGACGCCCCCACCGTCGGGGCCACCAACTGGGCCGGCGGCATGGCGGCCACCGAACACCTGCTCCGGTTGGGCCACCGCCGGATCGGGTTCATCGCCGGCCCGTCCCGGCTGCTGTGCAGCCGGGCCCGGATGGACGGCTACCGCGCCGCGCTGGAGGCCGCGGGCGTCCCCGTGGACGACCGGCTCATGGTGCCGGGGGACTTCTACCACGAGTCCGGGTTCACCGGCTGCAACAAGCTGATGGACCTGGAGGAGCCGCCCACCGCCCTGTTCGCCTCCAGCGACCAGATGGCGCTGGGCGCCATCGAGGCGCTGCGGCGGCGCGGGATGCGGGTGCCGGAGGACATCAGCGTCGTGGGCTTCGACGACCTTCCGGAGGTCCGCTGGTCCGCGCCGCCGCTGACCACGGTGCGCCAGCCGCTGGTGGAGATGGGCAAGGTGGCGGCCCGTACCGTGCTGCGCCAGGCCCGTGGCGAGGAACTCGACTCGCCGCGCGTGGAACTGGCCACCGAACTGGTCGTCAGGGCCAGCACCGCGCCGCCGCGCGCCTGAGGAAGGCAGCGGACGGGACAACTCCAGATCACGGGCTTGTTACACCGTCGGCCCGCTCCCCCGTTTTTTGTCAGATCCGTTGACATAGCACAACCGCATCCGTACGTTCCCCCACACCACTACCGATAATTTTCGGAGTCCTTCCGGAAGGTATGCGATGCGAACAGCAGTGCTGGGCTCTGCCAAGGCGGGCCGTAAGGGATCCCGGCGGCGTCATGTCGCCACACTGACGGCGGCCGTCCTGGCCGCCTCCACGCTCGCCGCCTGCGGCAGCGGCGGTCCCGGCGAGAAGGACGCGGACACCCTGGAGGTCTGGGTCTACCAGGACGCCTCCACCAAGGTGCAGCGCGAGGCGGTCAAGCGCTTCAACGAGAAGTCCGACGTCAAGGCCGAGCTCGTCGAGGTGCCCGGCGAGGGCTACCAGGACAAGATGCGCAGCGCCATGGGCACGCCCAACGCCCCGGACGTCTTCTTCAACTGGGGCGGCGGCAGCATCAGCGACTTCGTCGAGAAGGACATGCTGGTCGACCTCACCCCCGAGTTCGAGAAGGACGCCGAGTTCAAGGAGTCCTTCATCCCCTCCATCCTCGACGCGGGCAAGGTCGACGGCCGTTACTACGGCGTCCCGATGCGCGGCATGCAGCCGGTGATCCTCTTCTACAACAAGGACGTCTTCGAGCAGGCCGGCGCCGAGCCCCCGGAGTCCTGGGAGGACCTGCTGGGCCTGGTCGACACCTTCAAGAAGAAGGGCGTCACCCCCTTCGCGCTCGCCGGCACCGACGCCTGGACCGAACTGATGTGGGTGGAGTACCTGCTGGACCGCGCGGGCGGCCCCGAGGTCTTCCAGCGCATCCAGAACGGCGACTCCGAGGCCTGGGGCGACCCGGCCGTCCTCAAGGCCGCCCGGACGGTGAAGGACCTGGTGGACCGCGGGGCGTTCGGCAAGAACTACAAGTCGGTCAACTACACCGCCGACGGCGCCTCCACCCTCTTCGCCAAGGGCAAGGCCGCCATGCACCTGATGGGGAGCTGGGAGTACGCCAACCAGAAGGCCAACCAGCCGAAGTTCGCCGAGAAGGGCCTGGGCTGGACCACCTTCCCCGCGGTTCCCGGCGGCAAGGGCGACACCAAGAGCGTGGTCGGCAACCCCACCAACTTCTGGTCGGTGAACTCCAGGCTGAAGGGCGAGCAGCGCGAGGCGGCCGTCGAGTTCGTCAAGACCGCCGCCGAGGACTGGTACGCCAAGGAGCTGGTGGACAACGGCGACGTCCCCACCACCTCCGACTCCGAGAACCTGCTCGTCGAGCACTCCGCGCCCGACTACGCCCTCTACCAGTACGACATGGTGCGCGACGCCCCGTCCTTCACCCTCTCCTGGGACCAGGCCCTGCCGGTGAAGCAGGCCACGCCGATGCTGACCAACATCCAGAAGCTGTTCAACGGACAGCTCAGCCCGGAGAAGTTCGTCGACGCCATGAAGGCCCTGAAGTGAAGCAAGCAGCGACCCCGTCGCCGCGCGTGGGCCGCCCGGGCATTGCCTGGGCGGTCCCCGGCGTGTTGTTCTTCGTCCTGTTCGCCGTCGGCCCCATGGTGCTGGTCGGCTACCTGTCCTTCACCGACTGGGACGGCCTCGGCGACTTCCCCGGCGTCAGCGGCACCGGCAACTGGGAACGGCTGTGGAACGACCCCACCATGCGGCAGGCCGTGTGGCTGAGCGTCCTGCTCACCGCCCTCAGTTGGCTGGTCCAGACCCCCATCGCCCTGCTGCTGGGGGTGTGGGCGGCCGGCCGCCAGAAGAACCGGGCCGTCCTCAGCGCGATCTTCTTCCTGCCGCTGCTGGCCTCCTCGGTGGCCCTGGCCCTGCTGTGGAAGTCGCTGCTGGACCCCAACTTCGGCCTGATCTCCGAGATCGGGCCGTGGTTCGGCCTGGAGGACGGCAACCTGCTCGGCACCGGACGCGGCGCCTTCGCCGCCATCGCCTTCGTGGCCGCCTGGCAGTTCATCCCGTTCCACACCCTGCTCTACCAGGGCGGCGCCCGGCAGATCCCCCGGTCGTTCTACGACGCGGCGTCGATCGACGGAGCGGGCACCGTCCGGCAGTTCTTCTCCATCACCCTGCCGCAGCTCCGCAACACCATCGTCACCTCCTCGGTGCTGATGGTGGTCGGCGCGCTGACCTTCTTCGACACCGTCCTCATCCTCACCGAGGGCGGCCCGGGAACGGACACCAAGATCGTGCCCTACCTGATGTACGAAACCGGCTTCAAGGCGTACGACATGGGCTACGCCAGCGCCATCGCCACGACCCTGGTCGTGGTGGCCACCGCCATCTCCCTGCTGATGGTCCGGCTCACCGGCTTCAGCGCCATGCGCAGCACCCGGGAGGGGCTGTGAAGACCGCCACCCGTCCCGAGGCCCCGCGGTCCCGGCGTCCCGTGCCGCCGGCGGCACCGCCGGTCCGGCACGACCAGGGCCTGCGCGGCAGACTCCGCCGCGTCCGCAAGTGGAACGTTCCGGCGGGCATCGCCTCCCTCGTCTGGCTGGTCATCGTCGGCCTGCCGCTGTACGTCCTGGTCCTCGCCACCCTCCGGGACCGCGACGCCTACTACGACGAGGGCTCGCTGAGCGCGCCCACCGGCCTCACGCTCGACAACTACCGGACGGTGCTGGAGAGCGACTTCTTCACCTACCTGCTCAACACCGCGATCGTCACCGTCGCCACCGCCGCCGTCGTCGTGGTGCTCTCGGTGTGCGTCGGCTACACCGTGGTGCGCACCATGAGCCGGACCTCCCAGCGGATCTTCCAGTTCTTCCTGCTGGGCCTGGCCATCCCCGCCCAAGCGGTGATCATCCCCATCTACCTGCTGATCACCCAGCTCAACCTCTACGACAGCCTGCTCGCGATCATCCTGCCGACCTCCGCGTTCTGCCTGCCGGTCTGCGTGCTGATCCTGGCCGGCACCATGCGGGACATCGAGGAGGAGATGTACGAGTCGATGGCGCTGGAGGGCGCGGGCCAGGCCCGCGTCCTGCTGCAGCTCGTGGTCCCGCTCTCCCGCGGCGGCATCTCCACCGTCGCGGTCTACGCGGCGCTGCAGGCCTGGAACAACTTCCTCTTCCCGCTGATCCTCACCCAGTCGCGGGAGAGCCGGGTGCTCACCCTCGGCCTCTACGACTACGTGGGCCAGTTCCGGGTGGACATCCCCGCACTGCTCGCCGCGGTCGTGCTGTCGATCGTGCCGATCTTCGTCGTGTACCTCTTCGCCCGCCGTCAGCTCATCAACGGCCTCATGGGCGTCGGCGGACGCTGAGCCGCGCGGGACGCGCCGAGTCACGCCGACGCTGAACAAGGAGCCTCATGCATCACCACCCCTGGCAGGACACTTCCCGGCCCGTCGAGGAGCGCGCTGCCGATCTGCTGTCCCGGATGACGCTGGAGGAGAAGCTGGCCCAGCTCTCCAGCATCTGGCCGGGTTCCGAGGCCGAGGGCGAGGACGTCGCTCCGTTCCAGCACGAGGTCTCCGAGGCCGTCGACCTGGACGGCCTGCTGCCCCACGGCCTGGGCCAGCTCACCCGTCCCTTCGGCACGGCTCCCGTGGAGCCGGCCGAGGGCGCGCGGGCCCTGGCCGCCTTCCAGGCGAAGGTCGCCGCGGCGAACCGCTTCGGCATCCCGGCCCTCGCCCACGAGGAGTGCCTGACCGGCTTCACCGCCTGGCAGGCCACCATCTTCCCCACCCCACTGGCCTGGGGCGCCACCTTCGACCCGGCGCTGGTGCGCGAGATGGCCTCGGCCATCGGCACCGCCATGCGCTCGGTCGGCATCCACCAGGGCCTCTCCCCGGTCCTGGACGTGGTGCGCGACCCGCGCTGGGGCCGCACCGAGGAGTCGATCGGCGAGGACCCGTACCTGGTGGCGACCGTGGGCACCGCCTACGTGGCGGGCCTGGAGTCGGCCGGGATCGTGGCCACGCTCAAGCACTTCGCGGGCTACTCCGCCTCGCGCGGCGCCCGCAACCACGCCCCCGTCTCGATCGGTCCGCGCGAGCTGGCGGACGTGATCCTGCCGCCCTTCGAGATGGCCCTGCGCGAGGGCGGCGCGCGCTCGGTGATGCACGCCTACAACGACCTCGACGGCGTCCCGGCGGCGGCGAACACCGAGCTCCTCACCGGAGTGCTGCGCGAGCAGTGGGGGTTCGACGGCACGGTCGTGGCCGACTACTTCGGCATCTCCTTCCTGGAGCGCAACCACCGCGTCGCCGACTCCCCCGCCCGCGCCGGCGCCCTGGCCCTGAAGGCGGGCGTCGACGTGGAGCTGCCGAGCGTGCGCTGCTACGGCGAGCCGCTGCTGAAGGCCGTGCAGTCCGGGGAGGTGCCCGAGTCGCTGGTGGACCGGGCCGTGCTGCGGGTCCTGCGGCAGAAGTGCGAACTGGGCCTGCTGGACCCCGACTGGTCGCCCGCCGCGCCCGAGGGCCCGGTGGACCTGGACCCGCCCGCGACGCGGGCGCTGGCCCGGCGCGTGGCCGAGGAGTCGGTCGTCCTGCTGGACAACCACCGGGGCGTACTGCCCCTGCACCCCACGGCCCGCATCGCCGTGCTCGGCCCCTGCGCCGACGACCAGGCCGCCATGCTCGGCTGCTACACCTTCCCCCGGCACGTGGGCGTGGAGCACCCCGGGCTGCCCCTCGGCGTGGAGATCCCCACGCTGCTGGACGCCCTGGGCGCCGAGCTGCCCGGGGCCGCCCTCACCGACGACCCCGGTGACGCCGACGTCGTCGTCGCCGTGCTCGGCGACCGCTCCGGCCTCTTCGGGCGCGGCACCTCCGGCGAGGGCTGCGACGCCGAGGACCTCACGCTCCCCGACGGCCAGGCGGCGTTCCTGGACGAGCTGCTGGAGGACACCGACCTCCCGGTCGTGCTGGTGCTGCTCACCGGCCGCCCGTACGCGCTCGGCCGGTGGGAGGGCCGGCTCGCCGCCGTGGTGCAGGCGTTCTTCCCCGGCGAGGAGGGCGGGCCGGCGGTCGCCGGAGTCCTCACCGGGCGGGTCAACCCCTCCGGGCGGCTCCCGGTCAGCGTCCCGCGCTCGCCCGGCGGCCAGCCCTGGACCTACCTCGCGCCGCCGCTGGGCCTCAAGGGCGCGGCCAGCAACATCGACCCGACCCCGCTGTACCCCTTCGGGCACGGCCTGTCGTACACCACCTTCGCCTGGGAGGCGGCCGGGGCCGACACCGACGCCGTGCCGACGGACGGCGGCACCGGCGTCCGCCTCACCGTGCGCAACACCGGCGAACGGGCCGGCACCGAGGTCGTCCAGCTCTACCTGCACGACCCGGTGGCCCGCACCGTCCAGCCGGACAGCCGGCTGGTCGGCTACGCCCGGGTGGCGCTGGAGCCCGGCCAGGCGGCCGAGGTCGTCTTCGACTTCCACGCCGACCTGGCCTCGTACACCCTGCGGCCCGGGCAGCGGATCGTCGAGCCGGGCGCCGTGGAGCTGCGCCTGGCCGCCTCCAGCGCCGACGTCCGCCACACCGTGCCGCTGACCCTCACCGGGCCGGAGCGCACGGTCGGCCACGACCGCCGGATGACGTGCGGGGCACGGGTGCGCCTCCTGGCGTCCTGACCCCCGCGCCCCGGCGCCCGCCTCCGCGCGGGCGCCGGGTTCCGTTCCCCGCCCCGGTGCCCCTCCCCGGCCCGTGCTGTGCCGCGCGAAGGTGACCGATCGCGCCGTCACGGCGGGCCGGGCGGGCGGCGCCGGGGCGGGGAGCACGCCGGGGCCGCGGGCCGGGCCCCGGCGTCCGCGCGCCGCGGCTTCCCCGTGCCGGGGCAGCGGCGGCCACCGGCTACCCCTCCAGGCGGACCGGCATCAGGAGCGAGAAGGTCCCCTCGTCGTCCGGGCGGCGGACCGCCACGGGCGCGGTGGGGTCGCCGAACTCCATGACCAGCCGGTCCCGGGCGCCGGCGGCCAGGGCGTCCAGCAGGAACTCCCGGTTGACGCCGGTCTCCAGGACCGGGGCGTCCCGGCCCTCCCCGTCCTCCCCGGCGTCCTCCCCGGCGACGGTCACCGCACCGTCCGCCGTCACCGCCAGGACGGTGACGTCGAAGACCGCGCCGTCCTCCCCGGGCGTCCGGGCGCGGACGGGCCCGGTCCGCACCGCCTCGCGCAGGGCGGGCACGTCGACGGTGACGCGCCGTCCCGCGGGCAGGCGGACGAGGCGGCGGTAGTCGGGGAACTCCTGCCCGGGGCACGGGCCGGCCGCCTGGCGTCCGCTCGTCTCCAGGGACACGCGGTCGCCGTCCACCGTGAGCCGGGCGGGCCCCGCGCCGTCCAGGAGCGCGCGCATCGCGTCGGCGAGCGGGGCGGGCACGGTGGCCCGCGCGTCGTCCCCCTCGTGGTCCGCGACCTCCACCCCGGCGACCGCCATCCGGTACCGGTCGGTCGCGACGAGCCGGAGCGTCCCGCCCCCGGCGTCGAACAGGACACCGCCCAGCATGGGCAGGTCGGGATCGGTGCCGACGGCGAAGCGGACCGCGTCCAGCGCGGCGGCCAGCCCGTCGGCGGGAACGGTCAGCCGGGCGGTGGCGGTGGAAACCGGGGTCATGGGGTTCTCCCTGCGTTCGAGGAGGGCTCGGACCGCGGAGAGTTCACGGCGGGCGTCGGTCAGCCCCCGTTCGAGACGGCGCAGATGGGCGTCCAGCAGCTTCCGCACCAGATCGGCGTCCGCCCCGGACCAGCCGGCCAGCACCAGCCGGACGTCCGCCAGCGGCATCCCGACCCGGCGCAGCCGGGCCAGCAGCCGGGCCTCCGGAAGCTGCCCGGGCCCGTACCAGCGGTACCCGCTCACCGGGTCCACCCAGTCCGGGACCAGCACGCCCGCGCGGTCGTAGAACCGCAGGGCGCTCACGCTCAGCCCGCTGTCCCGGGCCATCTCACCGATGCTGCGCATCTCGCTCTCCACACCCGGCACCCTGGGGCCTCGACCAGGTCGAGGGTCAACCGGCCGCCCGGGTCCGCCCGTTGTCCGGCGCGGCCGGGCTCCGGTCAGCCGAAGTCCGGCCCGCCGGTGCGGGCGCGCCTGAGTTCGAAGAAGCCCGGGACGGAGGCCAGTCGCAGGACGCCGTCCCACAGCCGCCCGGCCTCCTCGCCGCGCGGCGCCGGGGAGACCACCGGGCCGAAGAGGCCCGTGCGCCCGCCGCCCGGGCCGGGGACGGCGATGACCGGGGTGCCCACGTCCTCGCCGACCAGGGCCATGGCCTCGGCGTGGGAGGCGCGGATCGCCCCGTCGTACGCCGTGGACCCCACCGCCTCCGCCAGTTCCGCGGGCAGCCCGGTGTCGGCGAGGGCACCGGCGTACGCGTCCCACTCGCCGCGGACGTGGAGGCGGGTGCCCAGCGCGGTGTAGAACCGGCCGAGGACGCCGGGGCCGTACTCCCGCTCGACGGCGGCGCACAGCCGCACCGGGTACCACAGGTACTCGCCCCACTCGCCGTCCGGGTCCTCCGGGTTGACCTCCCGGCCCTCGTTGAGGACCTCCAGGCTCATCAGGCGCCAGCGCACCCGGACCGGGCGGACCTTCTCCACCTCGCGCATCCACCGGAAGGTGAGCCAGGTGTAGGGGCACACCGGGTCGAACCAGAAGTCCACGGCCACCTCGTCCCGCCCGTCCCGTTCCCCCACGGCCCCGCCTCCTCGTCGCGTCGCGTCCGGGAACCTCCGGGGACGACCCTACGGCCGCCGGGTGCAAAGCGGCCGCTGTTGGGCCGGCCGGCCCCTGCGGGCGGCCGGTCGTTCACGCTCCGTCAACACGGCGCCCCTACCTTCCTGATCGCCCGACTCCACGGCCGGGGTGGCCGTGGAGCCAGACGACTTCGGTGGAGTGACCGTGGAACGTCGTACCTTCCTGCGCGGAGCCGTACTCACCGGATCGGTGGCCGCCTTCGGCGGCTCCCTGTGGCGCGGGGTCGCACACGCCGCGCCCGCCCAGCCCGGTCCGGGCCCCTACGGCGCCCTGCGCCCGGCCGACGCCAACGGCATCCAGTTGCCCCAGGGGTTCACCAGCCGGGTGATCGCCCGCTCCGGACAGCGGGTCGCCGGCACCTCCTACACCTGGCACAACGCCCCCGACGGCGGCGCCTGCTACGCCGACGGCAGCGGCTGGATCTACGTCTCCAACTCCGAGATCGACCCCGGCGGCGGCGCGGGCGCGGTCCGCTTCGACTCCTCCGGCACGATCACCGGCGCCCACCGCGTCCTGTCGGGCACCCGGCAGAACTGCGCGGGCGGCGCGACCCCGTGGAACACCTGGCTGTCCTGCGAGGAGGTGGACCGCGGCTACGTCTACGAGACCGATCCGTGGGGCGTGAAGGCCGCCGTCCGCCGTGACGCCATGGGCCGCTTCAAGCACGAGGCCACGGCCGCCGACCCGGTCCGCAAGGTGATCTACCTGACCGAGGACGTCTCCGACGGCTGCCTCTACCGGTTCCGTCCCGCTGTCTGGGGCAACCTCTCCTCGGGGACCCTGGAGGTGATGACGGGCGGCTCGGGCACCTCCGGCTCCATCGGCTGGGCGCGCGTCCCGGACCCGTCCGGCGCCTCCACCGCCACCCGCCACCAGGTCTTGGCCGCCAAGCACTTCAACGGCGGCGAGGGCTGCCACTACGCGGACGGCACCTGCTGGTTCACCACCAAGGGCGACGGCCGGGTGTGGCGGCTCGACGCGGCGAACGACACCGTCGACCTCGCCTACGACGACTCCCTGGTCTCCGGCAGCGCCCCGCTGACGGGCGTGGACAACGTCACCGGCTCCGCCTCCGGGGACCTCTTCGTCGCCGAGGACGGCGGCACCATGGAGATCTGCGTGATCACCCCGGACGGCGTGGTCGCCCCCTTCCTGCGGGTCACCGGCCAGTCCGCCTCGGAGATCACCGGCCCGGCCTTCTCCCCCGACGGCAGGCGGCTGTACTTCTCCAGCCAGCGCGGCACCAGCGGCAGCAGCTCGGGCGGCATCACCTACGAGGTGACCGGCCCGTTCCGGTCCTGAGGCCCGACGTCCCGGCACGGCCGGGCGCCGGGAGCGGCGCCCGGCCACGGGGGCACGGAAGAACGGCGGAATTCACCGCACGCAACAGGGCGCTTCCCTGCGCCCTCTCCCACCTCCGTCCGCGCCCTTCCGTACCGTCGCCCGCCTGCACGACCCCGCCCCCGCAGCATGATCGGCAGGAGACCGGACTGCGGCTCGGCCTGCCCGCTCACAGCCTTCGCGACACGCTTTAGTATGCGCGGGCGGAGGTGGACGGCCCGTGGGGAGCTACACGACACGACGAGGTGTCCGAACCGGCGCGACGATGTGGCGGGTGCTCTCGGACGGCCCCGAGAAGCGCATCGTCCCCGACGGTGTGATGGACCTGATGTGGTTCCAGGGCCGTCTGGTCGTGGCAGGCCCCGACACCCGGACGGTCACCATGCGGACGCATGCCCGCGAGGTGACCTGGGGCATCCGGCTCGCTCCGGGCGTGGCCCATGCCCTTTTCGGCGTGCCCGCGCACGAACTGACGGACCGGCGCGTCGAGTTGTCGGAACTCGTCGCGCTCCCCGGGAACGACGGCTGGTCGTTCGAGGATTTCGAGGACAACGCGGCCGACGCCCTCGAACGGGTCTTCATCGCCCTGTGGAAGCAGGCCGACCCGGAGCACTCCGTCCTCCGTGTGGCGGCCTCCCTCGACCGTGCCGCTCGCGAAGGCCTGAGCGTGCGGGAGACGGCGGAGCTCCACGGCCTGTCGGAGCGGTCACTGCGTCGGCTCAGCAACCGGCTCTTCGGCTACGGCCCCAAGACGCTCATGCGGATCCACCGTTTCCAGCACGCGCTCCACCTGGCGCGAGCAGGCCTGCCGTTGCGTGATGCCGCGGCCACAGCGGGCTACGCCGACCAGGCCCACTTCAACCGTGAGAGCAAACGGCTCACCGGCCGGACACCCGTCGCGCTCACACGCGTCGCTTAGCCGCCCCCAGCAGGATGGCGCCCTCCCGACGCCCGGCCCTTCCGGCTTCAGGTCCGTCTCCCCCGGCTGACCGTTTCGTTCAAGCCTGACGCAGCCGGCGGATGACAGGGTCCCCGCATGAGCATCAACCTGGGTCGCGCGAGAGCGTTCATGGCCTCGCACGCACGAATCCTCGACCAGCGGCGCTTCGAGGCCGTCACCACCGACAGCGACGCGGCTCGTCAGGCCGTCGTCCAAGGACTCGACGCCTACCGAAACCCCGATGGCGGCTACGGATGGGGACTCGAACCGGACCTTCGTGCACCGGAGAGCCAGCCGGGAGGCGCCCAGCACGCGCTTGAGGCGATCGCCGACGCCGGCCCTGCGACCTCGCCGCACACTGCCGCCCTCCTCGACTGGCTGGACTCGGTGACCCTGCCCGACGGCGGGCTGCCGTTCGCGCTCCCGATCGACAACCCCGTGGCGTGCGCCCCGTTCTGGGTGCAAGCGGATCCCTCGGAGTCGTCGCTGCAGATCACGGCCGCGGTGGCGACGCAGGCGTACCGCGCCGCACGCTGGGACGAGACCGTACGGAACCACCCATGGCTGGCGACGGCGACGCAGTACTGTTTCGACGCGATCCGCCGGATCGACGAAGCGCCCTTCGCGTACGTGCTCTCCTTCGCGCTCCAGTTCCTCGACATCGCGGCCGACACCCACCCGGAGGCGCGTGATCTGCTCGACCGCCTGGGACGGTTCATCCCGAAGAACGGGGCGGTCCCCGTCGTCGGCGGGGCCGAGGGCGAGACGCTTCACCTTCTCGACTACTCGCCCGAGCCCGGGCGGCCGGTCCGCGACCTGCTCGACCCCCGAGCCGTGTCGGACGACCTCGACCGCCTGGAACTCGGGCAGCAGCAGGACGGCGGATGGACAACCGACTTCACCAGCTATTCGGCCGCCGCATCACTGGAGTGGCGTGGCTACATGACGGTCCGCGCCGTCACTGTGCTGCGCATGAACGGACGCTGATCCCGGCTCGCTCCGACCGCGGAGCGCAATTCGGCCCTGTTCTCCCATAGCTGCCGCTAGCTGCCGCCACCCGACAGGTGACTGCCGGTAATGGTCGCCGCAATCTGTGACGCCCACGCTCCCGAAGATGCTGCCGCAGTGAATCCGGTATTCACTGCGGCAGCACCGATATGGCCTCCAGCACTCCGCCGACGCCTCGCGTGTCCGACCGAGCGTGATCACCAGCGGCGGAGGCATCGACGGCGACCGGGTCGCCATCGAGCGCCTTCAGCCGTCGCCGCAGTCGGCGGTCCGCGAAGTCCGCTGTTCCCACCAGGTCCGGAATGACGAGTCCGACCAGCCCAGGCAATGATTTCCGCCCTGAGGACTAGGGTGAGCGGATGACCGAGAACCGGATACGTGGCGATATGACTCCCCCCGACGCCGGCCCCGACGAAAAGTCGACGCTGCTCGCGTTCCTGGACTACCTGCGGGAGGCGGTGATTTCGAAGGCGCTGGGCCTTCCGGAGGAGCAGGCGCGCATCCCCGGGGTGCCCTCCGGCACCAGTCTCCTCGGCCTGGTCAAGCACCTGACCGCGGCGGAACTGTACTGGTTCGCCTGGGCCTTCGAAGGCGCTGACATCCCGCACCCGGAGTTCGGCATGGAGCTGACCGACGACGAGAGCGCCGAGAGCCTCGTCGCCGCCTACCGCGATGCCGTCGCGCGGTCGAACGAGATCGTCGGACGCTGTGACGACCTGACCCGTCCATGTGCCCGCCCGGCCGGCCGGAACAAGGTCGTGCGGTCGATGCGCTGGGTGCTGGTGCACATGATCGAGGAGACCGCCCGGCACGCGGGCCACGCCGACATCCTCCGCGAACAGGCCGACGGTTCCGTCGGCCGGTGACCTCCCCCGGCCCGGGATACGCCGTGGCGGGCGCGTAGCCGCCCGGCCTCCCGCAGGGCGGTCCGGAGGGTGGTGAATTCCCCGACAAAAGTGGAGTTTCCGTTTCGGGTGATTTCCTGCTTTTCCGCTACTCAACGCACCCGTCCCTTACGTAGCGTGACCGGTGGTGGCGTTCGGGCAGCCGGCGGTTGTACGGCCGCCGACCGGTCCTGTGCGGCCGGTGCGGCGTGACAGGCCCGGAGCAAGCGCCGTTGGACACGGGCACGACGAAGGGGCAGGTGCACACATGACGCTGAACAACGACGGCACGGACCACACGGGCCACGCCACCGACGGCACGGAACGCACGGACCATGCCACCGACGGCGCGGACGAATCGTGCTGGGAGGAGGAGTGGGACGACGAGTACGGGCCGGTGGTCAAGGCCGCCGCCCGCCAGATCAAGCTGTGGCGCACCGCGGCGGGCCTGACCCAACTGGAGCTGGGCAAAGCCATCGGCTACAGCCTGGGCATGGTCTCGGCGGTGGAGCGGACCAAGCGCCTGCCGCA
>NZ_DASQNP010000044.1:0-17969 GCF_035644915.1 Streptomyces sp.
GCCCCCGCGGAGAGGCCGGCACTCGCCAGCGCCAGACCGCCGGACAGCGGCGGGAACCAGACGGTGGCCAGGGCCAGGATGCCCAGGACGGTGGAGGCGATGCCGAGCCAGTCGCCGATCTCCTTGAGCAGGTCGGCGTGCTTGACGCACCACTCCTGCATCCTGTTGCCGAGCTTCTTGAACGCGTCGGCGATGCCCTCGAAGAAGCCGGTGTCCGGGGCCTTGTCGTTGGCCTTCCTGAGCCGGGAGGCGATCGTCCGCGCGTACTCCTGGTGCTCCTCCAGGAGGTCCTTGGCCTTCTCGATGATGGCTTCCAGGTCGTCCCGGGCCGCCTCGACCCTCCCGGCGGCGGCGTCGAGCGCCCGGCCCGCCTGCCGCAGCCGGTCCGCCGCGGCGTCGTACCGGGCCCGGGCGCTGTTCAGGGCGTCCTGGTCGGTGAAGGTCCGTCCCGCGTAGCCCAGCGCGGGGTCGGCGGCGGCCGAGTTGTACGCCGTGACGGCCTTGTCGTGCTCGGCCTCCGCCTTGGTCTGCCGGTCCTTGGCGGCCTTGGCCCTCGCCTCGTAGTCGCGGGCCGTCTCCTGGTACTTCGCGAGCCTGGTGCGCCAGTCCCGCAACTGCTTCTCGGCACAGCTCAGCGCGTCGTGGCTGTCGTCGAGGTACTTGGGCAGTTCGCCGACCTTCCTGGAGAACGCGGTGGCGGCCTCGCCCTCCCAGGCGGTCCTCCCGCCCTCCCCGGCCCTGCCGATCGAGGTGAGGACCTCGTGCGCCTTCTTCAGGCCGTCGACGGTCTTCGACAGCTTGTCCGTCAGGTCGTCGATGCTGCTCAGCTTCCCCGGGGCCGGGTTGAAGCCGATGGTGGGGAACTCCTCCGCGCTCACGGGCGGTCTCCCGCCGGACGGGACGGGCCGCCGGACGGGGCACCGGTGGGCGCGGTGCCGGGCGCGGTGTCGGGCCTGGCCTTCTCGAAGGCCTCCCGGATCGCCCGCTCGGTCGCCTCGTAATTGTTCTTGGTGGACCTGAGCATCTTCTCGATCGCGTCCGTGCCGTCGGCGATCTTGCCGATGGCGTCGTCCCAACTGTCGTGGATCTCTTCGCAGGCGTTGTCCAGCGCCTGGCTGCCCGTGCTCTTCGGGCCGATGTCCCGCAGGGCTTTCAGTGCCTTGCGCATCTGGTCCTGGCTGTCGTGCAGCCGTGTCAGCAGGCGGTCGAGCTCCTGCCGCTCGACGTTCAGACGGCCGCCCATGTGCACCTCCGGGTGGCAAGCGCGGGTCGTGGACCGGTTCGCCGTGCGGCACGGCCGGCGGGGGCCGGGCCGTGCCGCACGGGGTGGTGGGGCCGGGGCGTCACCGCGCCGGGAGCCAGCCCACCTGCACCAGCGGGGCCCCCCGCCGGCGCGAGACGAAGTAGCCACGGCCCGGCGGCATGGGACGGCCGCGGACGTTGCCGAGGAGATCGCCCTCGCCGGGGTCGCTGGAGAGGATCACGCCCTGGGCGCCGAGCTCCTTGATGCGCTGCATGAAGGGCTCGAAGGAGGAGCGCGAGGCACCGGCGGAGTTGCGGGCGATGATGAAGCAGACGCCGATGTCGCGCGCGAAGGGCAGGTGCTCGGTGAGCATGGCCAGCGGGTTGCCGCTGGAGGTGGAGACCAGCTCGTAGTCGTCGATGATGACGAACATCTTCGGCCCCGCCCACCAACTGCGGTCGCGCAGTTGCTGCGGCGTGACGTCCTCCGGCGGCGTGCGCTTCTCCATCAGGTCCTTGAGCGCCGCCATGTGCGTGTCCATGGCGTTGGACATGGCCGCGTACACGATCAGGTGCGAGTCCGGGACGTTGCTCAGCAGGGAGCGCCGGTAGTCGGCGACGACGATGCGCGCCTCGTCGGGCGTGTACCGCTCGGAGATCTGCTTGGCCAGCAGGCGCAGCAGCGCGGTCTTGCCCGACTCGCTCTCGCCGAAGACCAGGAAGAAGGGATCGGTCTCGAAGTCGACGAAGACGGGCTGCAGGGTGTTCTCGTCGATGCCGAAGGCGATGCCGTGCTCCGGGTGGTCGCTGCCCTTGGGCAGCTGGTGGGCCGGGAGCTCGCGGGGGAGCAGCCGGACCGGCGGCGCCGACGGACCCTGCCAGGCCCGCGCCACCGCGCGGTTCAGGGCGGCGGTGGCGTCGGACAGCTCCTCGTCGGAGGAGACGCCGTCGATGCGGGGGACCGCGGTCATGAAGTGGAGCTTCTCCGGCGTCTGGCCGCGGCCCGGCACGCCCTGCGGGACGTTCGCGGCGACCTTGCGGTCGAACTCCGAGTCCATGGGGTCGCCGAGCCGGAGCTCCAGCCGGTTCATCAACTGGTCCTTGAGCGCCGGACGCACCTCCATGCTGCGGGAGGCGGTGACGACGACGTGGATGCCGTAGCCGAGGCCGCGCGACGCGAGGTTGATCACGACCTCCTCCAGCATGTCGTACTCCTGGCGGAAGCCGCCCCAGCCGTCGATGACCAGGAAGACGTCGCCCCACGGCTGGTCGGTGATCTCCCCGCGCGCCCGGCGGCGCCGGAAGGTGGCGATGGAGTCGATGTTGTTGGCCCGGAAGTACTCCTCGCGCTGGACGAGGATCCCGGCGACCTCCGCCACGGTCCGCCGGACCCGCTCCGGGTCGAGCCGGGAGGCGACACCGCCCACGTGCGGCAGGTCCGCCACGGCCGACAGGCCGCCACCGCCGAAGTCCAGCCCGTAGAACTGGACCTCCTGCGGGGTGTGGGTGAGGGCGAAGGCCGAGATCAGGGTGCGCAGCAGGGTCGACTTGCCCGACTGCGGACCACCGAGGACCAGCATGTGGCCCGCGGCGCCGGAGAAGTCGCGCAGCAGCGTCTCGCGCCGCTGCTCGTACGGCTTGTCCACCAGGCCCAGGGGCACCACCAGCCGGCCCGCGTGCGGGTAGTCGGGCTGGGTCAGGCCGCGGCCCTCGACGGTGGTCAGGCCGGGCAGCAGCTCGTCCAGCGGCGGCGCCTGGTCCAGCGGCGGCAGCCAGACCTGGTGGGCCGCGGGGCCCTGGTTCTCCAGGCGGCGCACGATGACGTCCAGGACGGTGTCCGCCAGCGCGTCGTCGTCCGAGGGCGCACTGGGCGCCGGGGCCGCCGGCACGGGGTCGGCCTGCCGCGCCGGGACCGGCACCGGCGCCGCCGTGAAGAGCACCGGCCGGCGGTCGGCGGGCAGCGGCCCGGTGGGGGCGCCGTCGCCCGGGGAGTTCGAGCGGTAGACCCCCGAGACGTAGGCGGCCTTGAAGCGGACCATCTCCTCGGTGCCGAACTTCAGGTAGCCGGAGCCGGGCACCGACGGCAGGTGGTACGCGTCCGGCACGCCGAGGGCGGCCCGGGACTCGGCGGCCGAGAAGGTGCGCAGACCGATCCGGTACGACAGGTACGTCTCCAGGCCGCGCAGCCGGCCCTCCTCCAGGCGCTGCGAGGCCAGCAGCAGGTGCACGCCCAGCGAACGGCCGATGCGGCCGATCTGGATGAACATGTCGATGAAGTCGGGCTTGGCCGTCAGCAGCTCGCTGAACTCGTCGATGACCAGGACCAGCGAGGGGAGCGGGATCAGCGGGGCGCCCGCCGCGCGCGCCCTCTCGTAGTCGTGGATGTTGGCGTAGTTGCCCGCGTCGCGCAGCAGCTCCTGGCGGCGGTTGAGCTCACCGCGGATCGAGTCGCCCATGCGGTCGACCAGGGCGAGGTCGTCGGCCAGGTTGGTGATGACGGCCGCCACGTGCGGCATCTGCGACATCCCGGCGAAGGTCGCACCGCCCTTGAAGTCCGCGAGGACGAAGTTCAGGGTCTCGGAGGAGTGCGTGACCGCCAGCCCGAGCACCAGGGTGCGCAGCAGCTCCGACTTGCCGGAGCCGGTCGCGCCGACGCACAGGCCGTGCGGGCCCATGCCGTCCTGGGCCGCCTCCTTCAGGTCCAGCATGACCGGCTGGCCGTCCTCGCCCACGCCGATCGGGACGCGCAGCCGCTCGGCCGTCGAGCGCGGCCGCCAGGTCCGCCGCACGTCGACCGACGCGGCGTCGCCCAGGTTCAGCAGGTCGGTGAACTCCAGGTTCGCCAGCAGCGGTTCGTCGTCGTCGCCGCCCGTGCCCATGCGCAGCGGGGCGAGCTGCCGGGCCAGCGCCTCGGCGGCCTCCGGGGAGAGGTGGTCGGGCTGCCCCTCGTACACCGCGCCGTGCGCCGACTCCAGCCGCAGTTCACCGGGCCGTACGACCACCGACAGGCCGCCGCGCGGGCTGCCGATCTCGCCGGGCACGACCTCGACGACCGTGACGCCCTGCAGGCCCTCGGCGGAGGCCAGCATCGAACCCGGGGGCACCGCCGCGCCGCCGTCCAGCACGATCAGCACGTGCGGCTGGTCCAGCAGGGGCTGTCCGCCGGAGTTGAAGCGCGGCCGGCCCTCCAGCTTGGCGCCCAGCAGCCTCTCCAGCTCCAGCACGTCGCCCGTGATCAGGCGCCGGGTGCCCGCGCCGTCGGTGGCACCGGGGGTCTGCGCGTGCGGGAGCCACTTGACCCACTCCCAACTCCCGGCGTCCTCGCGTCCGGTCACGACCGCGACCACCAGGTCGTCGGGGGAGTGGAGGGAGACCAGCGAGGCCACCATCGCGCGGGCGGTGCCGTACACCGACTCCGGGTCGCCGCTCACCGTCATGTGGTAGAAGGCGCGCAGCGACACGGCCATCGGCAGTCCGTCGACGGTGCTGTGCGTCTGCAGGAACTGGTGCATCGCCCCGGCCGTCAGCGGCTCCAGTTCGTCCACCGGTGCCGTCTCCGGTGCCACCAGCGGCGTCGCCAGCCGCTGCGTGCCCAGGCCGACGCGCACGTGCACGAAGTCGTCGTCACCCGGGCGCCGTTCCCACACCCGGCTGCCCTCGGCGACCAGGGCCCACAGCTGGTCCGGCGAGGGGTGCAGGTAGAACTGCGCGTCGCGCTGCTTGCGCGCGGTCCTGCGGACCTTGCGCCGGGTCTGCGCCAGGTACTTGAGGTAGTCCCGGCGCAACTGCGCCATCTCCCCCTGTGTGCCCCTGCGAAACCGCACGATGGTGGCGATGAGCATGGCGATCGTGGAGGCGATCATCACCATGCCCATGATGCGCATGAACGGGTGCGCGTTCGGCATGAAGAAGAACACGACCGACCCGCCCATGCCGAGCATCGGCAGGAGCTGGAGCAGTATTCCCTCCTGCTGACCGCGCGGCAGCTCGGGAGGAGGCTCGAGCCTCAGATCCTCGCTGGGCACGCTGGGCGGCAGGACCCGTGGCGGACGCTTGACGACGATCTGACTCACGGCGCATCAATCCCCTGGGCAGACGGGACAGTTCCTGCCGACGCCCCCGTGGCGACGGACTCCGTCCGCAGCGCAGCGATCCTACTGGCAGTACAAGATGACCGAGGGCGGTAGGGTGTCGCGCGACACATGCGCAGCAGCGAACGAGCAGCCGCCGGTGAGGAACCGCGGGAGATCGTGGGGGTCCGGTGAACGGCCCGTGCGCAGTTATGGAGCCAGTGAGCAGCCCATGAGGGGGATCTCAAGGTGAGTACGACTGCATCGGCAGCCGCCACCGGCTTCTGCCGGGTCACCATCGTCGCGCCCGACAGCCGTATCGACGTGGCCCTCCCCGAGGACATCCCGGTCGCCGACCTCTACCCCGAGATCCTCCGCCTCAGCGGCCAGAGCCCCGCCGAGGGCGCCCCCGTCGGCTACCACCTGGTGCGCCGCGACGGCAGCGTGCTCGACAGCGCCCGCTCCTTCGCCGCCCAGCGCGTCCTGGACGGCGAGGTCCTCAGCATGCGGCCGTTCGCCGAGTCGCTGCCGCCCGCCGTCTTCGACGACGTCTCCGACGCGGTCGCCTCGGCGGTGAGCAAGGACCGCAGGCTGTGGAGCGACGACCTGATGCGGGGCGCCGGGCTGGTCGGCGGTGTGGTGCTGCTGGTCCTGACGGCCTTCGTGCTGTGGTTCGCCGACCCGGTCCGCCACGACATGCACAGCCTGCCGGGCATCCTCGCCGCCGTGGCCGGGGTGCTGCTGATCGCCTTCGCGGCCGTACGGGCGCGGGTGTACGACGACCGTCCCTCCGCGATCGCGCTCGGGCTCGCCGCGCTGCCGCACGTGATGATCGCCGGGTCCGGGCTGCTGCCGCTGGAGGAGGGGGGCGGCATCGGCCGGCTGCAGTTCCTGCTGGGGTGCGTGGCCGTGCTGGTCGCCTCCGTCGCCCTGATCGCCGCCACGCCCAGCGGCGACGGACCGTTCGTCGCCGCCGCCTCCGCCTCGGCCGTCGGCACCCTGGTCACCTTCGTCGCCATCCTGACCGACATCCCGCCGGTGGAGACCGCCGCGCTGTGCGTGCCCGTGGCGGTCGGCGCCATCGCGTTCCTGCCCGGCCTCTCCGCCCGCTTCGCCCGGCTCCCCATCGGCTACAGCGCGCCGCGGCCGGGCACCATGCGGTACGACGAGGACCCGGACGCCGCCCCCGACACCGCCGGTCCCGTCGACGCGGAGCGCATCGCCGCCCAGGCCCGCCGCGGTCACGAGATGCTGCTCGGCCTCGTCGGCGGCTGCGCGGCCGTCGTCGTCGGCGCGGCCGCCGTCCTGGGCTTCTCCGACTCCGTCTGGGGCCAGCTCCTCGCCCTGGCCGCCGGGCTGGCGATGCTGATGCGCGCCCGGCTGTTCCGCTACACCGTCCAGGTCGCCTGCGCCCTGGCCGCCGGACTGGCCGCCCTCGCCCTGCTCGCCCTCGGCCTGGCCCTCAACCCGCCCGCCGACCTGGTACGGGAGCTGCTGACCGGCGACAGCGGCGCCTTCGACCTGCGGACGATCTGGCTGACCGCCGCCCTCGCCGCCGCGGCGGCCCTGGTCACGGCCATCGGGCTGATCGTGCCGCGCCGCGGCGTCACTCCCTTCTGGGGACGCTTCCTCGACATCGCCGAGGGCGCCGTCCTGCTGTCGCTGGTCCCGCTGTGCCTGGCCGTGCTGGACGTCTACTCCGCCGCGCGGAGCATGACCAGCGGCTGACCCGGGCGGCCGGCGGTGAGCGGCCCGCCGCGCGACTGGTAGGCTGATCGGCGGCCGTTTGCGTACGCGTTTCCGGACTGCCTGGAAACAGCGCCCAGCGGACCCCGCCTCCCGAGTCGTGAAAGATCCCCTGCAGGCAGGCCAGGGGCACTCGGTGGCCTCGACGAGAACCCAAGGAGTATCGCGTGTCGCTCGACGCCGCTACGAAGAAGCAGATCATGGCCGAGTTCGCCACCAAGGAGGGCGACACCGGCTCCCCCGAGGTCCAGGTCGCGCTGCTCACCCGCCGCATCTCGGACCTCACCGAGCACCTGAAGACCCACAAGCACGACCACCACTCCCGCCGTGGTCTGCTGCTGCTGGTCGGCCAGCGCCGCCGCCTGCTGCAGTACCTGGCGAAGAAGGACATCCAGCGCTTCCGCGCCCTGGTCGAGCGCCTGGGCATCCGCCGCGGTGCGGCGGGCGCCCGGTAGCACCCCGTGAAGGGAGCGGTTCCCATCGGAGGGGACCGCTCCCTTTGCCGTACTTGCCGGGCCTCACGACGGGCAGAAGCTTTGTAGTCTGGTCCCGACAACGACATACACGACGAGGCGGAGCGCTTCACGCCGCCGGTCCTCGGTAGTGGCCCCCGGGCACCTGGCCCGGGAGCTTCGATCGAAGACCGGCCAGCACGGGAAGACGCTCCACCGACACCGTCCCCGCCACACGGGCGGGGGACGCAGACGAGGAGAATTTCCTGGTGGAGAACGAGACCCACTACGCCGAGGCCGTCATCGACAACGGTTCCTTCGGCACCCGCACCATCCGCTTCGAGACGGGCCGCCTGGCCCGCCAGGCCGCCGGCTCCGCCGTCGCCTACCTGGACGACGACACCATGGTGCTGTCGGCCACCACCGCCTCGAAGCACCCCAAGGAGCAGCTCGACTTCTTCCCCCTGACGGTCGACGTCGAGGAGCGGATGTACGCCGCGGGGAAGATCCCCGGCTCCTTCTTCCGCCGTGAGGGCCGCCCCAGCGAGGACGCGATCCTCACCTGCCGCCTGATCGACCGGCCGCTGCGCCCGTCCTTCCAGAAGGGCCTGCGCAACGAGATCCAGATCGTCGAGACGATCATGGCGCTCAACCCCGAGCACCTGTACGACGTGGTCGCCATCAACGCCGCCTCCTGCTCCACGCAGTTGGCGGGCCTGCCCTTCTCGGGCCCGATCGGCGGCACCCGCGTGGCCCTGATCCGCGGCCAGTGGGTGGCCTTCCCCACCCACAGCGAGCTGGAGGAGGCCGTCTTCGACATGGTCGTCGCCGGCCGCGTCCTCCCCGACGGCGACGTCGCGATCATGATGGTCGAGGCGGAGGCCACCGAGAAGACCGTCGAGCTGGTCAAGAACGGGGCCCAGGCGCCGACCGAGGAGGTCGTCGCCGCCGGCCTGGAGGCCGCCAAGCCCTTCATCAAGACCCTGTGCCGGGCCCAGTCCGACCTCGCCGCCAAGGCCGCCAAGCCCGTCGCCGAGTTCCCGATCTTCCTGGACTACCAGGACGACGTGTACGAGGCGCTGAGCGAGGCGGTCCGCGACGAGCTGGCCCAGGCGCTCACCATCGCGGCCAAGCAGGAGCGCGAGGCCGAGCTGGACCGCGTCAAGGCGCTGGCCGCCGAGAAGCTGCTGCCGCAGTTCGAGGGCCGTGAGAAGGAGATCTCCGCGGCGTACCGCGCGCTGACCAAGTCCCTGGTGCGCGAGCGCGTCATCAAGGAGAAGAAGCGCATCGACGGCCGCGGCCTGACGGAGATCCGCACGCTGGCCGCCGAGGTCGAGGCGATCCCGCGGGTGCACGGCTCGGCGCTGTTCGAGCGCGGCGAGACCCAGATCCTGGGCGTCACCACCCTCAACATGCTCCGCATGGAGCAGCAGCTCGACACCCTCTCGCCGGTGACGCGCAAGCGCTACATGCACCACTACAACTTCCCGCCGTACTCCACCGGTGAGACCGGCCGCGTCGGCTCCCCCAAGCGCCGCGAGATCGGCCACGGCGCGCTGGCCGAGCGGGCGATCATCCCGGTGCTGCCCTCGCGCGAGGAGTTCCCGTACGCCATCCGCCAGGTCTCCGAGGCGCTGGGCTCCAACGGCTCGACCTCCATGGGCTCGGTGTGCGCCTCCACCATGTCGCTGCTGAACGCCGGTGTGCCGCTCAAGGCCCCGGTCGCCGGCATCGCCATGGGCCTGATCTCCGAGGAGATCGACGGCGAGACCCACTACGTCACCCTCACCGACATCCTCGGTGCGGAGGACGCCTTCGGCGACATGGACTTCAAGGTCGCCGGCACCCGCCAGTTCGTCACCGCCCTCCAGCTCGACACCAAGCTGGACGGCATCCCGGCCTCCGTGCTGGCCGCGGCCCTCAAGCAGGCCCGCGACGCCCGCCTGCACATCCTGGACGTGATGAGCGAGGCCATCGACGTCCCCGACGAGATGTCCCCCAACGCGCCGCGGATCATCACCGTGAAGATCCCGGTGGACAAGATCGGCGAGGTCATCGGCCCCAAGGGCAAGATGATCAACCAGATCCAGGAGGACACCGGCGCCGACATCACCATCGAGGACGACGGCACCATCTACATCGGCGCCGCCGACGGACCGGCCGCCGAGGCGGCCCGCGCCGCCATCAACGCCATCGCCAACCCGACGATGCCGGAGGTCGGCGAGCGCTACCTGGGCACGGTCGTGAAGACCACCACCTTCGGCGCCTTCGTCTCCCTGCTCCCGGGCAAGGACGGCCTGCTGCACATCTCGCAGATCCGCAAGCTCGCCGGCGGCAAGCGCGTGGAGAACGTCGAGGACGTGCTGGGGGTCGGCCAGAAGGTCCAGGTCGAGATCGCCGAGATCGACCAGCGCGGCAAGCTGTCGCTGATCCCGGTCCTGGACGAGGAAGACGGCAAGGACGGAGCCGAGAACACCGACGCGAAGGACGCTGCGACCAAGTGACGCGCACGCCCCGCGCGACGGCCCGCCCCACCGCCACGGTGGGGCGGGCCGTCGCCCATCACCTTCCCTCCCCCTCCCACTCCTCCGCCCGGCGGCCGGCCGCCGCCACCGCCGAAGGCGCGGGCGGCACGGGCGGTGCGGGAACCGTCCGCAAGACCGTGCTCCCCGGCGGCCTGCGCGTCGTCACCGAGGCGGTGCCGACCGTCCGCTCCGCGACCTTCGGGATCTGGGTGCGGGTCGGCTCGCGCGACGAGACGCCCTCGCTCAACGGAGCCACCCACTACCTGGAGCACCTGCTCTTCAAGGGCACCAGGCGGCGCAGCGCCCTGGAGATCTCCGCGGAGATCGACGCGGTCGGCGGCGAGATGAACGCCTTCACGGCGAAGGAGTTCACCTGCTACTACGCCCGGGTCCTGGACACCGACCTCCCTCTGGCCATCGACGTCGTCTGCGACATGCTGACCGGCTCGCTGATCCGGGCCGAGGACGTCGAGGCCGAGCGCGGCGTCGTCCTGGAAGAGATCGCCATGACCGAGGACGACCCCGGGGACTGCGTCCACGACCTGTTCGCGAAGACCATGTTCGGCGACACCCCGCTGGGCCGCCCGGTCCTGGGCACGAACGAGACGATCAACGCCCTGACCCGCGACCGCATCGCCCGCTTCTACCGCAAGCACTACGACCCGACCCACCTGGTCGTCGCCGCCGCGGGCAACCTGGACCACGACACGGTCGTACGCCAGGTCCGGGAGGCCTTCGAACGGGCGGGCGCCCTGGACCGCGCCGACGCCGAACCCCTCGGCCCCCGCACCGGTTCGCGCCGCATCCGCACCGCGGGCCGCGTGGACGTGCTGGACCGTGGCACCGAACAGGCCCACGTGGTGCTGGGCATGCCCGGACTGTCCCGCACCGACGAGCGCCGCTGGGCGCTGGGGGTGCTCAGCACGGCCCTCGGCGGCGGCATGAGCTCGCGCCTGTTCCAGGAGATCCGGGAGAAGCGCGGGCTGGCCTACAGCGTGTACTCCTACACCTCCGACTTCGCCGACTGCGGCCTGTTCGGCGTGTACGTGGGCTGCCGCCCGAACCTGGTCCACGACGTGCTGAAGATCTGCCGCGACGAACTCGACCACGTCGCCGAGCACGGCCTGGGCGACGAGGAGCTGCGGCGCGCCATCGGCCAGCTCTCCGGCTCCACGGTCCTGGGCATGGAGGACACCGGCGCGCTGATGAACCACATCGGCAAGGGCGAGCTGTGCTGGGGCGAGCAACTGTCGGTCGACGACATGCTCACGAAGATCGCCTCCGTCACCCCGGACGACATCCGCTCGGTGGCGCGCGAGATCCTGGGACACAGGCCCTCGCTGTCGGTCATCGGACCGCTGACCGACAAGCAGAGCGCCCGTCTGGACGAGGCCGTCGCCTGACCGGCCACCCCACGTACCCGTGAAGGAAACACGCACATGAGCAAGCTCCGCGTAGCAGTCCTGGGCGCCCGGGGCCGGATCGGCTCCGAGGCCGTGCGCGCCGTGGAGGGCGCCGACGACATGGAGCTCGTCGCCGCCCTGGACCGGGACGACAGGCTGGAGGAACTCACCGAGGCGGGCGCCCAGGTGGCGGTGGACCTGACCCACCCCGACGCGGTGATGGGCAACCTGGAGTACTGCGTCGGCCACGGCATCCACGGCGTGGTCGGCACCACGGGCTGGACCGAGGAGCGGTTCGCCCGGCTGCGCGGCTGGCTGGAGGCCTCCCCGGGCACCGGTGTGCTGGTGGCGCCGAACTTCTCCATCGGCGCCGTCCTGACCATGCGCTTCGCCCAGCAGGCCGCCCGCTTCTTCGAGTCCGTCGAGGTGGTCGAACTGCACCACCCGAACAAGGCCGACGCCCCCTCCGGCACCGCCACCCGCACCGCCCAGCTCATCGCCGCCGCCCGGGCCGAGGCGGGCTGCCCCCCGCAGCCGGACGCCACCACCTCCGCCCTGGACGGTGCCCGCGGCGCGGACGTGGACGGGATCCCGGTGCACGCCGTACGGCTGCGCGGGCTGCTGGCCCACCAGGAGGTGCTGCTCGGCGACACCGGGGAGACCCTCACCATCCGCCACGACTCGCTGCACCACAGTTGCTTCATGCCGGGCATCCTGTTGGGTGTGCGACGTGTGGTCGACACCCCCGGCCTCACCGTGGGGCTGGAGAACTTCCTGGACCTGGACTGACGGCCATGGGCGGAAAGATCACCTACGCCTTCCTCTCCACCGCGCTGGTCATCGTGTTCGCCGTGGTGGCCCTGGAGGGCGTGCTGCTGCTGAGGACCGGCGAGCCCGCCGCGATGGGGATGGGAGCGGCGGCCCTCGTACTGCCGTGCGTCGGCGCCTGGTTCCTGTGGCACAACACCCGGTTCGCCCGGAACGCGAACCGGCTGGCGAGGGAACTGGAGGCCGAGGGCGGCCTGCCGGCGGACGAGCCCGCGAGGACGCCGGGCGGACGCATCGACCGGGAGGCGGCGGACGCGATCTTCGCCCGGCGCAAGCGGGAGGCCGAGGCCGCGCCGGACGACTGGCGCTGCTGGTTCCGGCTGGCCGTCGCCTACCACGACGCCCGGGACACCCCGCGCGCCCGCAAGGCCATGCAGCGGGCCATCGACCTGCACGACGGCAAACCCGTGCGGGAGGAGCGGGAGACCGCGGCCTGAGAGTGGTTCCGGAGCCGGAATCCCGGCTCCGGAACGGGTCCCGCCGTCCGCGGGAGGGCGCCTACGGGCGGCGGCGATGCTCGGCGGCCCAGCCCTCCACCACGTCGGCAGCCCGGTCGAAGGCCCCGGGCCGCGCCAGGAAGTCGGCGCCGTGGTCGGTGAGCACCGCCCGCAGGGCCTCGCGCCGGCGCGGCTCGATGAGCAGGGCCTGTCCCTGCACGGTGCGCGGCAGGCCCAGCCACCTCACCGGCTGCTGCACCGTCCGTACGGCCGCCACGTCCTCCCAGGCCAGCGTCGTCGTCGTGAACAGCCCCACCTGGCGTATCCCGCGGGCGTTGACCCACACCCCCACGCGCAGCAGGCGCAGCGCGTACGCGATCACCAGCACCGCGCCGGACGCGCACCCGGCCGCTCCCGTGAGGGCGCCCGCCACGGCGATGATCAGGGCGGACAGCAGCAGGTAGGAGGCGAGCAGCAGCAACAGCGCGGCTCCGCCGACCCGCCAGGGACCCGGCCGGTACGGACGTCGCCACCGCTCGCGGTCCTCGTAGGGCAGCGGGGCGTCCGAGGGAGCGGCGTCCAGCTCGCCGTCGGCCGTCAGGAAGTGCAGGGGCACGGGATCCTCGCTCACGGGCACAGTCGGTGGGGGCCTGTGACCGAGGAGATTATCAGCGGCTCTCGGCGGCGGACGGCTGGTCCGGCCCGTGGTCGAGCGGGTCCGGCGTCCGGAGGGCGGGCATCCCGAGCAGCAGGGAGCCGACGAGACCGGCGATCACGACCAGGCCCATCAGCGCGCGACCGAGTATCTGGGACCGCGTCGGCCGCGGGCGCGGGGGCGCGACGTTGCTGCGGAACTGCCCGGACCCGGCGATGAAGGCGAAGGGCACGGACTCCTCGCGGCGGATCATGCGGTGCGACTCCTTGGACGACGGTCTGTGCTGCCGTACGGGGAACGTCCATGCGTTCGACGAAGTGCCCGGTTTAGACGGCTTGCGGAAAAATATCATCGGCCGCCCCTCCTGTGGCCGTCAGGGAGCGTATGTCGGCGTGCGGCCTCCGCTGTCACCGGCGCGCCGTAGGCTGTTCGCCGCCCCCTGAGCGATGTGACTGGAAGGAGTCCTGGTGCCCGACACCCCCGCTCTCCGTTTCCGCAGCGACATGACCGTGGAGCTGGTCAAACACAGCGCCTCCGACACCGACGTGCTGTGGGCGGCGCGGGTCTCCACCGCGGGCGAGCAGTCCCTGGACGAGCTGCGGAAGGATCCGGAGCGCTCCAGGGGGCTGATCAACTTCCTGATGCGCGACCGGCACGGCAGCCCGTTCGAGCACAACTCGATGACCTTCTTCATCAGCGCGCCGCTGTTCGTCTTCCGCGAGTTCCACCGCCACCGGGTGGGCTGGAGCTACAACGAGGAGAGCGGCAGGTACCGCGAGCTGGAGCCCGTGTTCTACGTGCCGGACACCTCCCGCAAGCTGGTGCAGGAGGGCCGTCCCGGCAAGTACCGGTTCGTCGAGGGGACGGCGGAGCAGCACCGGCTCGTCTCCGAGAACCTGGAGGCCGCGTACCGCCGCTCCTACGAGGCGTACCAGGAGATGCTGGACGCCGGCGTCGCGCGCGAGGTCGCCCGTGCCGCCCTTCCGGTGGGCCTGTACTCCTCGATGTACGCCACCTGCAACGCCCGCTCGCTGATGCACTTCCTGGGGCTGCGCACCCGTCACGAGCTGGCGAAGGTGCCCTCCTTCCCGCAGCGGGAGATCGAGATGGTCGCCGAGGGGATGGAGGCGCACTGGGCCAAGCTCATGCCCCTCACCCACGAGGCGTTCAACGCCAACGGCCGGGTCGCTCCCTAGGGTCGCGGATCCACCGAAGAGGATGCCTGAATTGCGGCTTTAGTCAAGGTTCGTCTAGGCTCGTCATACGGACCCGGCACTGTCTGAACCCCCGAGCGGACAGTGTCGGGCTCCACATCCGGCCTCCCGAGGGAGCATCGCACCGCAGGCTGCGAGTAGCGTGGGATCCATGGCTCCGACCTCCACACCGCAGACGCCCTTCGGGCGGGTCCTGACCGCGATGGTCACGCCCTTCACCCCCGACGGTGCCCTCGACCTCGACGGCGCGCAGCAGCTCGCCGCCCACCTGGTGGACGCCGGCAACGACGGCATCGTCGTCAACGGCACCACCGGCGAGTCCCCGACCACCAGCGATGCGGAGAAAGCACAGCTCGTACGCGCCGTGGTCGAAGCGGTCGGCGACCGCGCCCATGTCGTCGCCGGAGCCGGCACCAACGACACCCAGCACAGCCTGGAGCTGGCCCGCGCCGCCGAGCGGGCGGGCGCGCACGGCCTGCTGGCCGTCACGCCGTACTACAGCAAGCCCCCGCAGGAGGGCCTGTACCGGCACTTCACCGCCATCGCCGACGCCACCGACCTGCCGGTCATGCTCTACGACATCCCCGGCCGCAGCGGCGTCCCCATCAACACCGAGACCATCGTCCGGCTGGCCGAGCACCCGCGGATCGTCGCCAACAAGGACGCCAAGGGCGACCTGGGACGGGCGAGCTGGGCCATCGCCACCAGCGGGCTCGCCTGGTACAGCGGCGACGACATGCTCAACCTCCCGCTGCTGTCCGTCGGCGCCGTCGGCTTCGTCTCGGTCGTCGGCCACGTCGTCACCCCCGAGCTGCGCGCCCTGCTGGACGCCCACCTCAACGGCGACGTCGCCAAGGCGACGGAGATCCACCAGAAGCTGCTGCCGGTCTTCACGGGCATGTTCCGCACCCAGGGCGTGATCACCACCAAGGCCGCCCTCGCCCTCCAGGGCCTGCCCGCGGGACCGCTGCGCCTGCCGCTCGTGGAGCTGTCCCCGGAGGAGACCGAGCAGCTCAAGCGCGATCTCGCGGCCGGCGGGGTACAGCTCTGACACAGACTTCACAACTACATACGGACCAACAACTGCAAGTGCACGACGATCGCGCGCCACGTGCCCCGCGAGGGCGCGTGGCGCGCGTGGTGAGGAGAGTCTTTTGAGCCATCCACATCCAGAACTGGGCCCCCCGCCGGCGCTCCCCGAGGGCGGCCTCCGCGTCACCCCGCTGGGCGGCCTCGGCGAGATCGGCCGCAACATGACCGTCTTCGAGTACGGCGGCCGCCTGCTCATCGTCGACTGCGGCGTCCTCTTCCCCGAGGAGGAGCAGCCCGGTGTCGACCTGATCCTCCCGGACTTCAGCTACGTGCGGGACCGGCTGGACGACATCGACGGCATCGTCCTGACCCACGGGCACGAGGACCACATCGGCGGTGTCCCGTTCCTGCTCAGGGAGAAGCCCGACATCCCGCTGATCGGCTCCAAGCTCACGCTGGCGCTGATCGAGGCCAAGCTCCAGGAACACCGCATCCGTCCGTACATCCTTGAGGTGTCCGAGGGACACCGCGAGCGCATCGGTCCCTTCGACTGCGAGTTCGTCGCGGTCAACCACTCCATCCCGGACGCGCTCGCGGTCGCCATCCGCACCCCGGCGGGCCTGGTGGTGCACACCGGCGACTTCAAGATGGACCAGCTCCCGCTGGACGGCCGCCTCACCGACCTGCGCGCCTTCGCGCGGCTGGGCGAGGAGGGCATCGACCTGCTCCTGGCGGACTCCACCAACGCCGAGGTCCCCGGTTTCGTCCCGCCCGAGCGCGACATCTCCCAGGTGCTGCGCCAGGTCTTCGCGGGTGCCCAGAAGCGCATCATCGTGGCGAGCTTCGCCAGCCACGTCCACCGCATCCAGCAGATCCTCGACACCGCCCACGAGTACGGCCGCCGCGTCGCCTTCGTCGGCCGGTCGATGGTCCGCAACATGGGCATCGCCCGCGACCTGGGTTACCTCAAGATCCCCGCGGGCCTCGTCGTGGACGTGAAGGCCCTGGACGACCTGCCGGACGACGAGGTGGTGCTCGTCTGCACGGGGTCGCAGGGCGAGCCGATGGCCGCGCTGTCGCGGATGGCCAACCGCGACCACCAGATCCGCATCGTCCCCGGCGACACGGTGATCCTCGCCTCCTCCCTGATCCCGGGGAACGAGAACGCGGTCTACCGCGTGATCAACGGCCTGACCCGGTGGGGCGCCAACGTCGTCCACAAGGGCAACGCCAAGGTCCACGTCTCGGGCCATGCCTCGGCCGGTGAGCTGCTGTACTTCTACAACATCTGCAAGCCGAGCAACCTGATGCCGGTCCACGGCGAATGGCGTCACCTGCGGGCCAACGCGGAACTGGGCGCGCTGACCGGTGTGCCCAAGGACCACATCGTCATCGCGGAGGACGGCGTGGTGGTCGACCTGGTCGGCGGCAGGGCCAAGATCGTCGGAAAGGTGCAGGCGGGCTACGTCTACGTCGACGGCCTCTCGGTCGGAGACGTCACCGAATCCTCGCTGAAGGACCGCCGCATCCTGGGCGAGGAGGGCATCATCTCGGTCTTCGTGGTGGTGGACAGCAGCACCGGCAAGATCGTGGGCGGCCCGCACATCCAGGCCCGGGGTTCCGGCATCGACGACAACGACTTCGAGTCGGTGATGCCCAAGATCGACGAGGCTCTGACCAAGGCGGCCCAGGACGGCATCTCCGAGCCCCACCAGTTGCAGCAGCTCGTGCGCCGCGCGATGGGCAGGTGGGTGTCGGACAACTACCGCCGCCGCCCCATGATCCTCCCTGTGGTCGTGGAGGTCTGAGGACCAACTGCCAGCGGGGCGCCCGGATTTGCATCCGGGCGCCCCGCTCCAGTACGTTTGAGTCTCCACCGCAACGGGAACCGAGTGCAGTCTGCGCCGGCACACTCCCGGGTGCCGGAATCGATGAACAAGCCGGAAACGGACTTGAAAAAGGTTCTGGTAAGGTGGAAAACACCGAAGGGAAGCGCCCGGAGGGGCCCCGGGAGGGGTGCCGATGGAAGCGTCCGTTCCTTGAGAACTCAACAGCGTGCCAAAAGTCAACGCCAGACATGTTGACAACCCCGTCCCGGGACCGTCTCGTTCGGTCTTCGGTACGAGGTTCCTTTGAAACACACACAGCGAGGACGCTGGGCGCCCCCGGGATCATTCCTTCCGGTCGGGTGCCGCTCTTTGCGGATGTGCCCGGAGGACCGGGCAGGCATTCACGGAGAGTTTGATCCTGGCTCAGGACGAACGCTGGCGGCGTGCTTAACACATGCAAGTCGAACGATGAAGCCCCTTCGGGGGTGGATTAGTGGCGAACGGGTGAGTAACACGTGGGCAATCTGCCCTGCACT
>NZ_DASQNP010000045.1:0-45197 GCF_035644915.1 Streptomyces sp.
GTGGTGGACGGCCGTGGACCGCCGGGGACGGGGCGCGGCGGAGGCCGCCGGGGTGCGGGGGCGGCGGGCCTCAGCCCCGGCGTCCCCGCCCGCCGCGGCGCCGGCCGCTCCCGTCCTCGTCCTCGTCCCCGACGGTGCCGCCGGTGTCCCCGGTCAATTCCTGGTGAGGACCGAGCAGTTCGTCGGCGAGGGTGGGCAGGTCGTCCATCGGCGTCTCCTCCGCCCAGGCGGGACGGCGCCGGGGGCGGCCCTGCTCGTCGACCTGCGGCAGCTCCCGCGTGCGCTCCTCGCCGCCCGGCGCGCCGGCGCCGGGCTCCTCCGGCCGGAACGCCCACGACGGCCCCCGGTCCGCCGGCGGCCGGGCGGGCGGCTGCGCCTGCGGCAGGACGGCGGTCTCCTCGGCGTCGGGCCCGCCGCCGGGCGCGCCGGACGGCGGAACCGGCGGCTGGGGGTGCGGCAGGACGACCGTCTCCTCCGCGTCCGGCGAGACCTGCGGCAGGACCCTGGTCTCCTCCTCGTCGCCGGTCCCCTCGTCCTTGCGCAGCGAGTGCCGGTGCCCCGGTCCGTCCTCGTCCTTGCGCAGCGAGTGCCGGCGCTGCTGCTCCTCCTCGGCCAGGCGGCGGGCCTGCTCGGCGCGGAGCAGCGCCTCCTCGGCCCTGCGCTGCTTCTCCAGGCGGCGCTCCTCGGCCTCGGCCCGCAGCCGGGCCTCCTCCTCGGCGAGGCGGCGACGGCGTTCCTCCTCCTCGCGGCGGGCACGCTCCTCCGCCTCGCGGCGGGCGCGCTCCTCCTCCGCCAGGCGGCGGGCCTCCTCGGCGCGTCGGCGGGCCTCCTCGGCCAGGCGCAGCTCCTCGCGCCGGCGGGCCTCCTCTTCCTCGCGCCGCCTGCGTTCCTCCTCCTCGGCGCGCAGCCGGGCGAGCTGCTCCTGGCGTTCGCGCTCCAGGCGCTCCTCCTCGGCCTTGCGCGCGGCCTCCTCCTCCGCGCGCCGCCGGGCCTCCTCCTCGGCGCGGCGCCGGGCCTCCTCGCGGGCCGCGATCTCGGCCTCGGACAGCGGCAGCATCTGGTCGAGCCGGTGCCGTACGACCGTGGTGATCGCCTCCGGCTCCAGGCCGGCGTCCACCACCAGGTAGCGCGTCGGGTCGGCGGCGGCCAGGGCGAGGAAGCCGGAGCGGACCCGCCGGTGGAACTCCGCCGACTCCGACTCCAGCCGGTCGGGCGCCTCGGTGAACCGCTCGCGGGCGACCTCCGGGGAGATGTCCAGCAGCACGGTCAGGTGCGGTACGAGCCCGTCGGTGGCCCAGCGGGAGATCCGCGCGACCTCCGTCGGCGACAGGTCGCGGCCGGCGCCCTGGTAGGCGACGGAGGAGTCGATGTAGCGGTCGGAGATGACGACCGCGCCGCGCTCCAGGGCGGGCCGCACCACCGAGTCGACGTGCTCGGCGCGGTCGGCGGCGTAGAGCAGCGCCTCGGCGCGGTGCGACAGGCCGGCCGAGGAGACGTCGAGCAGGATCGAGCGCAGCCGCTTGCCGATCGGGGTCGCGCCCGGCTCGCGGGTGACCACGACCTCGTGGCCCTTGGCGCGGATCCACTCGGCCAGCGCCTCCACCTGCGTGGACTTCCCCGCGCCGTCGCCGCCCTCCAGGGCGATGAAGAAGCCGGTCGGCGAGGGGGCCTGCCGCGGCTCGGCGCCGCCGCCGAACGCCTCGCGCAGGTCGTGCCGGAGCGTCACGCCCTGCCGGTCGTCGAGGCGGACCAGGACCAGCGCGGCCACCGGCAGCAGCAGCGCGCCGACGATCATCAGCGTGAAGGCGGCGCCGCCGTGGGCGAAGACGAAGTCGCCGTTTTCGACGCGGTGCGGGCCGATGAGGCCCGCCAGCACGGGCGCGACGACGGCGGCGAGCGCGATGCCGAGCCGTACGACCGCGTGCAGGTGGTCGGTCATCCGGGCGCGGCGGGACTCCTCGGTCTCCTCGTCCAGCAGGGTGTGGCCGGTGTTCGCGGCGATCCCGGCGGCCAGGCCCGCGAGCAGGAGCAGCAGCAGGACGGTGGTGGTGTCGGGGGTCAGCCCGGCGGCGAGCAGCGCCAGGCCGGTCAGGGCCACGGCCAGGGCGAGCAGCCGGCGCCGGGACAGGGCGGGCAGCACGCGCGGCGCCCGGCGGATGCCGGCGCCGGTGCCGCCGGTCAGCGCCAGGACGAACAGCCCGAAGAGGACCGGGCCGCCGCCGAGGTCGGCGGCGTGCAGGGCGGCCAGGGCCACGGCCGCGGCGATGGCGGCGGCGACGCAGGCGCAGGCGAGGACGAGCAGCGGGGCGGCGCCGGTGCGGCCCTTGTCCACCGCCTTGCGCGCGCCCTTGTCGCCCTTCTCCACCTTGCCGAGCCGGGGCCGGCGCAGGCCCTCCAGCGGGGAGCGGGGGCGCGGGGTGTCGCCGGCGGGGAGGCGGAGGAAGTACAGCAGGACGGCCGACGCGGCGGACAGGCCCGCGGCGGCGTACGACGCCAGCGCCGCCTGGTGGGTGGTGAACCACTCCACGCCCGCGCCCAGCAGGTTGCTGACCAGGGTGACCGCGACCAGCGCCGCGGCGGCCAGCGGGACGGCGGCGAAGCCCGTCCGCAGCCACAGGCGGCGCAGCGCGTCGTGGTGGTCCGGCAGGGGGCGCACGGCGGCGCCCTCGGGCGGCGGGGCGGGCAGGAGCGTGGGGGCGGCGCTGTCCTTGGCCACGGCCCGGAAGCGCTCGGCGACCCCGACGAGGAAGACGGTGACCAGCACGAACGCGAACGCCTGGTCGGGGGTCCACTCGATCCACAGCGGCGCGACGACCATCAGCGCCAGCCGCACGCCGTCCGCGCCGATCATGGTCCAGCGGCGGTCGAGCGCGCCGGAGGAGTTCGCGGTGAGGGAGGACAGCGGACCCAGCAGGACGGCGCCGAACAGCAGCGTGGCCAGCAGCCGGGTGCCGAGGACGGCGGCGACGGAGAGCGCCACGCCCCGGTAGCCGCCGCCGAGGACCGGTTCGCCGCCCGTGGCGGGCACGACGACGGCCGCCTGCAGGGCGAGGAGGACCAGGACGAGCAGGGCGAGGGCGTCACCGACGGCACTGGCGAGCTGTGCACCCCACAGCCGCCGCAGGGGAGCATGCCTCAGCAGGGCCCGCACGGCGCGCTCGCGGGAGTCCGCGGCCAGGGCGTCGGAGGTGGGGTTCACGACCGGTGGCTGCTCTGCACGCGTCATTCCGCCAGCCTAGCGGGCGAAGGCGCGGGGGTGACGGACCGCTCCGAACAGGCGAGCGATGTCGCCCGTACGGAGCGGTCCGCGGGGCGTCCGCCGGGCGGTCCGCTCCCGTCCGCCCAGCGGATCACCCCCCGCGGTTCACTCCGCCGCCTTCCGGGCGGCGGTCTTCGCCGCCGTCTTCTTCGCGGCCGTCTTCTTGGCCGCGGTCTTCTTCGCGGCGGTCTTCTTGGCCGCCGCCTTCTTGGCGGTCTTCTTCGCCGGGCCCTTCGCGCGCTTCTCCGCGAGCAGCTCGTACCCGCGCTCCGGCGTGATCGTCTCCACGTCGTCGTCGCGCCGCAGCGTGGCGTTGGTCTCCCCGTCGGTGACGTACGGCCCGAAGCGACCGTCCTTCACCACCACCGGCCGCCCGCTCACCGGGTCGGTGCCCAGCTCCTTGAGCGGCGGCTTGGCCGCCGCCCGGCCGCGCTGCTTGGGCTGGGCGTAGATCGCCAGGGCCTCGTCGAGGGTGACCGTGAAGATCTGGTCCTCGCTCTGCAGCGACCGCGAGTCGGTCCCCTTCTTCAGGTAGGGGCCGTAGCGGCCGTTCTGCGCGGTGATCTCCTGGCCGGTCTCGGGGTCGGTGCCGACCACGCGCGGCAGGGAGAGCAGCTTCAGGGCGTCGTCGAGGGTGACGGTCTCCAGGGACATCGACTTGAACAGGGAGGCGGTGCGCGGCTTCACCGCGTTCTTCCCCGTCTTGGGCGTGCCCTCGGGCAGCACCTCGGTGACGTACGGCCCGTAGCGGCCCGCCTTGGCGACGATGGTGTGGCCCGTCTCCGGGTCGGTGCCCAGTTCGAGCTCGCCGCTGGGCTTGGCCAGCAGCTCCCTGGCGTACTCCACCGTCAGCTCGTCCGGCGGCAGGTCGGCGGGTACGTCGGCGCGGCGGCCGGGCTCGCCGTCGGGGCCGGGCGGCTCCTCGACGTAGGGGCCGTAGCGGCCGACGCGCAGCACGATGCCGTCGCCGACGGGGAAGGAGGAGACGCCGCGGGCGTCGATCGCGCCGAGGTCGGAGACCAGGTCCTTCAGGCCGCCGAGGTGGTCGCCGTCGCCGTTGCCCGCGTCGGCCGCGGAGGAGGCGCCGGAGCGCGGGTCGTCGGTGCCGAAGTAGAAGCGGCGCAGCCACGGCACGGCCTCGGCCTCGCCGGCCGCGATGCGGTCGAGGTCGTCCTCCATCTTCGCGGTGAAGTCGTAGTCGACCAAGCGGCCGAAGTGCTTCTCCAGCAGGCCGACGACGGCGAAGGAGAGGAAGGAGGGGACGAGCGCCGTGCCCTTCTTGAAGACGTAGCCGCGGTCGAGGATGGTGCCGATGATCGACGCGTACGTCGAGGGGCGCCCGATCTCGCGCTCCTCCAGCTCCTTGACCAGCGTGGCCTCGGTGTAGCGGGCCGGGGGCTTGGTGGCGTGGCCGTCCACCGACATCTCGGTGGCGGTCAGCGGGTCGCCCTCCTCGACGCGCGGCAGGCGGCGCTCGCGGTCGTCGAGGTCGGCGGCGGGGTCGTCGGCGCCCTCGACGTACGCCTTGAGGAAGCCGTGGAACGTGATGACCTTGCCGGAGGCGCTGAACTCCACGTCCCGGCCGTCCGCGCTGCGGCCGCCGACCTTCACGGTGACGGACTGGCCGGTGGCGTCCTTCATCTGGGAGGCCACCGTCCGCTTCCAGATCAGCTCGTACAGCTTGAACTGGTCGCCGGTCAGTCCCGTCTCGGCCGGGGTGCGGAAGCGGTCGCCGGAGGGGCGGATCGCCTCGTGGGCCTCCTGCGCGTTCTTGACCTTGCCGGCGTAGGTGCGGGGGCGGTCGGGCAGGTAGTCGGCGCCGTAGAGCTGGGCGACCTGGGCGCGGGCGGCGGCGACCGCGGTGTCGGACAGGGTGGTGGAGTCCGTCCGCATGTAGGTGATGAAGCCGTTCTCGTACAGCTTCTGGGCCACCTGCATGGTCATCTTCGCGCCGAAGCCCAGCTTGCGGCTCGCCTCCTGCTGGAGGGTGGTCGTGCGGAAGGGGGCGTAGGGCGAGCGGCGGTACGGCTTGGACTCCACCGAGCGGACGGTGAAGTCGGTGCCCTCCAGAGCCGCGGCCAGCGCGCGGGCGGCCTCCTCGTCCAGGTGGAGGACCTGCCCGCGCTCGCCCGTCCCGCCCTTGAGCCGCCCGTCGGGGCCGAAGTCGCGGCCCTGGGCGACGCGGCGGCCGTCCACGGCGGTCAGCCGGGCGGTGAAGGAGGACGGGTCGGCGGCGTCGGCGCCCGCGCGGCCGGCGGAGAAGGTGCCGGTCAGGTCCCAGTACTCGGCGGAGCGGAACGCGATGCGCTCGCGCTCGCGCTCGACCACCAGGCGGGTGGCGACGGACTGCACGCGGCCCGCCGAGAGCCGCGGCATGACCTTCTTCCACAGCACCGGCGAGACCTCGTAGCCGTAGAGCCGGTCGAGGATGCGGCGGGTCTCCTGGGCGTCGACCAGGCGCTGGTTCAGCTCGCGGGTGTTGGAGACGGCGGCCCGGATGGCGTCCTTGGTGATCTCGTTGAAGACCATCCGGCGGACCGGGACCTTGGGCTTGAGCACCTCCTGGAGGTGCCAGGCGATGGCCTCGCCCTCGCGGTCCTCGTCGGTGGCCAGGAACAGCTCGTCGGACTCCGCCAGGAGCTGCTTGAGCTTCTTGACCTGGTCCTTCTTGTCGCTGTTGACGACGTACAGCGGCTCGAAGTCGTGGTCGACGTTGACGCCGAGCCGGGCCCACGGCTCGCTCTTGTACTTGGCGGGGACCTCGGCGGCGCCGTTCGGCAGGTCGCGGATGTGCCCGACGCTGGCCTCGACCACGTAGCCAGGACCGAGGTAGCCCTTGATCGTCTTGGCCTTGGCCGGCGACTCGACGATCACGAGTCGGCGCCCGCCGCGTGCGGTCTTGCTGGTCGGGGACAACTTCTTCTCGCTCTTCTCTCCGGTTCCGTGAATTCCCTGGGTCCCGGTCCGTGGTCGGCTCTGGGTGCACTTGCGCTCTCGCTGCGGAGTGTGACGGTACCTCCCGCCCCCGTGTCAAACGGGAAAAGTCCACAACGCCACTCGAACGGTAACCCGACAACCACCATTCCTGCCGCCCGGTGGTGACTGGCAAGATGAGGCGTCTGTCCGTCCCAGCCATCCGCTCCGGGGGAACCGCCGATGTCCGATCCTTACCAGAACCCGTACGGCCAGCCGCAACAGCCGCAGCAGCCGCCGCAGCACAACCCCTACGCCCAGTCCCAGCCGGGCCAGCCCGCGTACGGCTACCCGCAGCAGGTCCCGCCGCCGGCCCCGGGGGGATACACCGGGGATCCGAACGCTCCGTACGGCTACGACCCCTACGGCCGCCCCTACTCGGACAAGTCCAAGGTCGTGGCGGGTGTGCTCTCGCTCTTCCTGGGGAGCTTCGGCGTCGGACGCTTCTACACCGGCCACACCGGCCTGGCCCTCGGCCAGCTCTTCACCTGCGGCGGCTGCGGCATCTGGGCGCTGGTCGACGCGATCATCCTGTTCACCCAGGACGGCGCCACGGACGCACAGGGCCGCGTGCTGCGGAGCTGAGCCGGACGGCGGGAGGACGGCGGTGAACGGTGGGACGGGTGCGGCCAGAGCGGCCGCAGTGCTCTCGCGGCTCCGCGCCGCCCGGGCCCACCCGGCCGCGCCGCCGCTGACCGCGCTCGCCGCCGCGCTGGCCGGGGCCGCCTACCTGTGGGGGACCGACCCGCACCGGCCCGGGCAGTTGCTGCCGCGCTGCCCGTTCAACTGGGTCACGGGACTGCTGTGCCCGGCGTGCGGCGGCACGCGCATGGCGTACGACCTGATGCACGGGGACGTCGTCGCCGCCTTCCACGACAACGCCCTGCTGCTGACGGCGGGCGTCCCGGCGGCCGCGTACCTCGGCGGACGGTGGCTCGTGGCGGGTCTGCGCGGACGCCGCTACCGGCCGTCGCCGGGGAGGTGGGGCACGGCGGTGGTGCTGGGCGCCGCCGTGGCGTGGGCCCTGGTGCGGAACCTGGTGGGCTGAATTCCCCCCTGCCCCTTCCGTCCCTCTTTCCTCATCAGCCTCTCGGATAACCGTTCGATCACGACTCCGGGCAGCGGCACAACCCCCGGCGATCGACGGCGGTCAGGGTCTTCGCCGCACCACGACGGGCATGTTCCAAAGGGCTGCGGTCTATCCCCGATGACGCATCTGAGGAGCCAACCATGGCGTTCACCGGCACCGCGCCCAACGGCCAGCCGTACTCCGACAAGTCCAAGATCACCGCTGGTCTGCTGCAGATCCTCCTGGGCGGCCTGGGAGCCGGCCGCTTCTACACCGGTCACACCGGCATGGCGATCGCCCAGCTCCTGACCTGCGGCGGCCTGGGTTTCTGGGCGCTGATCGACGGAATCCTCTTCCTCACCAGCAGCGACCGCACCGACAAGCAGGGCCGCGTCCTGCGCGGCTGACGACCGGTCCGCCCCGGCAACCGTACGACGGCCCGCGTCCCCCGGCCGGGGGACGCGGGCCGTCCGGGTTCCCGGAGCTCCAGGTGCCGCGCCGGAGGACTCACGGGCGCGTGAACACCCAGGCGCCGACGGCCAGGAAGGCCACGCCGAACAGGGAGGTGAGCACCGTCGCCACGACCGGATTCGTCCCCTCCGCCACGGGCTCGCGCAACCGTACGCGCAGCGAGGTCCACAGCAGCAGTCCGGCGCCGAACAGTGTGAAGGCCGCCCCGGCGAAGGCGGCGGGTCCGCTTTCCATGCGGAGCACGGTGGCACCCCCGGAGGACCGGCGGGCGAACGCCGGGTGAACGCCACCGGGACACCTCCCCGGGCCGCCCCCCCGTACGCCCCCGCTCTCCGCCGCGCACCCCGGCGCCGTCCGTCACGCCTCCCGGACGGGCAGCAGGAAGCCCTGCTCGACCAGCAGCCGGATCGACTGCGGGGTGCGGTCGCGCAGCTCCACCGGCTCCTCGCCGAGGAGTTGGGCGATGGCGTCGACGATGCGGCCCGCCGGCAGCGAACCGTCGCACACGCCCGCGAAGCCCGCGCCGACCGTGTCCACCGTCGTCGCCCGCCGCATGCCGCGGTTCTGACGCAGCACCACGTACTCCGGGTCGTCCGCGCCGGGCCTGCCGATCTGCTCCTGCACCACCTCGTCGGCCAGCCGGAAGCGGGTGGCGAGCAGGGCCGCGTCGTCCACGGCGCGCAGGAAGTCCCGGCGCTCGAAGTGGGCGCGGACCTCCTCGCCCAGCGGCTGCTCGACCGGGTGCGGCCACTCCTCGACGGTGACGGACGGCCGTTCGGCGCCCGACTTGCGCAGGGTGATCCAGCCGAAGCCGACGGCCGTGGTCCCGCGCGCCTCGAACTCCTCCAGCCAGGCGTCGTAGTGGGCGGCGTACGCCGCCGGGTCGCCCAGGTGCTCACCGCCGTCGCGCAGCCACAGCTCGGCGTACTGCGCGACGTCCTGCACCTCGCGCTGCACGATCCAGGCGTCGCACCCCGGCGGCACCCAGGAGGCCAGCCGCTCGCGCCAGTCCTGGCCGTCGACGTGCTGCCAGTTGGCCAGGAGCTGGCAGTAGCCGCCGTCGGCGAGGTGCTCGGCGGAGCGCTGGACGAGGGTGCGGCACAGGTCGTCGCCGCCCATGCCGCCGTCCCGGTAGGTGAGCCGGGCCCCGTCGGCGGCACGGGGGGAGATGACGAAGGGCGGGTTGGAGACGATCAGGTCGTAGGGCGCCTCGCCCTCGACCGGCTCGAAGAGGGAGCCCTCGCGCAGCTCGGGCTCGGGCGCCCCGGAGAGGGCCAGGGTCAGGCGGGTGAAGCGCAGGGCGCGGGGGTTGAGGTCGGTGGCGGTGACGGAGGTGGCGTGCTGAGCGGCGTGCAGGGCCTGGATGCCCGAACCGCTGCCGAGGTCCAGGGCACGGGCCACCGGGGTCCGCACGGTGATGCCCGCCAGGGTGGTGGAGGCGCCGCCGACGCCGAGGACGAGCCGCGAGCGGTCGGCCGCGCCCGCGGCCGGACCGGCTTCCGCGTCCACCGCGGCGGCCGTGCCCGTGTCCTTGGCGGTGCGGATGCCGCCGGCGCCGCCGACCGCGCAGCCGAGGTCGGAGACGATCCACCAGTTCTGTCCCTCGGGCCCGCCGTACGGCCGCACGTCCACGGTCGCCCGTACGGCGTCGCCGCTCCCACCGCCCTCGCCGCCGTCGTCCCCGGTGCGGCGCAGCCAGCCGTCGGCGAGCGCGTCGTCCACCGGGAGCGCGGCGCGGGCCCGCCCGTACGGGACGGGGCGCTGCAGCAGGAACAGCCGCACCAGCGTCTCCAGCGGTCCGTCGCCCCGCGTGGCGCGCAGCGCGGGGACGGTCTCGCTGCGGGCGAGGGCGGCGTAGGCGGGGGCGCCGAGCAGCTCCAGCAGTCCGTCGGGGGTGAAGCCGGCGGCGAGGAAGGCGTCGCGCAGCCGGGGCAGGGCGGGGCCGGGGGCGGGGAGGCGATCCGTACTCACCTCCCCATTGTCCCGTGCGGAGTTGCCCCGTGGGGACTCCCGCGGGGACGCCCGGTGCCTCGGGCGTCCTCCGTCAGGCGGCCGAGGCGGACGGCGACGACGGCTTCCGGCAGCCCTCCTGCTCGGCCATGGCGGCGCCGAGTTCGCCCTCCTGGAGCTTGTCCAGCGCCCGGTCGCCGCTCTTGCCGAGCTTGCCCAGCTCGTCGGCGATGTCCTTCAGGCCGTCGGCGAACTTCGCCTGGTCACCGGTGTCCAGTTCCCCGGCCTGCTTCCTGAGGTCGGCGTACTTCCCGGACATGCCCTCGAGCTGGGCGACCGCGTCCTTCTGGAGCTTGGCGCCGTCCTCGACGGGCGGGGCGCCCGCCTCGTCCACGGCGTCGGCCAGCGCCCCGTACGCCTGGGAGATGTCCTGGAAGGCCTTGGTGTCGATCTCCTTTATCTCCTCCGAGGCCCGGTCGCCCTGGGTGGCCTGGGTGATGGCGGTGTTGGCCTGCTGGATCTTCTTCACCTGGGGCTGGACCTGGTCGCAGACCTTCTTGGCCCACGCGGCGGTCTTCTCCTCGCCGTCGTCGCCGCATCCGCTGAGGACGAGGACGAGTGCCGCGCTGCCGGCCAGCGCGGCCGCAAGCTTCTTCTTCACTCCGGATCGGTCCCTTCGTGGCTTCCGGGCCGGAACATACACGCAGATGGCCCAACGGCCATGCGTCGGGCGCTCCTTGTGCCCTGGTTTCAGCCGCTATGGGATGGCCCACGACACGCGTATCTCACACACCGCCCCCGGGCGTCCGGGGTGGCGCGAGCCCGGCGGGGGCGCACACGGCCGCGGGCGGGCGGCGCGCCCGGATGCGCGCCGCCCGCCCGCGGCGGGATTCCCGGAGTTCCGGCGCCGTCCTAGGGGGCCACCACCGGGGCCCCGGACTCCGACGACCCCGAGGACGTGCCGGTGGCGCCCGGCGCACGACCGGCCGTGCCGCCCCCCGCACCGCCCCCGTCGCTCTCGCCGCCCTCGTCGCCGACCTCATCGCCGACTGCGATGCCGCGCCGCTTGGAGGCGTAGACCGCGCCGACGATGACGACGAGGGCCAGGGTGGCGACGAGGGCCCGTGCCCAGGCGCTGGCGTCGTCGCCGTAGCTGAACTGCACCACCGCGGGCGCGATCAGCAGCGCCACCAGGTTCATCACCTTCAGCAGCGGGTTGATCGCGGGTCCGGCGGTGTCCTTGAACGGGTCGCCGACGGTGTCGCCGATCACGGTGGCCGCATGGGCCTCGCTGCCCTTGCCGCCGTGGTGGCCGTCCTCGACGAGCTTCTTGGCGTTGTCCCAGGCCCCGCCGGAGTTGGCGAGGAAGACCGCCATCAGCGTGCCCGCGCCGATGGCACCGGCGAGGAAGGAGCCGAGCGCGCCGACGCCGAGGGTGAAGCCGACGGCGATGGGCGCCATGACGGCCAGCAGGCCGGGGGTGGCCAGCTCGCGCAGCGCGTCCTTGGTGCAGATGTCCACGACGCGGCCGTACTCGGGCTTCTCGGTGTAGTCCATGATCCCCGGGTGCTCGCGGAACTGGCGCCGCACCTCGAAGACCACCGAGCCCGCCGACCGGGACACCGCGTTGATCGCCAGCCCGGAGAAGAGGAAGACCACGGAGGCGCCGAGGATCAGGCCGACCAGGTTGTTCGGCTGCGAGATGTCCAGGCTCAGGCCCAGTTCCCCGGCCCGGGCGCGCACGTCCGCCACGGCGGTGGCGATCGCGTCGCGGTAGGAGCCGAAGAGGGCGGCGGCGGCCAGCACCGCGGTGGCGATGGCGATGCCCTTGGTGATGGCCTTGGTGGTGTTGCCCACGGCGTCGAGGTCGGTGAGCACCTGGGCGCCCGCGCCCTCGACGTCGCCGGACATCTCGGCGATGCCCTGCGCGTTGTCGGAGACCGGGCCGAAGGTGTCCATGGCGACGATGACACCGACGGTGGTGAGCAGGCCGGTGCCCGCCAGGGCGACGGCGAACAGCGCCAGCATGATGGAGGCGCCGCCCAGCAGGAACGCGCCGTAGACGCCGAGGGCGATCAGCAGCGCCGTGTAGACCGCGGACTCCAGGCCGATGGAGATGCCGGAGAGGACCACGGTGGCGGGACCGGTCAGCGACGTCTTGCCGATGTCGCGGACGGGCTTGCGGCTCGGCTCGGTGAAGTAGCCGGTGAGCTGCTGGATCAGCGCGGCGAGCACGATGCCGATGGCGACCGCGACCAGCGCGAAGACGCGCGGGTCGCCGTCGTGGCCGGCGATGCCGGGGTCGGTGACGCCGTCGAGCTCGCCGAAGCTGGAGGGCAGGTAGATGAACGCGGCGACGGCGACGAGGCCCAGCGAGATCACCGCGGAGATGAAGAATCCGCGGTTGATGGCGGTCATGCCGCTGCGGTCGGCCCGGCGCGGCGCGACCGCGAAGATGCCGATCATGGCGGTGACGACGCCGATCGCCGGGACGAGCAGGGGGAAGGCCAGGCCGAAGTCGCCGAAGGCGACCGTGCCCAGGATGAGCGCGGCCACCAGGGTGACGGCGTAGGACTCGAAGAGGTCGGCCGCCATGCCCGCGCAGTCGCCCACGTTGTCGCCGACGTTGTCCGCGATGGTGGCGGCGTTGCGCGGGTCGTCCTCGGGGATGCCCTGTTCGACCTTGCCCACGAGGTCGGCGCCCACGTCGGCGGCCTTGGTGAAGATGCCGCCGCCGACCCGCATGAACATCGCGATCAGGGCGGCGCCCAGGCCGAAGCCCTCCAGCACCTTGGGGGCGTCGGCGGCGTAGACGAGCACCACGACGGCGGCGCCGAGGAGGCCGAGGCCGACGGTGAACATGCCGACGACCCCGCCCGTGCGGAAAGCGATCTTCATCGCCCGGTGGGACACCTCGGTCAGGTCCTTCGCGGGCTCTCCCGCACCGGGAGTGGCCTCCCGCGCGGCAGCGGCGACCCGTACGTTGCTGCGCACCGCGAGCCACATGCCGATATAGCCGGTGGCCGCCGAGAAACCGGCGCCGACCAGGAAGAACACCGAGCGGCCAATTCGCTGCCCCATACCGTCCGCCGGGAGCAACATCAACAGGAAGAAGACCACGACGGCGAATACGCCGAGAGTGCGCAACTGCCGCGCGAGGTAGGCATTGGCGCCTTCCTGCACGGCAGCGGCGATCTTCTTCATGCCGTCGGTGCCCTCACCGGCCGCGAGCACTTGACGTACCAGCACCACGGCGACCGCCAGGGCTGCCGCGGCGACGAGCGCGATCACCAGCACCAGGCCGCGATTGCCGCTGGTGAGCACGGCTTCGGCCAACTGCGGACGGTACTGGGAAGAGATGTGGGTGTAGTGCCCCGCCATTCGTCCTCCTTGACGTTTGGCACATGGGCGCGCGCAAGCACGCTCAGGCGTCCTGCTGCAAAGATGTGGACGGATTGTAGGAGCCGCTCCGGCTTACAACTAGAGTGCGGTATTCGCCATTAATCCGCACCCGCAAAGATCGAATAGCGGGCACCAAAATAATTCCCCCGGACAGCGGAAACATTCCTCTCCCCACTGCCGGAGAAATGATCTCCAAATGAAGAACGGCCCCTGCTCGGGGCCGGTTCTCGGGGTGTCGGGAGCTCAGGGCTCCGGGGTCTTGGGGAGGGCCGGGGTCCTGAGGGCCGGGATCTCGGGACCTCGGGTCTCGGGGGCCGGATGTTCTCGGGCCCGGTGTCCGGGGGACGGGCCTCGGGCCCGGTGCCGGAGCGGGGCGTCAGGATTCGACGGACGCCGAGCTGGTCGGCCAGCTCATCCGGATGAGGCCGCCGTGTCCGTCGGCCGACACCTCCAGGTCGTCCACCAGTCCGCTGATCACCGCGAGTCCCAGGTCGCTCTCGTCGTCGCCTTCGGCCCCGTCCCCCTCGGCGGAGGAGCCGTGCGCCGGGCTGTGGGCCACCTGCGGGACGTCGTCGCCGACCTCGATGCGGAACACCTTCTCGTCCTCGGTCAGCGCCACCCGGACGGGTGTGTCGAGACCGTGGCCGATGTGGAGGCCCACCGCCCTGCTGCACGCCTCACCGACCGCGAGCCGCACCTCGTCGAGTACGGCCTCGTCGACGCCGGCCCGGCGCGCCACGGCGGCCGCCACCAGGCGCGCCGTTCTCACGTGCTCGGGCAGCGGGCTGAAACGCAGTTCGACGGTGGCCATGCCATTCCCCTCGGTCCATACGTGCGGTCACCTGGTGATCCGACGCCCCGGGCGTCGAGCCCATGATCATCCAGAGGTACCGGGCCGGCGTGCGCCGGTCCGGTACCCCTGATCTCCGCCTCGTGCGGGCTCGTCAGGGCTCGACTTCCCGTCGGCGGGCCGGCTTCAGTCGGTGGCCGCCACGGCCTCGTCGACCGAGGTGTGAATGGGGAACACCTTGGTCAGGCCGGTGATACGGAAGATCTTGAGAATGCGCTCCTGGTTGCAGACCAGACGCAGCGAGCCCTCGTGGGCGCGCACTCGCTTCAGTCCGCCGACGAGCACCCCCAGGCCGGTGGAGTCGAGGAAGTCAACGCCCTCCATGTCCACGACCAGGTGGTAGCTGCCGTCGTTCACCAGCTCGACCAGTTGCTCACGCAACTTGGGCGCGGTGTATACATCGATCTCGCCACCCACCGAGACGATCGTGCGATCGCCGACGGTACGGGTCGACAGGGACAGGTCCACGGATCCTCCAGCACCTTGCTATCGAGCGGTCCGCCCCCCTGGGTTCCCCCCGCCGAGGGCGGGTGTGGGGCCTCCCCACCGAAGACGGGGAGAGCCTCTCCCCACCGGAGGTGGGACGGGGCCTCCCCACCGAAGGTAGGGGACGGATCGGCAGCCGCAGAAGCATTCAATCACTTACCCGGGGGCCTGCACGACGCCTTGCGACCATTGTCCGTCGCGCCGGTGACACACTCGGTCCCGATGGCCAGCAACCACCGCGCGGCGTCGGCAGACGCACGTCCCTCGTCCCCGTCTCCCCGAGCGGTCCTCCAAAGCCTTGCCGCTGGGGCGGACCGGGCCATGCGCATCACCCATACGGAGCACTTGCCCCCACGTAACGGTCGTCATGCGGACTGGCCTGGCCAGATTCGGCCGGAAGTGGTCGACGCGATCCGCGAGGCGGGCATCGACCGTCCGTGGGAGCACCAGGCGCGCACCGTCGAACACGCCCTGCGCGGGGAGTCGGTGGTCGTCGCCACCGGCACGGCGTCGGGCAAGTCCCTGGCCTATCTGACGCCGGTGCTCAGCGCCCTGCTGGACGGCTCCGAGGCCCCGAACGGGCGGGGCGCCACCGCCCTGTACCTCGCCCCGACCAAGGCGCTCGCCGCCGACCAGCGGCGGGCCGTGGGCGAACTGGCCGCCCCGCTGGGCACCGCGGTCCGCCCGGCCGTCTACGACGGCGACACCCCGGTCGAGGAGCGCGAGTGGGTGCGGCAGTACGCCAACCTGGTGCTCACCAACCCCGACATGCTGCACCGCGGCGTGCTCCCCGCCCATCCCCGCTGGTCCTCCTTCCTGCGCGCGCTGCGCTACGTGGTCGTCGACGAGTGCCACACCTACCGCGGGGTGTTCGGCTCCCACGTCGCCCAGGTGCTGCGCCGGCTCCGGCGCGTGTGCGCCCGCTACGGCGCCGACCCCGTCTTCCTCCTGGCCTCCGCCACCGCCGCCGAGCCCGGCGCGGCCGCGACGCGGCTCACCGGCCTGCCCGTCACCGAGATCACCGAGGACGCCTCCCCGCGCGGCGAGGTGGTCTTCGCCCTGTGGGAGCCGCCGCTGACGGAGATACGCGGCGAGCGCGGCGCCCCCGTGCGGCGGACCGCCACCGCCGAGGCCGCCGACCTGCTCACCGACCTGGCCGTACGGGGCGTGCGGACCGTCGCCTTCGTCCGCTCCCGGCGCGGCGCCGAACTGATATCGGTGATCGCCCGGGAGCGGCTGGCCGAGGTGGACCGCGCCCTGGCCGAACGGATCGCCGCCTACCGCGGCGGCTACCTGCCGGAGGAGCGCCGTGCCCTGGAGCGGGCCCTGCACTCCGGCGAGCTCCTGGGGCTGGCCGCCACCACCGCCCTCGAACTCGGCATCGACGTCTCCGGCCTCGACGCCGTCGTCCTGGCCGGTTATCCCGGCACCCGGGCCTCGCTGTGGCAGCAGGCGGGACGTGCCGGACGGGCGGGGCAGGGCGCCCTGGCCATCCTCGTCGCCCGGGACGACCCGCTGGACACCTATCTCGTCCACCACCCCGAGGCGATCTTCCGCCGCCCCGTGGAGTCCACCGTCCTGGACCCGGACAACCCCTACGTCCTCGCCCCCCACCTGTGCGCCGCCGCGGCGGAGATCCCCCTCACCGAGGACGACTTCGCGCTGTTCGGCCCGGCCGTGCCCGAGCTGGTGCCGCGGCTGGAGCGGCGCGGGCTGCTGCGCCGCCGGGGGACGGGCTGGTACTGGACCCGGCGCGAGCGGGCCACCGACCTCACCGACATCCGCGGTCAGGGCGGCCGCCCCGTCCAGGTGGTGGAGTCGGCCACCGGGCGGTTGCTGGGCACGGTCGACGCCGCGGCCGCCCACACCACCGTCCACGAGGGCGCCGTCCACCTCCACCAGGGCCGCAGCTACGTCGTCCGGCACCTCGACCTGGACGAGGCGGTCGCCCTGGTGGAGGAGGCCAACCCGCCCTGGACGACGATGGCCCGGGACACCACCGCGATCTCCGTCCTGGAGACCGACGCCGAGGTCCCCTGGGGCGAGGCGCGGCTGTGCTTCGGCTCGGTCGAGGTCACCAACCAGGTCGTCTCCTACCTGCGGCGCAGGCTCGTCACCGGCGAGGTGCTCGGCGAGACCAAGCTGGACCTGCCGCCGCGCACCCTGCGCACCCGCGCGGTGTGGTGGACGGTCACCGAGGACCAGCTCGACGCCGCCCGGGTGGGCCCGGAGGTGCTGCCCGGCGCCCTGCACGCCGCCGAGCACGCCGCCATCGGCATGCTGCCGCTGTTCGCCACCTGCGACCGCTGGGACATCGGCGGCGTCTCCGTCCCCCTGCACCCGGACACCCTGCTGCCGACGGTCTTCGTCTACGACGGCCACCCCGGCGGCGCCGGCTTCGCCGAGCGGGCCTTCCACACCGCCCGCGACTGGCTGACCGCCACCCGCCGGGCCATCGCCGCGTGCGAGTGCGACAGCGGCTGCCCGTCGTGCATCCAGTCGCCCAAGTGCGGCAACGGCAACGACCCGCTGCACAAGCGCGGCGCCGTCCGGCTCCTCACGGAGTTGCTGCGGCAGGCCCCGCCCGGGCCCGCACCCCGGCGGCGTACGGACCCGCCCGCACCCGCACCGTGAGGTCGGCGATCCGGTCCCGCACCCGGCAGCGCACCACCCGCGCCCGCTGTGCGGCAGCCACCCGCCGGGCCGCGGCACACGCCGCCTCCTCGCCCCGTACGGCGTGGTCGGCCGCCGCGAGGGCCGCCGTGTCCGCCGCCGCACCGGCCCGGTGGCGCGCCGCCACGGCCTGCCCCAGTCCCAGGACGCCCACCGCCAGCACGCACAGCGCCAGTCCGCACAGGGTCGCCCACACCGTGGCCGAGCCCCGGTCGCGGTGGCGGCGGTGCCCGCCCCGGCGGTCACCCGGATGGTTCCGCATGTGCCACCGCCTCCGCTCCCAGATCCACGCCCAGCGGTCCCGGGCCGGCCGCCCTCGCCGTCACCCGCACCCGTACCAGGTCGCCCTCCCGCGACATCTCCACCCCGGCCCCGCGCGGCGCGATCGCCCGTACGGCCCGCCGGATCCTCTCCGGCGGCTCGTCCCGGGCCGCCGCCCGCGCCCCGGCGCCCGCCGCGTCCACGCACCGGACCTGCGCGACCGCCGCCGCCACGCCCCACAGCAGCATCCCCAGCAGCGCCACCAGGGACGGCACCACCACGGCGGTCTCCGCGGTGACATAGCCCCGTTCCCGCGAAGCCCGTTCCCGCGGATCCCGTTCCCATGGCCCCGGCTCCCCCGCCTTCCGCGCGTTCGCCGCGACGGCGCCGGGGGGCCGCTCAGAGGCCCGCATCGAGCGCCCGCTCGATCAGGCCCTGCATCGCCGCACTGACCGGGCCGCTGGTGACGATCTTGTAGAGCACCGCCGCGAAGCCCGCCGCAGCGATCGTGCCCACCGCGTACTCCGCGGTGCTCATCCCGGCCTGCGCGTCCCGGCTCCGTGCCCTGCGCACGATCCCGCCGGCCCACGTCCGCGTCCGTCCCCACATGACTCTCTCCTCACCCCTCGTCGTTCTCGATTCGCCGTCCGGCCGCCCATCGGCCGGACGGCCACCCGTGGTCCGCCCCGCCCGGCTCACAGCAGTGACCGCGCCAGGCCGATGACCACCGGAACCACGCCCGCCAGCAGGAAGGCGGGCAGGAAGCACAGCCCCAGGGGCCCCGTGACCAGGACCGCCGCCCGCCGGGCCCGTTCCATGGCCGTCCGCGCACGGCGGGCCCGGCACTCGGCCGCCAGTCGGCCCACCGGTTCCACCGCGGGCACCCCGGTCGTTCCCGCGCGTTCCAGGCACCGCGCCAGCGCCGCCGTCCCCGGCAGTTCGGCCAGCCGTCCCCAGACGGCCGCCGGGTCACCGCCGAGCCGCAGTTCGGCCGAGGCCCGTACCAGCCGCTCGCCGAGCGGCCCGCCCACCGAGCCGCCCACGGCCCCGGCCGCCTCGCACGGCCCCGAACCCGCCGCCAGACAGGCGGCCAGCAACTCCGCGATGATGGGCAACTGCTCGGTCACCCGGGAGTCGGCATCCGAATGACCAGGTTTGAGACATTTGTTCCTATATGATCGCCGGACCTGATCCGCTCGGCCCCCACGGGCGCTCAGGAAGCGCCACAGGCCGTACGCCGCGGCCAGCCCGAGCAGCCAGCCGACCGGACCACCGACCAGCACGGCCCCCAGGGCCACCGTCCCGGCCGCCACCCCGGCCCTCACCGCCGCGTCCCGCACCGGCAGCCGGCGCACCGCCCGGACCGCCCGCCACGGCACCCGCCCGCCGACCCCGGCGGCCGACAGGGCCGCCAGTCGCCGCCGCCGTCGCAGCCGCCGCACCGCCGGCGCCGCGTCCGCCAGACACACGGCGGTGATCGTCACGGGGAACACGGCCGACACTGTCCACAGCCTGTGGACGAATTCGCCGCTCACCTCCGATCGCCCCTCTCCGCCGTCCGGACGATCCGGGAGACCCAGGCCAGTCCGGCCCACTCCAGCAGCCCGGCCGCCGTCAGACAGCCCCATCCGGCCGGGCTGTGCAGCAGGACCCGCAGCGGCTGCGCCCCCATGGCGCCGCCCAGCAGCAGGCCGAAGACCGGCAGCAGCGCCAGCACCAGCGCCGTGGACCGCGGGCCCGCGAGCTGGGCGCGCAGTTCCTCCCGCTGGTCGCGTTCCGCCCGCAGCGCCCCGGCCACCCGGTCCAGGCCGTCCGCGAGTCCCGCGCCCCCGTCCACCGCCACCTGCCAGCACGCGGCCACCCCGATCAGTCCGTCCGCCCCTTCCTGCCGGGCCGCCTGCCGCAGTGCCTCCGGCACGTCCCCGCCGAAGCGGGCGGCCGCGAGCACCGCCGCCCCGCCGTCCCCGAAGCCGGACATCCCCACCGTCAGCAGGGCCCGCTCCGGAGTGCGGCCCGCCCGCAGCTCACCGGCGACCGCCGAGCACAGGTCGATGACGGCCGCCTCCCGCGCCTCCCCCGCACGCCGTCGCTCCCGTCTCCGCAGCCGGCGTCCGAGCAGCGGCACCGCCGCGGCACCGGCCAGCAGCGGCAGTACCGACTCCCCCCACAGCGCCAGCACCGCACCGCCCACCAGGCACCACCCCGCACGCCCCACCCGGGCCGCGAGCCTGCGCACCGTCCGGACGACCGCCTCCACCACCGGCCCCCCGGCCTCGCCCCGCCGCGGCACCGCGCCGGTGCCGCCCGCGCACAGCAGCCGCGCCCGGCGCACTCCTTCTCCCGGTCCGCCCGTCAGCCAGGCCAGCGCGCCCAGGCACACCGCCGCCGCGCACACCGATCCCGTGTACACCGCGTCCGGTTGCGTTCCGCCCGCCGTCACAGCGCACCACCGCCCCGTGCGCACAGCCGCTCCAGCCGCGGCCAGCCCCGCTCCCGCACGAAGCCCTCCGGGGCCCAGGAGGCGGCGGGCACCGTCCTCACCAGGCCGTACCGGTCCTGTTCGAACACATGGACCTCGGCGATCCTCCGGCGTCCCCGGCGGTCCCGCGCCAGATGGAGCACGACCGACAGCGCCGCCGCGAGCTGACTGTGCAGCGCGGCCCGGTCGAGCCCGGCCGTGGTGCCCAGCGCCTCCAGCCGAGCGGGCACGTCGGCCGCCGCGTTGGCGTGCACCGTCCCGCAGCCGCCCTCGTGGCCGGTGTTCAGCGCGGCCAGCAGGTCCGTCACCTCACCGCCGCGGACCTCGCCGACCACGAGCCTGTCCGGCCGCATCCGCAGTGCCTGCCGCACCAGGTCCCGCAGGGAGACCCGGCCCGCGCCCTCCTGGTTGGCCGGACGGGTCTCCAGCCGCACCACGTGCGGATGGTCGGGTCGCAACTCGGCCGAGTCCTCGGCCAGGACGATCCGTTCCCGCGGCCCCACCAGCCCCAGCAAGGTCGACAGCAGGGTCGTCTTGCCCGTGCCGGTGCCCCCGCTGACCAGGAACGACAGCCGGGCCTCCAGGAGCGCCCGCAGCAGCCGGTCGCCACCGCGCGGCACCGTCCCGGCCGTCACCAGCTCCGGCAGTGCGAAGGCCCGCGGCCGCACCACCCGCAGGGACAGGCACGTGCAGCCGACCGCCACCGGCGGCAGCACCGCGTGCAGCCGCGTGCCGTCCGGGAGCCGGGCGTCCACCCAGGGGCGGGCGTCGTCCAGCCGCCGTCCCGCCGAGGTGGCCAGCCGCTGGGCCAGCCGACGGACCGCCGCCGCGTCCGGGAAGCGGACCGCGGTGCGCTCCACCCCGCTCCCCCGGTCCACCCAGACCTCGTCCGGCGCCGTCACCAGCACGTCCGTCACGTCCGGCTCGGCCAGCAGCGGTTCGAGCGGTCCGGCGCCGATCATCTCCGACCGGAGGGCCTCCACCACGCCCAGCACCGCGCTGTCCCCGAGCAACCGCCCCTGGGCCCGCAGCGCCGCCGCGACCCCGGCGGGCGTGGGGTCGGCGCCGGTCTCGGCCAGCCGCAGCCGCACCGCGTCCACCAGCGTCCGCGAGGCCCCCGCCCCCCTTCGCGCGTCCGTCCCGGCCCGTACGTCCGTCCCGGCGCGCACATCCGCCTCCGCGCCCGTACGCGCGCTCATACGGCCACGCTCCCCCGGCCGCCGGCGGGCGGCACCGCACCGGAGGCGGGAAGCACACGGTCCCAGAACTCCGCGCAGAACCGGGCCAGCGGACCACGGGCGTCCGCACCGGGCGGCCGACCGCCGTCCACCGCCGCCGACAGCCCCCCTTCGGTGGGGAGTTCGCCGGCGAGCCGCAGCCCGAGCAGCCGGGCGATCTCCCCGCCGTCCAGCCCGGAGCCGGAGGAGCCGCGCACCACCGCCCGCAGGTCCCGCAGCACCATGCCCGCCCGGGAGGCCACCCGGTGCGCCGCCGCGACCGCCCGCAGCTCGGCGGGGACGACCAGCAGCCCCAGGTCGAGCTGGACCAGCACCTCGGCCGCCGCCTCGTCCAGCCGCCGCGGCAGGTCCACCACGACCACCCCGCCGCGGCGCCTGGCCGCGCCCAGGACCGCGCGCACCGCCTCCGGCGGGACGGCCACGCTGTCCCCGCGATCCCAGCTGAGCACCCGCAGACCGTGCAGCACGGGCAGGGACTCCTCCAGCGCCACACCGCCGACCCGGCCGCGCGACTCGGCGAACGCCGGCCAGCGCAGGCCCTCCGCCCGCTCCCCGCCGAGCAGGATGTCCAGCCCGCCGCCGAGCGGGTCGCCGTCGACGAGCATCGTGCGGTGCCCGGCGCGCGCCGCCGTGACCGCCAGCGCGCAGGCCAGGGTGGAGGCCCCGGCCCCACCGCGGCCGCCCATCACCCCGACGGTCAGCGCCTGCCGGCCGACGCCCTCGGCCGCATCGGCGATCCGCCCCGTCAGCCAGGACTCGCCGTCCGGCAGGAGGACCACGTGCTCGGCGCCGATCCCCACGCCACGCTGCCAGACGCCGGGATCGTCCGGATCCCGGCCGACCAGCAGCACCCCCGCCCGGCGTGCGGGCGCGCGCGCCGAGCGGGACAGCGGCCCGGCCCGGTCGTCGCCGACCAGCACCAGCGGGGCGCTCTCCCAGACCTCCGGACCCGGCGGCGCCCCGTGCGCCACCTCCGCCTCGGCCCCGGCCGCCGCACACAGCCGCAACAGGTCGTCCAGCAGTTTCTCGTCCTCCGTGACGATGAGGATGCTTCCGGTCACTGTCCGATCTCCTTCCGGATTCGCACTCTCCAGTTCGCGGGACATCCGCGAGCGCCGTGCGCAATCACCGTGCCGGGGATCGGAAAAAGGAGATGATCTTGGTCCAAATACGGGGACAACTCAGCAGTTGTGAATAACCCGCTCACCCAAACGAGTGACCTCCCGTGAGCATCCTGACGGACACGGAGAGTGACGGATCATGAAGAGCGGAAGAGAGGCGCCATTGAAGATCGAAAAAGCCCCCGGAAAGCGCCGGACGACACGACATGTGCCCGGACATGCGACGACCCCCGCCGGGGGGGAGAGCGGGGGTCGTCCCCACGGCCGACTCGGGGGGGGAGGAGCCGGACCGGGGTAGCACGGTCGCGAACGATCCGTGACTTCCATGGTGTACCCGAGAGGCTTCTCAGGCAAACCCACGCGCCCCACCTTACGCCGAATGGTGGGCGCATATGCTCACCCCCGTGGAAAACCACTCGCTGCCGCGCACCGCCGCCTTCTTCGACCTGGACAAGACGGTCATTGCGAAGTCGAGCACGCTCACCTTCGGCAAGTCCTTCTACCAGGGCGGTCTGATCAATCGGCGCGCCGCGCTGCGCACCGCGTACACGCAGTTCGTGTACCTCGTGGGCGGCGCCGACCACGACCAGATGGAACGGATGCGCGCCTACCTGTCCGCGCTGTGCCGCGGCTGGAACGTCCAGCAGGTCAAGGAGATCGTCGCCGAGACGATCCACGACCTCATCGACCCGATCATCTACGACGAGGCCGCGTCCCTCATCGAGGAGCACCACCTCGCCGGACGCGACGTCGTGATCGTCAGCGCCTCCGGCGCCGAGGTCGTCGAGCCGATCGGCGAGCTGCTCGGCGCGGACCGCGTCGTGGCGACCCGCATGGTCGTCGAGGACGGCTGCTACACGGGCGAGGTGGAGTACTACGCGTACGGCCCGGCCAAGGCCGAGGCGGTGCGCGAGCTGGCGGAGTCCGAGGGGTACGACCTCTCCCGCTGCTACGCCTACAGCGACTCGATCACCGACGTCCCGATGCTGGAGGAGGTCGGCCACCCGCACGCCGTCAACCCGGACCGGGCGCTGCGCCGGGAGGCGGTGGCCCGGGACTGGCCGATCCTCACCTTCCAGCGCCCCGTCCGTCTCAAGCAGCGGTTCTCCTCGTTCACCATGCCCCAGCGGCCCGTCCTGGCCGCCGCGGTGGCGGTCGGTGCGGCGGCGGCCACCGCCGGCCTGGTGTGGTACACGAACCGGCGTCGCGCCCGATTCGGCAACGTATAGCGGCGTTTGAAGGGGAAAGTAAATATCCGGGGTGAAGGGTTCCGCTTCACCTCCCGGCAGGGTACAAAGGAGTTGACGGCCCGCGAGACCTGAACCGAAGTGCATCCGAGAGGAAGTTCGGTACAGACAAAGGCCCCACGGACCGAACATGGACGTCGGGAACCCACGCGCAGCCGACCCGCGATAGGGCCAGCCGCACCGGGGTAGGGCGACATCCCCCCTGGTCCGGCATACACCGTGCACGCCTGGTACCCCGGCGGACATGCCAGCGGCGACACCGACTCCATGCCGGTGCCGCCGCATGCGTCCGTCCGCGGTGTGCACGGTGTCCATGCGTCCGTGCGGTCCATGTGTTCCGCACGCCCGCTCCCGTGCCGGCCCCGCCGCTTCCGCGGCCATCTCCGGCGGACCGTCAGGTTCCTGAAAGCGCGGGCCGGGAAGGGCCGCGGGACCGGACGGTCAGGCCGCCCCGCGCTGCAGCGCCTCGCAGACCGCCGTGCTCTCGCGCGCGCCCAGCTCAACCGCCCGGCCGCAGTGGGCGATCCACTCCGCCATGCCCTCCGGGGTGCCCGACACGTATCCCTCGAGCGCGCGGACGTAGGCGTCGCCGCCCTGCTCGGCGTGGCCGACCTCCGCCGGGCAGACGGACTTGGGGTCCAGACCGCCGCCGATCAGGACGATCCTCTCCGCCGCCCGGGCGACCAGGCCGTTGTACGTGCCGAAGGGGCGCAGGGCCATCAGCTCGCCGTGCACCACCGCCGCCACCACCAGCGCGGGCGCGGAGGTGCCCGCCACGACGAGCTGGGCCAGGGCGTCCAGCCGGGCCGACACCTCGGCGGCGTCCAGCAGTGGAAACCCTTCGAGCAGCGGCTCCGTCACCGGCTCGCCCGCCAGCCGGGGCCGCCCCACCGGGTCGCCGCCGGACCGCACCGAGGCGGAGTCCCGTACGTCGCCGCCCGCCGCCACCAGGTGCAGCCGGGCCAGCACCCGCAGCGGCGACTGCCGCCACACGTCCAGCAGTTGCCCGGCCTCCGCCGTCGCCCGCAGCGCCGCGCCGACCGTACGCGCCTCGGCGTCCGCCCCGAAGTCGCTGCGCCGGCGCACCTCCTCCAGCGGCCAGTCGGCCCCGCCGAGCGCCGCGGAGGCCCGCGCCCCGCGCAGCACCGCCTCGGCGGTGACCTCGCTGCTGCGGCGCCGCATCACGCGGTGCCCGTACACCCGGTCCACGGCCCGGCGCACCGAGTCGACGGAGTCGGCCACGCCGGGCAGCGCGCCCAGCGCGGCGAGGGGATCGGCAGTCGTAGGCATGTGTAGACCCTACGCACCCGCGACCGGAGGCCACGCCCCACGATCGAGTGGTCTTCTTCACGTGATCGCGCTGCGGGCCCCGGGCGCCCGACTACGCTTCCGGTTATGAAAATCGCTTTCGTTGGAAAGGGCGGCAGCGGCAAGACGACGCTGTCCTCACTGTTCATCCGCCACCTCGCCGCCCACCGCGTCCCCGTCGTCGCCGTGGACGCCGACATCAACCAGCACCTGGGCGTCGCGCTGGGACTGGACGAGGCGGAGGCCGCGGCCCTGCCCGCGATGGGCGCCCACCTGCCGCTGATCAAGGACTACCTGCGCGGCACCAATCCGCGGATCGCCTCCGCCGAGACGATGATCAAGACGACCCCGCCGGGCGAGGGTTCCCGGCTGCTGCGGATCACCGAGGACAACCCCGTCCACGACGCCTGCGCCCGCCGCGTCCGGCTCGCCGGCGTTCCCGGCGGCGGGGACGTACGGCTGCTGGCCACCGGCCCCTTCACCGAGGCGGACCTGGGCGTGGCCTGCTACCACTCCAAGGTCGGCGCCGTGGAGCTGTACCTGAACCACCTGGTCGACGGGCGCGGGGAGTACGTGGTCGTCGACATGACGGCCGGCTCCGACTCCTTCGCCTCCGGGATGTTCACGCGCTTCGACATGACGTTCCTGGTGGCCGAGCCGACCCGCAAGGGCGTGGCGGTCTACCGGCAGTACAAGGAGTACGCCCGCGACTACGGCGTCGCGCTGCGCGTGGTCGGCAACAAGGTGCAGGGCGAGGACGACCTGGACTTCCTGCGCTCCGAGGCCGGGGACGACCTGCTGGTGGCCTTCGGGCACTCCGACTGGGTGCGCGCGCTGGAGAAGGGCCGCCCCAGGCCCTTCCCGGAACTGGAGGACGCCAACCACGCGGCGCTGCGCGTGCTGTACGAGACGGCCGACGCCTCCTACGAGCGGCGCGACTGGGAGCGCTACACCCGGCAGATGGTGCACTTCCACCTGAGGAACGCCGAGAGCTGGGGCAACGCGAGGACGGGTGCCGATCTGGCGGCCCAGGTCGACCCCTCCTTCGTGCTGGGCGAGGAGGCGGTTCCCGCGCCTCAGCCCGTCTGACCCCGTAGGCCGCCGCACGGGCCCCGGCGCGGCGCGCGGTGGACGGCCACGGCGGCGGACCGGAGCAGCCGCACCGATCGGACCGGCCGAACCGGTCAGCCGGACCGGTCAGCCGGACCGGTCGGACCGGCGGTCGGACGGCGGGGAGGAGGCCGGCGCGGAGGGGGCGGCGGCCAGGAAGGTCTCCCAGCCGTCCTCAGGCGCCTGTCCCACGCCCAGCGTGCGCAGCTTCTCCAGGACCGCCGGGTCCTGCGCGTCGAGCCAGTCCACGAGCTGCCGGAAGGAGACGCAGTGCACGTCCTCCATGGGACACACCTTCTTCACGACGTCCTCGACGGCCTTCATGTAGACGCCGCCGTTCCAGTCCTCGAAGTGGTTCCCGATGACCATGGGCGCACGGTTGCCGTCGTACGCCCGGTCGAAGCCCTCCAGCAGGCCGTCGCGCATCTGGCGCCCCCACGCGGCGCGCCGTGACGGGTCGCCGTTGACCGTCCCCGACTGGTTGGCCAGGAAGTTGTAGTCCATCGAGAGCGTCTCGAAGGAGCGGCCGGGCATCGGGACCTGCTGGAGCGGCAGGTTCCACAGGCCACCCTCCTTGTCCGGCCAGACCTGGGTGCCGTTGCCGGAGGAGTCGTAGCGGAAACCCATCTCCTTCGCGGCGGGGAGCAGGTTCGCGCGGCCCTCCAGGCAGGGGGCGCGGCCGCCGACCAGTTCGCGGTCGTAGTCGAAGGGCAGCGGCTCCAGGTCCTTCCAGCCGGTCGTGGTCTTCCAGTTCTTCACGAACCACTTGGCCTGCTCGATCTCGCTCCTCCACTGCTCCGGCGACCAACTGCCGACGCCGCCCGGTCCGCAGAAGTGCCCGTTGAAGTGGGTGCCTATCTCGTTGCCGTCCAGCCAGGCGCCGCGGAGCTGTTCCAGCGTGGCCCTGACGTTCTCGTCCTTGAGGTAGCCGATGTCGGAGGCGCCGCGCGCGCGGCCGGGCGGACGGTAGCGGTGGGCCTCCGACTCGGGGAGGACGTAGACGCCGCTGAGGAAGTACGTCATGTGGGCGTCGTACTTCCTGCCGATCTCGCGGAAGCGGGAGAAGAGCTTCTTGCCGTCCTCGCCCGCGCCGTCCCAGGAGAAGACGACGAACTGCGGGGGCTTGCGGCCGGGTTCGAGCCTTCCGGGCTCGGGCTGGTCCGGCTGGGGGCCCGTGTACGCGGTGGAACCGTCGCCCACCAGCTCCGTCCTGGGTGCCTGCTTCCCCTGTTGCCCGTCCCTGTTCCCCCGTTCCCGCTCACCCTGCCCGCCGTTCACGCCGTTCCCGGGCGCGGCCGGGACGCTCGAACAACCGACTGCCAGCACGGCCAGCGCGGCCGCTCCCGCGACGCCCCTGGTCAATCTCCCCGCAGCTCCCATGAGCTCCACCTCACCACGTGCCTGTCCGTGCGCGTACGGCCGCTGCGTTCGGCCCGCGGCCGACTCCGCGCGCACTGTGAGAGGCGCAACCGCCGGAAGCGGTTCCCTCGGTTCCTTCACCCCCAGGCGTGAATAAGGGGCCCGTTTGCCCGACCCCCCTTCCTCGAGCCTTTACGCGACATTACGATTCGTTTACCGAAACTTTGTGTAGTCAGGCCCATACGGATCGTGATGGACCCTCGTGACGGAGACGGAAATGTCCGCCTGCGCCCCTCCTCGTTCCCCTGACGCCGACCACACCGGCCGTACCGGCCGGTCCGACCTCTCCGCCCGCGCCTCCCGGCTGGGCGACCTCCTGCGCCGCTCCTGGTACGGGGGCGGCAGCCCGAAAGGCGTTCTGTCGGCCGACCTCTCGGCCTCCGTGTCCGTGTTCCTCATCGCCCTGCCGCTCTCCCTGGGCATCGCCCTGGCCACCGGGGCGCCCCTCCAGGCGGGGCTGGTCGCCGCGGCCGTCGGCGGCATCGTCGCCGGACGGTTCGGCGGTGCACCCCTCCAGGTCAGCGGGCCGACCGCGGGTCTGACGGTGGTCGTCGCCGAACTGATCCAGCGCCACGGATGGCGCACCACGTGCGCCATCACGGTGCTCGCCGGGCTCGCCCAGCTCGGCCTGTCCGCGCTGCGCACGGCCCGCTCGGCGCTGGCGATCAGTCCGGCGATCGTGCACGGCATGGTCGCCGGCATCGGCGTGACGATCGCCCTGGCCCAGCTGCACATCGTGCTCGGCGGGAGCCCGGAGAGCTCCGCCGTCGCCAATGTGCTGGCCCTGCCCGGCCAGTTGGCCGACCCCCGTCCCGCCGCGCTGTCCGTCGGCGCCGTCACGGTGGCCGTCCTCCTGCTGTGGCCGCGGCTGCGCGGCCGGGCGGGCGAGCTGACGCGCAGGGCGTTCCCCGCCGCGCTGGCCGCGGTGACGCCGGCGACGCCGGCGACGGCGGTGACGGCGCTCGCCGGTCTGCGGCTGCCGCGCGTGGACCTGCCGTCCTGGCACAGTCACGCCCTGCCCTCGCTGCCCGAGGGGCCCGTTCTGGGACTGCTCGCCGCCGTGCTCACCGTCACCCTGGTCGCCAGCGTGGAGTCGCTGCTGACCGCGGTGGCCTCCGACAAGCTGGCCCTCGCCCGTACGCTTCCGGAGCACCTGTCGGGCGTCCGGATCCCCCGCCCCGACCTGGACAGGGAGCTGCGCGGCCAGGGCCTGGCCAACATGGTCTCCGGAGCCCTGGGCGGGTTGCCGGTCACCGGCGTCGCGGTGCGCACCGCGACGAACGTGCAGGCCGGTGCGGTCAGCCGCAACTCCGCCGTTCTCCACGGGGTGTGGGTGCTGTTCGCCGCCGGTGCGCTGGTCGGCCTGCTGGAGCTGATCCCGCTGGCCGCCCTCGCCGCGCTGGTGATGGTGGTCGGCGTGCAGATGGTCAAGATCGTCCACATCCGCGGCGTCACCCGGCACCGCGAGGTGCTGGTGTACGCCGCGACGGCGGCGGGCGTGGTGCTGTTCGGCGTGCTCGAAGGGGTGGGCATCGGCATCGCCGTCGCCGTCGCCGTCGCCCTGCACCGCCTGGCCCGCACCCGGATCACCTGCGAGACCGTGCGGGAGACCGGGCCGCACGGGGCGGAGGAGGTGGTCCACCGGGTACGGGTGCGCGGCCAGCTGACGTTCCTGGCGGTGCCGCGGCTGAGCCGGACGCTGGGCCGGTTGCCCGAGGGGAGCCGGGTGGTGGTGGAGCTGGGAGGCTCCTTCATGGACCACGCGGCGTACGAGACCCTGCGGGACTGGGAGACCTCCCACACGGTGCACGGCGGCAGCGTGGAGATCACCGGCCGCTCCGCGCCCTGCGTGCAGGAACCCGCCGCCCCGCACGGCTGCAGGCCGTGGACGCCCTGGCGCAACCACCAGTGCACCAGGCCGTTCCCCGGCCCGGCCTCCGGCGAGACCTCCGGCAAGGGCCTCGACAGGAGTCAGCTCCTCGGCGGGGTGCGCAACTTCCAGCGCACCACCGCACCGCTGGTCCGCGAGGAGCTGGCCCGGCTGGCACGGGAGGGGCAGCGGCCCTCCCAGCTCTTCCTCACCTGCGCCGACTCACGACTGGTCACCAGCATGATCACCTCCAGCGGGCCGGGGGACCTCTTCACCGTGCGCAACGTCGGCAACCTGGTGCCGCCGCCCGGCGCCGAGGGGAACGACGACTCGGTGGCGGCGGCCATCGAGTACGCCGTGGAGGTGCTGCGCGTGAAGTCGATCACCGTCTGCGGGCACTCGGGCTGCGGCGCGATGCAGGCGCTGTACGACTCCGGGCCGGACGCCGTCGCCACGTCCCTGAGCCGCTGGCTGAGCCACGGCCGTCCCAGCCTGGAGCGACTGGCCTCGTGGCGCGGCTCCGGCCCGCGCATCGCGGACGGGGACGAGGGGGACACGGCGCCGCGCGAGTCGGACGGGCTGGAGGCGCTCTGCCTGACCAACGTGGTGCAGCAGCTCGACCACCTGCGGGCCCACCCCTGCGTGGCCCGGCGCCTGGCCGAGGGCTCACTGGAGCTGCACGGGATGTACTTCCACGTCGGCGAGGCACAGGCGTACGTACTGGACGGCACGGGTGACGCGGGCCGTGACGGCGGGGAGGGGCCGGTGTTCACACCCGTACGGCCCGACGTCGTGGTGGCCTGAGCAACGCCCGGGGGCGGCGGCCGGAGGCGATGCCCGGAGACGGCGGCCGGTGGCGGTCGGCGGGCGGCGGAGCGTGCGGAAACACGCCGCTCGACCGCTCGTCGGCCGCTCGCCGACGGGCACGAACCCCTGGGCGCAAGAGGTCTACACCACTTGGCAGACAACTCTTGTCAGGCGGCACACAGGCTGATGAGCTATGACCTGGGACACAGCAGACACCCTGGGAAAGGGAGATGTCGTGAGCAACGAAAGCCTGGCCAACCTGCTCAAGGAGGAACGGAGGTTCGCGCCGCCCGCCGAGCTGGCAGCGAACGCCAACGTCACGGCGGAGGCGTACGAACGGGCGAAGGCGGACCGGCTGGGCTTCTGGGCCGAGCAGGCCCGTCGGCTGACCTGGGAGACCGAGCCGACCGAGACACTGGACTGGACCAACCCGCCGTTCGCCAAGTGGTTCAAGGACGGCAGGCTCAACGTGGCCTACAACTGCGTCGACCGCCACGTCGAGGCGGGCCTCGGCGACCGGGTCGCCATCCACTTCGAGGGCGAGCCCGGCGACACCCGCGCCATCACCTACGCCGATCTGCTGCGGGAGGTCTCCAAGGCCGCCAACGCCCTCACCGAGCTGGGCGTCCAGGCCGGCGACCGGGTCGCGATCTACATGCCGATGATCCCCGAGACCGTCGTGGCGATGCTGGCCTGCGCCCGCATCGGCGCCCCGCACTCGCTGGTCTTCGGCGGCTTCTCCGCCGACGCGCTCGCCACCCGCATCCAGGACGCCGACGCCCGCGTCGTCATCACCGCCGACGGCGGCTACCGGCGCGGCAAGCCCAGCGCCCTCAAGCCCGCGGTGGACGAGGCCCTGACCCGGCCGGGCACCGAGAACGTGCGCAGCGTCCTGGTCGTACGCCGCACCGGCGAGGACACCGCCTGGACCGAGGGCCGGGACGTGTGGTGGCACGAGCTGGTGGACCGCCAGTCCGAGGAGCACACCCCGCAGGCGTTCGAGGCCGAGCACCCGCTGTTCATCCTCTACACCTCCGGCACGACGGGTAAGCCCAAGGGCATCCTGCACACCTCCGGCGGCTACCTCACCCAGGCGGCCTACACCCACCACGCCGTCTTCGACCTCAAGCCGGAGACGGACGTCTACTGGTGCACGGCCGACGTCGGCTGGGTCACCGGCCACTCGTACATCGTCTACGGGCCGCTGGCCAACGGCGTCACCCAGGTGATGTACGAGGGCACTCCCGACACCCCGCACAAGGGCCGCTGGTGGGAGATCGTGGAGAAGTACAAGGTCACGATCCTCTACACCGCCCCGACCGCCATCCGCACCTGCATGAAGTGGGGCGACGACATCCCGGCGGGGTTCGACATGTCCTCGCTGCGCGTGCTGGGCTCGGTCGGCGAACCGATCAACCCCGAGGCGTGGATCTGGTACCGCCACCACATCGGCGGCGACCGCACCCCGGTCGTGGACACCTGGTGGCAGACCGAGACCGGCGCCATCATGATCAGCCCGCTGCCGGGCGTCACCGAGGCCAAGCCCGGCTCGGCGCAGGTGCCGCTGCCCGGCATCTCCGCGACCGTCGTGGACGACGACGGCAACGAGGTGCCCGACGGCTCGGGCGGCTACCTGGTCCTGACCGAGCCGTGGCCGTCGATGCTGCGGACGATCTGGGGCGACGACCAGCGCTACCTGGACACCTACTGGTCGCGCTTCAAGGACCGCTACTTCGCGGGGGACGGCGCCAAGAAGGACGACGACGGCGACATCTGGCTGCTGGGCCGGGTGGACGACGTGATGCTGGTCTCCGGCCACAACATCTCCACCACCGAGGTCGAGTCCGCGCTCGTCTCCCACCCGAAGGTCGCCGAGGCGGCGGTCGTGGGCGCCACCGACCCGCAGACCACCCAGGCCATCTGCGCCTTCGTCATCCTGCGCGGCAACGCCGCGGAGGACGAGGGCCTGGTCGAGGAGCTGCGCGCCCATGTCGCCAAGCACCTGGGCCCGATCGCCAAGCCCAAGCGCATCCTTCCGGTCGACGAGCTGCCCAAGACCCGATCCGGCAAGATCATGCGGCGTCTGCTGCGCGACGTCGCCGAGAACCGGGCACTGGGCGACGTCACCACCCTCACCGACTCCACGGTGATGGACCTGATCCAGGCCAAGCTGCCGGGCGCCTCCTCCGCCGAGGACTGAGACGGCACAAACGATCCGGAACGAACAGAACAGCGGCGCGACCGGAGCGATTGACACATAGAGGGGTACAACCGCATACCGCGGCCGACACCGCGACCAGGGGCGTCCGGTCGCCGCCGACACGGCGGCGCCCGGACGCCCCCGTCCGTCACGCGCCGGGGTGAGATACGTCTCGGCCGGGCACCGGCGGCTCGCCGCACCAACGCGCGACGCCGGGGACCGCATTCCGGCATGATCTGACCCGTTCGGTAGCCGATGACGGGAGGAAGCAAGCGATGAGCGCAGCCGACGACGGCCGCAGCATCGGCCAGTTGGTCGCCGCGGCCACGACCGAGCTGTCCGCGCTGGTGCACGAGGAGATCGCACTGGCCAAGGCCGAACTGCGGCAGGACGTCAAACGGGGTGTGATCGGCAGCGGCGCCGCCATCGCGGCGGGGGTGCTGGCACTCTTCTCACTGCCCGTGCTCAGCTTCGCCGCGGCGTACGGCATCCACAACCTGGGGCTCGGGCTCGCCTGGTCCTTCACCGTCGTGGGTGCCGCCTACCTGCTGGTCGCGGCCGTGCTCCTGCTGCTGGCCAAGGTCAAGCTGTCCAAGGTCAAGCCGCCGCGGCGCTCGATCGCCTCGGCCAAGCAGTCGGCGGCCGTACTGTCCAGCGTCAAGCCGCACCCGCGCGCCGTTCCGAGGGGGAGGACGGAACCCCAGGCCGTCGAGCGCATGTCACGCTCGTCCGCATGACCGACATGACGGGCACGACAGGCATGACAGGCGCGACGCCCCCCGCCTCCCCCTCGTCCATCGTCCGGATGGACGGCCCCTGGACGCACCGGGACGTCGCCGCCAACGGCGCGCGCTTCCACATCGCCGAGATGGGCGACGGCCCGCTGGTGCTGCTGCTGCACGGTTTCCCGCAGTTCTGGTGGACCTGGCGGCACCAGTTGCCCGCCCTGGCGGAGGCGGGCTACCGCGCGGTCGCCATGGACCTGCGGGGCGTGGGCGGCAGCGACCGCACGCCCCGGGGTTACGACCCGGCGAACCTCGCGCTCGACGTCACCGGCGTGATCCGCTCACTGGGCGAGCCGGACGCGGCGCTGGTCGGTCACGACCTGGGCGGCTACCTGGCCTGGACGGCGGCGGTGATGCGCCCGAAGTTGATCCGGCGCCTGGCCGTGGCCTCGATGCCCCACCCGCGCCGCTGGCGCGCGGCCATGCTGGGCGACCTGCGGCAGACGGCGGCCGGCTCGTACATCTGGGGCTTCCAGAGCCCCTGGATCCCCGAGCGGCGGCTGGTGGCGGACGGCGGGGCGCTGGTCGGCCGCCTGGTGCGGGAGTGGTCCGGGCCGCGGCTGCCGGACGACGGCGCGGTGGAGGTCTACCGGCAGGCGATGTGCATCCCCTCCACGGCGCACTGCTCGATCGAGCCGTACCGCTGGATGGTCCGGTCGCTGGCCCGCCTGGACGGCTTCCAGTTCAACCGCCGCATGAAGCGCCCGGTCCGCGTCCCCACCCTCCACCTCCACGGCTCCCTGGACCCGGTGCTGCGCACCCGCAGCGCGGCGGGCTCGGGCCAGTACGTGGAGGCCCCCTACCGCTGGCGCCTCTTCGACGGGCTCGGCCACTTCCCGCACGAGGAGGACCCGAAGGCCTTCACCACCGAGCTGATCGACTGGCTCAAGGACCCCGAACCGGACCGATGATATGGGCACGTGACGCCCGCATAGGCCAATTGACGGACCATTGGGCGATTACCGACCATGGGGCACGGGCAGAGTCCGGGGTATGGGCTGGACGCACGACTACCGTGACGTGTCACGCGACATCCGTGAACAGAGCACCGCGCAGGGCGCGCCCCCGCGCTCCCCGCGCTCTCCCGGGGACCACCGCGATCTCCGCGACCCCCAACTCGGCATCCCCCACATCCTGCGCCGGCGCGCCCGCTGGGTCGGCGCGCGGCTGCGGCATACGCGCGGCTGACGCCGCCCGCGGGCCCACCGCCGGTTCCCCGCCGACCCACCGCCTCCGCCGCGTCACATCGCGCAGCCCTGGCTGTCCACCGGACCGCGGGCCGCGCGTCCGTGCAGGATGTCCTGGCGCACCTCGTCGTTGGTGAGCGCGTAGCCGGTGTTGGCGTCCTCCCGGGACTTGGCGAAGATGACGCCGTACACCCTGCCGTCGGGCGTGAGCAGGGGGCCGCCGGAGTTGCCCTGCCGGACCATGGCGTGCAGCGAGTACACGTCGCGGCGCACCGTGCCGCGGTGGTAGATGTCCGGGCCGCTGGCCTCGACGCGGCCGCGCACGCGGGCGGAGCGGACGTCGAACGCGCCGTTCTCCGGGAAGCCCGCGACGATCGCGTCGTCACCGGTCTCCGCGTCGTCCCCCACGAACCGGAGCGCCGGCGCGTCGAGTGACGGCACGTCGAGCACGGCGATGTCGCGCTCCCAGTCGTAGAGGACGACCGTGGCGTCGTGGAGTCTGCCCTCGCCGCCGACCTGCACCGTCGGCTCGTCGACGCCGCCGACCACGTGCGCATTGGTCATCACGCGCCCGTCGGCGAAGACGAAGCCCGTGCCCTCCAGCACCTTGCCGCAGCTCGGTGCGGTGCCCATCACCTTGACGATGGAGCGCTTGGCGCGGGCGACGGCGGGGCTGTCGACGAGCGCCGGGTCCGGCGGTGCCACGGAGGTGATGGGCTCGTTGGCGAACGGCGAGAAGACCTGCGGGTAGCCGTTGCGCGCGAGCACCGAGGTGAAGTCCGCGAACCAGGTGTTGGCGCCCTCCGGCAGCGTTCCGGACACCCCTTGCAGCACCGCGGATCCGCGGACCTCCCGGGCGAGGGTGGGCAGGGTCGTGCCGGCCAGCGCCGAGCCGATCAGCCAGGCGACGAGCAGCATGGCCACGACGTTCACCAGCGCGCCGCCGGTCGCGTCCAGGGCCCGCGCCGGCGACCAGGTGATGTGGCGGCGGAGCCGGTTGCCCAGGTGCGTGGTGAACGCCTGCCCCACCGAGGCGCACACGATCACCACGACCACCGCCGCGACCGCGCCCAGCGTGCCCGGTGACGACCCGTCGGCGACCTCGTTCCAGATGACCGGCAGCAGGTAGACCGCCAGGAGTCCGCCGCCGAGGAACCCGATCACCGAGAGCACGCCCACCACGAAGCCCTGGCGGTAGCCGACGATCGCGAACCACACGGCGGCGATCAGCAACAGTACGTCCAGCACGTTCACGTCGCCCACCGTCTCATGCGTGCCAGTCGAGGGGGACGCACCGCTCGGTGTCCCACGGTCGCTCCCATCCGGAGAAGTGCAGGATCCGGTCGATGATCCCGGCCGTGAACCCCCACACCAGCGCGCCGCCGACGAGGAAGCACGGGCCGCGGTAGCCGCTGGGGTGCACCACGGTGGCGCGGTTCGCCGGGTCGGTGAGGTCGTCCACCGGCACGGTGAACACCCGGGCCGTCTCGGCCGGGTCCACCGGCGCCACCGGGCTCGGCTCCCTCCACCACCCCAGTACGGGCGTGACGACGAATCCGCTCACGGGGATGTAGACGCGCGGCAGCCGGGCGAAGACCTGCACCCCGGACGGATCGAGCCCGGTCTCCTCCTCGGCCTCCCGCAGCGCGGCCCGCAGCGGCCCGTCACCCTCCGGGTCCCCGTCCTCCGGGTCGAGGGCGCCCCCGGGGAAGGACGGCTGCCCGGCGTGCGAGCGCAGGCTGGAGGCCCGCTCGATCAGCAGCAGCTCGGGGCCCGCGCCGTCCCCTCCCTCGCCGGATCCCTCGCCGAAGAGCACCAGCACGGCCGACTGCCGGCCGCCCCCGTCCCGCGGCGGCAGGAACCGGCTGAGCTGCCGCGGCCGTACGGTCGCCGCCGCCCCGGCCACCGGGCGCAGCCACTGTGGCAGCCCGCGGTCGCTGACGGTGACGGGGCGGCCGTGCGCCTCTTGCGCGTCGTGCGCCTCCTGCGCGTTGCCCATGCGCCTCACTCCGCGCCCAGCGGCGGCGCGGGCCGGCCGGGGTAGCCCGCCGGGGGCTTGAGGCGCTGTCCGGGCAGCCCTCCCATCTCGTACTTCAGCAGCTTCTTCGCCTTCTCCGGGTCCGTCTCGCCCTCTCCGTAGGAGGGGCACAGCGGGGCGATCGGGCAGGCGCCGCAGGCGGGCTTGCGGGAGTGGCAGATGCGGCGGCCGTGGAAGATCACCCGGTGCGAGAACATCGTCCACTCGCTCCTGGGGATGATCTCGGCGATCTCGGCCTCGACCTTCTCCGGGTCCGTCTGCTCGGTCAGCCGCCAGCGGCGCACCAGCCGCCCGAAGTGCGTGTCCACGGTGATGCCCGGCCTGCCGAAGGCGTTCCCCAGCACCACATGGGCGGTCTTGCGGCCGACGCCGGGCAGGGACACCAGGTCCTCCAGGCTGTCCGGCACCTCGCCGCCGAAGCGGTCGCGCAGCGCCGCGGAGAGCCCGAGCAGCGCCTTGGCCTTGTTGCGGAAGAACCCGGTGGGCCGGATCAGCTCCTCCAGCCGCTCGGGGTCGGCCGCGGCCATCTCCTCGGGGGTGGGGTAGGCGGCGAAGAGGGCGGGGGTGGTCTGGTTCACCCGCAGGTCGGTGGTCTGGGCGGAGAGGACGGTGGCGACCAGCAACTGGAACGGATTCTCGAAGTCCAGTTCGGGATGGGCGTAGTAGTACACCTCGGCCAGCTCGCGGTTGATGCGCCGGGCACGGCGGACCATGGCGAGCCGCGTCTCGGGTTTGCCGCCGCCCCTCGCCGTTCCCGCCGTCCTCGCCGTCCCCGCCGCCGTGACCCGCTCGGCGGCCTTCTGTTCGCCCACAGCGGAATCGCGGGCCGACCCACGGGAAGCCATCACCCGTACGCCCCCTTCCCATCCGTTCTCACCGGGGTGTTGGACCCCCGGCCAGCGTACGGGTGAGCGGCGGCGTTCGCCCCGCTCACCGCCGATTCGGAGACCAATCGGGCCCCTGGCGCATCCCCCGGGCTCCGGGTACGTCAAACTTGTGATTGATCGCACTGTTTTACCGTCCGGCATCATGGGGGCGACAGTCCCGTGGGCAGGTCGACAAGGAGAGAACTCGTGGACGACGTTCTGCGGCGCGCACCGCTCTTCGCGGCGCTTGACGATGAGCAGGCTGCCGAGCTGCGTGCCTCCATGACAGAGGTGACGCTCGCCCGGGGCGAGGCCCTGTTCCACGAGGGCGAACCCGGTGACCGGCTCTACGTGGTGATCGAGGGCAAGGTCAAGCTCCACCGGACCTCCCCCGACGGCCGCGAGAACATGCTGGCCGTGCTCGGCCCCGGCGAGCTGATCGGCGAGCTGTCCCTGTTCGACCCCGGCCCCCGTACGGCCACGGCCACGGCGCTGACCGAGGTCAAGCTGCTCGGCCTGGGCCACGGCGACCTCCAGCCCTGGCTGAACGCCCGCCCCGAGGTCGCCACCGCGCTGCTGCGCGCCGTCGCCCGCCGGCTGCGCCGCACCAACGACTCGATGTCCGACCTGGTCTTCTCCGACGTACCCGGCCGCGTCGCCAAGGCGCTGCTGGACCTGTCGCGCCGCTTCGGCGTGCAGTCGGAGGAGGGCATCCACGTGGTGCACGACCTCACCCAGGAGGAGCTGGCCCAGCTCGTCGGCGCCTCCCGCGAGACGGTCAACAAGGCCCTCGCCGACTTCGCGAGCCGCGGCTGGCTCCGCCTGGAGGCGCGTGCGGTCATCCTGCTGGACGTGGAGCGCCTGGCGAAGCGGTCCCGCTGAGCCTCCGCGGACCGGGGGACGCGCCGCACCCGGCCGGGCGCGGTGCGTGACGCGCCCGTCACCCCGTCGCGTCCGGCGCACCTGTTGTCTCCGGCGGCGTCCGCCGTGCCTGCCGTGTCCGGTACGTCCGGCGCACCGGGGTCATATCAGGCCGTGCTCCTCCAGGTACTCCAGTTGCGCCCGCACCGACAGCTCGGCGGCGGGCCACAGCGTGCGGTCCACGTCCGCGTAGACGTGCGCCACGACCTCCGCCGCCGTGCGGTGGCCGTTCTCCACGGCCGTCTCCACCTGCGCCAGCCGCTTGGCGCGGTGGGCCAGGTAGTACTCGACGGCCCCCTGCGCGTCGTCCAGCACCGGACCGTGCCCCGGCAGCACCGTGTGCACGCCGTCGTCCACGGTCAGTGAGCGCAGCCGCCGCAGCGAGTCCAGGTAGTCGCCCAGCCGCCCGTCGGGGTGGGCCACCACCGTCGTGCCGCGGCCCAGGACCGTGTCGCCGGTGAGCACCGCGGCGTCGGCGGGCAGGTGGAAGCTGAGCGAGTCCGCGGTGTGCCCCGGCGTCGGCACCACCCGCAGCTCCAGCCCCCCGGTGGTGATCACGTCCCCGGCCGTCAGGCCCTCCTCCCCCAGCCGCAGCGCCGGGTCGAGCGCGCGGACGGCCGTGCCCGTCAGCTCCGCGAAGCGCGCGGCGCCCTCGGCGTGGTCCGCGTGGCCGTGGGTCAGGAGCGTCAGCGCCACCCTCCGGCCCGCCCGCTCGACGGTGTCGATCACCCTGCGCAGGTGCCCCTCGTCCAGCGGCCCGGGGTCGATGACGACCGCCAGCGGCGAGTCCGGCTCGGCGACGATCCAGGTGTTGGTGCCGTCCAGCGTCATCGGCGAGGGGTTCGGCGCGAGCACGCACACCGCGCGGGCGGTGCCCGTCCCGTCGATCGCGCCGCCGCGCGGCTGTCCGGGGAGGGCTGCGGCGTCGGTCATGCGGTGCGTCCCCCTGCCCCGGGCTCCCCCGCGGGTACGTGCTGGGTGAATTCCTCGTGCCCCGGCCAGCTCAGCACGACACGCCGGCCGCCGGTCCCGTCCTCCTCCAGCCGCGCCCGGGCCAGCACGGGCGTCAGGTCCCGCTCCCGGGAGGCGGCCAGCGCCGCGGCGGCGTCGGCGTACGGCTGGAGCTGCCGCAGGGTGGCGATGGTCGGCGGCATCATCGTCAGCTCGCCCCGGTCGTAGGCGGCGGCCGCCTCGGCCGGGCGGATCCACAGCGTGCGGTCCGCCTCGGTGGAGGCGTTGCGGGTGCGCTGGCCCTCGGGCAGCGCGGCCACGAAGAACCAGGTGTCGTAGCGGCGCGCCTCGAACTCCGGGGTGATCCAGCGCGCCCAGGCGCCCAGCAGGTCGCTGCGCAGCACCAGTTCACGGCGGGTGAGGAAGTCGGCGAAGGACAGTTCGCGGGCCACCAGGGCCGCCCGGTCCGCCTCCCAGTCCTCGCCCGTGGTGTCGGCGACGACCGTGTCCGGGTCCGGGCCGGCCAGCAGGACGCCCGCCTCCTCGAAGGTCTCGCGCACGGCCGCGCACACCACGGCCTGCGCGACCGTCTCCTCCACCCCGAGCCGCCGCGCCCACTCCTCGCGCGCCGGGCCGGCCCACGCCACCGCGTGCTGGTCGCTCTCGTCGCGCGGGTCCACCCCGCCGCCGGGGTAGGCGTACGCGCCCCCGGCGAAGGCCATGGAGGCACGGCGGCGCAGCAGGTGGACGACCGGGCCGCCGTCGGGGGTGTCCCGCAGCAGCATCACGGTCGCCGCCCGGCGCGGCGGTACGGGCGTGAGCCGCCCCTCGGCCAGGGCGCGGATGCGGTCGGGCCACTCGGGCGGCCACCACTGCCCGTTCCGCCCGCTCCCGGCCGGGGACGGCTGCTGCGGCGACTGCGGCACCTGCGGCGTTGACGACATGGCCGGATCGTACGGCCGTGAGCTGTGATGTTCGAGAGGGAGTCTCGAACATCACAGTCGTCCGGCCGCCTCGGCCGCCCGGTCGGGACCGGCTCAGTCCGCCAGCTCGACCAGGAGCTCGACCTCGACCGGCGCGTCGATCGGCAGCACCGTGACACCCACCGCGCTGCGGGCGTGCACGCCCTTGTCCCCCAGCACCTCGCCCAGCAGCTCGCTGGCGCCGTTGACCACGCCGGGCTGGCCGGTGAAGTCCGGGGCGGAGGCGACGAAGCCGGTGACCTTCACCACACGGGCGATCCGGTCCAGGTCCCCGATGACCGACTTCACCGCCGCCAGGGCGTTCAGCGCGCAGATGCCGGCCAGCCGCTTGGCCTCCTCCGCCGTCACCTCGGCGCCGACCTTGCCGGTCACCGGCAGCTTGCCGTCGACCGTCGGGAGCTGCCCGGAGGTCTGGACGTAGGAGCCGGAGCGCACCGCCGGGACGTACGACGCCAGGGGTGCCGCCACCTGCGGCAGGGTCAGCCCCAGTTCGGCCAGCCTCGCCTCGACGGATCCGCTCACTGCTTCTCCCGCTTGAGGTACGCCACGAGCTGTTCCGGGTTCGGGCCGGGGACGACCTGGACCAGTTCCCAGCCGTCCTCGCCCCAGGTGTCCAGAATCTGCTTGGTCGCGTGCACGAGCAGCGGTACGGTCGCGTATTCCCACTTGGTCATGGGGGTGACCTTAGTCCCTCGCCGCGCCTTCCCCCCACCGCTGTGGACAGCGTCACGGACACCGCCGAGGACACCGCCGCGGCGTGCCCCGCGTACCTGCCACGGCCCATCCCCACGCGTGGCCCGCCGGCCCGGTGGTTAGGCTCCGAAGGGTGAGCAGGCTGCATGTGGTGACCGGCAAGGGCGGGACCGGTAAGACGACGGTCGCCGCCGCACTCGCGCTCGCCCTGGCCGAGGAGGGAAGGCGCACGCTCCTGGTCGAGGTGGAGGGCCGGCAGGGCATCGCCCAGCTCTTCGAGACCGAGGCGCTGCCGTACGAGGAACGGAAGATCGCCGTCGCACCGGGCGGTGGCGAGGTGTACGCGCTGGCCGTCGACGCGGAACGGGCCCTGCTGGACTACCTGCAGATGTTCTACAAGCTCGGCGGCGCCGGGCGGGCCCTGAAGAAGATCGGGGCGATCGACTTCGCCACCACCATCGCGCCCGGCGTGCGCGACGTCCTGCTCACCGGCAAGGTCTGCGAGGCGGTGCGCCGGCGCAGCCGCAGCGGCGGCTTCGTCTACGACGCGGTGGTCATGGACGCGCCGCCCACCGGCCGGATCGCCCGCTTCCTCGCCGTCAACGACGAGGTGGCCGGGCTGGCCAGGGTCGGGCCGATCCACAACCAGGCGCAGGCCGTGATGCGGGTCATCAAGTCCCCCGAGACCGCCGTGCACCTGGTGACCCTCCTGGAGGAGATGCCGGTCCAGGAGACGGTGGACGGCGTCGCCGACCTGCGCGCCGCCGGCCTGCCGGTCGGCTGCGTGTTCGTCAACATGACGCGCCCGGCCCTGCTGGACCGGGCGTCCGTACGGGCCGCCGGGGAGTCCCGCACCGAGATCGCCAAGGCGCTGTCCCGGGCGGGCCTGGGCGGCGCGCGGCGCGGCGGACGGGCGGAGCAGCTCGTCGAGCCGCTGCTCCGCCAGGCCCACGAGCACGCCGAGCGGGTGGCCCTGGAGGGCGAGCTGCGCTCGGAGATAGCCCGGCTGGAGCTGCCCACGTACGAGTTGGAGCTGCTGGCCGAGGGCGCCGACCTGCCCGGCGTCTACCGGCTGGCCGGGGAACTGCGCGAACAGGGGGTGGCGGTGTGACGGCACGCACGACGCGGGCGGCGCGGACGACTCACACGTCCCGGACGGCCGAACCGGCGGCCGGGGCGGCCGGCACGCTGCCGGTGCTGGAGATCGACCCGCTGATCGACGACCCCGGGACCCGGATCGTGGTCTGCTGCGGCGCGGGCGGCGTCGGCAAGACGACGACGGCCGCGGCCCTGGGCATACGGGCGGCCGAGCGCGGCCGGAAGGTCGTCGTCCTCACCATCGACCCGGCCCGCCGGCTGGCCCAGTCGATGGGCCTGACCGAGCTGGACAACACGCCGCGCCGGGTGGCGGGCGTGGACGGCTCGGCGGGCGGCGAACTGCACGCCATGATGCTGGACATGAAGCGGACCTTCGACGAGATCGTCGAGTCCCACGCCGACCCCGCGCGGGCCCGCGCCATCCTGGACAACCCCTTCTACCAGTCGCTGTCGGCGGGTTTCGCGGGGACGCAGGAGTACATGGCGATGGAGAAGCTCGGCCAGCTCCGCGCGGGCGACACCTGGGACCTCATCGTCGTCGACACCCCGCCGAGCCGGTCCGCGCTGGACTTCCTGGACGCCCCCAAGCGCCTGGGGTCGTTCCTGGACGGGCGGTTCATCCGGGTGCTCACGGCCCCGGCGAAGATGGGCGGCCGGGCGGGGCTGCGGTTCGTCAACCTGGGGATGTCCGGGCTGTCGATGTTCACCGGTCTGCTCAACAAGCTGCTGGGCTCCGGGCTGCTGCGCGACATGCAGACCTTCGTGGCCGCCATGGACACGATGTTCGGCGGCTTCCGCACCCGGGCCGACGCCACGTACCGGCTGCTGCAGGCGCCGGGGACGGCGTTCCTGGTGGTGGCGGCCCCGGAGCGGGACGCGCTGCGCGAGGCGGCGTACTTCGTCGAGCGGCTGGCCGCGGACCGGATGCCGCTGGCCGGGCTGGTGCTGAACCGGATGCACGGCAGCGAGGCGGCCCACCTCAGCGCGGAGCGCGCGCTGGCCGCCGCGGAGAATCTTGAGGACGAGGGCATTGTCGATCATCCCACCGGGAAGGGTGGTGAGGGACGGCCCGCGCAGCGGTCCGCCTCCGACGACGATCCCTCCCCCGGCGATCCTCCCGGCGATCCCCGCGACGGCTCTCCCGAAGCCCCCGGGAACGGCTCCCCCACCGTCCCCACCACGACCGAGCGGCTGGCCGCGGGCATGCTGAGGCTGCACGCCGAGCGGATGCACGTGCTCGCGCGCGAGCGGCGCATGCGGGATCGTTTCGCCGCGCTGCACCCCGAGGTGCCGGTGGCCGAGGTCGCCGCGCTGCCCGGTGACGTCCACGACCTGGAAGGGCTGCGGGCGATCGGCGAACGGCTCGCGGCACAGCCCGGCGGGGCCGCCGGGACGCAGGGGTGAGCGGCCGTACGGCCTGACGTGGCGGCGGCCGTACGACTCGCCGCGCGCCGGCTCGGCACGCGGCGGTACGGCGACCGGGGCCCGTCACGACCGACGGCCGTCCCACGGCGTCCGGCGCCCACGGGCACCGCGCCGCCGGGCCGGTCGTCCTTTCGGGCGTCGTCCTCCGGGACGGTCCGTGGACGGGCCCGCGCCCGGGTCAGCCCGCGGCGGCGTAGTCGCCGTCGTACTGCCGCGCGTCGACGTCCACGGGCAGCAGACCCGCGCTGCGCTCGTACTCGGTGCGCGCGGTCTCCAGGAGTCTCCGCCAGGAAGTGACCGTCGGGCGGCGGCGCAGCAGCGCTCTCCGCTCCCGCTCGGTCATCCCGCCCCACACTCCGAACTCCACCCGGTTGTCGAGGGCGTCGGCCAGGCACTCCGTGCGCACCGGGCATCCGGTGCAGACCGCCTTGGCGCGGTTCTGAGCCGCCCCTTGTACGAACAGTTCATCCGGATCGGTAGTGCGGCAGGCCGCCTGCGCACTCCAGTCGGTTACCCAGCTCATGCCGGCGCCGTCCTCTCCCGAATCGAGGCTCCCCCACGGCGGCAACGGCATATTCACCGCTGCCAGTGCAGGACGTTACGGAAGGCGAGCAGGGTGCAACACCCCCGACGGGCCCAATCTTGAATGGCCCGAACGGACTATGGGTACGTGGCAGATCACCCAACGGAGTGACCGAGGATCGAGTCCGACTTTCCGCCCATAGAGGGGCATTCCGCCCGACATTCAGCGGACTTCAACGGGGAGACTCTCGACACAGAAGTGCAATTCGGTCACAACTCAACACCCGATGGAGTGACTTGGGAGTTGACAAGGAACCGCGAAACCGTGCCAGACGTGTTACAGCGTAGGCGAACACATGCTCACCTGTCCGGCGATTGAGAACGTAGGCTGCCCACATGGCAAACAAGCGCTCGGGTGGCGGGCTGACCGGGACCCAGCAGGCCGCCAAGTTCCTCGGTGTCAGCGTGCTCGCGGGAGCCGTGCTGGCGGGCATCGCGCTGCCCGTGGCCGGCGGTCTCGGGCTGGCCGCCAAGGGGACCGTCGAGAGCTTCGACGAGATACCCATTGACTTCAAGCGCCCCCCGCTGAGCCAGAAGACGCGGATCCTCGACTCCGAGGGCGGCCTGATCGCCGACGTCTACTCCCGCAACCGCACGGTCGTCCCGCTGGAGAAGGTCGCCCCGGAGATGCGGAAGGCGATCGTCGCGATCGAGGACTCCCGCTTCTACCAGCACGGTGCGATCGACCTCAAGGCGCTGCTGCGCGCGCTCAACAGGAACGCGCAGCAGGGCGGGGTCGCCGAGGGCGGCTCCACCCTCACCCAGCAGTACGTCAAGAACGTCTTCGTCGAGCAGGCGGGCGACGACCAGGAGAAGGTCGCGCAGGCCACCCAGCAGACCCTGGGCCGCAAGATCCAGGAGCTGAAGTACGCGATCAAGGTCGAGGAGGAGCTGAGCAAGAAGCAGATCCTGGAGAACTACCTCAACATCACGTTCTTCGGGCAGCAGGCGTACGGCATCGAGGCCGCCGCCCAGCGCTACTTCTCCAAGCCCGCCGCCGACCTCGAACTCCACGAGGCCGCGACCCTCGCCGGGCTCGTCCAGTCCCCGACCTACTACGACCCCGTCAACTACCCGGAACGGGCCCTGGAGCGCCGCAACGTGGTGCTCAAGCGCATGGCCGAGACGGGCGCCGCCGGCCGTGCGGAGGTCGACGCGGCCCGGAAGAAGGGCCTCGGCCTGAAGATCAGCAGGCCCAAGAACGGCTGCATCACCGCCACCAACGAGGCGGGCTTCTTCTGCGACTACGTCCGCAAGGTCTTCCTGACCGACCCGGCCTTCGGCAAGACGAAGGAGGACCGTCAGAAGCGCTGGGACCGGGGCGGCCTGACGATCCGCACCACGCTCTCGCCCAAGGCGCAGAAGGCCGCGGCCGAGGCCGCCACCAGCAAGGTCTACAAGGACGACCCCGTGGCCGCCTCGGTGGTCCAGGTGGAGCCGGGCACCGGCAAGATCCTCTCGATGGCCCAGAGCCG
>NZ_DASQNP010000046.1:0-8040 GCF_035644915.1 Streptomyces sp.
GTCAGAGTGGGAGCACGGGCCGGGTGGAGAAGTCCTCGTAGAGGTCCTCCCCGTCCGGGCCGTGGACGAACTCGGCCATGGAGGGGTTGCGGTTGGCGGTGGCCAGGGGCAGCCATGCCAGCAGGTGGCCGTAACCGCCGCACACCGACTCGCCGCCGTCGCCGCCGTGGACGGCGGTGGCGTCGCTCGTCAGCTCCGCGCTGTAGGTGTCGTAGGCGATGCGCAGGCCAAAGGCGTTCGGCTGGTTCTGCGGGCCGGTGCGGTCCCCGTAGGGGAGGCGGTCGAGAGGGCAGTCGCCGCCCCAGCGGAAAAGGGTGTCCGCTCCGGCTCCACAGGCGTGCTCCCACTCGTCGGCGCTCGGCATTCGCAGGCCCTGGGCCGCAAGGGCGGCCGGTGTGTCGGCAGGCGGTTCGGTCAGGTTCTCGTCCTCCACGGCCATGAGCACCGCCGCCAGGACCACGCTCCGGCGGGGGCTGAGCACCTGCGCGAGGTGGGCCCGCAGATCAGGGCCGTAGCCGAAACCCTGCTCCAGGCTCTCGGCGTAGTCGGCGGTCTGCTCGGGCGTCGGCCGCCAGGCGTCGAGGTCGAAGCCGAGGGACACCCGGCCTCCGGGGATCAGGGCGAACTCCCGCCCGCCCCGCTCGATCCGGACGCGGTGCAGCGGGGCGCCGAGATGCTCCACGGTCTCGACGTCGGTGACACGGCCCTCCACCAGGCCGGCGGCTTCCCGGGCGACACGGCGTGCGGTCGCCGCATCGAAGGACCGCCACTGATCGAGGGTGAGATCGGCAAGCGACATGAACCGCAGTGTTGCATGCGGGTCTGACACCGCCGGTGACCCCTGGAAAGCGCGGTGGGGGTTCATCCGGTCCGACGGCCTCAGCCGCGTCTTCCGCGCCGCGGTGGGCATGCCGTCCGGCCGGTACCGCGCCGCCGCCTCCGGCCGGAGCCGCTGAACACGACCGTCGGCGACCGATCCGGCCGGCCCCGGCCGCCCCGTCGCCGTCCGGCAGAGCCCGCCCTACGGGTCGACGGGGTTCGGCACTGCCGGGGACCGGTCGTACCCGGCTCCCGGACGGGGCGCCCGGTGATCCCTCCGGGCAGGATCTTGCCGGCCGGCGCCCTGCCGCCGGTAGGTGCCGGGGCTGACGCCGAACTCGCGCTTGAAGGCGCGGTTGAAGGCGAACTCGGAGCTGTACCCCACCCGCTCGGCCACAGCCTGGAGCGGCGCGTCGTCGCCGCGGAGGATCCGTGCGGCCGTGGTCATCCGCCACCAGGTCAGGTACGCCATCGGCGGGCGCCCGACGAGTTCGGTGAAGCGCCGGGAGAACGCGGCCCGGGACAGACCGGCCCGCCGGCTCAGCCGCTCGACGGTCCAGGCCGTCGCGGGCTCGGCGTGCATGTGCTGGAGCGCGGAACCGACGGCCGGGTCGTTGAGCGCCGCGGCCCAGCCGCCGGCGCTGCGCGGGGCGTGGTCCTGGTACCAGGTACGCAGGATGTAGAGCAGCATGGCGTCGAGCAGCGCGGGAATCGCCGCGTCGGTGCCGGGCCTGCGCCGGTCGAGCTCGGCCCCGAGCAGGTCGACGACGGCGTCGAGCGCCGTGCGCCCGCCCACCCGCTGCGGGAGGTGGACGAAGGCGGGGAGTTCGGCGAGCAGCGGGTGGGCGCCGGCCCGGTCGAGCTGGTACGAGCCGCACATCAGGACGGTGAGCTCGTCGGCGGAACCGGCGGTGTCGGGCGCCGGCACCCAGGAGTCGTCCATGTCGGGCGCGACGTCGACGAGCTTGCTGTCGGGCGAGTCGGCGAGGGCGATCTCATGGCCGTGCGGAACGAGCACGACGTCTCCGGCGCCCAGCGGCACCGGGTCGCAGCCCGCGAACAGCAGCCGGCACCGGCCCTGCAGGACGACGTGGAAGCCGGTCCCGCGGGCGGCCGGGAACCGCAGTCCCCACGGCGCCGTCCGGCGGGTGCGCGCCGCGTGCGGCCGCCCGGTACGGATGCTGGCGACCGCGTCGCTGACCACGTCCACGACCCGATCGTACAGAGAACTCCCAAGCGTGAAGACGAACGGACAAGTTTCCGACTCTTACGGTCATAGGTCGTCCACCACGATCTTCATAGGCTGCAACACGGAACTGTCCGGTCCGACCAGCACGGGAGGAAACCGATGCCGGCCGTCACCGCCGACCGAAGCGCCCCGGCGAACTCGGCGGCCGGCGCGCCCTGGTCACCGGAGGCCCCGGAGGCACCCGTGGGACGGGAAAGGCGATGGCCGATCGGCTCACCCGCGCCGGCACGACGGTGGCCCACAGCACCCGCACCGCCCCGCCGTCCGGGCGCGCGACCGAGCTGTTCGTCCGGGCCGGTGCCGGCACGCCCGCGGGCGTCGAGGCGGTCACCCGGCATGTCCACGACCGCCTCGGCGGCGTCGGCGTCCTCGTCCGCACCGTCGGCGCGGACGGTCGGCAGCACCTGCCGCTCCCGGAGCAGACCGACGACGTCCGGCGACCGGTGAGGGGCGTCGACGTCTCCGACCACGCCTCGGCGATCGTGGGTGCCGAGCCGTCGTCGACGGCGGCGGCAAACCCACCGTATGACCCACCGAAACGATCAGGAGAACAAGCATGACGACCGCCGCCACCGCTCCCCGGATCATCCGGCGTTACTTCGAACTCGCCCCTTCACCGGACACCGAGGAGTACTTCGCCCTGTTCGCCGACGACGCCCTCGTCGAGGACGAGGGAAAGGAGTACACGGGCATCGACGCCATTCGAGCCTGGCGCACCGAGGTCCCCCTCGTCGAGTACACGATCACCGACATCGAACCGGCCGGCGAAGGGCTGGTCGTGACCTGCACGATCACGGGGGATTTCCCCGGCAGCCCCTTCGCCGGTCTGAGGTTCCACTTCGAGGAGTTCGACGAGGACCACGTGAAGGTCCTGCGCATCCGGCCCTGAGTGAACGGAAGCGCACCGCGGCGGACCGGCGCCCGGCTTCCCGGTGTCTCCGCGCAACGTGATCGCCTGCCACCGGTGGTCCGGCCCGCTCGGCGCTCCACCGGTGGCCAGGGCTCCCGTCGGGCCGTCCGGTCGCGCAGGTCGCGGCCGAGCCGGGGTGGGTCACGAGACGCCGCGGCCATGGGTGGGGACCGCGGACGAGACCGCGCACCCCGGAGCCGCCGTGGAACCGGCGAGGAGCGCGGAGACCACCGCGTTGCGCAAGCGGGTCCGCGAGCCGGAAGGGAACGCGACGTCCTGCGCCGGGCGGCCAGGTGGCGTGCGGGGAGGACGGGCCGATGATCCGCTTCCGGTTCGTCGCCGGCCAATTGCCGGACGGCGCCGGCGGAAATCGATTCCAACGCCCCGGCTTTCGAATTCCATTCGACAGTCCTTAAGACGCTGAACCGATGCAGTCGAACGTCTTGTTTACGCCCCACAAGTCCGTATTGAGGGGCGACGAATTTCGTCGGGCTCATGCCGAAGACCTTGCATCACCGGTGCACCGCTGTCAGCATCACGGCGAAGCAGCGCTCGAACACGCTGCTACGGCCGACCGCAGACGCGCTCGGTTCCTCAATCTCCGCAGCAGTGCGTGATCACGAGGAGTGCCATGTCCGGTTTACGCGACAACACGGGGACGCCCCGTCGGCTGGTCGGTCTGCTGGCGAGCGGCATCGTCATGCTGCTCGCCGCGCTGAGTGCGGTGATCGCCGGCAGCGCCGAGGCGACGGCCGACACGACAGCGCGCGGCAGGCCGACCGCAAGCGGCGCAATGGCACAGGTCGCCGCGATGCAGCCCGGATGGAATCTGGGCAATTCCCTCGACGCCACCGGCAGCGACGAGACCTCGTGGGGTAACCCGCGCATCACGGAGGCGCTGCTCGACAACGTCAGGGCCCAGGGATTCAACAGCATCCGCATCCCCGTGACCTGGGGCCAGCACCAGGGCCCGGCGCCGGGCTACACCATCGACGCGGCGTATCTGAACCGTGTCAGGGAGGTGGTCGACTGGGCGCTGGCGGACGGCTTCCACGTCATGATCAACATTCACCACGACTCCTGGCAGTGGATCGCGAACATGCCGGCCGACCGCACCGGTGTGCTCGCCCGTTACAACGCCATCTGGAGCCAACTGGCCGCCACGTTCCGGAACTCCTCGCCCAGGCTGGTGTTCGAAAGCGTCAACGAACCGCAGTTCACCGGCAGTTCCGGCGATGCCCAGAACGCGGCGCTGCTGCACGAGCTCAACACCTCGTTCCACCGCATCGTGCGCGAGTCGGGCGGCAACAACGCAACCCGCCTGCTGGTCCTGCCGACCCTGCACACATCGGCCGACCAGGCACGGGTGGACGAACTGGCCGCCACCCTCGGTGGTCTCGGCGACCCCAACCTCGCCGCGACGGTGCACTACTACGGCTACTGGCCGTTCAGCGTGAACGTCGCGGGCGGAACACGTTTCGACGCCACCGCCCAGAAGGACCTGACCGACGCCTTCGACCGTGTCCACAACACCTTCGTGGCCCGGGGCATCCCGGTGATCCTCGGCGAGTACGGCCTGCTGGGCTTCGACCGCCACACCGGCACCATCCAGCAGGGCGAGAAACTGAAGTTCTTCGAAGCGCTCGGGTACCACGCCCGCGCCAGGAAGATCACGACCATGCTGTGGGACAACGGCCAGCACTTCCAGCGCACCGGCTTCCGGTGGAACGACCCCGAACTGTTCGCGCAGATCAAATCCAGTTGGACGACCCGCTCCGGCACGGCATCGTCCGACCAGGTGTTCAGCGCCCGTGCGGCGGCCATCACCGACAAGACGCTCACGCTGAACCTCAACGGCACCTCGTTCACCGGACTGCGCCACGGCACCACCGACCTGGTGCGCGGCAGGGACTACACCGTGCAGGGCGACCGGCTCACGCTCACCGCCTCCGCGCTCACCCGGTTGAGCGGATCGCGGGCCTACGGAACCAACGCGGTACTGCACGCGCGGTTCTCGGCGGGCGTCCCGTGGCGGATCAACCTGATCACCCACGACGTGCCGGTGCTGCGTGACGCCACCGGGACGACGAGTTCCTTCACCATCCCCACCGACTTCCGCGGTGACCGCCTCGCCACGATGGAGGCCCGGTACGCCGACGGCAGCAATGCCGGCCCCCACGACTGGACGTCCTACAAGGAGTTCGACCGCGCGTTCGCTCCCGACTACACCGCCAACGTCACCAAGCTGACGCCCGACTTCTTCGCCGAGGTCAGGGACGGCTCCCGCGTGACCCTCACGTTCCACTACTGGAGCGGGGCGACGGTGACCTACTACGTCACCAAGTCGGGGACGTCGGTCACCGGCACCACAGCCTGACCGGCACCCCCGACGGCCGGCGGGACGGAGCCACCGCGGAACCACCGTGCTCCGCCCGCCGGCCGCGCCGACCGGGCGTCCCGCCAGGACGGACAGGGCGCCCGACTCGCCGTTCGGCGCGGCCGGGTGCAGCGAGACGCCCGCCGACGCCGGTCCGGCGAGGGCGCCCAGGAGCCGGCCACGTGATCAGCGCCGTGCGGCGGCCGGCGGGCGGTGGCCGGGGCGAGGCGTCCCCACCGCTGCCCGGAACGCCCCACCGGTCGTTGCCAACCACAGTTGGCATACATCCGGTCGTCCCGTTGCTACGTTTGCCCGCGGTTCTGACGATCTCTCTGTGAGGAGACGTAGTGGCCTCGGACATATCCCAGCCTCCTACAGCGGCGCGGCTGCCCTCCCTGGCGGCCTCCGCTTCGTGTGCGCCATCGCGGTCTTCACCGCACATGCCTACGTCACCCTCTCGTTCGACGGTGACTGGACCGGTACCGAGGCCAGCGTCGCGCTGATCGTCGGCCGCTCGGCGTTGTCGTTCTTCTTCGTGCTCAGCGGGTTCGTCATGACGTGGTCCGCCCGGCCGGGCGACACCGCCACCGCGTTCTGGCGCCGCCGGGCCGCGAAGATCTACCCCCTGCACGCGGTCACCTGGTTCGCGGCACTGATGCTGATCACCTGGACCGGTGGACAGGTCGGCATCTGGCAGGCGGTGCCCAACCTGCTGCTCGTGCACTCCTGGTCGCCGGCCTTCGACATCAACACCAGCGTCAACGAGGTCTCCTGGTCACTGTCGTGCGAGGCCTTCTTCTACCTGAGCTTCCCGCTGCTGATCCGCGTCCTGCGGCGGATCCCCGTCCGGCGGCTGTGGGCGTGGACGGCCGGGACGACCCTCGCGGTCATCCTGCTGCCGCTGGCGGCCTCCACGCTGCTGCCGTCGCAGCCCACGTTCCCGCCGTTCGACGCGACGTTCCACCAGTACTGGGTGGTCCACCTCTTCCCGCTGACCCGACTGCTGGAGTTCGTCCTCGGCATCCTGCTGGCGAGAGCCGTGCTGGAAGGCCGGTTCATGAGGGTTCGGTTCCGGCATGTCATCGCCGCGCTGGCGATCGCCTACCCGATGGCCCTCCAGGTGCCGTTCCTGTACTCGATCACGGCGGTCCTGATCATCCCGGTCGTCCTGCTGGTGGTCGCGGCGGCCGGCTCCGACATCCGGGGCTCCCGCTCGCTGGTGCGGGGCCCGGTGATGGTGAAGCCCGGGGACATGACCTTCGCGTTCTACACGGTGCACCTGCTGGTGCTTCAGTTCATGTACCGGCTGATCGACGACGGCGGCCCGGCCTCGCCCGGTCAGCGCCTGGGCTCGGCGGCCCTGCTCTTCGCCGTCTCGCTCGTCCTCGCATGGGTGATGCACACCTACCTCGAACAGCCGCTGTCCCGCCGCTGGGGGTCACGCCGGCCGCCGAAGGCCGGGAGCATGCCGCCGGTCACTCCCGTCAGGGCGAGCGAGGAGCCCGTCGCCCCGTGAGCCCTTCCTCGACACGTTGGGAATCGAGCCGCCATGAGCAGGGTTCCCTCCGTCGTACTCAACAACGGCATCGAGATGCCCCGGCTGGGTTTCGGCGTCTGGCAGGTGCCGGACGAGGACGCGGCCGACGTCGTCGCCACCGCGCTCGCCGCCGGATACCGCAAGATCGCCACCGCCGCGGCCTACTACAACGAGGCGGGCATCGGGAAGGGCGGGGAACGGCTCGCCGCTCCACCTCCTCTTCCCGGACTTCGCGGTTGTCCTCTCCGGCCGGAAGGGTCAAGGCGGTGAGAACGGCGGCGGCCGCGGGCAGGACAGGAGGCAAGCGACCCACGGCGCGAGGACCCACCGACCCGCACACGGACCGACCCGGCGCGCCGCGCGTTGCCCGTCCGGTCAGCCCGTGCTGCCCGCCCGTACCTGGCGCGGCTTCTCCCGGCCGCGTATACAGGAAGGAGCTGACGGTCCCGCGCCGAGGGGATACTTTCTTGCACGATCACGGGAACGCCAGAGCCACCGAGGCGGGCGGCGCCCGTGCCTCCGCCCGTACGCCTGTCACCGCCCCGCCCACACGGCTGCCCGGACTGCTCGGCCTGCAGACCACGGTCGGCGACGCTGCGGTCGTCCAGATGCTCCGCCGGGCCGGCCACCCCTGGGTTCAGCCCGACCAGCACCAACACACCGCCGGCTGTGGGCACCGGACCGACCGGCCTGCCGTTCAGCGCTCCACCGTCCACGACATCCCGCGCACCAGCCGGTCCTTGGACGAGGCAATCCACACCGACATGGAGGCCCGGCCCGCCCTGGACTTCACCGGCGTCCGCGGCCACGACGACAGCGCGGCCGGTGCCTCCGCCGCCGAAGTCGGCGCCCGCGCCCACACCAGCGGCGACCATGCCGTTGTCGGCGGTGGCGGTGGCGACGAGCACACTCCGGCCCACGCGTCGACGCATGCGATCCAGCAACGCCGGGGACCCGTCGCCGGAACCGACAACGCAGCCGGTATCAAGGTCTCCGACCCCTCGGGCCGCTTCTCGGACCGCTTCGAGCGCGAGGCGGAGGCGGACGCCTCCCGGGCGCCGGCCGCGGAGGCTGCTGCCGGACTCCGGGAAGGGACGGTTCAGCAGGCCATTGACGCGAGTACGCAGCGCGTCGGGGGCAGTGCGGTC
>NZ_DASQNP010000047.1:0-4489 GCF_035644915.1 Streptomyces sp.
CCTCCTGCTGCTGCTCGGTCATTTGACACCAGCGAGCTGTTCAGGAAGCCCCGCCCGCGCCTTGACCCCCGCGCCCCCTGTCGGGACTCCCGTTCGACGTGCTCCTCTCACGGTCGGAAAGACCAGCCACTCAGGACAACACAGCCAAGGCCGGCGGATACAGACGGGCCTGTCCGGCGTCGCTATGGAAGTGGTGGGAACGGCACCGGCGCGTGGGCTGCCAGCGAACGCTGGCGGCCCACGTTTCACACGGGCTTCCGTTTCCGGTGGCAGACCCGGATCAGGGGGGCGGATGTCAGTCCCTCGTCCGCTCCCGTGCCCAGGCTGGGCAGCACCGGCACAGCGGGCAGCCGCCGCTGCCGTACCTGTACGTCTTGCGCCGGTGTCCGGAACGCGTGTCGATCTTGTTGCCGGGGGCGGTGCGGATGGATCGGGCCCCGTGACCGGCAGTGAAGGCGGGCTTGGGGGTGCGGTTCTGCACCGGCCCGAAGGACTGGCGCGGTGAACCCCGGCGACGCCCCGCCACCGTCACGATCTCGTCCAGGCTGCCGCCTCGCCGTCGACGGGGATGCCCAGCCGGTCGGCCACGGTGGTGAGGGCCGTTCCCAGCGGGAGCGCGACCCGGGCGAGGGCGTGCCGGTCGCCCCGGGTCGGGTCCAGGTTGACGATCAGCACCGGCTTTCCGGCCTGCGCCGCCTGGCGGACGAACCGGAGCCCGGACATCACCGTCAGTGAGGAGCCCAGGACCAGCAGCGAGGCCGCCTCACGGACCAGCTTGCGGCAGTGTTCGACCCGCCGCGGCGGAACGGCTTCGCCGAAGAACACCACGTCCGGTTTGAGGATGCCGCCGCAGTTCGTGCAGGGCACCACGCGGAAGTTCCCGACCTGTTCGTCAGTGAGGTCGGCGTCACCGTCCGGGTTGATTCCGGCGGCCACCGGCTCGAAGCCCGCATTGGCCTCCTCCAGCCGCCGGGCGAGTTCACGGCGCGAGCTGAAGGCGCCGCAGGAAAGGCAGACGACCCGGGCCAGGCTTCCGTGGAGTTCCACGACGTCCTTGCTGCCGGCGGCCTGGTGCAGGCCGTCGACGTTCTGAGTGATCACACCCGACAGCAGGCCGTGCCGCTCGAACGCGGCCACGGCCCGGTGCCCGGCGTTGGGGCGGGCGCGGCCGAAGGTGCGCCAGCCGAGGTGGCTGCGCGCCCAGTACCGGCGCCGGGCCTGGGCGCTGGCGGTGAAGTCCTGGTAGGTCATCGGGGTGTGCCGGCTCAGGCTTCCGCCCTCGCCCCGGTAGTCGGGGATGCCCGACTCCGTGGAGATGCCCGCCCCGCTGAGCACCAGCACACCCCCGGTGCTCAGCGCGTCGGCGACCGGCTCCAGATCCGTGGTGCCCGGCGGCAGGTCCTCGGTCGGGGTCCAGCTCAGAGTGGGGCGCATGCGCATGCCGCCAGGGTACGGAACAGGCTGCGCGGTGGTGCCCGCCCCGGCGTGGTGGACGGCGGCGGTGCGCGGGAACAACCAGTCGTGCGGGACGTCGCCGATGGCCAGGACGTCGGCGCCGCAGCCGCTCAGTTCGGCCCACCCCGCCTGCACCACCGCGCGTACCCCTGCCCGCTTCACCGCCGCGGCCACCAGCTTGCTGAGCCGTTCCCCCTGCCCCGGTGCCATACTGCCGAACCCGAGGAACACCGGCGGCGGACCGGCTGCGAGGAAGTCGGCCAGTTCGGCCGGGGGCTGCCAGCCGTCCGGCCGCGCGGGCCACCAGTAGCCCGCCACCTCGACCCGGGACGGCCAGTCCCCGGGGCGCGGCACCACCAGCGGGCCGAAGCCGTGGAAGACCGACCGGACGCCCACCGGTGCCACCGGCCCGTCGGGGCAATCCGCCGCGGGCATCGTTTCCGCATCCCCGCAGCGAAAGGGCGGGCATGGCCTCCGCGCAGGTCCGCGACTCCCACGCTTCTCCCCGCCTCGCCGCTGGGCCGGCAGGGAGGACGGCCGCGGCACCTCGCCCTCGCTCATCGCGCGCTCCGGCCCCGCCGCCCAGGACCCACCAGCCACCCCCGGCACACCACCGGCACGGCCCCACGGCGGGCCCATCAGGCGCTGGAGCGGGTGACCAGGCGGGTGGGCAGGATCAGCGGGGTGGGGTCCTGTCCGTTGACGAGTGCGACGAGCATGCGCGCCATCTCCCGTCCGAGGGCGTTTATGGGCTGGTGGACGGTGGTGAGCGGCGGGTCGGCGAGCTCGGCGACGGCCAGGTCGTCGAAGCCGATCACGGAGACGTCGTCGGGGACTCGTCGGCCGGCCTCACGCAGCGTGCGCAGCGCTCCCGCTCCCATGTTGTCGTTGGCGGCGAACACCCCATCCAGGTCGGGATGCTCAGCCAGGAGTGCGGCCATGGCGGCGGCACCGCTGGCCTCGGTGAAGTCCCCCTCCTGCGGCGGGAACGGATCGAGGCCGGCCGCCAGCATGGCGTCCCGGTAGCCGCGGTACCGGGCACGCCCGACCTCGGTGTCCAGGCGCCCGCAGATCACGGCCACGCGCGTGCGGCCACGCGAGACCAGGTACTCGGTCGCCTCGCGTGCTCCGCCGACGTTGTCGACGTCCACGTACCACCGGGGGGCCGGGCCGACCGGGCGTCCTCCGAACACGACGGGCATCTTCGCCCGCTCGGCCATGGGGACAAGCGGGTCGTCCTCGCGCAGCGCCATCAGCATGGCGCCGTCGGCGCCCTTGGCCAGAAGGAGCCGCTCCACCCGCTTGCGGCCCCGGTCGGAGGCCGCCAGGCACAGCATCAGATGCAGGTCGGCTTCCTCCAGGGCGGCCGACGCCCCCACGATCACCTGGGCGAAGAACGGGTCCGCGAAGATCGACGGGTCTTCTCCCGCGATGACCAGGGCGGCTGCCCCCGTGTGGCGGGTGGCCAGAGCGCGGGCGGTCGGATTGGGCACGTAGCCGAGCTGCCGGGCGGCCCGTGCGACGGCCTCGCGCTTGGCGCGGCTGACGTGTGGCGCGTTGTTGAGGGCGCGGGAGGCCACCGAGCGGGAGACGCCGGCGAGTTCGGCCACCTCGTCGAGTTTCGGCTGCGGGTGGGGCGCATCTATTGCCATGGAGCCATGAGCCTTTCCCTCTCGACCGGGCGAGAAGCATCTCACTCCGGTCTTCTCCGCTGCCACCCACTCGGCCGGTGACGGTGGACAGGCACGGGGCCCTGGAGGGTTGGAGAACTGGAAGCGCTTCCAGTTTATGGAGCCTGTAGAGCTTGTCGTCGTCATGCGAAGGGCGGCCGTGCGCCGACCCTTGACACCCCTACCAGCCCGTCACATGATACCGAGCATCCCTCAAGGCCCTCAGGAGTCTTGGGACCGCTTCCAGTGGGAGCGCTCCCAGGATGCTGACGGCCCTTCGGGGATGTCGTCCCTGCCGATCGGTCGCCGCCGCGGGGGACGTCGTACCACCGCACTTCCTCAGCGCGCCGCATGCTCGGGACGAGAGCGTGCGACGCATCCCTGCCAGGAAATCGAGGTACAGCCATGCGCCGCAGACTCCGCGCCCTGGTGGCAGCGCTCTTCGCGCTGCCTCTGGCGCTCACCGTCGCACCGTCCGCCCACGCGGCCGACCCGACCACCATGACCAACGGGTTCTACGTGGACCCCGACTCCAGCGCGAAGCGATGGGTCGCCGCCAACCCCGGTGACGGCCGGGCGTCCGCGATCAACACCTCCATCGCCAACACCCCGACGGCCCGCTGGTTCGGCTCCTGGAGCGGGGCCATCGACAATGCCACGAGTACGTACACGGGAGCGGCGGACCGCGCGGACAAGCTGCCCATCCTCGTCGCCTACAACGTGTACAACCGCGACTACTGCGGCGGGCACTCCGCCGGCGGAGCCTCCTCGCCGTCCGCCTACGCCACCTGGATCTCCCAGTTCGCCGGCGGGATCGGCAACCGCCCGGCCGTCGTCATCCTCGAGCCGGACTCCCTCGGGGACTACGGCTGCATGAACCAGGCCCAGATCGACGAACGCGAGAGCATGCTCATCAATGCCCTTGCCCAGTTCAACCGCCAGGCCCCCAACACCTGGGTCTACCTCGACGCCGGCAACCCGGGCTGGGCCAGCGCGCAGGCCATGGCCGGGCGCCTCCACGAGGCCGGCCTCCGCCAGGCCCGCGGCTTCTCGCTCAACGTCTCCAACTACTTCACCACGGCCGAGAACATCGCCTACGCCAACGCCGTCAACAGGGAACTCAGCGCCCGCTACGGCTACACCAAGCCGTTCGTCGTGGACACCAGCCGCAACGGCAACGGTTCCAACGGCCAGTGGTGCAACCCCGCGGGCCGCCGTATCGGCACTCCCACCCAGCTGGGCGGAGGCGCCGAGATGCTCCTGTGGATAAAGGTCCCGGGCGAGTCCGACGGCAACTGCGGAGTCGGGGGCGGCTCCTCGGCCGGACAGTTCCTCCCCGAGGTCGCCTACAAGATGATCTACGG
>NZ_DASQNP010000048.1:0-3954 GCF_035644915.1 Streptomyces sp.
CGCTCGCCCTGGTAGACCTGGATCTGCACCGACGGCTGGTTGTCCTCGGCGGTGGTGAAGATCTCCGAGCGCTTGGTCGGGATCGTGGTGTTGCGCTCGATCAGCTTGGTCATGATGCCGCCCTTGGTCTCGATGCCGAGGGACAGCGGGGTGACGTCCAGCAGCAGGACGTCCTTGACCTCGCCCTTGAGCACACCGGCCTGCAGGGACGCACCGATGGCGACGACCTCGTCCGGGTTGACGCCCTTGTTGGCCTCCTTGCCGCCGGTCAGCTCCTTCACCAGGTCCGTCACCGCGGGCATCCGGGTGGAGCCGCCCACCAGGATCACGTGGTCGATGTCGGAGACCCTGATCCCGGCGTCCTTCACCGCCTGGTGGAAGGGGCCCTTGCAGCGCTCCAGCAGGTCCTGGGTGAGCTGCTGGAACTGGGCGCGGGTGAGCTTCTCGTCCAGGTGCAGCGGGCCCTCGGCGGAGGCGGTGATGTAGGGCAGGTTGATCGTCGTCTCCGTGGTGGCCGACAGCTCGATCTTCGCCTTCTCCGCGGCCTCGCGCAGGCGCTGGAGGGCCATCTTGTCCCTGGACAGGTCCACGCCGTAGGCGTTCTTGAACTGCTTGACCAGGTGGTCGACGATCCGCTGGTCCCAGTCGTCGCCCCCCAGATGCGTGTCGCCCGAAGTGGACTTGACCTCGACGACGCCGTCGCCGATCTCCAGCAGCGACACGTCGAACGTACCGCCACCGAGGTCGAAGACCAGGACGGTCTGGTCCTCCTTCTCCAGCCCGTAGGCGAGCGCGGCGGCGGTCGGCTCGTTGATGATCCGCAGGACGTTCAGACCGGCGATCTCACCGGCCTCCTTCGTCGCCGTGCGCTGCGCGTCGTTGAAGTACGCCGGGACGGTGATCACCGCGTCGGCGACGTTCTCACCCAGGTACGTCTCCGTGTCGCGCTTGAGCTTCTGGAGCACCCGGGCGGAGATCTCCTGGGCCGTGTACCGCCTGCCGTCCACGTCCCCCTTCTCCGGGAAGCGCCAGTCCGCCTCCCCCATGTGGCGCTTCACGGAGCGGGCGGTGCGCTCCACGTTCGTCACGGCCTGCCGCTTGGCGATCTCCCCCACCAGCACCTCGCCGGCCTTGGCGAACGCCACCACCGAGGGGGTCGTCCGCGCACCTTCCGCATTGGTGACCACGGTGGGCTCGCCGCCCTCCAGGACACACACCACGGAGTTCGTCGTACCGAGGTCGATACCGACCGCACGTGCCATCGTCGCCCTCCTTACCCTGCCGCACGGGGGAACGAGCAAGGCGTTGGTTGTCTATGACTCCTGCATAAAACTTGAGTCACCTCAAGTCAAGCAAATGCGAACAATCTACTGTTAAACCTGCGAAAACAGACAACCGATGTTCCCGGGCGACGCTCTCTGAAACGGCCCCGCCGTTCGGAGGGCGGACAGCGGGTTCACCGCGGCCACCAGGCGTACAGGCCCGCGACGACCAGCTTGCGCACGGCGACCACGGCGGCCGCCGCCGCGAGGGCGTCCCACGTCGGCTCGCCGACCAGCCGGAGCAGACCCGCCGCGGTGAGGAAGTCCAGCAGGACGGCCATCGCGGCCCGGGCCGACCGCGCCGCCGCGAGCACCACCGCCGCGGCCACCAGGCCGAAGGCGGTGGTCACCAGGGCGGCCACATGGACGACGGCTGTCACGACGGCCCCGCCGGGGAACGGGAGGCGCCCGTCCCATCAGGGGCCTCCCCCTGCCGGTCGCGCTCGATCTCGGCGCGTTCGTGGGCGAGCTCGCGACCGAGGAAGAAGTTCAGCGCGGTGCGGATGGCCGCGATCGCGGCGAGCTGGCCGATCTCGGTGAAGCTCGGCGCGACGGCCGTGCGCAGCACGTCCCCGGCGAGCTGGAACTCCAGGCCCAGCGCCAGGAAGCGGCCCAGGCCGAGCCGGATCCCGGTGAACTCGCGGGCCCGGCCGGCCACCCCGCGGGCCCGGCCGGCAGTGCGCACCCCCACCAGGACGAAGCGGCCGAACGCCCAGACCGCGCCCACGAAGATGATCACCGCTCCGGCCGCCTCCACCAGTCTCACCAGGAGGTCGACCACGTTCCGGAGCGCGGACTCGGGCAGCACGTCCAGGGGCGGTTCCACGTTCCGCGAGTACCCCTCCCACCCCGTTCACCCCGCCCGCCGCGCAGGCCCTACGGTCCCGCGGTCTGACGCTTGTTGACGGCGGCAACCGGCGCCCTGCCGGACGAGCGGCGCCCTGCCGGATGAGCGGCGTCCGGCGGCGCGGCGCGCCCGGCGACCACCATCGTGTGCGGCAAGCGATCCGGCGACGGTCAGATAGCGACTGCTTGGCACACTTTTTGCGCAACGGTGGTCCGGATCGCTCTCGCCGCCCGCTCGCCCGGGCCGTACCGCGACACCCGTGGCGCGGCGGCCGATCGCCGGACGAGCCGACGGGCACGGCGCTCCCCGGGGCGCGACCGGCGCCTTCCCGGGCAGCCCAACGGCGGCGCCCGGTCGGCGCGGGCGGTGATGCGTGGGTGTGCGGCCGACACACGGACGCGGGCCGGGCCGGTGGGGACGGGCGGCCGCGTCGGCGCCGTGCCCGGCGGCGGTGCGCCGGGCACGGCGGTTCACACCGCGGCCGGGTCGCCGGAGGCGCTGTCGGTCCCGCTGCGCACCGTCTTCTCGGGCCGTTCCGCCGGCGGGGCGGCCCGGGTGAACAGCAGCACCAGCAGGACGAGTCCGCCCACGGCCGCCATCACCAGGAAGCCGGAGGCGATCGAGGTGGCACCGATCACGGGGCCGACGGCCAGCGGGGCGATGAACTGGCCGGTGAAGTTGGCCGTGCCCGACAGGGACATGGCCTGCCCGCGCAGCGCGGGCGGCGCCGTCTCGCCGATCATCATGGCGAGGGCGGGCACCGCGATGCCGCTGCCGAGGCCGAACAGGGAGGCCGCCGCGGTGAGGAGCGCGGGGTGGTCCGTCAGGCCGGCGATGACGAAGGTCAGGGCCCAGGCGGCCAGGGCCAGGCGGAGCAGGTTGTCGTACCCGAGCCCGGCCTTCAGCTTGGCGTAGCCCAGGCCGATCAGGCTGCCCGCGACGGACGTGCTGGTGGTGACCAGGGAGATGAGGAACGGCTCGCCGACACCGATCTCCGTCAGCCGCTGCGGCAGGAAGACCGCCAGCACGTACAGCAGGAACGAGCCGAAGAGCGAGAGGGCGTACAGGCCCAGCAGCCGCGGGTGCCGCCGCAGCAGGGTCACCGCGCCGCCGCTCCCGGCCCGGCCCTCGGCCGGGAGGTTCGGCATCACCACGAGCATCGCGATGCCGATCGGGATGCCGAGCAGGTAGACGGCGAAGGGTCCGTGCCAGGACAGGCCGCCGAGGGCGCCGCCGATCAGCGGCCAGACGATGCCGCCCAGGCCGATGGCGGTGGACCGCCAGCCCGCCACCCGGTCGCGCTGCTCGCCCTGGTAGAGCGCCAGCAGCGCGACCGTGGTGCCGGTGAACACCGCCGCCGCACCGATCCCGAAGAGGAAGCGGCTGGCGATCAGCGCCGGGTACGACTCGGTGACCAGTCCGGCGCCGCCGGCGACGCCGTACAGCAGCAGGCCGCCCACGAGCGGGGTGCGCAGCCCCCAGCGGTCGATGGACCAGCCGACGAACGGGCTGACGACCGCCAGCGACAGGCCGTGGGCGGTGAGGATCAGGCCGGCGCCGGTGCCGCTGACGCCGAGTTCGCCGCGGATGACCCCCACCACGGGGGTGAGGATGGCCCCCGCCATCACCGTGAGGGTCGAGGCGAGCAGGAGCACGACCAGGGTCGCCCGGTGCGGTAACGCGGCGGGAGGAGCGGACGGCGCGGGGGACGGGGGCGGCGTCGGTGTGGCCATCGTGAGCCTCCTGGGAGGAGAGGGGCGGAAAGAGGGGCAGGGGTCGGTGCCC
>NZ_DASQNP010000049.1:0-7433 GCF_035644915.1 Streptomyces sp.
TACGGGGTGACCCGGCACGGCCGGGTCTACGCCCTGGCACGCAACGCCCGGAACATCGGCACCCCCGAGGAGCCGGAGTACGGCGAGTTCGCGGGCGTCACCTTCTCGCCCGACGGCCGCACCATGTACGTCAACTGCTACGAGCCCGGAACCACGTTCGCCGTCACCGGGCCGTGGCGGCACTGACCCCGGCGGCACCGGCGCACGGAGCGCGCCCCCGGCTGGGCGTCACCCCGGTCGGGGGGTGGTGGTAGTCCGACGGGAGCAGCACGCCGCGCGGTCGTCACGGATCGTCGTTACGTTCCGGTCATGACCGTCTCCGTGCGCCGCACCACCGTTCCCCTGACCGCCCTCGCCCTGGTCGCCGCCGCGGTGGCGGGCTGCGCGGGCCCGGGTGGCGACACCACCCGGGCCGGCGCCTCCCCGGCCGCGCCCTCCTCCCCGGGCCCCGCCTCCTCCGCCCCCCGCTCGCCGGGCCCCGGTGCGGGCACCGCCACCGGACCGGGCGCTTCCGCGTCGCCCGCCGGGTACGCCACCCTGCCCGCCTCCGCCAGCGGCCGGGTGCCCGTCTTCCGGCACGGTCCGCGCGACGAGGGCGCGGCGGACGGCGGGAGCGGCCGGGAGGGCGCACAGGACCGTAGGAGCCCGGACGCCGGGGAGAGCCCGGGGGCCGGGAAGAGCCCGGACGCCGGTGAGGACCCCAAGACCAGGGAGAACCCGGGGGGCAGGGAGGAGCGGAGCGGCAGGCCGGGCGGGAAGAGCGGGGAGGAGAAGGTGGTGGCGCTGACCTTCGACGCCGTCATGTCCCCGGAGGACGTCAAACGCGCCAAGGGCGGCGCACGCCATGACGACCCCGCGCTGCTCGCCACGCTGCGCCGGGAGAAGGTCCCCGCGACCGTCTTCATGACCGGCGTGTGGGCGGAGAACCACCGGCAGCAGGCGCGTGCCATCGGCCGCGACCGGCTGTTCGAGGTCGGCAACCTCTCCTATTCCCACCGCGCCTTCGCCCCCGGCTGCGCGGGCCTGAAGACGCTCGACCCCGGCCGGCAGGCGGCGGACGTGCGCAGGGGCCTGGAGGCGATCCGCGCGGCGGGGGTGGAGAACCCCACGCCGTACTTCCGCTTCCCCGGCGGCTGCCACGACGACCGGTCCCGGCGGGCCGTCGCCCGGACCGGGGTGACCGCGGTGGCGGGGGACGTGGTCGCGGCGGACGCCGGCGCCTCGGAACCGAAGAAGATCACCGAGCGGGTGCTGAAGGACGTCAGGCCGGGCTCGGTGGTGGTCCTGCACTACGACCGCGCCAAGGCGCCGGCCACCGAGCGGGCGGTCCGCCGCCTCGTCCCGGAACTGCGTGAACGCGGCTACCGCTTCGTCCGCGTCTCGGAGCTGATCGCGGCGGCCATGGGCCGCGGCTGAGGCGGCCGACTGGCAAGGCGGGGTCAGCAGGAGCAGGCGATGCGCTCGGCCTCCTGCCACTCGCACACCGGGCACAGCGTCGCGCCGGGCGTGGCCGCCGGGTAGTCGGTCGGCTCTCCGCACCGCACACAGAAGGCGCGCTCGGCGCGCCCGTCGGAAGGAGCGCGGTCGTCGCGCCCGTCGGAGGCAGCGCGCTCGGCGCGGTCGTCAGGGGCGGCGCGCTCGGGGCGTTCGGTCACGGGCTCCATGCGACCGAGCGTACTGCGGCTCCCGTCCCCCGGGTCACTCCCGGCGGGCGGCGACCGCACAGGCCACCGCCGTCGCCGCGGCGGCCACCAGTACCGCCGCCGCACACGGCAGCAGCGGCACCGTGACGGTGGCGGTGCGCGAGCCGCCGACCAGGTCGCTCACCGCCGCGTTGGCGGGCGAACCGGCCGCCACCAGCGCCACCAGCGAGGCGAGCACGGTGGCGGGCACCGCCCGGCCCGGGCTGCGCAGCAGCGGCCGGTTGCACAGCGTCCCGGCCGCCGTGCCCAGCAGCGCGCAGGCGAACGCGGCCAGCAGCCCGGCCCCCACCGCGGGCGGCAGCGGCACGGGCGTGACGCGGTCGCCGCCGTGCGGATCGCCGACCGCGACGGCGAACGCCGTACCGGCGGCGCCCAGGACCGCCGAGGCCAGCAGCGCGGCCAGTACACCGGCCAGGTGGGCCGTGCCCGGCCCGGCCGCCGCGGCGGCGCACCACCGGGCGGCGGGCGGCTCGCCGGTGACGCACACCCGGGTCAGCCAGGCGGCCGCGGGCAGCAGTACGGCAGCCGCGTAGCCGAGGGAGTCCAGGAGCGGATCGCCGCCCCGGATGCCGACGGCGAGGGCGGCGGCGTACAGCAGCAGGGGCGGCAGCCAGCGGTACGAGCGCAGCAGCAGGGCCGTCCGGTAGCGCACCAGGGCGGGCAGCGCGGCCACGGCGGGCCTGACGGCTATGTCGTCGGCTATGTCGTTGGCTACGTCGTCGGGCTCCGTCACGGCTGCTCCTCCTCCGGTTCGTTCCCCGGCCGCGCGCTCTCCGGCGGCACGCTCTCCGGCGGCGTGGTCACGGAGCGGACGTGCCAGGGCGGGCGCGCGGTGAGCAGGGCGCGCAGCAGCGCGTCGGAGTGGGCCGCCGCCACCGTCAGCCGTACCCCGCCGCCGGGCGTGCGCTCGCGGACCGGGCGCCCGGGCAGTCCGTCCGGCGGTACGGCCCCGGGCGGGCCCACCACCTCCACCACCGCCCGCGGCCCGGCCGCTCCGTCCCCGTCGCCCCCGTAGCTCCCGCCCGGTGCCGGGGCGGCGGCGGGCACCAGCGTCCCGCCCTCCACCCGGTGCGCCGCGTCCTCCGCGCCCGCCAGCCGCCGCGGGTCGTGGTCGACGAAGACGACCGTGCCGCCCGCCGCGACCCGTTCGGCGACCGCCCGGTCCAGCTCGGCGCCCGCCCGGCGGTCCAGGCCCGTCCACGCCTCGTCCAGCACCAGCAGTTCCGGCCCGGCCAGCAGCGCCTGGGCGACGGCGACCTTCTGGCAGCCGCCCTTGGAGAGTTCGGCCAGGGGCACGGCGGCCAGCTCGCCCGCCCCGAACCGCTCCAGCCACCGCCGGGCGGCGGTGGCGGCGGGCCCGCGGCGCAGCCCGTGCACCCGCCCCAGGTGCGTCAGGTAGCCGAGCGCGGTGAACGGCAGGGCGGCCGGGAAACGCTCGGGCACGTAGGCGGTGCGCGGACGGCCGGTGATCCGGCCCGCGCTGGGCGCGTCGATCCCGGCGACCAGCCGGAGCAGGGTGGACTTGCCGCTGCCGTTGGCGCCCTCGATCCGCACCAGCGTCCCCGGGGACAGGTCCAGGTCCACGTCCCGCAGCACCCACGGTCCGCCGAGGCCGTAGCGGCGGCCGACTCCCCGCAGTCTCATGCCGATTGACCCTATCCGGCCCCTGTCCGGGCCCCGGCGGCCCCGTCCGGAGCGGGTCCGACACCCCGCGGGACGGCTGGCAGACTGGCCGTGTGAGCACCTCCGACGACTCCGCGCCCACCAGCCCCACCAGCCCCTCCGCCCGGGCGGCGGCGGACCGGGACACCGCCGTGCAGTACGTGCTGCCGCTCGTCGTCCGGATCGAGCGCGCCGTCCCGCCGGGTCCTCCGGCCCGTACCGACGCCCTCCAGGCGGCGGCCCGCGCGGTGCTGGTCCTGCTGTCGGACGAGCGAGCGACGGACCCCGGCGGCCCCTGGCACCGCGCGGTGCGCGACTGGCAGGACGGGCGCATCCGCAAGGTGGTGCGCCGGGCGCGGGGCGCGGAGTGGCGGCGGGCCTCGGCTCTGCCCGGGATCACGGTGACCGGCGACGGGGAGCACCCGGCCGAGGTGCGGGTGTTCCCGCCCGTACCGCTGGACGGCTGGCCGAAGGACCTGGCCCGCCTCCAGGTGTCCGGCACCGAACTGGCCGACCCCGCGCCGCCCGCCGCTCCCGCGCCCGGGACGCCCGTGCTGTGGCTGAACCCGGAGCTGGAGATGTCCGCGGGCAAGGCGATGGCCCAGGCCGGGCACGGCGCCCAGCTCGCCTGGTGGGACTTGGACGCGGCGGCCCGCGCGGCCTGGCGGGCGGCCGGTTTCCCCCTCGCGGTCCGCACCGCCCCGCCCGGGGTGTGGGAGGGCCTGCTGACCGCCGGTCTTCCGGTGGTGCGCGACGCCGGCTTCACCGAGATCGCCCCGGGCTCGGCCACGGTCGTGGCCGACCACCCGGCGCTGCGCCGCGCGGCGGCGGCCCGGAACTGACGGCCCGGAGGCGACGGCGCCGACGGCCCGGAAGTCCGGCCCGGAAGCTCAAATGAAGCTCTGAACCGGCCGCGGCGCGGTTGGCGTCCCCTCCCTCCGGAGATGACATCCGCAGGGGGAGCGAGCCGGAGGGGGGCGGGCATGGCGCGGCTGGGGACGGGCATCGGCTGGCGGCCGGAGATCGCCGCCGAGATCGACGCGCTGCCCGGCGTCGACTGGGTCGAGGTGGTCGCGGAGAACGTCTGCCCGGACCACCTGCCGCCGGAGCTGGTACGGCTGCGCGAGCGCGGCGCCACCGTGGTCCCGCACGGGGTGGGGCTGGGCCTGGGAGGCGCGGACCGGCCCGACCCGGGGCGGCTGGCGGCGCTGGCGCGGCGGGCCGAGGCACTGGGCTCGCCGCTGGTCACCGAGCACATCGCCTTCGTACGGGCCGGGGGGCCGCTGACCGGCACACCCCCGCTGGAGGCCGGGCACCTGCTGCCGGTGCCGCGGACCCGCGACGCGCTGGAGGTGCTCTGCGAGAACGTGGCGATCGCCCAGGACGCGCTGCCCGTGCCGCTGGCCCTGGAGAACGTCGCGGCCCTGATCCGCTGGCCCGACGAGGAGCTGACGGAGGCGGAGTTCCTCACCGAACTGGTGGAGCGCACCGGCGTCGGCCTGCTGATCGACGTCGCCAACCTCCACACCAACCACGTCAACCGCGGCGAGGACCCGCTCGCCGTCCTGGACGGCCTGCCGCTGGAGGCGCTGGCGTACGTGCACGTGGCGGGCGGCGTCGAGCGGGACGGGGTGTGGCACGACAGCCACGCGCACCCGGTGCCCGAGCCGGTGCTCGCCGTCCTGGCGGAGCTGTGCGCGCGCACCGCGCCGCCCGGCGTGCTGCTGGAGCGCGACGCGGACTTCCCGGCCGCCGGCGAGCTGGCGGCGGAACTGGCCGCGATACGGGGCGTGTTCGAAGGGACCGCCCGCGCGGGAGGAGGGGCCCGTGTCCGGCCCGCGTGAGACCACCGTGCCCGCCGCCCCCGGCACCGACGCGGCCCGGCGGCGGCTCGCCCACGCCCAGGCGGCCCTGCTGGGCGCGCTGGTCGCCGACGCCCCCGCGCCCGAGGGCTTCGACCGCGACCGGCTGCGCGTCCAGGCCCGGGCGCTGGTCGCCAAGCGCGCCGCCGTCGTCGCCAAGGTGGCCCCCGAGCTGCCGGAGATCCTGGGCGACGGCTACCGGCCCGCGTTCGTCTCCTACGCCCGGGGCCGTCCGCTGACCGGCGGCCACCGCCTGGACGCCCTGCGGTTCGCCGAGCACCTGCTGGCCCCGGGCTCCTCCCTGCCCCGGCCCGTGCGGCGGCGGCTGCGCCGCTGGCACCGCGCACGTTCCGGCGAGGCCCCTCGGGGGTGGGGCCTCGCCGGACGCCTCCTGCGTCCGCTGCGCCCGCTGCTGCGGCGGCGCTGAGCGACGGGCGGCGCGGACGCCGCAGCAGACGACGCGGGCGCCGTACCGGATGCCGAACACCCCATGGCGTTCCGCCCGCACGGCCGTGTAGGAAACCCCCATGTGGGTGCTCTTCCTCCTCGCCGCCTGGGGCGCGGCGCTGGCCTCGTGCGTCCGGCTGTGCCAGGTGGTGCGTGCGGCCGACGACGCCCCGGCCCCGCCCGCCGACACCGCCCGCCGGCTGAACCTGTACGAGACGGCGTTCCTCTCCGGCGGCCCCCACCGGGTCGCCGACCTCGCCCTGGTGTCGATGTCCCGGGGACGCCGCCTGCTGCTGGCCCACACCGGCTGGGCGACCGTGGTCGACCCGCGCGGCCGTGACGACATCGAGCGCTCGGTCGTCACCGCCGCCGGCCCCAGTGGCCAGTCGCCCGTCCCGGCGATCCGTACCGCCCTGGCCGCCGCCGACACCGTACGCGCCCTCGCCGAGCGGCTGGCCGCGGCCGGGCTGGCGGTGCCGCCCGCGGTCCGTACGGCGGTCGCCACCGCCGTGCACCAGGTGCGGCTCGCGGCCGCCGTGGTGCTGGTGACGGCGGTGGTGGCGGCGCTGCTGCTGCCGGAGGACGCGGACCGGGGCGCGGCGGCGGCCTGGTTCGCGCTGCCGCTGGCGCTGACCACGGGCGTCCTGGCCATCGCGCGCTTCGAGGTGGGCCCGGCCACCGGGTGGGCCTCACCCGCCGGTCAGCGGCGGCTGCGCGCGGTGGAGGACGAAGACGGTGCCGACACCGCCGATACCGAGGCCGCCGGGACGGCCCCCGGCGACCGGGCCCTGCTCACCGTCCTGGCACTGCGCGGCCCGTCGGCCCTCGCCGACCCCGCGCTGCGCGCGGCGCTGGGCGTCGGCACCCGCAGGCACCGGGTGGACTGAGTCACGTGACGCGGCGGTGCTGGTGCGCCGCGTCCTGTTCCGCCCTATAGCGCCGGTCGGCGCTACCTCACCGCGAATGCCGTGAACGCCGCCCACTCGGCCCGGCCGATCCGCAGCACCGGCCCGTCGCCCGCAGTCTTGGAATCCCGCACGTACACGGCGTCGCGCCCAGCAGCCACCTCCACGCAGTCACCGCCGCCCGATCCGCTATGGCTGCTCTTGAACCAGCGCAGCCCGTCCAGACTCTCGGTTATCCGCTCCACGGTCACGCCTCTCCCACCAGCCGTTCGATGAGCCGCGCAGACTCCTCGACGTTCAGGGCCTGCGATCGCAGCCTGCCATACCGCATCCCGAAGGCGCTGGCCTCCGCCGGATCACGGATGACATGCCCAACTTCCTGGGACTCGATGTATCCGAGGTGCCGGTGTTCCTTCGTCTCCACCACCACGAACGGGCCGTCCTTGCCCGGATGGAACCCCCGACCGGCAGGCATGACCTGCACCTCCACGTTCCGCAGTGTGCCCACCTCCAACAGGTGTCGCCACTGCTCGCGCATGACTTCCGGGCCGCCCACCGGATCGCGCAGCGCCTCCTCGCTGATGATGAACGACAGCACCGCCAGCGGCACCCGCGTCAGCAGCTTCTGGCGGCTGAGTCGTGCCTCCGTGTGCTGGTCGATGATCTCTTCACTCAGCGGCGGGTAGTGGCCTGCGAACACCGCCCGCGCATAGCCTTCCGTCTGCAACAGCCCCGGGATCAGCAGCGGATCGTAGGAGAAGCGGCTGACGACCTCCGACTCGATGAGCGCGAAGTCGCGGAAGAAGCGCGGCAGTTTCGCCCGGTCCACCTCGTCCTGGAGCACCTCCAGCACT
>NZ_DASQNP010000050.1:0-6040 GCF_035644915.1 Streptomyces sp.
CGCTCGTCGAGCATCTTGCCGGTGAACTTCGGCCACCAGAAGTGGAAGCCGGCGAACATCGCGAAGACCACCGTGCCGAAGACCACGTAGTGGAAGTGCGCCACCACGAAGTACGAGTCCGAGACGTGGAAGTCCAGCGGCGGGGAGGCCAGGATCACACCGGTCAGACCACCGAAGGTGAAGGTGATCAGGAAGCCGATCGACCAGAGCATCGGCGTCTCGAAGGACAGCGAACCCCGCCACATCGTGCCGATCCAGTTGAAGAACTTCACACCGGTGGGCACCGCGATCAGGAACGTCATGAAGGAGAAGAACGGCAGCAGCACACCGCCGGTGACGTACATGTGGTGCGCCCACACGGTGATCGACAGACCGGCGATCGCGATCGTCGCGCCGATCAGGCCGATGTAGCCGAAGAGCGGCTTGCGGCTGAAGACCGGGATGACCTCCGAGACGATGCCGAAGAACGGCAGCGCGATGATGTAGACCTCGGGGTGGCCGAAGAACCAGAACAGGTGCTGCCACAGCAGCGCGCCACCGTTGGACGGGTCGAAGATGTGCGAGCCGAACTTGCGGTCGGACTCCAGCGCGAACAGCGCGGCGGCCAGCACCGGGAAGGCGAGCAGGACCAGCACACCGGTCAGCAGCACGTTCCAGGTGAAGATCGGCATGCGGAACATCGTCATGCCCGGCGCGCGCATGCAGATGATCGTGGTGATGAAGTTGACCGAGCCGAGGATCGTGCCGAAGCCGGAGAGGGCCAGGCCCATGATCCACATGTCGGCGCCGACGCCCGGGCTGCGGACCGCGTCGCTCAGCGGCGCGTACGCGAACCAGCCGAAGTCGGCGGCGCCGTCGGGGGTGAGGAAACCGCCCACCGCGATCAGCGAGCCGAAGAGGTACAGCCAGTACGCGAACATGTTCAGCCGCGGGAACGCCACGTCGGGCGCGCCGATCTGCAGCGGCATGATCCAGTTCGCGAAGCCGGCGAACAGCGGGGTGGCGAACATCAGCAGCATGATCGTGCCATGCATGGTGAACGCCTGGTTGAACTGCCCGTTCGACATGACCTGCAGGCCTGGTCTGGCCAGCTCGGCGCGCATGACCAGGGCCAGGACGCCGCCGATGCAGAAGAAGGCGAACGAGGTGACCAGATAGAGCGTGCCGATCGTCTTGTGGTCCGTGGTGGTCAGCCACTGGATCACACGATTGCCGCGCTCTTTCCGGCGCAGGGGCGCGGGGGTTGCCGCCGGCACGTCCGTCGCGGCGGCGGCACCCTGGGATTCGTTGAGGATGCTCACGGGTTACTGGCCTTCGCGTTCTTGGCGGGCTCCGCCCGCCGGGATGTAGCCGGTCTGGCCCTTCTCCGCCAGTTCCTCCAGGTGCTTCTGGTAGCGCTCCGGGGAGACGACCTTGACGTTGAACAGCATCCGGGCGTGGTCGACGCCGCACAGCTCGGCGCACTTGCCCATGAAGGTGCCCTCCTTGGTGGGGGTCACCTCGAACTGGTTGGTGTGGCCCGGGATGACGTCCTGCTTGAACAGGAACGGCACCACCCAGAAGGAGTGGATGACATCCCTGGAGGTCAGGATGAACCGGACCTTCTCCCCCTTCGGCAGCCACAGCGTGGGGCCCGGGTTGCCGTTCTGCGGGTTCCGGTCGCCCGGGGTGCCGACCACGTGGACGCCCTCGGCGCCTTCGGGGACGGCCTTCAGCATGCTGTTGGGGATGCCGGCCAGTTCCTCGGCGTCCACGTTGGACGTGGCGGGGTCGCCGTCCACGTCCTCCAGGTAGTTGAAGCCCCAGCTCCACTGGTAGCCCACCACGTTGATGACGTGCTTGGGCTTGTCGGAGAGCTCCAGGAGCTTCGACTCGTCACGAGCCGTGAAGTAGAACAGCACCGAGATGATGATGAGCGGGACCACCGTGTACAGCGCCTCGATGGGCATGTTGTACCGGGTCTGCGGAGGTACCTCGACCTTGGTCCTGGTGCGGCGGTAGACGATGATGCACCACAGGATCAGGCCCCACACCAGGACGCCCACGGCGAGCGCGGCCGCCCACGAGCCCTGCCACAGGGAGAGGATCCGCGGCGCCTCCTCCGTGACCGGGGTGGGCATACCGAGGCGGGGGAAGTCCTTGTATGTGCAACCGGTCGCGGTCGCCAGGACCAGGCCCGCGGCAAGCGCCTGCGGCAGCTTCCGCCGCATCGGGCGCCGCGACGAGCGGTCGGAGCCGTTGGGACTCACGTAGCGCCTTCCCGAGAGTCTCGCCCGCTCGGCCGGGGCTCGGCCGTTGAGGTCGGGCGCCGGCCCTGGCGCGGGCAGGGGTTTGGATGTTTATGCGGACCAAACCCTACTGGACTCCATTTGGGGCCGCGCGGGGAGGGTGCCCAACGCGCCGCGCGGCCCTCCGATGGGGTGGAATCGTCCGTTCCCCGCCTCCCGTCCGGCCGCCGCGGACCGGCGGGGCACGGCGTCGGCGTGCGCGCTAGCGTGCAGGTGTGCCCTACTTCGACGCCGCCTCCTCCCTCCCCCTGCACCCCGTCGCCCGGCAGGCGCTGCTCGCCGCCCTGGACGAGGGGTGGGCCGATCCCTCCCGGCTGCACCGGGAGGGCCGGCGGGCCCGGCTCCTGCTGGACGCCGCGCGCGAGGCCGCGGCCGAGGCGGTGGGGTGCCGGCCGGACGAGCTGTCCTTCGCCTCCTCCGGCACGCGGGCGCTGCACACCGGGATCGCGGGCGCGCTCGCCGGACGGCGGCGGACCGGCCGCCACCTGGTGGTCTCCGCGGTGGAGCACTCCGCCGTGCTCCACGCGGCGCGGGCCCACGAGGCGGACGGCGGCACGGTGGAGGAGGTCCCCGTGGACCGCACGGGACGGGTGGCCGCGGACGGCTTCGGCGCGGCGCTGCGCGGGGACACCGCGCTGGCCTGCCTGCAGTCGGCCAACCACGAGGTGGGCACCGAGCAGCCGGTGGCGGAGGTGGCGGAGGTCTGCGCGGCGGCCGGGGTGCCGCTGCTGGTGGACGCCGCCCAGTCGCTGCCCTGGGGGCCGGTGGCCGGTGACTGGTCGCTGCTGGCCGCCAGCGCGCACAAGTGGGGCGGGCCGGGCGGGGTCGGGCTGCTGGCGGTGCGCAAGGGGGTGCGGTTCGCCCCGCCGCCCCCGGTGGACGAGCGGGAGTCCGGGCGCTCCCCCGGCTTCGCCGACCTGCCCGCGATCGTCGCGGCGGCGGCCTCGCTGCGGGCCGTGCGCGCCGAGGCGGCCGCCGAGGCGGTACGGCTGCGCGCCCTGGTGGAGCGCATCCGCGCCCGGGTGCCCGAGCTGGTCCCGGACGTGGAGGTGGTGGGCGATCCGGTGCGGCGGCTGCCGCACGTGGTGACCTTCTCCTGCCTGTACGTGGACGGCGAGGCCCTGCTCCACGCCCTGGACCGGGCGGGCTTCTCCGTCTCCTCGGGGTCCTCCTGCACCTCCAGCACGCTGGTCCCCAGCCATGTGCTGCGCGCGATGGGGGTGCTCTCGGAGGGCAACATCCGCGTCTCGCTGCCGCCGGGCACGGCCAGGGAGGACGTCGACGCCTTCCTGACGGTGCTCCCGGAGGCCGTGCGGCAGGTGCGCGCCCACCTGGACGCGCCCGCCGCCGCACAACCGCGGGAGCCGGAGGAGACGGCACCGGAGGAGAGGCGGGAACCGGAGGAGACGGAGGACGCCGGGGTGCCCTCCCTCACCGTCGACTCCCTGGGCAAGCGGTGCCCGGTCCCGGTCATCGAACTGGCCAGGGTGATCGACCGGGTGCCGGTCGGCGGCACGGTGGTGCTGCTCGCCGACGACGAGGCGGCCCGCCTGGACGTCCCGGCCTGGTGCGAGATGCGCGGCCACGAGTACCTGGGGGCCGAGGGCCACACCTACCGCGTGCGGCGCCGCGCCTGACCTCCTGTACCCGGGCGCCCGGCCCCGGAGAGGGGGTTCAGGTCAGGACAGGCAGGACCGGATCTCGGCCGCCGCGTCGTGGCCGTACGCCTTGGTGAAGCGCTCCAGGAAGTGGCTGCGCCGCAGTTCGTACTCCTGGGTGCCCAGCGTCTCGATCACCAGCGTGGCGAGCATGCAGCCGAGCTGGGCCGACCGCTCCAGCCCCAGCTTCCAGGCCAGGCCCGAGAGGAAGCCGGCACGGAAGGCGTCGCCGACGCCCGTCGGGTCGACCTTGGCCTCCTCCGGCGGGCAGCCGACGGTGAGGGGCTCCTCGCCCGCCCGCTCGATGCGCACGCCCCGCGCGCCCAGCGTGGTGACGCGGGTGCCGACCCGCCGGAGGATCTCGTCCGCGTCCCAGCCGGTCTTGGACTCCACGAGGGACGCCTCGTACTCGTTGGTGAACAGGTAGGCCGCGCCCTCGGTGAGGTTGCGGATCTCCTCGCCCCCCATCCGGGCGAGCTGCTGGGAGTAGTCGGCGGCGAAGGGGATGCCGCGGGCGCGGCACTCCTCGGTGTGGCGCAGCATCGCCTCGGGGTCGTCGGCGCCGATGTGCACCAGGTCCAGGCCGCCGACCCGGTCGGCGACGGCCTTCAGTTCGATCTGCCGGGCCTCGCTCATCGCGCCGGTGTAGAAGGAGCCGATCTGGTTGTGGTCGGCGTCGGTGGTGCACACGAAGCGCGCGGTGTGGAGCACCTCGGAGATGTGCACCGAGGCGGTGTCCACACCGTGCCGCTCCAGCCAGGCGCGGTACTCCCCGAAGTCGGCGCCCGCCGCGCCCACCAGGATGGGACGCACACCGAGCTGGCCCATGCCGTAGCAGATGTTCGCGCCGACCCCGCCGCGCCGGACGTTGAGGGTGTCGACCAGGAAGGACAGCGAGACCGTGTGGAGCTGGTCGCCGACGAGCTGGTCGGCGAAGCGGCCGGGGAAGGTCATCAGGTGGTCGGTGGCGATGGAGCCGGTGACAGCGATACGCACGGAAGGCTGCTCCTGAAGAGGTCGGACGGCGGGCAGCACCACGCTATCGCCCGCATCCCCCGTCCGCCGCACGGAGTCCGCCACATTCCGGGGCGGCACCGGGGCGTGGCGAAGCGCGCGCACCTGTGGCACCGCCGCCGCCGTGCCCGGGGGAACCGCGCGCGGCCCGCTCCCGTCCCATCGACGTCCTCCCCCGTGCGCGGGGCGTACGGCGGGGGGCGTGAGCACCGGGTACACGGATCGAAGGAGCGATGCGGTGAGTGCCGACCACACCCCGGAACCCGCCCGGCCGCAGCGGCGCGGGCTGACGACCGTCTCGGTGGCCCTCGCCGTCCTGCTGGCCGGGGGAGGCGGCGCGTACTGGGCCTCGACCGCCTCCGGCGACGGGACGCGGGAGGCCGCCCGCGACGGCGCCCGCGGGAAGCCGTCGCCGCTGGTCCTGGACGGCTACGGACAGCGCCCGGCGGGCGCGGCGGAGCGCGGGGTCGCGCCCGGCGAGCCGGCCCCCGGCGGGGGCCCGGTGTACGAGGCGGTGGAGCCGCTGCCCGAGGGGCCCGGGGCGGCTCCGGCCTACCGGCCCGCGGCCGGCGTCGACGAGGAGCGGGTGGCCGAGCTGGCGGAGGCGCTGGGCGTCCCGGGCGAGGTCCGCGAGAAGGACGGCACCTGGACGGCCGGCGACGCCGGGAGGCGCAAGGGCAGGACGCTCACGGTGAACGCCGCCACGGGCGTCTGGTCGTTCACCGGGGCGGTGCCCCTGAGGGCCGGGAACGTCTCCGAGAAGGAGGCCAGGGAGGCGGCCGCCCCCGTTGTCGAGGCCCTCGGCCTCGAGGGCGCCGAGGTGGACGCCGGCCGTACGCGGGACGGGCTGCGGATCGTGAGCATCGACCCGCGGCAGGACGGACTGCCCGTCCACGGCTGGACCACCGAGATCGGGGTCGGCCACGGCGGGACGCCGGGCAGCGGCCGGGGACGGCTGGCCGAGCTGGTCGAGGTCGCCGGGGGGACGGAGTACCCGGTGATGAGCGCCAAGGACGCCCTCGCCGCGCTCAACGAGCGCAGCGGCCGGGTGGGGCCGGGCGTCCCGTGCGCCGCGCCCCC
>NZ_DASQNP010000051.1:0-1793 GCF_035644915.1 Streptomyces sp.
GGGGCGGGGCCGCCGGCCCTCAGCGGGCCAGGTCGAGGACCAGGGCGCGGGCCGGGCCGAGGGCGGCGGTCTCGGCCTCGCTCATGGTCGGGTTGGCGGCCCGGCGGGCCACGGCCTGCGCGAGGTGCCCGGAGTCGGAACCGTCCAGGACGACCGCGGGATCCCGGTGGCGGAGGAAGGAGGCGAGCACCTCGCGGACCCCCGCCGCCTCGAACGGTGCGAGCCCCCAGCCCTCGGCCACCTGCGCCATGATCAGCGCCGACATCGCCCAGTCCAGCCCCGGCGGCCCTTCCTCGGCGGTGCCCCAGTCGATCACCACGGGCCCGTCCGGGGTGAGCACCACGTTGTCCGGGTGCAGGTCGAGGTGGAGGATGCGGTGCGAGGGGTCGGCGGAGACCCGTGCCGGTACCGCGTGCAGCCGCCGCATCAGGTCGGCGACGATCCTTCCCGTCTCCGCCGGCGTGACCGCGCCCCGGCGCAGGGCCTGGAGCAGGGTCGGTCCGGACAGCCGCCGCATCACCAGGTCCGCGCGGGAAAGCGGCCCGTCACCGGCGCTGGGCCGTACGCGCGGCACCGGATAGCCGCGCTCCGCCAGGTGGGCCATGACGGCCGCCTCGGTGGTGGCGTCGCGGCCGTCCCGGTAACGCCGCAGCGCCCATGCGTCGTCGATCGCGTACACGTCCGCGCTGCGTCCCGAGCCGAGCGGTTCCCCCGTCTGCATGCCCCGAAGCTACCGTCCGCCCGGCGGGTCCGTCACCGCATCCACGCACGCCAGGGACGGTGGATGACCTCGCGGTACGTGTGGTGGGACGGGTTGCGGCCCGCGTGGGCGAACGTCCAGCGCTGGACGTCCTGGAAGTCCACGCTCGTCTCCGACCGCGCGCCGCACACCGCGCACTCCATCGCGTACGTCACCGGCTCGGCGTCGGGCTCCCGGTCGGGCGCGAGCGTCCAGTCCACGAACCTGATCACACCGCGAATGCTCACGGCAGCCTCCTCGTACGGTCACGGTTGATCTCGGTCACCCGGGCCCGCAGCTCCTCGCCCGTCCCGGCGGGCCGCAGTGCGTCGGGCGGACAGTCCCACTCCCGGCCGCCGCCGGGCGGCCGGAGCTGTACGAGGCCCCCGACCGTCCCCATCACCTGGCCCACCCGGTCGGTGCGGGTGTCCACGGCGTACGAGCCGATGGCGGGGATCACCGTCCTCCCTCCCGGCCGCCCCGGACGAGCACGGCGGCCAGCCGCCGCGCCACCTCGGGCGTACAGCGCCCCAGCTCCACCAGCGGCGGCTCGGCCGTCTCGCTCGCGTACGACACGAGGTCCACGCGGAGGGAGGGCAGGGTGACGCCCGCGCCGCGCAGCGCCTCCCGCAGCTCGTCCGTCGCCTCCTCCGCGATCCTGAGCCGCTCACGATCGGCGCGGCGTCTGGCCGTGGTCATCGCTGACCTCCCGTTTGTGCTGAGTGTTTCCGATCAGACACACAGGGTGGTGGATGCTGGCTACGCTCGCCAGAGGTGAACCGTTAGCAGCGTTTTTGCTGATAAGGGGGAGTAATTCCATGGCCAACACCAGTGGAGGCAACGGCAGTAGGAGCGGACGTTCCGGACAGCCCAGGGTCGGCTGGGAGTTCTTCGGCTCGGAACTCAAGCGTCGGCGTGAGGAATCGGGTTTTACACAGCAGGAGTTGGGCGAGCGAGTCTTCTGTTCGGGCGCGTACATCGGCCAGTTCGAGACGGCCGTCCGCAAACCGCAGCTCGACATCGCGCAGCGCATCGACGAGGAGTTGCAGACGGG
>NZ_DASQNP010000052.1:0-55009 GCF_035644915.1 Streptomyces sp.
CGCGGTGGACCCGCCGGCCGCGGCCTGCGGGCGACCGGGGCCGCCGCCGTCTGCTGCTCGTGCTCGCCCTCGCCCCGGCGCTCGTGCTCGGCGGCTGTGCCCTGTGGGTGCTCTACGGCTCCCCCTGGCTGCGGGTCGAGAGCGTCACGGTCGGCGGCGAGCGGGTCCTGACGGAACGCCGGGTCCTGGCCGCCGCCGACGTCCCCGTGGGCGACCCGCTCGTCTCGGTCGACCCCGAGGAGGTGGAGCGGCGGCTGCTGGCCCGGCTGCCCCGGATCGACTCCGTCGACGCCGTGCGGTCCTGGCCGCACGGCATCGAGCTGAAGGTCGTCGAGCGCCGGCCCGTGGTCGTCGTGGCGGAGGGCGCGCGGGGCCGGGGGTACGCCGAGGTGGACGACGAGGGGGTGCGGTTCGGCACGGTCGCCGAGCGCCCCGGGGACGTCCCCCTGCTCACCGTGGACCTGGCCGACTCCCCCAGCCGGCACCGCTTCGGCGCCGGGCGGATGCGCCGGGAGGCGGTGAAGGTCGCCGCGGCGCTCCCCGAGGGCGTACGCCGGGACACCCGCACCATCCGGGTCCGCTCCTACGACTCCATCACCCTGGAGCTGACCGGCGGGCGCACGGTGGTGTGGGGCAGCAGCGAGGACAGCCCGGCGAAGGCCAGGTCGCTGGCCCTGGTGATGAAGGCCGCGGACGGGGCGGAACGGTACGACGTGAGCGTCCCCAGCGCTCCGGCGGCGTCGGGGAGTTGACGTGCGTACCCGCAGGCCAGCACCCTGGTTGGCTACCGCATTGGCTGATCACATAGGGTGAGAAGAAAAACGGGAGGTTCGGCGTGTTCATTGAACGCGCACCGCTTGTCGACCTAGTGTCCGTTCCAAAGAATCCGAGGAACGACAGACACTGGTAACCCTAAACTTCACCGTTAGGGTTCGGGTCGGCGTCCGGACCGTCCCACTCGGCATAGGTCGGCGCACCGCAACCACCGTGGAGCGGCGACACGTAACTCGAGGCGAGAGGCCTTCGACGTGGCAGCACCGCAGAACTACCTCGCAGTCATCAAGGTCGTCGGTATCGGCGGCGGTGGCGTCAATGCCATCAACCGGATGATCGAGGTCGGTCTCAAGGGCGTCGAGTTCATCGCGATCAACACTGACGCACAGGCCCTGCTGATGAGCGACGCCGACGTCAAGCTCGACGTCGGCCGCGAGCTCACCCGTGGCCTCGGCGCCGGCGCCAACCCCGATGTCGGCCGCAAGGCGGCCGAGGACCACCGCGAGGAGATCGAGGAGGTCCTCAAGGGGGCCGACATGGTCTTCGTCACGGCGGGCGAGGGCGGCGGCACCGGCACCGGCGGTGCGCCCGTCGTCGCGAACATCGCACGCTCCCTCGGCGCCCTCACCATCGGCGTCGTCACCCGTCCGTTCACCTTCGAGGGCCGCCGCCGGGCCAACCAGGCCGAGGACGGCATCGCGGCCCTGCGCGACGAGGTCGACACCCTCATCGTCATCCCCAACGACCGGCTGCTGTCCATCTCGGACCGCCAGGTGAGCGTGCTCGACGCGTTCAAGTCCGCGGACCAGGTGCTGCTCTCCGGCGTGCAGGGCATCACCGACCTCATCACCACCCCGGGCCTGATCAACCTCGACTTCGCGGACGTCAAGTCCGTGATGTCCGAGGCGGGCTCGGCGCTCATGGGCATCGGCTCGGCACGCGGCGACGACCGCGCGGTGGCCGCCGCCGAGATGGCGATCTCCTCGCCGCTGCTGGAGGCGTCCATCGACGGCGCCCGGGGCGTCCTGCTGTCCATCTCCGGCGGCTCGGACCTCGGCCTGTTCGAGATCAACGAGGCCGCCCAGCTCGTGAGCGAGGCGGCGCACCCCGAGGCGAACATCATCTTCGGCGCGGTCATCGACGACGCCCTCGGCGACGAGGTCCGGGTCACCGTCATCGCGGCGGGCTTCGACGGCGGGCAGCCGCCCTCGAAGAACCGCGACAAGGTGCTCGGTTCCTACGGCAGCAAGGACGAGAGCGCCACGGGCCCGCGCCCGGTGCCCTCCGACACCGACCGACCGTCCTTCGGCGGACTCGGCTCGGTCACCCCGCGGGAGGAGGAGCCGTCCCCGGTCTCCCCGCTGACCGAGGCCCCGTCCGTCTACGGCGCGGGGACCTCCTCCGCGGCACCCGGCGAGACCGGCCCGTCCGTGACCCCGCAGGTGCCGCCGGCCCGCCCGTACCAGGACGGGCAGGCCGAGGAGCTCGACGTGCCCGACTTCCTCAAGTAGGCACCGCGAGCGTGATAGGGCAGCACGACTCCGTGGGCGGCGCGCACTTCGCCTTCACCGACCGGTGGGGCGGGGTGAGCGCCGCTCCGTATGACGAACTCAACCTCGGCGGCGCGGTCGGGGACGACCCCGGCGCCGTACGGGCCAACCGCGAGCTGGCGGCGAAGGCGCTCGGCCTCGACCCGGCCGCGGTGGTCTGGATGAACCAGGTGCACGGCCGCGAGGTGGCCGTGGTCGACGGGCCGTGGGGAGACGGCGACGTGCCGTGCGTGGACGCGGTCGTGACCGGCCGCCGCGGCCTGGCGCTCGCCGTGCTCACCGCCGACTGCGTCCCGGTCCTCCTCGCCGACCCCGTCGCCGGGATCGCGGGCGCCGCGCACGCCGGACGGCCGGGGCTGGTCGCCGGGGTGGTCCCGGCGGTGGTGGAGGCGATGACCGGACTCGGCGCCGACCCGGCGCGCATCGTCGCCCGCCTCGGGCCCTCGGTGTGCGGGCGCTGCTACGAGGTGCCGGAGCGGATGCGCGAGGAGGTCGCGGCCGTGGCTCCGGAGGCGTACGCCACCACGGGCCGGGGCACGCCGGCGGTCGACGTCGGGGCGGGGGTCCGGGCCCAGCTCGCCCGGCTCGGCGTCCCGGCGCCGCCGCCGTCCCCGGTGTGCACGCTGGAGTCGGAGGACCACTACTCGTACCGCCGGGAGAAGACCACCGGCCGGCTGGCGAGTTACGTCTGGCTGGACGAGCCGGACGTCCCGGACGAACGGCACGGGCCGGACGGGCCGGACGGCCGGACGGCGCCCGCGGACGGCGCCGGAGCGGCGGAAGGGAGGTGCGGGACATGACCGACCGGAAGGCCGAACTGGCCGCCAACCTCGCCCGAGTGGAGGAGCGCATCACCCGCGCTTGTGTCACTGCGGGGCGCGATCCGAAGGACGTGACCCTGGTCGTCGTCACCAAGACCTATCCCGCCGACGACGTGCGGCTGTTGGCCGAACTCGGGGTGCGGCACGTGGCGGAGAACCGCGACCAGGAGGCGGCGCCCAAGGCGGCGGCCTGCGCGGACCTGCCCCTCACCTGGCACTTCGTCGGGCAGTTGCAGACGAACAAGGCGCGTTCGGTGGTCCGGTACGCCGACTTCGTGCACTCGGTCGACCGGCCCCGGCTGGTCGCCGCGCTGTCCGCGGCCGCCGAGCGCGAGGGGCGGCGGATCGGCTGCTTCCTGCAGGTCGCGCTCGACCGGGAGGCCGGCGCGGCCGGGCAGCGCGGCGGCGTGGCGCCCGACGGCGTGGGGGAGTTGGCCCGCGAGGTGGCCGCCGCGCCGGGGCTGTGGCTGGCCGGTGTGATGACGGTCGCACCGCTGTCCGGCCCGTACGCCGGGAGGCCGGGGGACGCCTTCGAGCGCCTGCGGGAAATCTCAACCGGCCTGCGGGCGAACGATCCTGCTGCGAACATGGTCTCGGCAGGAATGAGCGCGGATCTCGAAGAGGCGGTGGCTGCCGGTGCGACACATGTGCGTATCGGCAGTGCGGTACTCGGAGTCCGACCCAGGCTCCGGTAACGTCGCCAAACAAGTCGGACCACAGCAGAAAATATGGTCATTTCCGCACCGAGCGGATGGCCGCGTGGATCCAGGGCCACCGGTGACGGAGCCTGGGGCCTCCCCGCCGGAGGCAGGGGACCCACCACAGAGCGGAGGACGCAGAGAATGGCCGGCGCGATGCGCAAGATGGCGGTCTACCTCGGCCTCGTGGAGGACGATGGGTACGACGGCCCGGGGTTCGACCCCGACGACGAGTTCGAGCCCGAGCCGGAGCCCGAGAGGGACCGGCTGAGGCACCAGGCGCACCAGCCCCTGGGGGCGCCCACGGCGAAGGCCGGGGAGCCGGAGCCCGAGGAGCCGGTGCGGGTCGTCCATCCTCCGGCTCACCGGGAGCGCGAGCAGACTCCTGCAATCGTCTCCGAAAGCGGGCGACACGGGAGAATTGCCCCCGTGGCATCCATCACATCCGAACGCCAGAACCTGGAGAAGAACGCACCGGTGATCATGCCCAAGGTCGTGTCCGAGCGGGAGCCCTACCGGATCACCACGCTCCACCCCCGGACGTACAACGAAGCCCGTACCATCGGGGAACACTTCCGCGAGGGCACCCCGGTGATCATGAACCTGACCGAGATGGACGACACGGACGCGAAGCGGCTCGTCGACTTCGCGGCCGGTCTGGTGTTCGGTCTCCATGGGAGTATCGAGCGGGTGACGCAGAAGGTGTTCCTGCTGTCTCCTGCTAACGTCGATGTCACGGCGGAGGACAAGGCCCGCATCGCAGAGGGCGGGTTCTTCAACCAGAGCTGAGATCAGGACACCGGACACGTCCGGCCGAGGGGCCGGGCACGACCCAAGGGGAGAGGGAAGCGCAGGATGGGCGTCGCACAGCAGGTGATCCTCATTGCGCTGCAATGCTTCCTCGTCGTGCTGATCTTCCGCCTGGTGATGGACTACGTCTTCATGTTCGCCCGCTCATGGCAGCCCGGCAAGGCGATGGTGGTCATCCTGGAGGCCACCTACACTGTCACTGATCCGCCACTCAAGCTTCTGCGGCGGTTCATACCGCCGCTGCGCTTCGGGGGCGTGGCGCTCGACCTGTCCTTCTTCGTACTGATGATCATCGTCTACATCCTGATCAGTGTCGTGGCCAGGCTGTGAGCGATACGGTCTTGCCGATATGCCGATGACTTACGTTGAGGTGAAGAGATGCCGCTGACCCCCGAGGACGTGCGGAACAAGCAGTTCACGACCGTCCGCCTGCGTGAGGGCTACGACGAGGACGAGGTCGATGCCTTCCTCGACGAGGTCGAGGCCGAGCTGACCCGACTGCTCCGCGAGAACGAGGACCTGCGCGCCAAGCTGGCCGCGGCGACGCGGGCCGCCGCGCAGAACCAGCAGCAGCAGGGCATGCGCAAACCCGAACAGGACAGGCCGGGGGCCCCCGTACCAGCCGCCATATCAGGACCGCAGCCGGTCCCGCCGGGGCAGATGGGCGGCCCGCCCCAGCTCCCCGGCGGTGCGCCGCAGCTGCCGGCCGGTCCCGGCGGGCACGGGCCGCAGGGCGGCCCGCACGGTCCCGGACCGATGGGTCCCGGGCCGATGGGCGCTCCGGGCATGCCCGGAGGCCCGGGCGGCGACAGCGCGGCCCGCGTGCTGTCGCTGGCGCAGCAGACCGCCGACCAGGCGATCGCGGAGGCCCGTTCCGAGGCCAACAAGATCGTCGGTGAGGCGCGCAGCCGCGCCGAGGGCCTGGAGCGGGACGCCCGCGCCAAGGCCGACGCCCTGGAGCGGGACGCGCAGGAGAAGCACCGCGTCGCGATGGGCTCGCTGGAGTCCGCCCGCGCCACGCTGGAGCGCAAGGTCGAGGACCTGCGCGGCTTCGAGCGCGAGTACCGCACCCGCCTGAAGTCGTACCTGGAGAGCCAGCTCCGCCAGTTGGAGAGCCAGGCCGACGACTCCCTGGCCCCGCCGCGCACCCCGGCGACGGCCTCGCTCCCGCCGTCCCCGTCGATGGCCTCGGCCGGTGCCCCCAACGGCGGCTCCATGGGCGGACACCAGGGCATGGGCGGCAACCAGTCGATGGGCGGCAACCAGTCCATGGGCGGTCCGGGCAACCACGGCGGTCACGGCGGCCACGGCGGCCACACCCAGGGCGGCGGTCAGACGTACGGCGGGCAGCAGCAGATGTCCCCGGCCATGACCCAGCCGATGGCCCCCGTACGGCCGCAGGGCCCGCAGCCCATGCAGCAGGCGCCGTCGCCGATGCGCGGCTTCCTCATCGACGAGGACGACAACTGACCGGCGGCTGACGGCACCGCCCGGCGACAGGTCGGCATATCACGACGGGCCGGGCCCGGGATCACGAGGATCCCGGGCCCGGCCCGTTGACGTGTCCCGGACGGTTCGGCCGGGACGGGCCCCCGCCGGGGGCCGGTGCGCCACGTGGTGGTCCTCCGGGCCGGACTCCGCGGCCCGGAGGACCAACCGGTGCGCCGGACGGCGCCGGACGGCGTTACCGGGCGGCCGGGGCGGCCACGCGGCGGAGCCGGAAGGTCAGGGACAGCGCCTCGTCCGTGAACGGTTCGCCGAAGGAGTCGTCGCCCTCGCCCTCCGCGTAGTCCGTGGCCAGGACCTCGTCCGAGATCAGGGCCTGGTGCTCGGTCAGCGCCCGGACGACCTCCTGGTCCTGTGACCGCCACCGCAGGGCGATCCGGTCGGCGACGTCCAGGCCGCTCTTCTTGCGCGCCTCCTGGATCAGCCGGATCGCGTCACGGGCCAGCCCCGCCCGCCGCAGCTCCGGGGTGATCTCCAGGTCGAGGGCGACCGTGGCACCGGCGTCGGAGGCCACCGACCAGCCCTCCCGCGGGGTCTCGGTGATGATGACCTCCTCCGGCGACAGCGCGATCGTCTCGCCGTCCACCTCCACCGCCGCAGTGCCGTTGCGCAGCGCCGCGGAGAGCTCCGCCGCGTCCGCCTCGGCGATGGCCCTGGCGACCGCCTGGGTGCGCTTGCCGAACCGGCGGCCCAGCGCGCGGAAGTTCGCCTTGGCCGTGGTGTCCACCAGGGAGCCGCCCACCTCCGACAGGGAGGCGAGCGAGGTGACGTTCAGCTCCTCGGCGATCTGCTCCCGCAGCTCGTCGCTGAGCAGCTCGAAGCCCTGCGCCGCCAGCAGCGCCCTCGACAGCGGCTGCCGGGTCTTGACCCCCGACTCGGCGCGCGTGGCCCGGCCCAGCTCCACCAGCCGCCGCACCAGCAGCATGTCGCGGGACAGGTCGGGGTCGACGGCTTCCAGGTCGGCGACCGGCCACGAGGCCAGGTGCACCGAGTCCGGCGCGTCCGGGGTGACGGGGACGATCAGGTCCTGCCACACCCGCTCGGTGATGAACGGCACCAGCGGGGCCATCAGCCGGGTGACGGTCTCCAGCACGTCGTGCAGCGTGCGCAGCGCGGCCGGGTCGCCCTGCCAGAAGCGGCGGCGCGAGCGGCGCACGTACCAGTTGGACAGGTCGTCCACGAAGGTGGACAGCAGCTTGCCGGTGCGCTGGGTGTCGTACGCCTCCATGGCCTGGGTGCACTGGTCGACCAGGGCGTGGAGCTCGCTGAGCAGCCAGCGGTCCAGCAGCGGGCGCTCGGCCGGCGCCGGGTCGCCGTCGGAGGGCGCCCAGCCGGCGGTGCGGGCGTACAGGGCCTGGAAGGCGACCGTGTTCCAGTAGGTCAGCAGGACCTTGCGGACGACCTCCTGGATCGTGCCGTGCCCGACGCGCCGCGCGCTCCACGGGGAGCCGCCCGCCGCCATGAACCAGCGCACCGCGTCCGCGCCGTGCTGGTCCATGAGCGGGATCGGCTCCAGGATGTTGCCCAGGTGCTTGGACATCTTCCGGCCGTCCTCGGCGAGGATGTGGCCCAGGCAGACCACGTTCTCGTAGGAGGAGCGGTCGAAGACGAGCGTGCCGACCGCCATCAGCGTGTAGAACCAGCCGCGGGTCTGGTCGATGGCCTCGCAGATGAACTGCGCCGGGTAGCGCTTCTCGAACAGCTCCTTGTTGCGGTACGGGTAGCCCCACTGCGCGAAGGGCATCGAGCCCGAGTCGTACCAGGCGTCGATGACCTCCGGGACGCGGGTGGCCTCCAGGGAGCAGCCCTCGGCGGTGCAGGTGAAGGTGACCGCGTCGATGTAGGGCCGGTGCGGGTCCAGGCCGGACTGGTCGGTGCCGGTCAGCTCGGTCAGCTCGGCCAGCGAGCCGACGCAGGTGAGGTGGCCGTCCGCGCAGCGCCAGATGGGCAGCGGGGTGCCCCAGTAGCGGTTGCGGGACAGGGCCCAGTCGATGTTGTTGTCGAGCCAGTCGCCGTAGCGGCCGTGCTTGACCGACTCCGGGAACCAGTTCGTCCGCTCGTTCTCCCGCAGCAGGGCGTCCTTGACCGCGGTGGTGCGGATGTACCAGGACGGCTGCGCGTAGTACAGCAGCGCGGTGTGGCAGCGCCAGCAGTGCGGGTAGCTGTGCTCGTACGGCACGTGGCGGAACAGCAGGCCGCGCGCGTCGAGGTCGGCGACGAGCGTCTCGTCGGCCTTCTTGAAGAACTGGCCGCCGACCAGCCCCAGGCCCTCCTCGAAGGTGCCGTCGGGCCGGACGGGGTTGACCACCGGCAGCCCGTAGGCGCGGCAGGTCTTCAGGTCGTCCTCGCCGAAGGCGGGAGCCTGGTGGACCAGGCCGGTGCCGTCGTCGGTGGTGACGTAGTCGGCGTTGACGACGAAGTGGGCGCCCTCGATCTCCACCAGGTCGAACGGGCGGCGGTAGGCCCAGCGCTCCATCTCCCGGCCGGTGAAGGTCTGCCCGGTCGCGGTCCAGCCGTCGCCGAGCGTCTTGTCCAGCAGCGGTTCGGCGACGACCAGCTTCTCGGTGCCGTCCGTGGCCACCACGTAGGTGACGTCGGGGTGGGCGGCGACCGCGGTGTTGGACACCAGCGTCCAAGGCGTGGTCGTCCACACCAGCAGTGCGGCCTCGCCCGCCAGCGGACCGGAGGTCAGCGGGAAGCGGACGAAGACCGAGGGGTCGACCACGGTCTCGTAGCCCTGCGCCAGCTCGTGGTCGGACAGCCCGGTGCCGCAGCGCGGGCACCACGGGGCCACCCGGTAGTCCTGGACGAGCAGGCCCTTGTCGAAGATCTGCTTCAGCGACCACCAGACGGACTCGATGTACTGCGGGTCCATCGTCCGGTAGGCGCCGTCCATGTCGACCCAGTAGCCCATCCGGGTGGTCAGCTCGGCGAAGGCGTCGGTGTGCCGGGTCACCGACTCGCGGCACTTGGCGTTGAACTCCGCGATCCCGTAGGCCTCGATGTCCTGCTTGCCGCTGAAGCCCAGCTCCTTCTCCACCGCCAGCTCGACCGGCAGGCCGTGGCAGTCCCAGCCGGCCTTGCGCGCGACGTGGTAGCCGCGCATGGTGCGGAAGCGGGGGAAGACGTCCTTGAAGACGCGGGCCTCGATGTGGTGGGCGCCGGGCCTGCCGTTCGCGGTCGGGGGCCCCTCGTAGAACACCCACTCGGGGCGGCCCTCGGACTGCTCCAGGGAACGGTCGAAGACCTTGTTCTCGCGCCAGAAGTCCAGCACGGCGCGTTCGAGCGCGGGAAGGTCCACCTGGGCGGGCACCGGACGGTACTGGGGCGGGGACTGCGGGCTCATGGGCGAGCTTCCTCCAACGGACGTCGTGACTTCCGCCGGAGGGACGAGACCGCCGCCTGTCGGCGGGGACCCGCGGTACCACCCTCCTTGACGGCGGAGGCGCACCGGGTGCGCGTCCCACCGCCCTCTCGTTTGGTGCTGCGATGCCGGTTCTACTCACCACTCGCGCGGAGGGCTTTCTTCCGGCGGCTCCGGGGTGATCTTCACGCCGCGCTCGCCCCCGGGCTCACACCGTCCCCGGGTCGCTCGTGGCTGCATACGGGCGCTACTCGTCCCCTTCCACGCCTCTCGCTCTGCCCAGTGTACGGGTGCCGTCCCGTGGCGGCCGACCGGTTTTCGCAGCGCGACGCGGGGCACAACGCTTCGCAGGGGCACGGGGCCGCCTCGGAGGAGTGCGAGCGGACCGGCGTGCCCCGTTGCCGCACGATCGGGGCGGATTCACCGTTCCCGTCACGATCCGCGGGAAAGACCGGAACAGGTAGAGGGATCGCGGCCATGGCGGCGGGAGAGACCGCAGGAGGAAGGGCGGAAGCCGTGCGGGGCCCGCCGCGGAGGCCGCCGGCGGGGTGCGGGGGAAGGCGGCGGACGCGGCGCCGGAGACCGCCGGCGGGAAGGCCGCGCAGGAGAGGACCACCACGAGGACCACGGCGATGAGGACCGCGGTGAGGACGGCGGAGACGACGGACGGGCAGCCCTCCGCGACGGGGGCGGGGAGAGGGGCCGCCGCGCGGGCGGCCGGCCGGGCCGCCGCCACGGAGACGGCCGCCGCAGAGGCGGCCGGGAAGAAGACAGGAGCCAAGACGGTGGTTGCCAAGAAGACCACGACGGGAACGCCGGCCGCCGGGAAGGCCGCCTCGGTGCCTCCGGCACGCACGGCCGCGGCACCCGCCGCTCCCGACGAACTCGTCGTACGGCCCGGTGAGGAGCCCTGGAGCCAGGAGGAGGTGGACGAGGCGCGCGCCGAACTGTCCCGGGAGGCCGAACGGCTGCGCACCGAGATCCACGCCGCCGAGGAGGCGCTCAGCGGGCTGATGCGCGACTCGGCCGACGCCACCGGGGACGACCAGGCCGACACGGGGACCAAGAACATCACGCGCGAGCACGAGATGGCCCTCGCCGAGAACGCCCGCGAGATGCTCCACCAGACCGAGCGCGCCATGGAGCGCCTGGAGGCCGGGACGTACGGCGTCTGCGAGAACTGCGGCCGGCCGATCGGCAAGGCACGGATGCAGGCCTTCCCCCGGGCGACGCTCTGCGTGGAGTGCAAACAGCGGCAGGAACGCCGCTGACGGCGGCCGTCCGGACGTGACGTACCCTGCATCACGTGACAGAGGTGGAACGGGCCAACGAGAAGCCGGACGAAGCCGGAATCGCTGAAGGAGCCGCCGACGGAGCCGGGGAGAAGGCCGCGGCAGACACCGCGGACGGCACCGCGGCCAGCACCGCCACCGGCACCGCGGCCGGGGTCGGCGGGCCGTCGGCGTCCGGGCGCCGCCGGCGGATCGCGGTGCTCGTCGCCGTGGCGGCCTTCGCGTACGTCCTGGACCTGATCACCAAGGTCCTCGTGGTCGAGAAGCTGGAGGGCCGCGACCCGATCGAGGTGATCGGGACCTGGCTGCAGTTCCGGGCGGTGCGCAACCCCGGCGCCGCCTTCGGCATCGGCGAGGCCCTCACCATCGTCTTCACCGCCATCGCGGTCATCGTGATCGTGGTGATCATACGGATCGCCCGGAGGCTCTACAGCACGCCGTGGGCCATCGCCCTGGGGATGCTGCTGGGCGGGGCCCTGGGCAACCTCACCGACCGGGTCTTCCGCTCGCCCGGGGTGTTCCGGGGCCACGTCGTGGACTTCATCGCGCCCGCGCACTTCGCCGTCTTCAACCTCGCCGACACGGCGATCGTCTGCGGTGGCGTGCTGATCGTGGCCCTGTCCTTCCGCGGCCTGGACCCCGACGGCACGGTCCACCGCGACTGACCGGCCGGAGAGCACCGGGGGGCGCCGTGCCCCTGCCCGCCGGGCAGGGGCACGGCCCGCTTCCGGCATACTCGATCGGGTGAGTCAGCTTCCCGAGATCCGTACCCTGCCCGTACCCGACGGCCTGGAGGGCGAACGCGTCGACGCCGCCCTGGCCAGGATGTTCGGCTTCTCCCGCACCAAGGCGGCCGAGCTGGCCGCGGCGGGGAAGGTCCGGCTCGACGGGGGCGAGGTCGGGAAGTCCGAGCGCGTGCGCGGCGGGGCCTGGATAGAGGTCGAGATGCCCGCGCCGCCCGCGCCGGTGCAGGTCGTGGCCGAGCCCGTGGAGGGCATGCGGATCGTGCACGACGACGCCGACATCGTGGTGGTGGACAAGCCGATCGGCGTGGCCGCCCACCCCAGCCCCGGCTGGAACGGTCCCACCGTGATCGGCGGGCTCGCCGCCGCGGGCTTCCGCATCTCCACCTCCGGCGCCGCGGAGCGGCAGGGCGTCGTGCACCGGCTGGACGTGGGCACCTCCGGACTGATGGTGGTGGCCAAGTCCGAGCACGCCTACACCCTGCTCAAGCAGCAGTTCCGCGAGCGCACGGTCGACAAGCGCTACCACGCGCTCGTCCAGGGCCACCCCGACCCGCTCAGCGGCACGATCGACGCCCCCATCGGACGGCATCCCGTCCACGACTACAAGTGGGCCGTCACGGCCGACGGCAAGCCGTCGGTCACCCACTACGACCTCATCGAGGCGTTCCGGGCCGCCAGCCTGCTCGACATCAAGCTGGAGACCGGCCGCACCCACCAGATCCGCGTCCACATGGCCGCCCACCGGCACCCGTGCGTCGGCGACACCACCTACGGCGCCGACCCGACGCTGGCCAGGCGGCTGGGGCTGGCCCGGCAGTGGCTGCACGCGGTGAGGCTCGGCTTCGACCACCCGGCGGACGGCCGCCGGGTGGAGTTCACCAGCGACTACCCGGACGACCTCCAGACCGCGCTGGACCGGGTCCGCGCCGAGAGCGCGTAAGCCGGGGCGGCGGGACGGGCGGCCGGGAGGGGCTGTCAGCGCGCCTTCCGGGCGCTGGGGATGTCCCTCCTGGCCAGCCCGTTCTCCGTGCCCGCCGCCGTACCGCCCCCCGTGCCGTCCACCGGGCGTACCCGCCCCGGCTCCGGCGCCGCCTGCGCCGTGGTGACGCGGGGGAGCGCATAGGGGTGCTCCCGGTGGAGCCAGGTGACGAGCTTCTCGCGGACCTCGCAGCGCAGCGTCCAGATGTCGTCCGCCGAGCGCGCCGTCACCAGCGCGCGGACCTCGATCGTGGAGGGGGTGGTGTCGGTCACCGACAGGTCCCAGGCGCGGCCGTCCCACGCGTCGCTGGCGCGCACGATCTCCTCGGTCTTGGCGCGGAGCGCGTCGATCGGGGCCGAGTGGTCGAGGTGGAGGTAGACCGTGCCGGTCATCTGCGAGCCCCCGCGCGACCAGTTCTCGAAGGGCTTGCTGGTGAAGTACGACACCGGCATGGTGATCCGGCGCTCGTCCCAGGTGCGGACCACCAGGTACGAGACGGTGATCTCCTCCACCGTCCCCCACTCGCCGTCCACCACCACCGTGTCGCCGATGCGCACCATGTCGCCGAAGGCGATCTGCAGGCCGGCGAAGAGGTTGCTCAGCGTGGACTGGGCGGCGATGCCGACGACGATGCCCAGCACACCGGCCGAGGCCAGCATGGAGGCGCCGAACTTCTCCATCGCGGGGAACTGCAGCAGCATCGACGCCCCGGCGAGCACCGTGACCACCGCCGTGGCCAGCCGCCGGACCAGGGTCAGCTGGGTGCGGACCCGCCGTACCCGCCCCACGTCGTGGGCGACCCCGGCGTACCGGGCGAAGGCGGTCTCCACGATGGCGGTGATCATCCGCAGCACCAGCCACGCGGCGGCCCCGATCAGTATCAGGCTGAGCCACAGGTCGACCGCCTTCTGGTGGTTCCTGGCCAGGTGCGTCTGCTCGGAGAAGGCGTTGAGCAGGCCGACGAAGACGACCGCCTGCAACGGCCACCGGCCGCTGCGCAGCAGCCCCCACATCGGGGTCTCCGGGTGCCGGGCGTCCATGCGTTGCAGCGCGCGGTCCACGGCCCAGCCGACGACGAGTGCCAGTGCGATCGCGCCACCGAAGACGATCAGCGGTCGCAGCACGTTCTCCATGGTCGTGTGAACTCCTCGGTGGACTGCTGATGACGAAAAGGGCTCCATCGACCGTACCTGGCACCATGGGGAGAACCCCGCCCCGGGCGTGTCGCCCGAACGCGGGCCATGAGCCTGACCTGCGAAGGAAGTGACATCGTGCCCACCGTTGTGATGTTCCACTCCACCTACGGGCTGCGTCCCGCCGTCCATGCCGCCGCCGAGCGGCTGCGGGAAGCCGGGCACGAGGTCCACACCCCCGACCTGTACGACGGGCGGACCGCCGACACCGTCGAGGACGGCATGAAGATCAAGGACGAGATCGGCCGCGACGAGCTGCTCAAGCGGGCCGTCGCCGCCACCGCCCCGCTCTCCGAGCGGGGAGTGGTCTACGCCGGGTTCTCGCTGGGCGGCGCGATCGCCCAGAACCTCGCGCTCGCCGACGACCACGCGCGCGGGCTGCTGCTGCTCCACGGCACCTCCGACCTCGCGGAGGACGCGGCCGTCGACGGGCTGCCGGTGCAGCTCCACGTCGCCGACCCCGATCCCTTCGAGCCGCACGACTGGCTGAACGCCTGGTACCTGCGGATGCGGCGGGCGGGCGCGGAGGTCGAGGTCCACCGCTACGCCGGGGCCGGCCACCTCTACACCGACCCCGACCTGCCCGACTACGACGCGGAGGCGGCCGAGCGGACCTGGCGGATCGCGCTGGACTTCCTGGCCGGCCTGGAGGGCCCGGAGGACCGGGAGAAGCAGGAGGACCGCTAGGGGCGCGTGCAGCGGCCCGAGCCGGTCGGGCCGCCCGAGGCGGGGGCGCACAGGTACACCCGGTCGGAGGCGCGGTGGCTGAGGTAGCGGCCCATGCAGGTGTTGGAGTCGGTCCGGCCGCGGTCCGCGCAGAAGCGCACGGCGGCGTGCCCGTCGGCGAACGGGCCCGGTGCGTAGATCACCCAGTAGCCCGGGCGCAGCGAGGCGAAGTCGTCGCTGCGCAGCATCCGCGCCTCCGGCACCTCGGCGCGCACGGCCGCCAGCCGCTTGTCGCGGGCGGCCGTGCCGGAGGAGACCGGCTCGGAGAAGATCTGCGCGATCCAGGTGCCGACGCTCTCCTCCCCGGGCACCGCCGCGGTGGCCGACGGGGCCGGCGAGGCGGAGGGGCCGGAGGGGGCGGACGCCGTCGGCGTGGGGGAGGCGCTCGGGCCGGGCGAGGCGGGCGAGGAGGAGGACGGGGAAGGGGAGGGGGAGGGTACGGACGAGGAGCGCGCGGAGGTCGGGGAGGCCGCCGGGGTGGAGGACCGCTTCCCGCCCCGGTTCTCCCCGCCGCCGTCCCCGCCGCCGGAGAACGCGGTGAGCGCGTACGCCGAGGCGGCGACCAGCACCGCGGCGACGGCGGCCCCCGCGACCAGCGCGGCCCGGCCCCGGCGCCGCGCGGGCCGCTCCGGGGCCGCAGGGACGGTCCCGGAGCCGCTTCCGTCGCCGGGGGCGGGTACGGGGCGGGGCCCGGCGGGCAGGGTCGGTGCGTACGACGACGCGTACGGCGGTGCGGGCAGCGGCGTCGTCGGCCGGGCGGCCGGGAAGGGCGCCCCGCCCCGGCCCGCCTCGGCGTCGGCGAGCAGCGCGTCGAACCGCTCGGCGTCGGGCCGGGCCGCCGGGTCGCGTACCAGCATCGCGGTCAGCGCCGGGGCCAGCGCCCCGGACCGCACCGGCGGCGGGATCGGCTCGTCCAGCACGGCGGCCAGCGTGGCCAGGGCCGTCGGGCGGCGCAGCGGGCTGGCGCCCTCCGTGCAGACGTACAGTGTCATGGCCAGCGACCACAGGTCGGAGGCCGGGTCGTCGCCGGTGCCCCGGATGCGCTCGGGGGCGATGTACTCGGGCGAGCCGACGAGTTCGCCGGTGGCGGTCAGCGACGTGGAGCCCTGGACCGCGGCGATGCCGAAGTCGGTCAGCACCGCGCTCCCGTTCTCCCGCAGCAGCACGTTGGCCGGTTTCACGTCGCGGTGGTGGATGCCGGCGGCGTGCGCGGCGCGCAGCGCGGCCAGGATCTCCCGGCCGATCCTGGCCGCCTCGCCCGGCTCCAGCGGGCCGTCGGCCAGCCGGTCCTGGAGGGAGCGGCCCGGCAGCAGCTCCATCACGATCCACGGATGGGGCCGGGAGTCCACGACGTGGTGGACCGTGACCACGTGGGGGTGGTTGAGCCGGGCCAGGGCCCGCGCCTCGCGCAGCACGCGTTCCCGCAGCCTGCGCGAGGCGGTGTCCTCGTCGGCCGGGTCGGGGGAGACCGGATGGGGCGGCCGTACCTCCTTCAGCGCCACCTCGCGGTCCAGCACGGTGTCACGCGCCCGCCACACCGTGCCCATGCCTCCGCTGCCGAGCCGCTCCAGCAGCTCGAAACGCCCGTCGACGACCCGGCCGGCCCCGTCGTGCCCGTGGTGTTGGCCCCCTGACATGGGGTCAGCGTACGGGGTCCGCCACGTGTTCGACGCGCTGTGTGCCCGAACGGGTGCGGTAGGAACGCACGTGCCGGACGGCCGCCCGGGGGTCGGTCTTGTCGGAGAGCGCGTAGTAGTCCATCTGCGCCCGCTCGCCGGTCACGTCCAGGACGCCGTAGCCGTGCGAGTCCATGTCGACCCACTTGGTGTGGCGGTTGGCGGCGCGCACGGCGGTCTCGGCGACGGTGGAGACGGTGTGCGCCGGGACCTTCAGGATGTCGTCCAGATTGTCCGAGGTGACGGAGGTGACCACGAACTCCGTGGCCACCGGCGGCTCCAGCGGATAGGTGGCCGCCCGGACGGGCACGTCGTTGGCCCAGGCCATGTGGATGTCGCCGGTGAGGAAGACGGTGTTGCCGATGCCGCGGTCGCGCAGGTGGGTCAGCAGCTCGCGGCGGTCGTCGGTGTAGCCGTCCCACTGGTCGACGTTGACGGCCAGGCCCTCGCGGGGTATGCCGAGCAGCTCGGCCAGCGGCCCGAGCAGGTGTGCCGGCACGGACCCGAAGGCCACCGGCGAGATCATCACCGAGGTGCCGACCAGGTGCCACCGGGTGTCGGAGGCGGCGAGCCCGGCCTTCAGCCAGTCCAGTTGCGCGCGGCCGGTGATCGTGCGGTCGGGGTCGTCCACGTCGCCGCTGCCGATCCCCGCCTGCCGGTCGCGGAAGGAGCGCAGGTCGAGCAGGTGGAGGTCGGCCAGGCCGCCGAAGCGCAGCCGCCGGTAGACGGTGCCCTCGGTGGAGGGGCGGACCGGCATCCACTCGAAGTACGCCTGCCGGGCGGCCCTCGCGCGCGCCGCCCAGTCGCCCTCCGTGGCGGGCGTGTGGTTCTCGGCGCCGCCGGACCAGGCGTCGTTGGCGGTCTCGTGGTCGTCCCAGATCGCGATGACCGGGTGCGCGGCGTGCAGGGCCCGCAGGTCGGGGTCGGTCTTGTAGTGGGCGTGGCGCTGCCGGTAGTCGGCCAGGGTGACGGTCTCGTGGACGGGCCGCATCTCCCGGACGACCCCGTCCTTCAGCGGGTACTCGCCCTTGCCGTACTCGTAGATGTAGTCGCCGAGGTGGAGGACGGCGTCGAGGTCGGCGCGGGCGGCCAGGTGGCGGTAGGCGGTGAAGAACCCGCTCTCGTAGTGGGCGCAGGAGACCACCCCGAAGCGGACGCGGTCCGCCGCGGCGCCGTCGGCGGGCGCGGTGCGGGTGCGGCCGACGGGGGAGTGGGTGCCGGCGGCGCCGAAGCGGTAGTGGTACGCGGTGGCCGGGCGCAGCCCGCGCACGTCGACCTTGACCGTGTGGTCGGCCGCGGCCGTCGCGGTCGTACGGCCGGAGGCGACGACGGCGGTGAAGCCCGGGTCCTCGGCGACCTCCCAGGAGACCTCCACGGGCGCGCCCAGGCCGGAGCCGGGCGTCGCGTCGGGGGTGGGGGTGACCCGGGTCCACAGCAGGACGCCGTCGGGCAGCGGGTCGCCGGAGGCGACGCCGTGGGCGAAGACCGGGCCGTCGGCCGCGCGGGCGCGCCGTGCGGCGGCCAGCGGCAGCAGCGCGGCGGTCGCGGCGCCGGCCGCGACGACCGTGCGGCGTCTGGGGGCGGTGGGGTGGGCGGTGGCGGGGGCAGCGGTGTGGGTGTCAGTCACGGCCGCCGATGCTACGCGCCGGTAGGGGCGGCGGACAGGGTGCCGGCAAGAGTTCGCCGATCCGTCGAACGGCGTTTCCGCGCACCGGAGTCGGGCCGGATTCCGGGCGCCGCCGGTGCCGTGCCGGCAGCGGTGCGCAAAGCGCCGCGGCCCGGTGGCGCGGGGCGCCGGGCGGGACGGCCGCCCGGTTCGCCGGGTCACTTCACGCCGAGCTTCTCCAGTTCGGCGGGCAGCTTGTTGACCTCCACGTCCTTGCCGTCGATCCGGACGGTGGGCGTGCCCTTGATCTCGGCCTTGTCGAAGCTCTCGATCATCTCAAGGGCCCACTTGTCGTAGGTGCCCTTCTCGACGGCCTGCCGGAACTTCTCGTTGTTCTTCAGCGCGTCGACGTCCTCGGCCACCTTCAGCAGGTAGTCGTTGTCGGCGAACTTGTCCTCGGCCTCCGGCGGGTGGTGCTTGGCGGAGTACAGCAGGGAGTGGTACTCGCTGAACGCCTCGGTGCTCACGTTCAGGGCGGCGCCCAGCGCGCTGGCGGCGTTCTTGGAGCCGTTGCCGCCGAAGTTGCCGTCGATGATGGCGCCGAGGTGGACCTGGAGCTTGTACTTGCCCTCCTTGGCGCCCTTCTTGACGGTCTCGCCGAGCGCCTGCTCGAAGCTGGCGCAGGCCGGGCAGCGCATGTCCTCGTAGACGTCGATGGTCGTCTTGGCGTTCTCGCCGCCGAGGACGACGGTCGTGCCGTTCTCGCCCGTGGCGTTGGCCGGCTTCACCAGCTTCTTGTCGGCCGCCGCGGACCACGACTTCTCGCTGCCGCCGTCGCCTCCCATGTTGGCGACCGCGACGCCGATGCCGCCCGCGACCGCGAGGAGCGCGACCGCCGAACCGCCGACGATCGCCTGGCGGCGCAGCTTCTCCTTCCTGGCCTGCTTCTCGCGCTCGATCCGCAGCCGCTCCCGGGCGGCGCGCTTGGCTTCCTGGCTGTTGCGCTTGCTCATGGTGGGTGTGTTCTCCGTGTCGGTCACGTACGGGTGGGGACGGTGGTGCTCAGACGGCGGGGGCCGCGGGGCACGGAGGTCCGCGTCGTACGACGGAGTGGGTCAGCAGGGGGAGCGTGTGCCGGGGCGTGGCGCGCAGGGCGGGGCGGATCCCGCGCCCGGCCGGTCCGGCGGCCGGGCGGCAGACGGCGGCCACCAGCAGCAGCGGCCGGAAGAGGGCCGCGGCGGCGGCGCGCAGCAGCCGGGTGAGCGCCGCGTCGCCCCGGCGCAGCCACGCGGCGGCGGTCAGGCCCACGGCCACGTGCGCGGCCAGCAGGAGCCAGGGGGCCGCGGGATGGGTGGCGGCGGAGAGCGGGGGCGCGGCGGAGGCGGTCATCCGCGCCAGCGGCGTTCCCAGGTCGCCGCCCGCGCACAGCAGGTCCACGCCCAGCGAGCGCAGCGGTCCGGCCACGGGGCCGCCCGCCTGCCCGTAACAGGCGTCCTGCCCGGTGGTGAAGACGGTGTCGGCGGCCAGTTCCAGCGGCACCAGCAGCCCGGCGACCGACCAGTAACCCCGCTCCCGCCCGGCGAGCGCGAAGGCGGCGGCGAACACCGCCGTGCTGACCAGGAGCAGCGGCGGATACGGCAGGGGGTTTCCGGTGAGCAGGACGTGGGCACCCGCGGACAGGGTGACGCACAGCGCGGTGAAGACCGCGGCGCGCACCGTCCGGATGCCTGTGTCAGGGATGCCCATCGCAGCCGAGTGTGCCATGCGTTCCGTTAAGAGGGGCTTAAAGAGCCCCGGCCGGGTGAAGATCGCAACATGAACGTGGCCGCGACGCGGTGCGACCGCGGTACGGCGGGCACGGACGCGGGGGGACGCGGAGGACGGGGGATGCCTTCGGGAGCCGCGCCGGCCGCGCGGGCCGCAGCGGCCCGCCCCCGTGGTGCCTCCCCGGGGGCGTGGCGGCGGGCGGCGTCCGGCGGGGACGCGTGCGGGGAACACGCGGGTCTCCGTGGATTCCCGCGGCGCGCGCCGGGGTCCTGTCGGTGCCGGGTCGTAGACTTCGGAGCCGTTCAGGAACTGCCGCAAGACCCGCTCGCTGGAGGTCCCCCGTCGTGGCCAAACCGCCGTTCACACACCTGCACGTGCACACGCAGTACTCCCTGCTGGACGGTGCGGCGCGGCTGGGCGACATGTTCGAGGCCTGTCAGAAGATGGGCATGACGCACATCGCCATGACCGACCACGGCAACCTCCACGGGGCGTACGACTTCTTCCAGCACGCCACCAAGGCGGGCATCACGCCGATCATCGGGATCGAGGCGTACGTCGCCCCGCAGTCGCGGCGGTACAAGCGGCGCGTCCAGTGGGGCCAGCCCCACCAGAAGAAGGACGACGTCTCCGGTTCCGGCGGTTACACCCACAAGACGATCTGGGCGGCGAACAAGACCGGCCTGCACAACCTCTTCCGGCTCTCCTCCGACGCGTACATGGAGGGCTTCTTCGTCAAGTGGCCGCGCACCGACAAGGAGATGATCGCCGAGCTCTCCGAGGGGCTGATGGCCTCCACCGGCTGCCCCTCGGGCGAGGTGCAGACCCGGCTGCGGCTCGGCCAGTTCGACGAGGCGCTCAAGGCCGCGGCCGACTACCAGGACATCTTCGGCAAGGACCGGTACTTCCTGGAGCTGATGGACCACGGCATCGAGATCGAGCGCCGGGTCCGCGACGGGCTGCTGGAGATCGGCAAGAAGCTGGGCATCCCGCCGCTGGTCACCAACGACAGCCACTACACCTACGCCAGCGAGGCCGAGGCCCACGACGCGCTGCTGTGCGTCCAGACGGGGAAGAACCTCTCCGACCCGGACCGCTTCCGGTTCGACGGCGCGGGCTACTACCTGAAGTCCACGGAGGAGATGTACGCCATCGACTCCTCCGACGCCTGGCAGGAGGGCTGCCGCAACACCCTCCTGGTCGCCGAGCAGGTCGACACCACCGGCTGGTTCGAGAAGCGGGACCTGATGCCCCGCTTCCCCGTCCCCGAGGGGCACACCGAGGAGTCCTGGTTCCGCGAGGAGGTCCGGCGGGGCATGCAGCGCCGGTACCCGAACGGCGTCCCCGAGGACCGGCAGAAGCAGGCCGAGTACGAGATGGACGTCATCGTCCAGATGGGGTTCCCGGGGTACTTCCTCGTCGTCGCCGACTTCATCATGTGGGCGAAGAACAACGGCATCGCCGTCGGCCCGGGCCGCGGCTCCGCGGCGGGCTCGATCGTGGCGTACGCCATGGGCATCACCGACCTCGACCCGATCGACCACGGCCTGATCTTCGAGCGGTTCCTCAACCCCGAGCGCGTGTCCATGCCCGACGTCGACATCGACTTCGACGAGCGCAGGCGCGGTGAGGTCATCCGCTACGTGACCGAGAAGTACGGCGCCGACAAGGTCGCCCAGATCGGCACGTACGGCACCATCAAGGCCAAGGCGGCGATCAAGGACTCCGCCCGCGTGCTGGGCTACCCGTACGCCATGGGCGACCGCATCACCAAGGCGATGCCCGCCGACGTCCTGGGCAAGGGCATCCCGCTCTCCGGCATCACCGACCCCAGCCACCCCCGCTACAACGAGGCGGCCGAGGTCCGGTCGATGTACGAGAACGAGCCGGACGTGAAGAAGGTCATCGACACCGCCAAGGGCATCGAGGGCCTGGTGCGGCAGATGGGCGTGCACGCCGCGGGCGTGATCATGTCGAGCGAGCCGCTGGTCGACCACGTGCCGGTGTTCAGCCCCAAGAACGACGGCTCCGTGGTCACCCAGTGGGACTACCCCACCTGTGAGGCGCTCGGCCTGCTGAAGATGGACTTCCTGGGCCTGCGCAACCTCACGATCATGGACGACGCCGTCAAGCTGGTGAAGGCCAACAAGGGCGTCGACATCAAGCTGCTCGACCTGCCGCTGGACGACGCCAAGACCTTCGAGCTGCTCCAGCGCGGCGAGACCCTGGGCGTCTTCCAGTTCGACGGCGGGCCCATGCGCTCCCTGCTGCGCATGATGAAGCCCGACAACTTCGAGGACATCTCCGCGGTCTCGGCCCTGTACCGGCCCGGCCCGATGGGCATGAACTCCCACATCAACTACGCGCTGCGCAAGAACGGGCAGCAGGAGATCACCCCCATCCACCCGGAGCTGGAGGAGCCCCTCAAGGACATCCTCGACGTCACCTACGGCCTGATCGTCTACCAGGAGCAGGTGCAGAAGGCCGCCCAGGTGCTCGCCGGCTACAGCCTCGGCCAGGCCGACCTGCTGCGCCGGGCGATGGGCAAGAAGAAGCCCGAGGTGCTGGAGAAGGAGTTCGTCAACTTCCAGAAGGGCGCCCGGGAGAAGGGGTACTCCGACGAGGCCATCCAGGCCGTGTGGGACGTGCTGGTGCCCTTCGCCGGCTACGCCTTCAACAAGGCGCACTCCTCGGCGTACGGACTGGTGTCGTACTGGACGGCCTACCTCAAGGCCAACTACCCGGCCGAGTACATGGCCGCGCTGCTGACCTCCGTCCGCGACGACAAGGACAAGTCGGCGGTCTACCTCAACGAGTGCCGCCGCATGGGCATCAGGGTGCTGCCGCCGGACGTCAACGAGTCCGAGGCGAACTTCACCCCGCGCGGGGACGACACGATCGTCTTCGGCCTGACGGCCGTGCGCAACGTCGGCCAGAACGTGGTGGACTCGATCGTCGCCTGCCGCAAGGCCAAGGGGAAGTACACCTCCTTCCCCGACTTCCTCGACAAGGTCGACGCGGTGGTGTGCAACAAGCGCACCGTCGAGTCGCTGATCAAGGCCGGCGCCTTCGACGGGCTGGGCCACACCCGCAAGGGGCTGACGGCGCACTTCGAGTCGATGATCGACAACGTGGTGCAGATCAAGCGCAAGGAGGCGGAGGGGCAGTTCGACCTCTTCGGCGGCATGGGGGAGGAGTCCTCGGACGGCGGCCCCGGCTTCGGCCTGGACGTGGAGTTCCCCACCGACGAGTGGGACAAGAGCTACCTGCTCGCCCAGGAGCGGGAGATGCTGGGGCTCTACGTCTCCGACCACCCGCTGTTCGGTCTGGAGCACGTGTTGGCCGACAAGACCGACGCGGCGATCTCCCAGCTCAACGCCGGCGACTTCACCGACGGGTCGATCGTCACCATCGGCGGCATCATCTCCGGCCTGCAGCGGAAGATGACCAAGCAGGGCAACGCCTGGGCGATCGCCACCGTGGAGGACCTGGCGGGCTCGATCGACTGCATGTTCTTCCCCGCCACCTACCAGCTCGTCTCCACCCAGCTCGTGGAGGACGCGGTGGTGTTCGTCAAGGGCCGCCTGGACAAGCGCGAGGACATCCCCCGGCTGGTCGCCATGGAGCTGATGGTCCCCGACCTGTCGGAGGCGTCGTCCGACGCGCCCGTCACCATCACCATCCCCACGGTCAAGGTCACTCCGCCGCTGGTGGAGAAGCTGGGCGAGGTGCTCACCCAGCACCGCGGCTCGACCGAGGTGCGGGTCAAGCTCCAGGGCGCCCGCAAGACGACCGTGCTCCGTCTCGACCGGCACCGGGTCACCGCCGATCCGGCGCTCTTCGGCGACCTCAAGGCGCTGCTCGGCCCCTCCTGCCTGGCGGGTTGAGCGGCCGGGCGGGCCGTGTGACGCGACGGGGCGCCCCGGGGATCCGGGGCGCCCCGCCCGTGTGCGACCGTACGACCGGGCCCCGGCCGGTTCCCGGCCCGGTCTCCCGTCAGTTGTGGCCGAAGCGCCTCCGGCGCTTGCGCGCGACGTCCGTGGTGCCGGCCTGTGATGCCGGCTGCGGCCGCGCCATCCGCTCGGCGGCCTCCGGCTGCTGCGCCTGCTCGGTGATGCCGTTCCCGCGCTGACCGCGGCCGTCCTTCTTGCGCTTGCCCATGATCTCTCCTCCTGTGCGGACTGCGGAACGATGGGCCGCGATCAGCTTCGCACGCACCTATAAAGTTCGCATTCCGGGCAGTTGCCCTGAGTCACCGGCTCCCCGGCCGGCCTTCTTGGACGGGCGCCCCCTCCCGTACCGTGGACACCGAACCCCCGCCACGCCGAAGATCGAGTCCGGGGCCGACAAGCCCCATGCGGTCGGGCAGACTCGAAACGGGCCCGAAAGAGCAGACCCGAGACAAACGCACCACGACCGCGTGGACACCGTCGGTCACGGTGGTCGTGCCGGTCATACCGAGAGTGGGTGGAGCGTGGACCGCTGCGTCGTCCTGGTGGACGCCGGATACCTTCTGGGCGCCGCCGCGAGCCTGCTGGCGGGGGAGCCCGCGCGCTCCCGGATCACCGTCGACCACGCCGTGCTCATCCAGGGACTGCGCGAGCGCGCCGAGGAGGACACCGGCTGCCGCCTGCTGCGCATCTACTGGTTCGACGGCGCCCCGGACCGGGTGCCCCAGCCCGAGCACCGGCGGCTGCGCGTGATGCCGCGCGTGACCGTACGGCTCGGCGCCCTCACCCGCAGCGAGGGCCGGTGGGCGCAGAAGGGCGTGGACGCCGCCATGCACGCCGAACTGACCGAACTGGCGCGCAACCGCGCCTGCTCCGACATCGTGCTGGTCACCGGGGACGGCGATCTGCTGCCCGGACTGATGTCCGCCAAGGAGCACGGCGTCGCCGTCCACCTGTGGGCCGTCCAGGCCGCCGACGGCGACTACAACCAGTCCGAGGACCTGGTCGCCGAGGCCGACGAGCGGCGCGTCCTGGACCGCGCCTGGATCACCCGCGCCGTCCGGGCCAGGGACCTCGTCGGCGTCTGCCCGCCCGAGCCCGACACCCGGCCCGAGATCGCCGCCATCCTCTCCGCCCCCCTGCCCGACCCCTCCCCGGCCGCCGCCGGCACGGGCGTCCCCCCGGTGGACGCCGGCGACACCGCGCCGGCGCCCGCCCCGGGCAGGAACGGCGCCCCGCCCGCCCCCGACGAGCGCGCCGGCGACAGCGCCCACGGCAAGGGCGTGCCCACCCCCAAGGACCTGGCCGGGCTCGGCCGTCCCGCCGCGCACCCGCACCCCGCTCCCTCCGTCCCCACGGGCGCCACCCTGCGCTGGTCCTCCGACAAGGGCTGGGTCGAGCGCGCCCCCGCCGAGTCCCCCGAGGCCGCCGCCCTGCCGACCCTCGCCCAGCTCACCACCGCCGAGCAGCGCTGGGCCGACCGCGAGGAGGACATCACCACGGTCAGCGGCGACCCCTTCGAGGTCGGCCAGGTCTTCGCCCGCCGCTGGATCGAGCGGCTCACCACCCCCGCCCACGTGCGGACCCTCTCCGCGGAGTACCCCCGCATCCCCCACCGCATCGACGGCGAACTGCTGCGCTACGCCGCGCGGTTCGGCCTGCTCGCGCACAAGGACGACCAAATCGACGAGCGCGACCGCTACGCGATCCGCGCGGGCTTCTGGCGCGAGATCGACGCCCGCACCGCCCGTACGGCGGGCGAACACGCACCCACCGGCGAGTGAGCCGGTCACGGGCGCGTACCCTCGTAGCTCGTGATGACGGGCACGCGGCAGGCGGCGGACGCGTCGGAGGCACCGACGGGGACCGCCGTGCGCGTCGACGGCCTGGTCAAGACCTATCCCGCCCGGCGCGGGCGGCGCGGCGCCCCCGGCACTCCCGCGGTACGGGCCAGCGACGGCGTCAGCCTCACGGTCCGGCACGGCGAGGTCTTCGGCCTGCTGGGCCCGAACGGCGCGGGGAAGTCCACCCTCGTACGGCAGCTCACCGGGCTGCTGCGCCCCGACGCCGGCCGCATCGACGTCCTCGGCCACGACCTGGTCCGCCACCCGCGGCGGGCGGCGCGGCTGCTCGCCTACCTGGGGCAGGAGTCCACCGCGCTGGACGAGCTGACCGTGGCGCTGGCCGCCGAGACCACCGGGCGGCTGCGCGGCCTGGACGCCGCGGCGGCACGGCGCGAGCGCGACGCGGTCCTGGACGAACTCGGGCTCGGCGGTATCGCCGACCGCCCGCTGAAGCGGCTCTCCGGCGGCCAGCGGCGCCTGGCCTGCGTGGCGGCGGCGCTGGTGGGGGAGCGGCCCCTGCTGGTGCTGGACGAGCCGACCACCGGCATGGACCCCGTCGCGCGGCGCGCGGTGTGGTCCGCGATCGACCGGCGGCGCGCCGAGCGCGGCGTCACGGTGATCCTGGTCACCCACAACGTGATCGAGGCCGAACTCGTCCTGGACCGGGTCGCCGTCATGGACCGCGGCCGGACGATCGCCTGCGACACCCCCGCCGGACTGAAGGCCATGGTGGGCGAGGACGTACGGCTGGAGCTGGTGTGGCGCGACCGGCCGCCGCTGGAGGTCCCCGAGGTCGCCGCCCTGCAGCGGGCCGCCACGGCCGTCGGCCGCCGCTGGACGCTGCGGCTGCCCCCCGCCCAGGCGCGTGCGGCGGTCGCCGCCGTCACCGGCGGGGCGGCGTTCGCCGCGCTGGACGACTTCACCCTGGCCACACCGACCCTGGAGGACGTGTACCTGGCGCTGGGGGGACACACGGAAGGTCTGGTGAGGACGTGAGCACGGCCGCGGCGGCAACCTCGGAGCGGGACCCGGGACGGGGACCGGAACAGGCACCGGAGCACGGACGGCGGCGGAGCGCCGGGGACGCGGAGACGCCCGCGCCGCAGCACGGCCGTCCGGCCGCCGCCCCGCTCGCCCCGGGCGCGGGACTGTGGCCCGCCCTGGCGGCCGTCTACCGCGCGCAGCTCTCCCGGGCGCGCGTGGCCCGCATCCCCCTGCTGTTCGTGGCGACCTTCCAGTCCCTGGGGATCATGGTCCTGATGCGGGGCGTCGTGGACGGCGGCCCCGGCGACGAGGCGCGGGCGGTGGTGGCCGGATCGAGCGTGCTGGTGGTCGCCTTCGTCGCGCTGAACCTCCTCGCCCAGTACTTCGGCCAGCTCCGGGCCTCCGGCGGGCTCGACCACTACGCCACCCTGCCGGTGCCGCCCGCCGCGGTGGTGCTGGGCGCGGCGGGCGCGTACGCCTCCTTCACGGTGCCCGGCGTGGCGGTCACCGCCGTGGCCGGGGCCCTGCTCTACCAGCTCCCGCTGGGCGGGCTGTGGGTACTGGCGGCGGTGGTGCCGCTGGCCGGCGCGGCACTCGCCGGGCTCGGCGCGGCCCTCGGCCTGCTCGCGCCCCGCCAGGAGCTCGCCACCCTCTGCGGCCAGCTCGGCATGTCCGCCGCGCTGCTGCTGGGCGTGCTCCCGGGCGGACGGCTGCCGGAGCCGGTGCGCTGGGCGAGGGACCTGCTGCCCTCGACGTACGGCGTGGAGGCGCTGGCGGCCACCTTCGAGCCCCGCCCGGACTGGGCCTCGGTCGTGGCCGACCTCGGGGTGTGCGCCGCGGTCGGGGCCGCCGCGCTGGCCGTGGCGACCTGGGCGTACCACCGCGCCGCCGTCCGCTGACCCCTCTACGGCCCCGCACGGCACCGCACGGTGCCGTACGGCGGGACGCGTACGCACCGTGTGCGGTCCTGCCCGCCGGGGCGGCGGCCGGACCTGGCACGATGGCAGGGTGACCGCACCGACACCTCCCTCCCCGCAGCACGGCCCGTCCGCGTCCTCCCCGTCCTCCCCGTCCTCCCCGTCCTCCTACGACCCGTGGGGCTCCCCGCCCGGCGGGGGCGACGGGCCGGCGGAGTCCGACGAGGGGGCCTCGGTCCGGCAGGAGGTGCGCGACGCCGTGCTGGTGACCGTCGCCACGGCGGCGGCCGGTGCGGTGCTCGGACTGCTGTGGCTGTGGCTCGCCCCCCGGGTGCCGCTGATCTCCGACGGTACGGCCGTCTACCTCCAGAACGCCGAGGGGGAGGAGCCGGTCGGCGTCGACGGCACCTTCGTCCTGCTGGCCCTGGGCATGGGCGCGCTGACCGGGGCCGCCGTCTTCCTCGCGCGGCGCCGCGGCGGCGTCGGCGCGGCGGTCGGACTGGCGGTCGGCGCGGTGCTGGGCTCGCTGCTGGCCTGGCGGCTGGGCGTCTGGCTCGGCCCGGAGCAGGACGTGGTCGCCCACGCCAGGGCGGTGGGCGAGGGGAAGGTCTTCGACGCCCCGCTGGAGCTGAAGGCCAAGGGCGCCCTGCTGGCCTGGCCGTTCGCCGCGCTGGTGACGCACCTGGCGCTCATGGCCCTGTTCGGCCCCCGCGACCCCGAGCCGCACCCCCTCCACCCCGCGTGGGGGCCGCAGCCGGTCACGGAGGAGGCCCGGGGGACCGGGACCGGGGAGGACCACGAGGACCACGAGGGGGACCGCAAGAAGGCGTAGGGGCGCAGCGCGCCCCCGGGCGCGCTACGGGCGGGCGATCGGCGCCGTCACCGCGCCGGTGAGCGCCACCAGGTCCGCCGGCGCCAGTTCGATCTCCAGCCCCCGGCGCCCGGCCGAGACGCAGACCGTCCCGTACCGCTCGGCGGAGGAGTCCACCACGGTCGGCAGCGCCTTGCGCTGCCCCAGCGGGGAGATCCCGCCGCGCACGTAGCCCGTGGTGCGCTCGGCCACGGCCGGATCGGCCATCGCGGCCCGCTTGCCGCCGACCGCCGCCGCCAGCGCCTTGAGGTCCAGCGAGCCGGAGACGGGGACGACCGCGACGGTCAGCGCCCCGTCGACGTCCGCGACGAGCGTCTTGAACACCCGCTCCGGAGCCACCCCGAGCGCCTCGGCGGCCTCCTCGCCGTAGGAGGCGGCGGCCGGGTCGTGCTCGTAGGAGTGGAGCGTGAAGGCCACGCCCGCCCGGGTGGCGGCCACCGTCGCCGGGGTGCCGCCGGAACCTGACTTCTGCTTCTTCCTGGCCACGCCCGTCATGCCTCGCGTCGTCGGGCCGCTCCCGGCCGGGAACGGGTCAGTTCGGACTGGTCGGCAGGCGGGTGAGCTCCGCCGCCGGAACCGAGGGGAGCCTACCGATCAGCGCCGTCTCGCGCCTGAGGATTCTCAGCTCGTCCGCCAGCCGCGTGGCGGTGTCCGGGGACTGCAGGAGCCGCTGCTTGGTCGGGGTGTCCAGGACGGTCGCGGCGGCCACCAGGTACGACAGCACGGAGGGCTCGTCCGGCAGCTCCTGCCCGCCGGCCAGGGTCCGCTCCCGCGCGCCGGCGAGCTGCTTCTGGTAGGCGCGGAACGCCCGCAGCACCCCGGAGGCGAGCGCGCCCGCCCCCTCGCCGTCGTCCTCCGGCAGCTCCTCGACCTCGCCGACCAGGTACGGGCCGGAGGCGTCCACGGACAGCAGCCGGAAGCGGGTGGTGCCGGTGGCGAGCACCTCGTAGCCGCCCTCGCCGGACCGCTCGCGGATGGTCGTGGCGTCGGCGACGCAGCCCACCGTGTGGAAGGCCCGTATCGGGTCGGGGCCGAAGCCCGCCGCCGGACCGGCCTGGGAGGGCGCGGTGGGGTCCGGCATCCCGACCGCGGTGGGCGCCACCTCGCGGCCGTCCCGGATGGCGACCACCCCGAAACGGCGCGGCGCGTCCTCCGGGATGGCCAGCAGGTCGCGCATCAGCGCGCGGTAGCGCTGCTCGAAGACGTTCAGCGGCAGCACCAGCCCAGGGAACAGCACGGTGTTGAGGGGGAAGAGCGGCAGTCGGGTGGTGGTCACAGCGGCAGCCTAAAGCCTTCCCGGCGGCGCGCCCCTCCCCTCCCGGCCCGTCACTGCCGCCTCAGCGTCCGGGTGGCCCCGGCGGCGACCGTGGTGGCCAGCACCCAGCCGAGGAGGACCATCGCCGCGGTCGCCCACTGGACGGTCCCCCGCGGGTTCCAGTGGCCGGCCTGGCCGAGGTCGATCACCGGCAGCAGCAGGTCCAGGACGTACAGCGGGGCGTTCCAGTGGGGCGCCTCCCCGGGCTTGAGGGGGGCCGGCGGGTGCCGGGCGAAGTACAGCGTCCCCGAGACCCACATGACCGCCATCCACAGCGCGGCCTGCCCCGGCCGGTAGCCGTAGGCGACCGTCCAGTCCTGCAGGTAGCCCCAGAGCTTCGCCGCCAGCGGAAGCGTCTCGCGGCGGCGGCGCTGCTTGGCCAGCAGCACGGCGCGCGCGTCCGCGTCCTCCCCGCTGTTGCGCATCACCGCCGCCAGTTGCTCGTACGGCTCCGGCGCGTACTCCGGCGTCGCCGTCTCCAGCCACCGCAGCCGCTGGGCGAGGGTGAACGATCCGCGCGGTATCAGGTTCTGGTAGGTGAACCCGGCCATCCACAGCCCGTCGTCCACCGGCCAGCTCTCCACCCTGTCCACCAGGTTGTCCACCGTCGCCCCCGAGAGCACCACCCGGCCGTTCTCGGGCCGTTCGGGGGTGAAGCACAGCTCCGGGGTCTGGATGCGGCGCAGCGACAGCTCCTGGTCGCGCTCCAGGAGGAAGCGGGCCTCGTCCAGCACCAGCGAGTCCCCGAACCGTCCGTCGTCCAGCTTCATCCCGCCCGTGCACTCGAAGCGCTTGACGCGCCGCACCATGTGGCTGTGCTCGTCGGGCGGCGGCCAGGACGTCCCGGTCGGCGGGGTGGCGCCGTGGACGACCGGCAGCTCCCGCGGGCCGGAGGCGGCGAAGTGCGCGAAGTGCTCCACCGTCATCTGCGGGGCGTACAGCGCGTACTGCCCGTTGCGGTTGCGCAGGACGCTGCCGTACATGAACAGCGAGCCGCCTATCTCCGCGCCGCGCAGGCTCACCTCGCCGGACGCCAGCATCAGGCTGGCCTGGAGGTCCTGCGCGACCTGGAGACCGTCGGCGGAGAACGACCGCACACGGTGCCCGCTGCCGACCGTCATCTCGTTCAGCAGCAGGTCCGTGCCGATGGTGGCGTCGGTGAGCCGGATGCCCTCGGGGATGGTGCAGCGCGGCAGGTGGAGATCGCCCTCGGTGCTCATCCGGGCGGCCTCCAGCCGGGGTATGTGGCAGTCCACCATCCTGGCCGTGACCAGCCGGCACTCGTGCAGCAGGATCTCCTGCTCGAAACGGCACTGCTTGAACTCGAAGTACGGCTCGACCGTCCCGCCCGACAGATCCAGCTTCCCGGTGATGTACGCGCCGGTCAGTTGCAGGGAGGCGACACGCCCGAGCAGCGGCGGCGGTCCGTGCAGCAGCAGCAGGGCCACGACCCGGGCCCGCACCGTCCGCTGCGGACCCCACTCGTGGTCGCCGTTGGGGTCGTCCAGCTCCGGCTCGCCCGAGCGCAGATCGTGCTCGCTGCCGTTGCGGAAGGCCTGCCACATGCCCCATTCCGCGGTGGTCAGCCGCAGCCCGGCGGGCGGGTCCCCGGTGTCCAGAGGCTCGCTCACAACAGTTTTCCCCCAAGTCGCAGATGGCACTGCGTGATGGTTCCGACGCTATCGGTCAGCACTGACAAGATGCCCTCTCCCGGCGCTTCCGTACCACACACTGATACGGAGCGCCGGGCACCGGATCACGTCTGAGACACTGGGAGACGTGCTTCGATCCGTATCCATGACCCGAGTCGACCTGCGCGGACGCGATCTCGCCGCGGACGGGGTCGACCGGGACCTGCTGCCCCGAGCCGAACTCGACGTCGAGGCCGCCCTGGAGAAGGTGCGGCCGATCTGCGACGCCGTGCACCATCGCGGCACGGCGGCGGTGATCGAGTACAACGAGCGCTTCGACGGCGTGCGGCTGGAGCGCGTACGGGTCCCGGCCGAGGCCCTGGGGAAGGCCCTGGCGGAACTCGACCCGGCGGTCCGGGCGGCGCTGGAGGAGTCGATCCGCCGCGCCCGCATCGTCCACCGCGACCAGCGGCGCACCGACTCCACCGTCCGCGTCGTCCCCGGCGGCACCGTCACCGAGCGGTGGGTGCCGGTCGAGCGCGTGGGCCTGTACGTGCCGGGCGGCCGGGCCGTCTACCCCTCGTCGGTCGTGATGAACGTGGTGCCCGCGCAGGAGGCGGAGGTCGGCTCGCTGGCCGTCGCCTCGCCGCCGCAGAAGGAGTTCGGCGGGCTGCCGCACCCCACGATCCTGGCCGCCTGCGCCCTGCTCGGCGTCGAGGAGGTGTACGCCGCGGGCGGCGCCCAGGCCGTCGCCATGTTCGCCTACGGCACCGAGGAGTGCCGCCCCGTCCAGTTGGTCACCGGCCCCGGCAACATCTGGGTCGCCGCCGCCAAGCGCCTGCTCAAGGGCCGCATCGGCATCGACTCCGAGGCCGGCCCCACCGAGATCGCCATCCTCGCCGACGACACCGCCGACCCCCGCCACGTCGCCGCCGACCTGATCAGCCAGGCCGAGCACGACACGCTGGCCGCCGCCGTCCTGGTCACCCCCTCCGAGGCCCTGGCCGACGCCGTCGACGCCGAGCTGACCTCGCAGGTGGCCTCCACCAAGCACGCCGAGCGCATCGCCGAGGCCCTGGCCGGCCGGCAGTCCGGCACCATCCTGGTGGACGACCTGGAGCAGGGCCTGGCGGTGGTGGACGCGTACGCCGCCGAGCACCTGGAGATCCAGACCGAGAACGCGGCCGAGGTCGCCGCCCGGGTCCGCAACGCCGGCGCGGTCTTCGTCGGCCCCTGGGCGCCGGTCTCGCTCGGCGACTACTGCGCCGGCTCCAACCACGTGCTGCCCACCGGCGGCTGCGCCTGCCACTCCTCCGGCCTGTCCGTGCAGTCGTTCCTGCGCGGCATCCACGTCGTGGACTACACCCGCGACGCGCTGGCCGACGTGGCGCACCACGTGGTCACCCTGGCGGAGGCCGAGGACCTGCCCGCCCACGGGGCGGCCCTCAAGGCGAGGTTCGACTGGAAGGTGCCGCAGGGAAAGTGACCGGCATCGACGACCTGCCCATCCGGGACGAGCTGCGCGGCAAGTCCCCCTACGGGGCGCCGCAGCTCGACGTCCCCGTGCGCCTGAACACCAACGAGAACCCCTACCCGCTGCCCGAGCCGCTGGTGGCCCGCATCGCCGAGCGCGTCACCGAGGCCGCCCGCGAGCTGAACCGCTACCCCGACCGCGACGCGGTCGAGCTGCGCACGGAGCTGGCCCGCTACCTGACCCGCTCCACCGGGTACGAGGTCGGGCCCGCCAACGTCTGGGCCGCCAACGGCTCCAACGAGGTCATCCAGCAGCTCCTCCAGGCGTTCGGCGGACCGGGCCGCACCGCGATCGGCTTCGAGCCCTCGTACTCGATGCACGCCCTGATCGCCCGCGGCACCGGCACCGGCTGGATCTCCGGGCCGCGCCACGAGGACTTCCGCCTCGACGTGGCGGCGGCGCGGGCGGCCATCGCCGAGCACAGGCCGCACGTGGTCTTCGTCTGCTCGCCCAACAACCCCACCGGCACGGCCGTCGACGCCGACACCGTGCTGGCCCTGTACGAGGCGGCGCAGGCGGCCCGGCCCTCGCTGGTGATCGTCGACGAGGCGTACGGCGAGTTCAGCCACCGGCCCTCCCTGCTGCCGCTGATCGACGGCCGGCCGAACCTGGTGGTCTCGCGCACCATGTCCAAGGCGTTCGGCGCCGCCGGGCTGCGGCTGGGCTACCTCGCCGCCCACCCCGCCGTCGTCGACGCCGTCCAGTTGGTGCGGCTGCCGTACCACCTGTCCGCCGTCACCCAGGCCACCGCGCTCGCCGCGCTGGAACACACCGACACCCTGCTCGGTTATGTCGAACAGCTCAAGGCCGAACGGGACCGCCTGGTGACCGAGTTGCGCGCCATGGGCTGCGAGGTCACCGAGTCCGACGCCAACTTCGTGCAGTTCGGGCGCTTCGACGGCCCCGGCGGCGCCCACGCCGTGTGGCAGGCCCTGCTGGAGCGGGGCGTCCTGGTCCGGGACAACGGAGTGCCGGGCCGGCTGCGGGTCACCGCGGGCACCCCGGCCGAGAACGACGCGTTCCTCGACGCGATGCGCGCAGTACTGAAGGAGAACAACCGATGAGCCGTGTGGGCCGCGTCGAGCGCACCACCAAGGAGACGTCCGTCCTCGTCGAGATCGACCTCGACGGCACCGGGAAGGTCGACGTGTCGACCGGGGTCGGCTTCTACGACCACATGCTCGACCAGCTCGGCCGCCACGGTCTGTTCGACCTGACGGTCAAGACCGAGGGCGACCTCCACATCGACAGCCACCACACCATCGAGGACAGCGCGCTGGCCCTGGGCGCCGCCTTCCGGCAGGCGCTCGGCGACAAGCGCGGCATCGTCCGCTTCGCCAACGCCTCGGTGCCGCTGGACGAGGCCCTCGCCCAGGTGACCGTGGACCTGTCGGGGCGCCCGTACCTGGTGCACACCGAGCCGGAGAACATGGCGCCGATGATCGGCACCTACGACACCACGATGACCCGGCACATCCTGGAGTCGTTCGTCGCCCAGGCCCAGATCGCCCTGCACGTCCACGTCCCCTACGGGCGCAACGCGCACCACATCGTGGAGTGCCAGTTCAAGGCGCTCGCCCGGGCCCTGCGCTACGCGAGCGAGATCGACCCGCGGCAGAGCGGCATCCCCTCGACCAAGGGCGCGCTGTGAACGGCGTCTCCACCCTGCTGATCTTCCTGGGGCTCTTCCTGCTCGGCGGTGCCATCTCCTTCTGGAAGCAGAAGATGCCCAGGGGCGTGATCACCCTGCTCGGCATCGGAGCGGCCCTGTCCCTGACCGCCGGAGTCCTGCGCCTGGAGGTGTGGTCATGACGGAGAGGAACAAGCGCGTCGTCGTCTTCGACTACGGCTTCGGCAACGTGCGGTCGGCCGAGCGCGCCCTGGCCCGGGTCGGCGCGGAGGTGACGATCACCCGCGACTACGACGCGGCGATGAACGCGGACGGCCTGCTCGTGCCCGGCGTCGGCGCCTTCGCCGCCTGCATGACCGGCCTGCGGCAGGCCCGCGGCGACTGGATCATCGGCCGCAGGCTCGCCGGCGGGCGCCCGGTGATGGGCATCTGCGTGGGCATGCAGATCCTGTTCAGCCGGGGCATCGAGCACGGCGTCGAGGCCGAGGGCCTGGACGAGTGGCCCGGTACGGTCGGCCCGCTCAAGGCGGACGTCGTGCCGCACATGGGCTGGAACACCGTCCAGGCGCCCGGGGACTCCGCGCTGTTCGCGGGCCTGCCCGCCGACACCCGCTTCTACTTCGTGCACTCCTACGCCGTGCACACGTGGGAGATGGAGACCGCCAACCCCGCCATGGCCGCCCCCAAGGTGACCTGGGCGACCCACGGCGAGCCCTTCGTCGCCGCCGTGGAGAACGGCCCGCTGTGGGCCACCCAGTTCCACCCCGAGAAGTCCGGCGACGCCGGCGCGCAGTTGCTGACCAACTGGATCGACACCCTCTAGCACCCGAGGACCGCCCCCTGATGAGCACCCACCGTCTCGTACTCCTTCCCGCCGTCGACGTCCGTGACGGACAGGCGGTCCGCCTCGTCCACGGCGAGTCCGGCACCGAGACCTCCTACGGGGATCCGATGGAGGCCGCCCTGACCTGGCAGCGGGCGGGCGCCGAGTGGCTGCACCTGGTGGACCTCGACGCGGCGTTCGGCACCGGCAGCAACCGCGAGCAGATCGCCGAGGTCGTCCGCTCGGTGGACATGAAGGTCGAGCTCTCCGGCGGCATCCGCGACGACGAGTCGCTGGCCGCGGCCCTGGCCACCGGCTGCACGCGGGTGAACCTGGGCACCGCCGCCCTGGAGAGCCCCGAGTGGGTCGCCAAGGTGATCGCCGAGCACGGCGAGCGCATCGCGGTCGGCCTGGACGTCCGCGGCACCACCCTGCGCGGGCGCGGCTGGACCCGCGACGGCGGCGACCTCTACGAGACGCTGGCGCGGCTGGACTCCGAGGGCTGCGCCCGCTACGTCGTCACCGACATCGCCAAGGACGGCACCCTCCAGGGCCCCAACCTGGAGCTGCTGAAGAACGTCTGCGCCGCCACCGACCGCCCGGTCGTCGCCTCCGGCGGCGTCTCCTCCCTCGACGACCTGAGGGCCATCGCCGCCCTGGTGCCGCAGGGAGTCGAGGGCGCCATCGTGGGCAAGGCCCTCTACGCCAAGGCGTTCACCCTGGAAGAGGCGCTGGAGGCCGTGTCCCGATGACGGAGTCCGCGGCGGTGGGGCAGGCGTCGGTCGAGCGGGTCCAGTCCGACAGTCCCTGGGAGGAGACCATCGGTTTCGCACGCGCCGTCGCGGCCGGCGACCGGGTCCTCGTCTCGGGCACGATGCCCCTGGTCGACGGCGCGGTGCAGGGCGAGGGCGACCCGTACGTCCAGGCCAGGACGGCGTTCGCCAATGCCCTGGCGGCGCTGGAGCGGTTCGGCCTGGGCGCCGAGTCCGTCATCCGCACCCGCATGTACGTGACCCACGCGCGCGACGTGGAGGACGTGGGCCGCGCCCACCGGGAGGTCTTCGGCTCCGTCCGCCCCGCCGCGACGCTCGTGATCGTCTCCGGCTTCGTCGACTCGCGCGTGCTGGTCGAGGTGGAGATCGAAGCCTTCCGCACCACGAAGGAGCGTCCCTGAGTGTCCCTGGCCGTACGAGTCATCCCCTGCCTGGACGTGGACGGCGGCCGGGTGGTCAAGGGGGTCAACTTCCAGAACCTGCGCGACGCCGGCGATCCGGTCGAGATGGCCAAGGTGTACGACGCGGAGGGCGCCGACGAGCTGACCTTCCTCGACATCACCGCCTCCTCCGGCGACCGTGAGACCACCTACGACGTGGTGCGCCGCACCGCCGAGCAGGTCTTCATCCCGCTGACCGTGGGCGGCGGCGTGCGCAGCGCCGAGGACGTGGACAAGCTGCTGCGCGCCGGCGCCGACAAGGTGGGCGTCAACACCGCCGCCGTCGCCCGCCCGGAGCTGATCCGGGAGATCGCCGAGCGCTTCGGCAGCCAGGTGCTGGTGCTGTCGGTGGACGCCCGCCGCTGCCCGGAGGGCACGGTGACGCCGTCGGGCTTCGAGGTCACCACCCACGGCGGCCGGCGCGGGACGGGCATCGACGCGGTGGAGTGGGCGCACCGGGCCGCCGAACTGGGCGCCGGGGAGATCCTGCTCAACTCCATGGACGCCGACGGCACCAAGGACGGCTACGACCTCGCCATGATCGGCGCCGTCCGCAAGCACGTCACCATCCCCGTGATCGCCTCCGGCGGCGCGGGGAAGCCGGCCGACTTCCCCCCGGCGGTGGAGGCGGGCGCGGACGCGGTGCTCGCCGCGAGCGTCTTCCACTTCGGCGACCTGCGCATCGGCCAGGTCAAGGAGACCCTGCGCGCGGCGGGCCACCCGGTGCGCTGACGCGGACCGGCTCCGGCCCGCGGGCCGCCCGCGGGCCGGAGCCGCCGGCGTACCCGCGCGGAGCGGCGCGGCGGCGGCCTCACACGGGCACCCGCAGGCCGTGCGCCCAGGCGACCAGCGCCGCGTACTGCTCGCCCGGGGAGCGCCGGTCCGCGGCGGGGCCGTCCAGGACCGGGTCCTCGAAGAAGAACGCCAGCTCCGGCACCGGGCCCCGGACGCCCGCCCGGTCGGCCAGCGCCATGAGACGGGCGAGGTCGAGCACCAGGGGAGCGGCCAGCACGGGTTCGCGGCTCCGCCAGGCGAACTCCAGACTCACCTGGGCGCCCAGGAAGCCCTCGAACGTCACCCGGTCGCCGCCCTCGCGCCCGCTCCCGTCCTCGCTTCCGTTCTCGCTCTCGCCCTCGTTTCCGTTCTCACCGTCGGCCGGGCAGGAGGCGGACCAGGAGCGCACGGTCAGCGCCCGCAGGCCGAACACCGGCTCCAGCACCGACCTCAGCAGGGCCTGGCCGGTCCTCCCGGCGCCGCCGGCGTACGGCAGCCCCCGTTCCGCGGCCAGCTCCCGCAGGGCCGGGAGCCGCAGACCGGCCGACGGGGTGAAGCCGACGTAGGAGCAGTCCGCCCGCAGCGCGGCGCAGGCGTACAGCGAGCCGGCCGGCAGGACGTCCTCCCCGGCCGTCAGGGCCCGCCGCAGTTCGGACAGCGAGGCGTGCGCCGGGTGGCGCGGCACGGCCGGGCCGGGGGAGGAGAGGTCGACCACGACGACGCGTGCCAGGCCGTGCCGCCGCCGGAACGAGAGCAGGTCCTCGGTCAGGGCCCGGACCGTCTCCTCCTGGCACCGCGCGCCGCCGGTCCCGGGCGCCCCGGGCCGTATCTCCTTCTCGGCGGCGAGCAGTCCCTCGCGCACCAGACGGGGCAGGCCCGGGGGCATCACGCCCTCCTCGGCGAGCCGCTCCGCCCCCTCCAGGAGGCCGGTCCCGGTGTCGTCGTGCCCGCCGAAGACCAGGTCGTCGAAGCGGGGCAGGTCCAGGGAGGCGAACTCGCGCCGCGCGGTGACACACCCGGTGGGCCGGACCAGGCCCGCGCCCAGCGCCGCCGCGCCCGCGATGGCGGTGGTCGCCACCGGGCCCCGCGCGCCCACCAGCCAGACGCCGACGGCGCCCCGCCCGCCGTACGCCCGCCACGCCGTCACCGTGCGTTCCCTCGGCAGGTCCGGAAGCCGCCGGCGTTGCGGTTGCCACGGGCGGCAAAGCCCGCGGCGCCGTGCGGACGCCCGTGACGGGACGGATTGCCGAACGCCTTCCGATGCCTGCCTGCGCCGTGACCACCGGGCATTCCGGGACGGCGGACGAGGGCGGCGGCGGTCGGGACGGTCACCGGTGACCCCGTGGTTCCCGCGGGTGTTCGTGAAATCTGTCGCTGTTTGGCACAGCACACCATGGAATTTCCCTTCGGGGCGGAGAGGGGCCGGAGAACGGCTTCTCCGGAGGGTTTCCGGAATCCGTCGGTCCTCCGGCCTCCGGGCAGGCCGGACCTCCTCAACGTAAGAGGTCGGATGTCCCGGTTTCGTGGGAGTGCGGTCCCATGGAGTCCCGGACGGACGGCCGTGCGCGCGGTCCGGAGGGGTGGGGAGGGGGCTCCGGCGCCGGGTGCCAACCTTGCGGGCACCCATCGTTTCGCGCCAACTTCCCGGCGGCGGCGGACGGCCGTCACCTCCCGCTGTCGTACGGAAACCCGGTGTGACACCTGGAGAATTTCCCTGGTCAGCCGCGTCGGCCGGTGGCTGAATACGCCCCTCCGGAAAGTGTCCGAACTGTATTAGTGTTCGAGACTCAGACGAATTGGGGGAACTTTTCATGGCGACACCGGGGAGTCGTGGGGCCGGACGGCTCGGGTGCCGGGAAGGGAAGCCGGGGGACGGGTCGTCGGTCTCGGACAGAGGACCGGAATTGTTTGAAACAAAAACGATGACACCGCCACCGACCCTCAATGACGCAGTGGACCCCTGGCCGGGAAGACCCGGAATCCACGGCGCCGGGCAACTGTGGCGCGAACGCCTGATTTCCGCCCGGGAAGACGAGCGGCGCCGCCTGGGACGCGATCTGCACGACACGCTCGGCGCGACCCTGGCCGGGATACGGCTGCGGCTGGAGACCGCCGGGGCGATCCTGGGCGACGAGCCCGAGGCGCGCCGCCTGGTGACCGAGGCGGCGCACGAGGCGGGCCGGCTCATCGACCAGATCCGCTGCGTCGTCGGCGACCTGCGGCCGCCGGACTTCGCGGACTCCGGCCTGTCCGGGGCGCTGCGGCGCCTCGCGGCCCGGCTGGACGGCGCGGCCGTGACCGTCACCGCGGACGTGCCGGACCGGCTGCCGCCCCTGCCGCCCGCACTGGAACTGGCGGCCTACCGGATCGCGTCCGAGAGCCTGGCCAACGCCCTGCGGCACGCCTCGGCGTCCACCGTGACCGTACGGCTGGCCGCCGACGGTCGCGCCCGCGCGCTGGTCCTGGAAACCGTGGACGACGGCATCGGCGCCGCCGCGGCCGGGCACGGCCGGCGGGGCACCGGGCTGGCCTCCATCACCCTGCGCGCCGAGGAGCTGGGCGGCAACTGCGCCGTACTGCCCCGCCCGGACGGCCCGCGGGGCACCCTCGTCAGGGCCGTGCTGCCGTGGGGGTGCCCGTGACGATCCGGGTCTTCCTCGTCGACGACCACCCGATGTTCCGGGCCGGCGCCCGCCACACCGTCGAGAGCGTGCCCGACATGGACGTCGTGGGCGAGGCGGCCACCGGCGAGGAGGCCGTCCGGATGCTGCGCGGGGGAGAGGTGACCGCCGACGTCGTCCTGATGGACCTGGGCCTGCCCGACCGCTCGGGCACCGAGGTCACCCGGGCGATCACCGCCCCGCCGCCGGACCGGGCCCCCGCCCCCCGGGTGCTGATGCTGTCGGGCCTGGAGGAGGACGACGCGGTGATATCGGCGCTCCGCGCCGGGGCCCGCGGCTACGTCGTCAAGGGGGCTCCCCGCGAGGAACTGCTGCGGGCCGTGCGCACGGTCGCCGACGGCGGGGCGGTGTTCAGCCCGTTCGTCGCGGACCGGCTGGGCGACTACTTCTCCGCGGTCCACGGCACGCCCTCCCGGGCGGCCTTCCCCCAGCTCACCAACCGCGAGCGGCAGGTCCTCGACCTGCTCGCCCGCGGCTACGGCAACCGGCGGATCGCCCGGGAGCTGGTGCTGTCGGACAAGACCGTCCGCAACCACGTCTCCCACATCTTCGCCAAGCTCCAGGTGACCGACCGGATGGCCGCCGCCGCCCGGGCCCGCGAGGCGGGCCTGGGGGACTGACCGGGCCGGGGCGCCGACGAGGCCGGGAGGAGCGGGGCGCCGACGGGCCGGAAGGAGCGTGGAGGAGCCGGGGCGGCGGGGTGCGGCGGCGTCACATGCCGAGCTTCGCCCCGCGGGCCCGGGCGACGGCCTCCTCGTCGCCCTCCACCTCCACGCGTGCCGCGTCCTGCCGGCCGGAGACGAAGACCAGCAGCTCGGAGGGCTCGCCCGTGACGGTGACGACCGGGGTGCCCCGGCGGGCCACCACCACCTGGCCGTTGGAACGGCGCAGCACCATGCCGACCGGCGAGCGGCGGCCGTAGAGCCGGGCGGCGGTGAGCTCCAACTGCCGCCACAGGGCGCCGGCGAAGACCGGGTCGATCTCGCGCGGCGTCCAGTCCGGCTGCGCGCGCCGGACGTCCTCGCCGTGCAGGAAGAACTCGACGATGTTGGCCGCCTCGTCGACCTGCTTGAGCGTGAAGGGCGACAGCCGCGGCGGCCCGGTGCGGATGAGCTGGATCAGCTCCTCGTACGGCCGGGCCGCGAACTCCGCCTGCACGCGCGCCAGCCGGGGCTGGAGGGCCTTGACCAGAAGGCCCCCGGCCGCGTCCGCGCGGCGCTCGCGCACCACGACGTGGGCGGCCAGGTCCCTGGTCCGCCACCCCTCGCACAGGGTGGGCGCCTCGGGACCGGCACTCTCCAGCAGATCGGCCAGCAGAAGGCGTTCGCGCCGGGCGTGGGTCGACATGCGGCCAGCCTACGGCCGCCCGCCGACCCACGCCACGGGTCGCGCCGGTCAGCCGGGCAGCGGCGCGGTCAGCTTCTTGCCGTCCAACTGGTTGCTGAGCGTCAGCGAGCAGGAGATCTGGTCCTCACCGCGGATCTCGTACGTCGACAGCGCCGGGTAGATCGCGTAGTAGTAGTAGACCGTGCCGTCCGCCGGCATCCGCTTCAGCCGCTTCTCGGCGTCCGCCTTGCACAGCGACAGCACCTTCTGCTGCAGCTCCGACTCGGTGGCGAAGTCGCCGGTGAGCGTCTCGTTGGCGATCACCTCGCCGTTGTGCGGCCCGTTGCAGGACCGCTTCTCGACCTCCGTGACGTCGCTGCTCAGCGACGGGTGGTCGAAACAGGTGCCGGGCTCGAGCACCACGTACGGGACGAGGTCGCTGGGCGCCGTCGTCACCTCCGGCGAGAAGCTCGGCGAGGGTATGTCGAAGCTCGGCAGGTCCGTCGGCTCGTCGGAGGCCGTCGGAGAGGGGTCCTCGACCTCGACCGTCGCACTCGGCGTGCTGTCCGGCTTCGCCGTGTCCTCCTTCTCCCCGTCGTCCCCGTCGGCGGCGAAGAGCACGCCGCCGACGATCAGACCGGCCACGAGCACCGCGGCGACGATGATCGCGGCGACCTTCCCGCCGTTGCCCCCGCCGCCTCCGCCCGGCGGGGGAGGGTAGGGACCGCCGGGCGCCCCGGGACCGCCCGGGCCGTAGCCGCCGGGCTGGCCGTAGCCACCGGGCTGGGCGGGGCCGCCGGGCTGGCCCGGATAGCCGTAACCGTCGGACGGCCCGGGGTAGCCGTAGCCGCCGGAGGGCGGACCCGGCGGCTCGGGCGGACCGAAGCCCTGGGGCGGACCGAAACCGCCGCCTGGGCCGGAGTTGTGCGCGCCGTTGGGCGGCGGTGGAAAACTCATGGGCGAAAGAATGCCGTACCCCACCGACACACGGAGTTCCGGGGGCGTCACAACACTGCCACAGCCGGGCAACCGGCGGGAGTGTCCACCGCGCCGGCCCGGCCGGGGGGCCGGGCGGAGGCTGTCGCGGTGCGCGCCGCCCGGGCGGCACAATGACCCCATGCCCCGATCCCCACTCGACCCGGCCGTGGCCGCCCGCCTCAAGCGCAGCCCCGACGGCCTGGTGCCCGCCATCGCCCAGCAGTACGACACCGGAGAGGTGCTGATGCTCGGCTGGATGGACGACGAGGCACTGCACCGTACCCTCACCACCGGCCGCTGCACGTACTGGAGCCGCAGCCGCGGCGAGTACTGGGTCAAGGGCGACACCTCCGGGCACGTCCAGTACGTGAAGTCCGTGGCCCTGGACTGCGACGGCGACACCGTCCTGGTCAAGGTCGACCAGGTGGGCGCCGCCTGCCACACCGGCGACCGGACCTGCTTCGACGCCGGCGAGCTGCCGCTGGGCGGGCCGGACGGCCCGGACGGCCCGCAGGGGCGGCCGGCATGACCGTCCCGGGCGCCGTCCCCGGCGCCGCCCCGGATCTCGACGCCTTCCGCACGCTGGCCAAGGACCGCCGGGTCATCCCGGTCACCCGGCGCCTGCTCGCCGACGGCGACACCCCCATCGCCCTCTACCGCAAGCTCGCCGCCGAACGCCCCGGCACCTTCCTGCTGGAGTCCGCCGAGAACGGCCGCACCTGGTCGCGCTACTCCTTCGTGGGCGTGCGCACCTCCGCCACGCTCACCGTCCGCGACGGCGAGGCCCACTGGCTGGGCACCCCGCCGGTCGGCGTCCCCACCGGCGGCGACCCCCTGGCGGCGCTGCGCTCCACCATCGAGGTCCTGCACACCCCCCGCGACCTGCACCGCAACGCCGACCTGCCGCCCTTCACCGGAGGCATGGTCGGCTACCTCGGCTACGACATCGTGCGCCGCCTGGAGCGCATCGGCGACAGCACCCGCGACGACCTGCGGCTGCCCGAGCTGACCATGATGCTCACCTCCGACCTGGCGGTCCTCGACCACCGCGACGGCACCGTGCTGCTGATCGCCAACGCCATCAACCACAACGACCTCGACACCGGCGTGGACGAGGCGTACGCCGACGCGGTGCGGCGGCTGGACGCCATGACCGCCGACCTCGCCCGCCCCGCGCCCGCCGGCGCCGCCCCGCTGCCGCCGTCGGAACTGCCCGAGCACACCGCGCGCTGGGGCGGGAGGGCCTACCAGGAGGCCGTGGAGGACATCAAGGAACGCATCCGCGCGGGCGAGGCGTTCCAGGTGGTGCCCTCGCAGCGGTTCGAGGCGCCCTGCCCGGCGAGCGCGCTCGACGTCTACCGCGTGCTGCGCGCCACCAACCCCAGCCCGTACATGTACCTGCTGCGCTTCGACGGCTTCGACGTCGTCGGCTCCAGCCCCGAGGCCCTGGTCAAGGTCGAGGACGGGCGCGCCATGATGCACCCCATCGCCGGCACGCGCCCGCGCGGCGCGACCCCCCAGGAGGACGCCGCGCTCGCCGAGGAGCTGCTGGCCGACCCCAAGGAGCGCGCCGAGCACCTGATGCTGGTCGACCTGGGCCGCAACGACCTGGGCCGGGTCTGCGAGCCCGGCAGCGTCGAGGTCGTCGACTTCATGTCCATCGAGCGCTACAGCCACGTCATGCACATCGTCTCCACGGTGACCGGGCGGCTGGCACCGGGCCGCACCGCCTTCGACGCGCTCACCGCCTGCTTCCCGGCCGGCACGCTCTCCGGTGCCCCCAAGCCGCGCGCGATGCAGATCATCGAGGAGCTGGAGCCGACCCGGCGCGGCCTGTACGGCGGCTGCGTCGGCTACCTCGACTTCGCGGGCGACGCCGACACCGCCATCGCCATCCGCACCGCCCTGCTGCGCGACGGGGTGGCCCACGTCCAGGCGGGCGCCGGAGTCGTCGCCGACTCCGACCCGGCGGCGGAGGACACCGAGTGCCGCAACAAGGCGGCGGCGGTGCTCAGGGCGGTGCACACCGCCGGACGGCTCGGCGGTAGCGTGGGAGGGTGACTTCCCCGCCCCCCGCGACCCCCTCCACGCCCCCGCCGTCCCCGTCCTCCGCCGCGTCCCGCCGGGCGCTCGCCGCGGCGCTGGCCGCCGGGGCCCTCGGCGCCGCCGCGGTCCTCGTGGCGGCCGGACGGGTCTGGGGCGAGGGCACCGCCGCCCTCCCGCAGGGCGAGCTGCCGGTGCGGGTCACGGGCGGCGAGGTGACCGGCCTGCCCAGCGCCCTGGCCCTGGTCGGACTGGCCGCCCTGGTCGCCGTCTTCGCCGTCCGCCGCGCCGGCCGGGCGTTCGTCGCCGCCCTCCTGGTCCTGTGCGGCGCGGGCACCGCGGCCGCCGCGCTGTCGGCCACCCGGGGCGGGCAGGGCAGAGCCGCGCTGGAGGCCGAGGCGGCCGGGGCCACCGGCCTGACCCGGGGCACGGTCGAGGCCGTCTCCTTCGGCGCCTGGCCCCACGTGGCCGCCCTCGGCGGCGTCCTGCTGCTGGCCGCCGGGCTGCTGGCCCTGCGGTACGGGCGCTCCTGGCCCGCGATGTCGGGCCGCCACGAACGCGCGGGCGGCTCCCGCCCGGGCGCCGCCCGCCGCCCGGCGCCCGGCGCGGACCGTCCCGAGGACCTGTGGAAGGCCCTGGACAGGGGCGAGGACCCCACCGCCGGGAGCGGCGGAAACCGCTCCTGACCCACCTGACACAATGGCCGGTGAGCGACCCCAGATCGGACCTACGAGGAGCAACTCAATGGCGGGCAACAACCACGGACACACTCCTGCCGCCTGGACCGGCGTCACCATCTCGTTCATCGGCTTCTGCGTCGCCTCGGCCTTCACGGTGATGGCCGAGCCGGTCGGGTTCTGGGCCGGAGTGGGGATCATCGCCCTCGGCGCCCTCGCCGGACTGGTGATGCGCTCGATGGGCCTGGGGCAGCCGGAGGAGTCGATGGGCCGGCTGACCGAGTCGAAGGAGCGGATGCCGAAGGAGCGGGTGGGGTCGTAGCCCGGCCGCCCGGGGCGGCTCACCTCCAGCGCGGTGCCGAGGTACGGCACCGCGCTTTTCCGTTTTTCCCCGTGTTTTCCGTGCTCTTTCGCGCTTTCCCGTGTTTTCCCGTGCCGCCGGCGCCGCGGTGCCCGCCATGTGGGACCGCGGCCGACCGATGCGGGTCCCGCGCCCGCGGCCCGATACCATCGCAGTGCGTGACGACGTGACCAGACCAGCCCCGCGCCCGGCGCAGGGACCCGAGCCAGCCAGGAAGGGGGCCGCTCGCGTGAGTGTGCTCGACGAGATCATCGACGGGGTCCGCGCCGACCTCGCCGAGCGGCAGGCGCGCGTCAGCCTCGACGAGCTCAAGGAGCGCGCGGCCAGGGCACCGCAGGCGCGCGACGGAGCGGCCGCCCTCAGGGGCGACAGCGTCAAGGTGATCTGCGAGGTCAAGCGGTCCAGCCCCTCCAAGGGCGCGCTGGCCGCCATCGCGGACCCGGCCGGACTCGCCGCCGACTACGAGGCGGGCGGCGCGGCGGTCATCTCGGTGCTCACCGAGCAGCGGCGGTTCGGCGGCTCGCTGGCCGACCTGGAGGCCGTACGCGGCCGGGTGGACATCCCCGTCCTGCGCAAGGACTTCATCGTCACCTCCTACCAGTTGTGGGAGGCCCGGGCGTACGGGGCGGACCTCGCCCTGCTGATCGTCGCCGCCCTCGACCAGGAGGCGCTGGTGTCGCTGGTGGAGCGGGCCGAGTCGATCGGACTGACCCCGCTGGTGGAGGTGCACGACGAGGAGGAGGTCGAGCGGGCCGTGGCCGCCGGGGCGAAGGTCATCGGCGTGAACGCGCGCGACCTCAGGACGCTGGAGGTGGACCGCGGCACCTTCGCGCGGGTCGCCCCCGAGATCCCCGAGGGCATCGTCAAGGTCGCCGAGTCGGGCGTGCGCGGCCCGCACGACCTGATCGCGTACGCCAACGAGGGCGCCGACGCGGTCCTCGTCGGCGAGTCGCTGGTCACCGGCAGGGACCCGAAGGCCGCCGTTGCCGACCTGGTCGCGGCCGGCGCCCACCCCGCCCTGCGGCACGGGAACTGAGCGGGCGGGAAGGACGGCGATGGCCCTCAGCGCACGCCTCGCCCGCGGCTGCCGCCCGCGCGGCTGCCGCGCGCCCGCGCGCCGGGTGCTGGGGCGGCGCGTGCGCTACCACATCGGCTCCGAGCCGGGCCAGATCAACGGGAAGCGATGGCGCGCCGCCGCCGCGCGCGACGGCCGCGGCCCCGCCGGCGTCCGACCGCCGCACGGGGCACGCCGGCCCCGGCGCGCGGCCGCCGAGTGCCGTCCCCGTCCCCACCGCGCCGCACCGTCCCGCGCCCTCGCGCCGGACCCGGCCGGGGAGCCGGGCGGCCTGCCGTTCCCTTCCTGACCACGACCTTCTCACGACCTTCTGGGGCGCCCGCGCCCCGACAAGGAGCACGTCGGATGTCGACCGACTTCTTCATTCCCGACCCCGAGGGCCGGGTGCCGACCGCCGAGGGGTACTTCGGCGCGTACGGCGGCAAGTTCATCCCCGAGGCGCTCAGGGCCGCCGTGGACGAGGTGGCGGCCGAGTACGAGAAGGCGAAGGCCGACCCCGCCTTCGCCGCCGAGCTGGAGGACCTGCTCGTCCACTACACCGGCCGCCCCAGCCCGCTGACCGAGGTGCGCCGCTTCGCCGAGCACGCGGGCGGCGCCCGGATCCTCCTCAAGCGGGAGGACCTGAACCACACCGGCTCCCACAAGATCAACAACGTGCTGGGGCAGGCGCTCCTCACCCGGCGCATGGGCAAGACCCGCGTCATCGCCGAGACCGGCGCCGGCCAGCACGGCGTCGCCACGGCCACCGCCTGCGCCCTGTTCGGCCTGGAGTGCACCATCTACATGGGTGAGATCGACACCCAGCGCCAGGCCCTCAACGTCGCCCGGATGCGGATGCTGGGCGCCGAGGTGGTCCCCGTCACCTCCGGCAGCCGGACGCTGAAGGACGCCATCAACGAGGCGTTCCGCGACTGGGTCGCCAACGTCGACCACACCCACTACCTGTTCGGCACGGTCGCCGGTCCCCACCCCTTCCCGGCGCTGGTGCGCGACTTCCACCGCGTCATCGGCGTCGAGGCCAGGCGGCAGGTCCTGGAGCGCACCGGACGGCTGCCGGACGCGGTGCTGGCCTGCGTCGGCGGCGGCTCCAACGCCATCGGCCTGTTCCACGCCTTCATCCCCGACACCTCCGTGCGCCTGGTGGGCCTGGAGGCGGCCGGGCACGGGGTGGACTCCGGCGAGCACGCGGCCACCCTGACGGCCGGCGAGCCGGGCATCCTGCACGGCTCGCGCTCCTACGTCCTCCAGGACGACGAGGGGCAGATCACCGAGCCGTACTCGATCTCGGCCGGCCTGGACTACCCCGGCATCGGCCCCGAGCACGCCTACCTCAAGGACACCGGGCGCGGCGAGTACCGCCCGGTGACCGACGACGAGGCGATGCAGGCGCTGCGCCTGCTGTCGGAGACCGAGGGCATCATCCCGGCCATCGAGAGCGCGCACGCCCTCGCCGGCGCCCTGGAGCTGGGCCGGGAGCTGGGGCCGGACGCGCTGCTGCTGGTGAACCTCTCCGGACGCGGCGACAAGGACATGGACACCGCCGCCCGCTACTTCGGGCTGTACGACGGCCCCGGCGGCACCGAGGCCGCGAAGGGGGACCGGCGATGACGGGACGGCTGGAACTGCTGGAACGCGTCCTGGCGGAGGCCAAGGACGAGGGGCGGGCCGCGCTGGTGGGCTACCTGCCCGCCGGGTTCCCCACCGTGGACGGCTCCATCGCCGCCTGCACGGCCCTGCTGGAGGGCGGCTGCGACATCGTCGAGGTGGGGCTGCCGCACAGCGACCCGGTGCTGGACGGGCCGGTCATCCAGACCGCCGACGACATCGCCCTGCGCGGCGGCGTCCGGATCGCCGACGTGCTGCGGACCGTGCGCGAGACGCACGCCGCCACGGGCGCGCCCGTGCTGTGCATGACCTACTGGAACCCGGTGGACCGCTACGGGCCCGAGCGCTTCGCCGCCGGACTGGCCGAGGCGGGCGGCGCGGGCTGCATCCTGCCCGACCTGCCGGTGGAGGAGTCCGAGGCCTGGCGCAAGGCGGCCGAGCAGCACGGCCTGGCGACCGTCTTCGTGGTGGCCCCCAGCAGCCGCGACGAGCGGCTGGCGAAGATCACGGCGGCGGGCAGCGGCTTCGTCTACGCCGCCTCCCTGATGGGCGTCACCGGCACCCGCGAGTCGGTGGGCCGTCAGGCGGAGGACCTGGTGCGCCGCACGCGCGCCACGACCGACCTGCCGGTGTGCGTGGGGCTCGGCGTCTCGAACGCCGACCAGGCGGCCGAGGTCGCCTCCTTCGCGGACGGCGTGATCGTCGGCTCGGCCTTCGTCAAGCGCCTGCTGGACCACTCCGGCGACCTGGAGGGCGGCCTGGCGGCGGTCCGGGCGCTCGCGGGCGAACTGGCCGAGGGCGTACGGAGCCGCGGCCGGTGAGCGCCGGCGGGTGACGGCCGGCCGGCCGGGAACGCGCCCGGGGCGTGCGGTCCCCTCCACCCGGAGGCGCCCGCACGCCCCGGCCCCGACTCCGGACCCGCGCCTCAGGGCGCGTGCAGCCGCAGCACGGCCCGCTCCGACCAGTCGGCCGGGGTGCCGCGCAGCGAGACGACGATCATGGTGAGGAAGGCCAGCGGAACGGTCCAGGCGGCCGGCTGCGCGAGCAGCACGGTCAGCCACGGGGACGACGGCCGGGTGGTGGCGGACAGCACCGCCGCCCCCGTCGCCGTGACCACGCCGACGGCCAGCCCGCAGGCCGCGCCCGCCACCGTCAGCCGGGTCCACCAGATGCCGAGCACCAGCAGCGGGCAGAACGTGGAGGCCGCCACCGCGAAGGCCCAGCCGACCACGACGCTGATGTCCAGGTGCGCGGCCGGCAGCGACAGCAGCACCGCCACGAACGCCCCCGCCGCCACCGCCAGCCGCAGCTTGGACAGCCCGCCGCCGAACAGGTCGTGGGAGAGCCCGCCGGCCAGGGCCAGCAGCAGCCCCGAGGAGGTGGACAGGAACGCGGCGAAGGCGCCGGTGGCCACCAGGGCCGTCAGCACGCTGCCCAGCGTGCCGGGGACGGCGGCCCCCGGCAGGACGACCGAGACGGTGTCGGTGGCGTTGCTGTGCACCAGGTGCGGGGTGAGGACCCGCCCCAGCAGCCCGTAGACCGCCGGGAACAGGTAGAACACGCCCAGCAGCCCGATCACCATGACGGCCACCCGGCGGGCGGCCCGGGCCGTGGGACTGGTGTGGAACCGCATGATCACATGGGGCAGTCCGATCGCGCCCAGCGTGGTCGCCAGCAGCACCGACCAGGTGGACAGCAGCGGCAGCCCGGCACCCTGGAGGTCGATCAGCGGACGGCTCCAGTCCCCGGCCGCCAGGTCCCCGGCGCGGACCGGGCGCAGCGCCTCGTCCCGGGTCCCCGCGCCGACGTGCACCACCAGGTAGACGGCCGGCACGGAGATGAAGACCAGCTTGACCAGGTAGTGGAACGCCTGGACGTAGGTGGCCGACCGCATGCCGCCCACCGCGATGGACGCGCTCACCACCAGCCCGGCCAGCACCACGCCCACCCAGTACGGAGTGCCGCTGACCAGGTGGAGGACCACCCCGGCGCCCTTGAACTGCGGCACCAGGTACAGCCACATGATCACCAGGACGATCAGCCCGCACAGCCTGCGGATCACGGGCGAGCCCAGCCGGTACTCGGCGAAGTCCGGCACGGTGAACGCCCCCGAGCGCCGCATGGGCCCGGCCACCAGCGCGACCACGGCGACGTACCCGGCGGTGAAGCCGACCGCGTACCACATCGCCCCGATGCCGTCCTTGAGCATCAGCCCGGCCAGCCCGAGCACCGAGGCGGCCGAGACGTACTCCCCGGCGATCGCCATGGCGTTCCAGCCGGGGGAGATGCGCCGGGAGGCGACGAGGAAGTCGGGGCTGGTGCGGGCCGCGTGGACGCCGTAGAGGCCGATGGCCAGGCTGGCGGCCAGCACCAGGCCGATCGCCGTCAGGGCGGCCGTGGCGGTCACGGGCCGCCCCCCGCGGCGCCGCCGCCGCGCTCCTCCACGCGCTCGGCGCGGCGCACGTGGCACAGGGCGAGCACCAGCAGCACCGGATAGGTGGCGACGGCCAGCACCAGCCAGGACAGCGGCACGCCCGCCACGGAGACCCGGTCCAGCACGGGCAGCGCCGCGATCGCCCCGCTGGCCCCGAACAGCACCGCTCCCAGCAGGGCCACCGTCCGCAGCGCGATCCGGCGCTGCGCGGCGAAGACGGCGCGGGCGGCCTCGGCGTCGGCCGGGGCGGGCAGCGGCAGCAGTTGCGGATGGCGGCGGTGGCCGCGGGCCAGGGCGATGCGGGTCTGCGGGCTGGTGACCTTCACCCGGCGCGCGCCGCTCATCTGGCCGCCCTGCCCAACTGGCCCCTGCGGGCCGCCTCCAGCAACTGCTCCTTCAGGCTCCGGGCGTGGCGGCGGCTGACCGGCACGTCACCGGCCGGGGTGCACGCCACCAGCCCGGACGAGCCGGTGACCCGCAGGTCGTGGACCCAGCCGACGGCCACCAGGTAGCCGCGGTGCACCCGCACGAAGCCCGCCGGGGCCCAGATCTCCTCCAGGTAGGACAGCGACAGCCGGATGAGGTGCGTGCCCTGGGCGGTGTGCAGCCGTATGTAGTCGCCGTGCGCCTCCACGAACTGCACGTCGTCGCGGCGCACGAACACCGTCCGGCGGCCGTGGTCGATCTGCACGACCGCCAGCTCGTCGCGGGGCTCGGACGCGGCGCCCCCGCCCGTCCCGGCCCGGCGCGCGGCGCCCACCCGGGACACCGACTCGGCCAGCCGCTCGGGCCGGATGGGCTTGAGGAGGTAGTCCACCGCGCCGATGCCGAACGCCTCGATGGCGTGGGACTCCGAGGCGGTGACGAAGACGATGGCGGGCGGCGCGGAGAGCTGGCTGATCACCCGGGCCACGTCCATCCCGTCCAGACCGGGCATGGAGATGTCCAGGAAGACGGCGTCGAAGGCGGTCGCCCCCAGCAACTGGACGGCCCTGGTGCCGCTCTCGGCCGCGTACACCTCGCCGATCTCGGGGAGGTCGGTGAGGAGGTCGGCGAGTTCCTCGCGGGTGGACGTCTCGTCCTCCACGACGAGGACCTGAAGGGCCCGCGGTGAACCGCTCATTCCGTCACCACTCCTCGCATGAATCGCGGCACCCGGATCGTCACCTTGGTGCCGTTGCCGGGGGCGGTCTCGATGACGAGCCCGTACTCCGGCCCGTACACGGTGCGCAGCCGCCGGTCGACGTTGGCCAGACCGACGCCCTTGGCGGGCGGGCCGACTCCGGCGAGGATCGCCCGGGCGAGTTCCGGCTCCATGCCCACCCCGTCGTCCTCGATCTCGATGACGCACAGGGGGCCCTCGCCGAACCCCGAGACGCTGATGTGTCCGGTTCCGGCCTTCTTCTCCAGACCGTGCCGCACGGCATTTTCCACTATGGGCTGGACGACCAGGAAGGGGATGGCGACGGGAAGAATCTCCGGGGCCATCCGGACGGTGATCTCCATCCGGTCGTCGAACCGGGCCCGCTGGAGCTCCAGGTAGGTCTGGGTGGCCTGGAGCTCCGCGGCGACGGTGACGTAGTCGCCCGCCGTGGAGAAGCTGTAGCGCAGGTAGTCCGCGAAGTCGGTGAGCAACTGGCGGGCGCGGCCGGGATCGGTGCGGATGTGCGCGGCGATGGCGGCCAGCGCGTTGTGCACGAAGTGCGGGGATATCTGGGCCCGCAGGGTCCGCAGGTCCGCCGCCGCGATCCGGGCGCGGGCGTTGCGCAGCTCGGTGTGGTCCAGGGCCTGCGACACCAGCTCGGCGACCTCGGCCAGCTCGCGCTCGGCCGGCACCGCGCCGTCGGGCCCGCGGACCACCAGGCAGCCCGCCAGCTCGTCCGCCACCAGCAGCGGGGCGGCGCACAGCGGGGGCTTGCGGAAGGTGGTGCCGTGTTCGTAGACCTGGGCCAGCACCGCGTCCAGGTCGGTGTCCGCCGGCAGCGCGCCGTGCCGGGCGACGGGCCCGTCGAGGTCGGCGAGGACGACGGCGTCGACGCCCAGCAGCCGCCGGATGCGGCGGGCGGCCGCGAGGGCCCGGCCGTCGTGCAGCCCGCCCTGGAGGTCGGCGCCGATCAGCCGCACCTCGCGCAGGACGCCCACGGTGGCGCGCAGCCCGGTTCCGGCCGCACCCCCGCGCCCCGCCCGGCCGCGCCGGGTGCCGATCCACGATCTCCTGGCCACGGGGTGACCGTAACGCACCGGAAGGCCGCGAGGAGCCCCCCGGCGTGTGCCGGGGGGCTCCCTGGGGCCCGGTGACGGGTCCGGCGCCAGGCGTGGGGGGTCGCGCCGGTGAGAAGAACCCGCCACCGGGTGTCCGGTGCGGCCGTGCGGTCAGTGCCGTGCGGCGCCCTCCGCGCCGGCGCCGGTCAGGGCCCGCACCTGGAGCTCGGCGAAGCGCCGCGGGTTGTTCTCGCCCGACATCAGGGTGCCGACGACCGCGCACAGCAGACCGAGCGGGATGGAGACGATGCCCGGGTTCGACAGCGGGAACCAGGCGATGTCGATGCCCGGGATGAGCGCCTTCTCGGTCCCCGAGAACACCGGCGAGAAGATCACCAGACCGACCGCGCTGATCAGGCCGCCGTAGATGCCCGCGACCGCGCCCTGGGTGTTGAAGCGCTTCCAGAACAGGCTGAGCAGCAGGGTCGGCAGGTTGGCCGAGGCGGCGATGGCGAACGCCAGGGCCACCAGGAAGGCCACGTTCAGGCCCTGCGCGAAGATCGCCAGGACGATCGCCACGGCGCCGATGCCGAAGGCCGAGAAGCGGGCGACCCTGATCTCCTCGTGCTCCGGCGCCCTCCCCTTGCGCAGCACGCTGTTGTAGAAGTCGTGCGCCAGGGACGAGGAGGAGGCGATGGTCAGGCCGGCGACGGTGGAGAGGATGGTCGCGAAGGCCACCGCGGCGATCACCGCCAGCAGGACGGCGCCCATGGTGTCCCCGCCGAAGCGGTTGCCCAGCTCCTGGGCGAGCTGCGGCGCCGCGGTGTTGCCCGCCGCGTCCTGGGCGGTGATGGCCTCCTTGCCCACCAGGGCCGCCGCGCCGAAGCCGAGGACCAGGGTCAGCAGGTAGAAGGAGCCGATCAGGCCGATGCCCCAGTTGACGGACTTGCGGGCGGCCTTGGAGTCCGGGACGGTGTAGAAGCGGATCAGGATGTGCGGCAGGCCCGCGGTGCCCAGCACCAGCGCCAGGCCGAGGCTGATCAGGTCGAGCTTGTTCCACAGCGTCTGCAGGGCGTCGCCGGGCACCTCGACGCCGTACCGCAGCCCGGGCTCCAGGAACGCCTGGCCGGCGCCGCTGGCCTGGGAGGCGTCCGACATCAGCGCGCCGAAGCTGAACCCGTACTCGGCCAGCACCATGACGGTGAGCAGCGCGGCACCGCCCATCAGCATGACGGCCTTGACGATCTGGACCCAGGTGGTGCCCTTCATGCCGCCGAAGCTGACGTACACGGTCATCAGGACGCCGACGACGACGATGCCCATGATCTTCGCGGTGTCGGCGTCCATGCCCAGGAACGTCTCGCCCGGCTGGATGCCCAGCAGCAGCGCGATCAGGGCGCCGGCGCCGACCATCTGGGCCAGCAGGTAGAAGACCGACACCACGATGGTGGAGACGGCCGCCGCGGTCCGCACCGGGCGCTGCTGCATCCGGTAGGAGAGCACGTCGGCCATGGTGAACCGGCCGGAGTTGCGCAGCAGTTCCGCCACCAGCAGCAGCGCCACCAGCCAGGCGACCAGGAAGCCGATGGAGTACAGGAACCCGTCGTAGCCGAACAGCGCGATCATGCCCGCGATGCCCAGGAACGACGCGGCGGACATGTAGTCGCCGCCGATGGCGAAGCCGTTCTGGATGCCGGAGAAGGACCGGCCGCCGGAGTGGAAGTCGGCCGCGGTCTTGGTCTGGCGGCTGGCCCAGACGGTGATGCCGAGCGTCGCGGCGATCATCACCAGGAACAGCAGCATGGTGATGATGCGGCTGCTGGAGCTGACCTCCGCGGCGAGGAACGTGTCGGTGGTCGCGCCGGTCATGCCCGGCCTCCCCTCGTGGTGGTGCGGGAGCCCGCGCGGGTCAGCTCGGCCCGCAGGTCGTCGGCGAGCGGGTCGAGCCTCCGGCCGGCGTAACGGGAGTACAGGATCGCGATGCCGAAGGTGGTGACGAACTGCAGCACCCCGAAGACCAGGGCCACGTTGACGTCACCGAACAGGACCGTGGACATCACCCCGCGGGCGTAGACCGACATCACCACGTACAGCAGGTACCAGACGAGGAAGGCGAGGCTCATCGGGAAGACGAAGCTCGTCAGCCTGCGCTTGAGATCCAGGAAGCGCGGATCGCTGTGCATGGCGACCATGCGGTCCTCCGCGTCCCCGGCGGGGTCCAGGGTTGGTTGTGGACGGTCTGCGGACACTGCCGCCTCCTTCATCGACACGACGCGGTGCGACACGACGTACGGGAGCGGAAAAGGAATGCGGGGAACGTAAGGTGCGTCACACCCGGGGTGAAGACGCGGGCCGGGACGTGCGACGAACGCCGGATGCGTGCGCCGAGCGGTGGGCCGCCGTGCGCCGACCGGTCGACATCTGCGCCGAACGGTCATCCCTGCGGGGGGAAACGGCGGCCCTGGTGCGCGGGACGGCGGAGCAGGCCGGGGGACCGAGCGGCCCGGACCGCGCCCGCTGCGTGCGCGGGGACGCGCACGAGGAGCGGACCGGCCGGGCCTTCCTCGCCCCCGGCTTCGCCTCCACACCGACCGTCCTGCCGGACGGCGGGACCTCCGCGGCGACCCGGCCGC
>NZ_DASQNP010000053.1:0-3818 GCF_035644915.1 Streptomyces sp.
CTGCGCCACGACAGCCACTTCACCGATCCCCCGGGCGGGCCGCCGGAGGCGTGACCGCCCACCGCTCCGGGGGACCGGTCCTCCCGGCATCGCTGAGAGCGCTCTCATTTTCCGGGTGCGAGACGTCCCGATAGCACCCTCGTGTCCAAAAGTTTTATGAATCAAGGCCCTTGACGCCCCATCAGGGGGCATACAGGATCGGCGCCGTGTGCACCAAGGTGTGCCTGTGCCTTCGTGCGTTCAATCGATGAAGACAACCACCGTGCCCGACGGGAGCCGCCATGGGACAGCTGTTGCACGGAAGACCGGACCGCCGCAGACGGGCACGAACAGCGCTCGGCACCTTCGGCGCCCTGCTCGCCCTCCTCGCCTCCGGGCTGGCGCCCGCCGCGACGGCCGCCGAGCAGACCCGCACCCTGGACGACTTCGACGCCGCCTTCCCCGGGCCCATCGGCGCCTACGGCAGCAACGCCGCGGACACCCCGAAGCTCAGCCAGGTCGCCGCCGAGGCCCGGCCGGGCGCCAACGTCGGCAACCGCGCGATGCGGGTGGAGTACGACGTCTCCGCCTGGGGCGGCTTCGACCACGCCCTGTCCGCTCCGGAGGACTGGAGCGGCCACGAGGGCCTGTCCTTCTGGGTCAAGGGGACCGGCAGCGGGAAGCGCGTCCAGTTCGAGGTCAAGGACGGCGGCACCGACGCCGGGCACGCCGAGCTGTGGGCCGGGTACTTCACCGACGACACCGACGGCTGGAAGCAGGTGAGGACCTCCTTCGAGGACTTCGTCCGCCGCCCCGACTACCAGCCGGCCGGCGCCCCGGCCGACGGGGTGCTCGAACTGACCGAGATGTGGGGCTACGCCGTCAACCTGCCCACCGCGTCCGGCACCCTGGAGTTCGACCAGGTCGAGCTGTACGGCGTGGGCGGCGCACGGGCCCGGGTCACCACCGACCGGCCCGTCTACACCGTGGACCACGGCGGCACCGCGACCGTGAAGGTGTCGGTGGGCACCACCGGCGACCGGCCGCTGGCCGAGCCGGTCACCGTGCGCTACGGCACCGGCGAGGGCACCGCGCGGCCCGGTGAGGACTACGCCCCGGTCAGCGGCACCTTCACCTTCCCCGCGGGCACCCCGTCGGGGACGACGAAGACCTTCACCGTCACCACCAAGCGCAGCGCGAAGGCCGCCACCGCCAAGACCATCCCCGTCACGCTCTCCGCCGACGGCGCGCGCGTCACCGAGGACCCGCCGACCGTCGTGATCGACGCGCACGGCCTGCCGTACCTGGACTCCAGGCTCCCGGTGCGCAAGCGGGTCGCGGACCTGCTGTCCCGGATGACCCTGGACGAGAAGATCGGCCAGATGACCCAGGCCGAGCGCGGCGCGCTGGAGACCCAGGACGACATCGCCGCCTACGAGCTCGGCTCGCTGCTCTCCGGCGGCGGCTCCAACCCGACGCCCAACACCCCCGCAGCCTGGGCCGACATGATCGACGGCTTCCAACTGCGCGCCCAGCAGACCCGGCTGCAGATCCCGCTGATCTACGGCGTGGACGCCGTGCACGGCCACAACAACGTGGTCGGTGCGACGATCTTCCCGCACAACACCGGCCTCGGCGCCTCCCGCGACCCGCAACTGGTGGAGGACGCGGCGCACATCACCGCCAAGGAGGTCCGCGCCACCGGCATCCCCTGGGACTTCAGCCCCTGCCTGTGCGTCAGCCGCGACGAGCGCTGGGGCCGCGCGTACGAGGCATTCGGCGAGGACCCGGCGCTGGTCACCCGGCTGGCCACGGCCATCGAGGGCTACCAGGGCCACCGGGACGGCCGCGACCTGAAGGACAATGACCGGGTGCTGGCCACCGCCAAGCACTACGTCGGCGACGGCGGCACCGAGTACGGCTCGTCCACCACCGGCACGTACACCATCGACCAGGGCGTCACCAGGACGACCCGCGAGGAGCTGACGGCCGTCCACATCGCCCCGTTCGTGGAGGCGGTGGAGGAGGGCGTCGGCACCGTGATGCCCTCGTTCTCCAGCGTGGACTTCATCGGGGACGACGAGGGCCCGGTCAAGATGCACGCCCACGCCGACCTGATCACCGGAGTGCTCAAGAAGAAGCTCGGCTTCGACGGCTTCGTGATCAGCGACTGGCAGGCGATCGACCAGATCCCCGGCGACTACGCCTCCGACGTGCGGACCTCGGTCAACGCCGGGCTGGACATGATCATGGTCCCGTACGACTACAAGGCCTTCACCTCCACCCTGCGCGAGCAGGTCGACTCCGGTGCGGTCCCGGTGTCCCGGATCGACGACGCGGTCACCCGCATCCTCACCAAGAAGTTCCAGCTCGGGCTGTTCGAGAAGCCGTACGCGGACCGCACCCACCTCGGTGACGTCGGCTCCGCCGGGCACCGCGAGCTCGCCCGCGAGGCCGCCGCCGACTCCCAGGTGCTGCTGAAGAACGAGGGCGGCCTGCTGCCGCTGAAGGGCGACGAGAAGCTCTACGTCGCCGGGTCCAACGCCGACGACCTGGGCAACCAGGCGGGCGGCTGGACCATCACCTGGCAGGGCACCTCCGGCGACATCACCGAGGGCACCACGATCCTGGAGGGCATCCGCGAGGTCGCGCCCGGCGCGGAGGTCACCTTCAGCGAGGACGCCTCCGCACCCACCGACGGGCACGAGGTCGGCGTCGTCGTGGTCGGCGAGACCCCGTACGCCGAGGGCGTCGGCGACGTCGGCAACGGCCACGACCTGGAGCTGTCCGACGCGGACAAGAAGGCGATCGACACCGTCTGCGGCGCCATGGAGTGCGCGGTGCTGGTGGTCTCCGGCCGCCCGCAGATCGTCACCGACCACCTGGCCGGGATCGACGCGCTCGTCGCCTCCTGGCTGCCCGGCAGCGAGGGCACGGGCGTGGCGGACACCCTGTTCGGCGAGCGCCCCTTCACCGGACGGCTGCCGGTGAGCTGGCCGAAGTCGGCCGGCCAGGTGCCGGTCAACGTCGGCGACGCGTCGTACGCCCCGCTCTACCCGTACGGCTGGGGCCTGCGCACCGACACCGCCCGCGACCGCCTGGCGGACACCCGCGACGCACTGCTGGACCGCCGCGACGGCGCGGCCCGCGCGGCGGCCGTCCACCTGGGCCAGGCCCTGAAGCGCTCGAACTTCGGCGCCGACGGCTCGGTGCGGAACGCGGACGCGGTGCTGAAGTCCCTGTCCAAGGCCGCCGCCCTCCTGGGGAAGTCCCGCACGGACACCTACCTCCAGGCGGACGAACTGGTCTCGGTCGCTCGTGACATCGCCCAGAACGCCCTGCTGAAGGCCGGCGACCGCGCCCCGGAGCGGGCCGTGGCCCGCACCGCGGACGCCGACCACGCCCTGGCCTCCGGCGCGTACGCCACGGCCGTCCGCCACCTGACGGAGGCCCACCGCCTCACGCACTGACCCTCCCGGGTCACACCCCCCGGTCCGCCGGGCGCCCCGAGAGCGGGGCGCCCGGCGGACCGGCGTTTTCACACGTTCGACAAGTAGCCACGCACTCGGTGTTCAGCTTCTCTGTGTCCTCTGTCAGCGGTCGATGAGACCTGCTCCTGTTCACCGTCGTTGACGTCAGCGCTGAACGTCAGGCACCGGTTCGATGACATCGGCCCACACACGGCCGCTCCACGGGTTCCTGCCGACCCCAAGGCGTACCGCGACGACATCGTCGAGGGAGTGGGCCTGAGCCGCATCGATCACTTCGCCCGGCCACCACAGGGAGTGGCACTCGGCGCAGAGAAGAAACGGAGTGCTGTCGGACGTGAAACGGTACGG
>NZ_DASQNP010000054.1:0-82604 GCF_035644915.1 Streptomyces sp.
GTGCCGGCGGCCGGGATCGTGGCCGAGGCGATGGTGGCGCTGGTGCTGGCCGATGCGGTGGCGGAGAAGTTCGGGGGGGACAGTGTGGCCGAGACCCGCCGCAACGTGACCGGCTACCTCGAGCACCTGGAAATCCGGTGAGCGGCGGACCGAGGATCGTGCTGGTCGGGCCGATGGGTGTGGGGAAATCCACCGTCGGTGCGCTGCTGGCCCGACGGCTGGGGGTGGGTTACCGCGACACCGACGCCGACATCGTCGCCGCCCAGGGGCGGCCGATCGCGGACATCTTCGCCGAGGAGGGCGAGGAGTTCTTCCGGGCGCTGGAGAAGGAGGCGGTGGCCCGGGCCGTGGCGGAGCACGACGGGGTGCTCGCGCTGGGCGGCGGCGCCGTCCTCGACCCCGGCACCCGTGACCTGCTCACCGGGCTGCCGGTGGTCTTCCTCGACGTCGGCGAGGAGGAGGCGATCAGGCGGGTCGGTCCGGGCACCGGCCGCCCGCTGCTGGCCGTCGACCCCCGGCAGCGGTGGCGCACCCTGATGGAACAGCGCCGGCCGCTGTACACCCAGGTGGCCCGCGCGGTTGTCGGCACGGAGGGCCGCGACCCCGAAGAGGTCGCCCAAGCGGTCCTGGACGCCCTGCGGCCCGCGGGAGCGGAAAGCACCCCGAGGCGCTGAACAGGCCGGATCCGCGGAGCCCCGCCCACGCGGGGCTCCGCGGACGGTGCGGAGAGCACAATAACGAACCGGTCACGACACAACACCACACGACGTTCCCGAAAGGCCTGGTCAGAGGGCCGTGGCGCGGCCGGCAGGTGAAGAGGCGGCCGTGCACCGCGCGTGACAAGGGCTTTCTGCGGTGGCTGCGGCACATGCTCGCCGAAACTCCGTGCGGCAGGTGGGGCGGGGCGAGGAGCCGGAACGGTGAATCCGCCACCGAACTGCCCGCCAAGCGTGTGCCCAGTACACCTAGGCGGCCCGCGCGCTCCTCATCCACCCTTGTCGCGGTGCTTGAGGATCGACCGAGTGTTCCAGGAGAGGGAGCGATGAGTGGCACTGCCCTGCACGCGACGCGCGAAGTGGCACGGAACGAGCAGGTCTGCCGTTTAACCGCCACCGACGAAGTCGTACTGGCCGAGCTCGGCTCCGCGCTCTTCGTGTCACTGCCGCGGAGCGACCAGCGGCGCAGAGGGATGGAGTACATCCAGGGCCTGCTGGGCGCCGAGGGCCGCAAGTCCGTCCGCAATATAGCAGCGATGATCGGCGGCCAGGCGGCGGAGCAGAGCCTGCACCACTTCGTCTCCGGTTCCCCCTGGGACTGGGTGCCGGTCCGCCGGGCGCTGGCCCGGTACCTGATGGGCTCCGTACCGCCGGCGGCGTGGGTGGTACGGCCCATGATGATCCCGAAGGCCGGGGAGAACTCGGTCGGGGTGGAACGGCGCTACGTCCCCTCGCTGGGCCAGATCCTGAACGGACAGCAGGCGGTCGGCGTGTGGGCCGCCTCGGAGCGCACGAGCGTCCCCGTCAACTGGCGGCTGCACCTCTCCCAGGCGTGGCTGGACGACGAGGAGCGGCGCAGCAGGGCGTCCATACCCGAGGACGTGCGCCCGGAGACGCTGACCGACTGCACGACCCACGCCTGTCTGGAGATGGCGCGGCACTGGGGGCTGCCCGTCCGGCCCGTCGTGGTGGACGTCCGGGACGCGGACGCGCTGGCCGTCGTCCAGCGGCTCCGCGCCGCCCGGCTGCCGTTCCTGGTCCGGGTGGGAGGCACCGTCCGGCTGCGGGTGGCCGACCCCGCCCTGCGCATACACGGCCAGCAGTTGCCGGGGCACCAGATCATGTGGGAGGCGAGGGACATGCGGCGCCCGGTGATCTGGCGCGACCACGGCCTGCAGGGAGGCGCGCGCAACGGCCTCGCCGCGGCGGTACGGGTCGGGCTTCCCGCACGCCCGGGACACCTGGGCCCTCCGGGGGCGCGGGGCGAGCTGTTGCTGGCGACGGGAGAGGCGGGCCGGCCCTGGCCGTCCGAGCTGTGGCTCACCGATCTGGTGTCCGCCTCTCCCGCGGAACTGCTGCGCCTGACCAAGATCACCCGCCGGGTCGACCGGGACTTCTCCGAGATCGCCGAACGCGTGGGCATCCGGGACTACACCGGGCGGTCCTTCTGCGGCTGGCACCGGCACATCACCCTCGCGTCGGCCGCTCACGCCGTGGCCGCGCTGACCCGTGTCACCGAGCGGCGGGAAACCTTCTGAACCTATCCCTCCCCGGTGTCGTGGTGTTGCCGAGCCGCGGGCGGCAGGTCGCCCTGGCGCAGCGTGCGCCGCATGCGGCACAGCCGCAGGGCCACCTGGATCTCCAGGGCCCGGTCGGCCTGCTGCCACTCGGCACCGAGGAGTTCGGTGATGCGTTCGAGGCGGCGGGCGACGGTGTTGGGGTGCACGTGGAGCTTCTTGGCCGCGTGCGTCGGGCTGCAGCCGGCACCGAAGTACACCTCCAGGGTGCGGGTGAGCTCGGTGACGCGCTGCCGGTCGTAGTCGAGGACCGGTCCGATGGCGGACTCGATGAAGCCGTCCACATCGTGGTTCTTCGACAGGAGGAGCCCCAGGAAGCCCAGTTCGTGGGCGGAGGCCGAGCGTCCGGTGACACCGAGCGCGGTCATGGCGTCGAGGCAGCGCCGCGCTTCGAGGTAGGCGTGGTGGACCGATCCCGGATCGGACACCGGGCCCGCCGCCCCCACCGTCACCTCCTTCCCCAGCAGGGGGGACAGCTCGTCGAACACCTCGCGGGCGGCCGCGCTCGCGTCCGTGGCCGGGAGCAGGAGCACGGTGTGGTGGTCGTGCGTGTTCTTGAGCCCGTCCTTGCGGTGGGCGTACGCGGCCGCCCACACCGTCTCCTTGCCCTGGGTGTCGCTCTCGGGGCGGACGATGACCGCGACGTGGGGCTTGTGGAGGTCGATGCCGAGCCGCCGGGCCCGCTTCTCGAACTGCTGCGCGGGCCGGTTGGGCCGGACCAGCAGCTCGCCGAGCAGTTCGTCGCGGCCCTGGCCCTCCAGGATGGCGGTCCTGCTGTTCTGCAGCATCAGCAGGACCGCCATCGTCTGGGCGACCAGGCTGAGCAGCCGTCTGGTGTGCTCGGTGACGGGCGTGACGGGCCGGAACAGCAGCCTGCCCAGGCACTCGTCCCCCGCGACGATGGGGGTCACCAGGAGGTTGTCGCCGAATTCCATGGGCTCCCGGGACGCATAGGCCTCCAGCGTCGCCGCGGTCAGGGCGGCCTCGTCGGGCTCCGGTATCTCCCCGGTGCTGGTGAGGAGCGTGCCGTCCGTCGCGTGGATCTGCAGGGGACCCGCCAGGCTCCGGGACGCCTCCTCGGCCAGGACCTGGAGGTTGCCGCCGCGCAGCACCATGTCGAGCAACTGGTTGTGGAAGTCGCTGAGTTCGCGCAGTTCGCGCAGCCCGGCCTCGGCCCGCGAGGTGTACCGCTCGAGCGCGGCCACCTCGGCGGCGGTCCGGTCCAGCAGCAGGGCCCTCTCGATGGCCACGCCCGCCAGGTCGCCGAAGGAGTTCATCAGGGATATCTCGTCCGCCGTGAAGTGCCGCACGTCCCGGTCGGCCACGTACAGGGCGCCGAACGGCTCGCGGCCGTGGCTCAGCGGCACCGCCATGATGGCGCGCAGACCCTCGGTCCTGACCACGTCGTCGAGGGTCTCGCCGTGCCGGAACCGCTCGTCGGCGAGGTAGTCGGGGGTCCAGAAGGGCGCCGAACTGGCCAGGACGTCGCAGCCGAGCCCGAGCCCCTCCGGCAGCCGCAGACCGAGGACGAGCCTGGAGGTGTGGCCGTCGGAGGCCCGCACGCGGAAGGTCTCCTGTTCGTCGTCGGGCAGGCTGACGTACGCCATGTCGGCTCCGAGCAGTAACCGCGCACGCCGGGTGATGACCTGCAGGACGGTGTCCAGGTCGTATGGGGCGGCGAGGTCGCGCGCGGTGTCGACCAGGCTGGAGAGGTCCGCCTCGCGCTGCTGCCGTCTGTCGAGTTGGGACTGGATGCGCAGGGCGAGTCGCCGGGCGCTCTCCAGTTGTGCCAGCTCCACATCGGAAACACCGGCCCCCCGGGCTTCCGACACCAAGGAATCGAAGTGATCAGCCGGTGCCTCGCTGGCCAACAACTCCAGTACGGCAAAGGCATTGGGACCTGTTGCGGGCTGCTTCTGAGCCACGATAGCCCTTCCCCCGTATTCGCGTCTTTGGCTGTCCGGCCATGGCCCGGAAGCTACGCACCGCACGTCGCAGTCGTCAACTGCCGTGATTACGGAACGCAAAGCACCGGTCCGGAGTTCGACGAGGTGGTGATGAGATCACCACCGGAGACCGTCCGATGTGTTGGAGAGCCACCTTCCCCGGTGTCGTCCCGGGGAAAACCACGGACGGCCCCGGAAGGGAAAATCGGCACGGAGGCGGCGCCGCGGGCACCTTCACGACAGAGAAGAATGTGACCGGACGATTACGTTCGGTGCTCACCCTGTCGTGAAGACTGTTACTCCTGAGTTTCCGTCTCCGTTTATTTGCCCGCTGCAGGGAATTTTCCGCGGCGTCCGGCTTTCCACCCTTGTACGGATTCCCCGTGTCTGGTGCGCCGCCGGCTCCGGCCCCGCTTCTCCGCCCCCGGCGCCGGAACACGGCGGCGGCCGGGCCGTCCCGGGAGTCCGTCCCGGTGCGGCCCGGCCGCACCGGGACGGCGCCCTACGCTCCGCCGGGACCCCCGGCCACCGCCGAGAGCAGCCTGCGCCGGAGGGTCACCAGCCGCCGCAGGCCGTCGGCCTCCAGCTTCGCGGTGACCGTGTCGTGCGGTACGCCGGCCCGCTCCAGCCGGTCCCAGACGGTCCGGGCCGCCTTCGCCTCCCCGGTGAGCGTGTCACCCTGGAGACGGCTGTGCAGGACCGCCGCCTCGATCACCGGCGGGGACAGCAAGGTGACCGTGCTCCAGGCGACCAGCCGGTCGACGTACCGGGTACGGGCCGGGGGAGGTCCCGTGACGGAGGTGTCCGTCCACGCCAGACGCTGCGGGCGGGCACCCGCGGCCCGTAACGGACGCCAGCGGCCCAGGCCGAGCCGTTCCTCGTAGACCTCGTACGCCAGCCGGGCGGTGGCCAGTCCCGCCTCGCCGCGCAGCGCCCGTGCCTCCGGGGTGCCCAGCGCGTCCAGCCGCGCGTCCACCTCGGCGTCCAGCCGCCCCACGGATAAGGAGGCCACCGACACGATCGCGGACAGCTCCCGGCCGGACGCCAGGGCGCGCTCCAGCCCGTCGAAGTACGCCGCGACGACCGCCCCGTAGCGGTGCGGGGAGAAGATCTCCGTGACGTGCACCCCGATGCCGCGGCCGATGCAGGCGCTGATGGCGTCGAGCCCCTCGGCCGTGGCCGGGATCTTGACGAGGACATTGGGCCGGCCCACCGCCTCGGCCACGGCCTCGGCGTCCTCCACCGTGGCCGCCGCGTCGTGGACGTGGCGGGGGTCCAGGTCCACCGACACCAGACCGTCCCCGCCCCCGGTCTCCTCGAAGACGCCCCTCAGCTCGTCGCAGGCCGCTTGGGCGTCCCGGACCAGGAGCTCCCGCAGCGCCGCCTCGGCGGTCGCGCACCGCCCGGCGAGCCGGGCGAGCTGCCCGCGGTAGGCCGTGGTGCCGGTCAGGGCCCGCAGAAGTGTCACAGGGTCGGTGGTGGCACCGCGGATACCGGTCTCCGCGACCAGGCGCGCCAGATACCCGGAGGAGATCCGGTCGCGGCTGACGCCCTCCAGCCAGGGGGAGACCCCCTCCGCCATCAGTCCGCCCAGCCGGAGATCCCCGCGCGGTGCCGCTGGCTCGGGTGTCATGGGTGCATGCGACTCCTCTCGGAATCAGGGCGCGGGGCGCACCCGGCCGAGACCGGCTCCGCCCCGCGGACAGACGGCTGCTGTCACAGTGTGAGAAGTGCCACGATAGCCGGGCCGAACGCCGCCCCCAGCAGATAACAGAGATTGAACAGCCCGATCGCCGCCGGCCGGTGGTCGTCCGGCACCGCGGAGGTGGCGTGGACCGCCAGCACCCCCTGCCCCGAGGCCGCGGCGATCGAGGCCAGGCCCTGGGCGACCAGCAGCGCCAGGGACGCGGTGCCGAGCCACGCCGTCACGGCACCCGCGGCGCTCATGACGGCCAGGACGGCGGCGACCGGGACGCGACCCACCCGGGCGGAGGCCGCCACGACGAACCAGGAGAGCGTGCCGCCGAGCAGCAGCGGCCACACCATGGCCACCCCGATCTGACTGCTCGTCCACTCCGTGTACCGCGACAGCCGTTCCGGTATCGCGTACATCAGACCGAAGTTGACGACGGCGAGGGCGAGCGCCAGCCCCGCGGAGAACAGGAACGCCGGGGTGCGGACCAGGACGGCCGGGACGAAACCGGCCGGCCGCGCGCGCAGGTGCAGGCCGAGCAGCACGGCGGCGGCCACCGCGCAGACACCCGCGACCAGCGGCCGGTGCGGGACGAAGACCAGCGCGGTGACCAGACCCGTCATCAGGACGGCACCCACCGCGTCGAACCGGTCCCGCTCCGCCTCGGCCGGCGGCGCGCCGCGCAGGACCGCGGGCAGGGCCAGCACGCTCAGCACCGGGAGCGCGAGCGCGGCACGCCAGGAGAGCACGTCGTTCACCAGCGATCCGACCAGCGGGGCCGTCGAACCGACCACCGCGAGCGAGGCGGTGACGCACCCCATCCGGCGCGGGGTCTCCGCCAGGCTCATGGCGGTCGCCGTCAGCCCGGCGGTGCCCAGCGCCTGCAGCGCGCTTCCGAGGATCAGCGCGGGAAGCACGGGCACCGCCACGACCAGCAGGGCTCCGGCCGCCACGAGCAGGCCGCAGACCGTCAGCGCGGCCCGTACCCCCCGGCGGCCGAGGAGTCCGGCCAGCAGGGGCGTGCCGACCGCGATGCCCCAGCCGAACGCGGTCACGATCCAGGTCGCGGCCCCGGTCGAGACGCCGAGGTCCGCGGCCACGTCGTCCAGGATCAGCGCCGGTCCCGCGATGCCGAAGGACAGGGGCCCGGCCATCAGGGCGAGCCAGAAGGCCCCTGTCCGCGCGGTACGGGGGGCGGGCCGGCTGGGTCCGGCGGGGCGCGCGATGCCGGGGTCGGCGAGTGATTCGCTCATCGTTCCTCCTCCATGGGTTCGTTGTGGTTGCGCCCGGCTTCGCACGGGACCGGTGCCGCCGCCGTGCGCCGGCCTGCCCGGATCAGCCGTCGAGCGTGGGGTAGTCGGTGTAACCGCGGTGGTCGCCGCCGTAGAAGGTCGACGGGTCGGGCTCGTTGTAGGGGCCGCCGGCCTTGATGCGGGCGGGCAGGTCCGGGTTGGCGAGCCAGAGCGAGGCGAGGCTGACCGCGTCCGCCAGGCCCGCGCGCAGCACCTCGGCCGCGACCTCGGGGGTCACCCGCTCCTCCTCGCCGGTCGCGTGCGGGTTGAGGATCAGGGTGCCCGGCCACTCCTCGCGGATCGCCTCGGTGACCTCGCGGTGGCCGAACTCCATCACGTGCACGTAGGCCAGGTTGTACGGCGCCAGCGCCCGGATCAGGGCCCGGTACAGCCCGGCGGGGTCGCTCTCGGAGATCCCGTTGGCGGTGTTGCCCGGCGAGATGCGGATGCCGACCCGCTCGGGGCCGATCGCGTCGCTGACCGCCTGGGCGACCTCGACGGCGAAGCGGATCCGGTTCTCCACCGAGCCCCCGTAGCCGTCGTTGCGCACGTTGCTGCCGTCCGCGAGGAACTGGTGGATGAGGTAGCCGTTGGCGCCGTGCAGCTCCACGCCGTCGAAGCCGGCCTCGACCGCGAGGTTGGCGGAGGAGACGAAGTCCTCGACCGTGGTCGCGATGTCGTCGAGCGTCATCTCGCGGGGCGTGGGGTGGTCCAGCATCCCCTCGGGGGTGTACATCTGCTCGCCCGAGGCGATCGGCGAGGGCGCCACCGGCAGCGCGCCGTCCGGGTAGAGGCTGGGGTGGCCGACCCGGCCGGAGTGCATGAGCTGCACGAAGATCCGGCCGCCCCGGTCGTGGACGGCGTCGGTGACCCGGCGCCAGGCCGCGACGTGCTCCGGCGCGTGCAGGCCGGGGGTGTCGATGTAGCCCTGCCCGATCACGCTGGGCTGGGTGCCCTCGGTGATGATCAGACCGGCCCCGGCCCGCTGGGAGTAGTAGACGGGCGCGAGATCGGTGATCACTCCCTTGGAGGCCCGGCTGCGCGTCATCGGCGCCATGACGAGCCGGTTGGGAAGGGTCAGCTTGCCGAGTCGCAGCGGCTCGAAGAGTTCCTTCATGCTCGTTCTCCTCCGTGGCGTCGGCCACTTGGTCGAGGTCCTGGTCACGACGGTAGGTGCGGGGCGGGGTCGATCGAATCAGTAGGTTTTCTGTTGTTCGTTACGTAGATTTGGCGGGGCACCTACGGAGGCGGTCCGCCGGATCACCGAGAGCAAGCGGAGGTCGGATTCGTGTTGTACGGCAGGTCCACCGAGCAGGCGGAGCTCGAGGGGCTGCTCGCCGCGGCGGACTCCGGCCGCAGCGGTGCTCTGGTGCTGCGCGGTGAGGCGGGGATCGGCAAGACGGCGCTGCTGGACTGGCTCGCCGAGTCCGCGTCCCGCCGGGGCCTGCGCGTCCTGCGGGTGAAGGGGATCGAGCCCGAGGCGGACCTGGCCTTCGGCGGACTGGTCCAGATGCTGTGGCCGGTGCAGGACCGCCTGGACGCGCTGCCCGGTCCGCAGGCCGCCACGCTCAAGGCGGTGCTCGGCGCGGGCCGGCTGTCCGGCCAGGACCGGTTCCTCACCGGCCTGGCGGTCCTGACCCTCCTGGCCGACCTGGCCGACGAGGGCCCGCTGCTGTGCCTGGTCGACGACGCCCAGTGGCTCGACCAGGCCACGGCGGAGGCGCTGCTGTTCGCCGCCCGGCGGCTCTCCGCGGAGAGGGTGGCGATGGTGTTCGCCACCCGGGAGGAGGGGTTCACGGCCCCCGGGCTCACGGAGCTGAGGCCGTCCCGGCTGGACTCCGGGGACGCGGCCCGCCTCCTCGCCGACCAGGGACTCGCCCCGACGCTGCGCGAGCACGTGATCGCCGAGTCGGCCGGGAACCCGCTCGCGCTGATCGAGTTCGCCGCCGCGCAGCGGGAGTACCCCGACCGCGCCGTGCCGCTGCCGGTCGCCGACCGGGTGCTGACGTCCTTCCGCGCGCAGATCGGCCGGCTGCCCGAACGGACGCGGCTGATGATGCTGATCGCGGCGGCCGAGGGCCGGGGCGACCTGCCCCTGCTCCTGAAGGCCGCGCAGTTGATGGGCGTGGACCTGGAGGACCTGGAGGCGGCCGAGCGGGAGCGGCTGGTGCTCGTCACCGAGAGCAGCGTGGCCTTCCGCCACCCCCTGATCGCCTCCGCCGCCTACCAGGGAGCCGTGCTGGCCCGGCGGATCGCCGTGCACCAGGCGCTGGCCGAGGCGGCGATGGACCCGGACTGCCGCGCCCGGCACCTCGCCGCGGCCACGACCGTCCCGGACCAGGACACCGCGGCCGAACTCGCCGAGGCCGCCGAACGGGCCCGCCACCGCAGCGCCTACGCCGCCGCGGCCGGCCTGTACCGGCACGCCGCCCGCCTCGCCACCGACCGGGCGGCCCGGGCGCGGTGGCTGGGCGAGGCGGCGGCCCTGGCCCTGGCGGCCGGACAGGCGGGCCAGGCCGCGGAGTTGGCCGAGCAGGCGGAGCAGCTCACCGACGAGCCGCGGGAGGCGGCCGCCCTCGCCCCCATCCGCGCGGCCGTGGTGTTCGAGCTGGGCGAGCGGCGGCAGGCCGCCCGGCTGCTGATCGAGCGCGCGGCCGGGGCCGGGGAGGAGCAGGCCGCCGCCATGCTGCGCGCCGGCGCCACCTACGCCTGGTTCTGCGGCGATCCGGACCCGGTGCGCACGGCGGCCCGGCGGCTGGAGGCCGCCGGCCGCCCCGACCTGCTGGTGCGGGGCATGGCGCACCTGGTCGACGGCGACTACGCCGGGGGCCTGCCGCTGGTGGCCGAGTTCCTCGAGGGCCACCGGGTGGCCGCCCGGGAGACGGAGGACGAGGCGGAGCGCATGCGCGTCCTCCACAGCGGCGTGATCCTGGGCGACGACGCCGCGACGCTGGCGCTGGCCGCCGCCGAGGTGGAGCGGCGCCGCAAGCGGGGGCTGATCGGCGCGCTGCCGCAGGTGCTGCACATCCTGGCGCAGACCCAGGTCCTGGCCGGTCTGCACCGCGACGCCGAGGCGTCGGTCGCCGAGGCGGTGGAGATCGCCCGCGACACCGGCCTGCACCAGCGCATCGCCTGGCTGGGCGACGTACCGGCCCGCATCGCGGCCATCGAGGGCGACGGGGAGCGGTGCCGCCGCCTGGCGCGGGAGGTGCCGGAGGGGGACAGGGCGGCCGCCGACAGCGCCCTGAGCCTGCTCGACCTGGGCACGGGGGAGTACGAGGCCGCGCTGCGGCGCCTGGAGGCGGTCGCCCGCCCCGGCCCCGGAAGCTACACCTCGCTGCTCGTCGCCTCGGCCGCCGACCAGGTCGAGGCGGCGGTACGGCTGGGACGGCCCGAGCGCGCCGAGGAGCCGCTGCGCCGGTTCGAGACCTGGGCCGCGGCCGGCCGCCAGACCTGGGCGCGGGCGGTCGCCCTGCGCTGCCGGGCCCTGGTCAGCGAGGAGCGGGAGCACTACACGGAGGCGCTGCGGCTGCACGCCCAGGGGGGACGGCCGTTCGAGCGCGCCCGCACCGAACTGCTCTACGGCGAGTGGCTGCGGCGCTCCCGCCGGCGCAGTGACGCCCGCGCGCCGCTGCGGTCGGCCCTGGAGACCTTCGAGCGGCTGCGTGCCGCCCCCTGGGCGGAGCGGGCCCGCGCCGAGCTGCGCGCGACCGGTGAGTCCGGCGCGGCGGCACGGACGACCGCGGCGAACCTGATCGACCGGCTGACTCCCCAGGAGCTGCAGGTGGTGCGGCTCGCCGCCCGGGGGAGCAGCAGCCGGGAGATCGCCGCGCAGCTCTTCCTCAGCCCCCGGACCGTCGAGCACCACCTGTACAAGGCCTATCCGAAGCTCGGTGTCGGTTCCCGCCGGGAACTCGCCCGGCTGGACCTCGGCTGACGGCCCGGCCGCGGGGCCCCGGGCCGCCCCGGACCCCGCGGCCCCGGGCGGCCCTAGGAGGTCCGCGCCGCCGCGAACCAGCGGCGGGCGCGGACCGGCACACCGGGGGAGACGCGTTCCACGCGCTCCTTGATGTCCGCGATGGTCCTTCCGGCCAGCTCCCGCCGCCACACGAGTTCGGCCTCCCGCATGGCCTGGGAGATCTGGCAGGTCCCGGCCAACTCGTGGGCGGGGTCGTCCTCGTGGGAGCGGCCCCGCGGCGCCCGCAGCCGGATCTGGGTGCAGCGGAACGCCTCCTCGGGCCCCTCGATGGCCGTCACCACGTCCATGAGGGTGATGTCCTCCAGCTTCCGGGCGAGGCGGAAACCGCCCCGCGGACCGGGGCTGGAGGTGACCAGGCCCGCCCGGGCCAGCGCCTGGAGCTGCTTGTTGAGATACGCCGGCGGAAGGTCGTAGTAGGCGGCCAGCCGGGCGGCGGACACCGCGCGCTCCGGCCCGGCCCAGGCCAGGTTCAGGATGCTGTGCAGCGCCCACTCCACGCCTTCGCTCATCCTCATGGTTCTCGATGCTACATATCCGGAATTCGGCGGGACAGCCGTGAACGGGACTCGTCAGGTCTCCAGGAGATTGGCCAGCAGCGTCCGGACGATGCGCACGCCGTCCTGGGTGAGCACCGACTCGGCGTGGAACTGCATCGAGGCGAAGTGCGGCCCCCGCAGCGCGTGCACCTCGCCCGTGTCCGGGTCGCGGCTGACCTCCACCACGCCCACTCCCGGGCAGTCGGCCTTGTCCTCGTCGCAGCGGGCGGCGAAGGTGTTGTAGAAGCCCACGCGTTCGCGGGCGCCGAACAGGTCGATCTCCCGCTGCACGCCCTGGTTCGGCACCTCGCGCCGGACCAGGGGGAAGCCGAGCCGCCGGCAGAGGACCTGGTGGCTCAGGCAGACGGCCAGGAAGGGCCGCCGCCGGTCGAGCAGGGTCCGTACGGCCGCCCGCAGATGGGCGATCTTGGGGTGCCGCTCCTCCCGCGGGTCTCCCGGCCCCGGGCCCATGACGACCAGGTCGTACCCGTCGAAGGAGTAGGGCTCGTCGAACCGGCGCACCGTCACCGACAGTCCGGTGGACCGCAGTTGGTGGGCGATCATCGCGGTGAAGGTGTCCTCGGCGTCCACGACCAGCACCCGCCGTCCGGCCAGGGCCGGGTCGTGCTGCTCGCGCGACCCGTTCTCCGCCAGCCAGAAGTCGGCGATGCCGGTGTTGCGCCGCTCCAGGGCGGCGCGGACGCTGGGGTGGGCGGAGAACCGTTCGGTGCCGCGCGTCTCCAGGGCCGCGAGCAGGCCGGACGCCTTGGCGCGGGTCTCGGCGGCCTCCGAGTCGGGGTCGGAGTGGCGCACCAGCGTGGCGCCGACGCCGATCCGCAGCCGGCCGCCGGCGTCGATGTCGGCGGTGCGGATGAGGATGGACGAGTCCAGGGCGCGCCCGCCGTGCTCGTCGCGGCCGATGAGGGCGACGACACCGCTGTAGTAGCCGCGGCCCTCGGGCTCGTACCGCTCGATGACGCGGCAGGCGCTCTCCAGCGGACTGCCGGTGACGGTGGGCGCGAACATCGTCTCGTACAGGATCTCCCGCGGATCGCGGGTGCTGTGCCCCTCGATGAAGTACTCGGTGTGCGCGAGGCGGGCCATCTCCTTGAGGAACGGGCCGACGACCCGGCCGCCCGACTCGCAGACGCGGGCCATCATCTTCAGTTCCTCGTCCACGACCATGTAGAGCTCGTCGGCCTCCTTGCGGTCGGCGAGGAACTCCATCACCTCCGGCAGGGTGGGGCCGGTGGGCGGGTAGCGGTAGGTGCCGCTGATGGGGTTCATCACGGCCCGGCCCTCGCGCAGGCTGATGTGCCGCTCGGGGGTCGCGCCGACGAAGGTCCGGTCGCCGGTGTGGACGACGAAGGTCCAGTACGCGCCGGACTCCCGCTCCAGCAGGCGCCGGAAGAAGGTGAGGGCGGTGCGCGGCGTGTAGCCGGTGATGTCGGCGACGAAGGAGCGCTTGATGACGAAGTTGGCGCCCTCGCCCGTCCCGATCTCGTCGTCGATCACCCGGCGGACGGTCGCGGCGTACGCCTCGTCGTCCACGTCGAAGCGGCCGCCGGACAACTCGATCGGGTCGTCGGGTATCCGGGTGAGCGCCTCGGCCACGGACACCCTCTCCTGGCCGGTGACCGTCATGGAGACGAGCGGCGCGCCGTCGTCGGGTGCGGCGAAGCCGCGTTCGGCGATCTGCCGGTAGGGGACCACCACCAGGACGTCGTGGCGCGGGTCACCGGGGACGGCCGGGCCGTCGGGCAGCGGGATCTCGGCCAGCGTCCGCGGTGTGGAGACCTCGCCGACCAGTACGTCCAGGACGCCGACGCCGATCGTCTCGGGGCGGTGGAGCAGGGCGAAGGGGGGCGGGTCCGCCGCCAGGATGCGGCCCATCAGACCGGCGGTCATGCCAGTACCTCCTTGACGCCGAGCACCACGGCGCAACGGCGCGCGGCGTAGTCGAGTGCCATCCGGTGGTCCTCCTCGGAGAAGTCGGCCACGGCGTCGGCGACCAGGAAGGTCTCGATGTCGTGGGTGAAGGAGTCGATGGCGGTCGCCAGCACACCGATGTGCGCGTAGATCCCGCACACCACGAGCTGGTCACGGCCGTGTTCGCGCATCCGGTCCAGCAGGTCGGAGCGGAAGAAGGCGCTGTAGCGCCACTTGGTGAAGACCCAGTCCCCGGGAGCGGGGGCGAGCGGTTCCACGATCTGCCGGTCGGCGGGGTCCACCCGCATGCCCGGTCCCCAGAAGTCCTTGAGCAGGCCGCGCTGTTCGTCGGTCATGCCGCCGGGCTGCGCCGTGTAGGCGACGGGGATGCCGCGGGCGGCGCAGTTCTCGCGCAGCGCGGCGGCGTTGCGCAGCAGCTCGTCGCGGAGCCCCTCGGGCAGGAACCGCACGAAGTAGCGCTGCATGTCGTGGATGAGGAGCACCGCCCGGGCGGGATCGACGGTCCACCCGGCGGTGTTGGCCGGCAGGTCTCCGGCTGCCGGCATCTGGTAGGGCTGGATGGCCCCTATGCCTGCCATGGCGTCCTTCCTCCGTTCGTCCTCTGCGCGCTGTGGCGCCGCGGTCGGGGATGGGGTCGGGGACGGAGGCGCTACACGCCGAGGGAGGCCCCGCCGTCCACCGTGAGACCGTGCATGGTGATGTGCCCCGCCCGGTCCGACAGCAGGAACACCACGGCGTCCGCGATGTCCGAGGGACGGGCGATCTTCCGCAGCGGGATGCCGACCCGGTAGGCGTCGGGGCGGCCCTCGACGGTCCCCCGCGGGCCGGACTCGTCGTGCCACATCGACCGGAGCATGGGGGTGTCGGTCGAACCGGGCGCCACGAGGTTGCACCGGATGCCGTACCGGGCGACCTCCAGGGCGAGGGCCTTGGTGAACATGGTCGCCGCCGCCTTCGAGGCGCCGTACGCGGCCATCTCGACGCGCGGAGTGGCCGCGGCGTTCGAGGTGACGGTGACGATCGCGCCGCGCGAGCGGGGGATCATGCGGTTGACCACGGCACGGGAGACGTGGAAGACGCCGTTCACGTTGACGGCGAAGGTGGTGGCCCAGTCCTCGTCGGTGAGGCTGCGCGCCTCTCCCAGGCGCAGCACGCCCGCGGCGTTGACCAGGTACTCCACCGGGCCGAGCTGCTCCTCGATCCGGCCGACCACGGCGTCCACCTGGGCGCTGTCGGTGACGTCGGCGGCGAACGCCCGCACCCGGAGCCCGTCCGCGGTCAGCTTCTCCGCCAGTTCGGTGAGCCGGGCCTCGTCCCGGTCGACGGCCGCGACCACCGTGCCCTGCTCGCCCAGGGCCCGGACGACGGCGGCCCCGATGCCTCCCGCTGCCCCCGTGACGAGGGCCACTTCGTTGCTCATGTGCCGGTCCTCCAACGGTGATGTGTGCGCTGTCGGCGTGCCGTGGCGGGTCAGCCGCGCCAGGCGGAGACCACGGAGACGGCCTGGTAGGGGTTGAGCCGCGGGTCGCAGAAGGTCGTGTACTTGGCGCCCACCCGGTCGGCGAAGGACGCGTTGGCGACGCACTCGGTGACGTCGTCCGGGGTGGTCTCCAGGTGGAGGCCGCCGGCGACGCCGCCCCGGGAGCGGACGGCGGTCTGGAAGTTCCGCACCTCCCGTTCGACCGTCTCCACGTAGCGCGTCTTGAGCCCGTCGGGGGTCACGACGGTGTTGGCGTGCATGGGGTCGCAGAGCCAGACGACCGGGTGCCCGGCGTCGTGCACGGCCTCGACCAGCGGGGGAAGCCGGTCCGCGACCGCCTCGGCGCCCATGCGGACGATGAGGGTCAGGCGCCCCTCCTCCCGCCGGGGGTCGAGCCGCTCGCACAGGGCGAGCAGGTCGGAGACGGCCATGCCGGGCCCGACCTTGCAGGCCACCGGATTGGCCACCTGGGAGAGCAGGGCGACGTGGGCGCCGTCGAGCTGGCGGGTCCGCTCGCCGATCCAGGGCAGGTGCGTCGAGGTCAGCACCGGACGGCCGTCCTCGCCGGGGCGGACCATGGGCAGCTCGTAGTCGAGCAGCAGGGCCTCGTGGCTGGTCCACACGGGCGGATCGATGATCCGCCGGCTGCCGGGGTCGTGCCAGCCCAGGTGGCCCATGACGGCGGACGCCGCCTCGTATCCGGCGAGCAGCCGCCCCGGGTCGGGGCGCCGCCCCTCCGGCTCGGGTTCCGGGCTGTTGACCATGTGCCCGCGGAACGCGGGCAGTTCGATGTCGCCGATCCGTTCGACGGGCTTGGAGCGGGGCTTGCCGTACTGGCCCGCGATGCGGCCCACCCGGATCACCGGCTTGTGCGTGATCATCTTCATGGTGCCGGCCAGGAGGTCCAGCACGGCGGCCTTGCGCGCGACGTACCCCTGGGTGCTCTCGGCCGGGTCCTCGGCGCAGTCGCCGGCCTGGACGATCTGCGCCTCCCCCGCGGCGACCCGGGCCAGCAGGGAGCGGAGGGTCCGCAGGTCCTCGGACCTCACCAGCGGCGGTTTGGCCGCGAGTTCCTCACGGACCCGCTGGAGTTGCGCCGCGTCCCCCCATTCCGGCTGTTGCAGGGCCGGTTTCCGTCGGACGTCGGGCAGAAGGGTCTCCACTGTGCCTCCAGGAACGAATGGGTCGAGCGGCGCGTCCGTCCACCCGGACGCCGCCTCGGAACTCCTCACGGCCTTGCCGCCGGTCTCGGCCGGTCCCGCCCGTCGGCCGGTGCGCCGACGGTGGCGTGGCGGCCCGGTGACCGGCGGCGCCACCCGCACGGACGGGCCGCCGATGACGTCGGAAGGCGCGGGCTGTGGTTTCGATCCTGAATTCGGGCCGTGGAGCCTGCCAACGCCGGTCGTGGCACTTCGTCACGTGGCGGGGACTCCATCAAGTCGCGGGCTTCCGGCCCCGGTCCGGCCTTGCGCGAGGAAATCTGGATGGTTAGTGTCCAGAATCTGTATCCGGGTTTCCGAAGGCCGCGGCCCCTGCCCGGACGCCCTCGCCGAGGCGGTGCCGCAGGGGGAGAGGATTCATGCCTGACATCGTGGTCCTGGGGGGCGGATTCGCCGGCCTGTGGAGTGCCGTGGCCGCTGCCCGTCTGAACCGGCTGGCCGGCGGGGGACTGGACATCGCACTGGTCACCCCGCAGGAGGACCTGGTCCTGCGCCCCCGCCTGTACGAGGCGGACCCGGGCGGGATGCGGGCGCCCCTGGACCGCGTGCTGCGCCCCGTCGGCGTCACCCGGATCCGCGGCGAGGCCAGGGCGCTCGACCACGGCGCCCGGACGGTGACGATCACCGGGCCCGACGGCGCGGAGCGGTCCCTGGGGTACCGCCGCCTGGTACTGGCTACGGGCAGCACCCTGCGCCGGCCGGACATCCCCGGGGCGCGGTACCTGCACGACGTCGACACGCTGCCCGCGGCGGTCGCGCTCGACGAGCACCTGCGGGCGCTGCCCGACGCGCCGCCGGGACCGGAACGCTTCACGGCGGTCGTGGTGGGCGCCGGGTTCACCGGCCTGGAGGTCGCGACCGAACTCGTCGGACGCCTTGGGGCCGTGGCCGGAGCCGAACGGCCGCGCGTCGTCCTGGTCGACCGCAGCCCCGTGGTCGGGGCCGCGCTCGGGCCGGGGCCGCGTCCGGTCATCGAGGACGCGCTCGCCCGGCTCGGCGTCGAGACGCTGCTCGGCCGGTCCCTCGGCCGGATCGGACCCGACCGCGCCGTCCTCGACGACGGCACGGTGGTCCCGGCGCGCACGGTCGTGTGGACCGCGGGGGTGGTGGCCTCGCCCCTGACCGCCCAGTTGCCGGGCGACAGGGACGCGACGGGCCGGCTCCTCGTCGACGAGGAGCTGCGGGTGCCCGGCGCGCCGGAGGTCTTCGCCGCGGGGGACACGGCGGCGGCGCCGGTGGAACCCGGCCGGCGGACCCTGCCGAGCTGCCAGCACGCGATGCCGCTCGGCCGCTTCGCCGGGCACAACGCGGCGGCGGACCTGCTGGGGCGTCCGGCCGTGCCCTTCGCCACCAAGCCGTACACCACGTGCCTGGACCTGGGGGCGGCGGGAGCGGTGCTGACCACGGGCTGGGAGCGGACGGTCCGGCTGACGGGCGAGCCCGCCCGCGCCCGCAAGCGGACCATCGTCGAGCAGTGGATCTACCCCCCGCTCGACGACGCGACCGCCATCATGGAGGCCGCGGACATCAGCCGCCCCGTACCGCAGGCGGTCTGACCGGCCGTCTCCCGGCGGCCGTTGCCGCACCCGGTCGAGGGCCCGGTCCGGCCGCCGCGGCCGTGGGACTCCCGTCGCGGTGACGGTGACCGTGCCGCGTGCGCGGTGACCGGGGACGGGGGCGCGTTCCACCAGGCCCTTGCGCGAACAGCTCGTCGAGGGCCGCGGTGACATCGCTGCGGCCCATGCTGAAACGGGAGTCCCAGTGCCGCCCGGCCGACCGGGCCGTACTCCTGCGGGGCGGCGAGGATCCGGTAGTGGCAGCCGCGCGCACCGGCCTCGGGGAAGGCGTCGCGGACCAGGCGGCGGACGTGCACGGCGAGTTGGGAGATCAGCCGGCTCGGCTTGGAGACCGGACGGCCGGGGGTGCTTCCGTGCCGGCAGTGGATCCGGAGCGGCTTACGGGCCGCTCCGTCCCGTGGCGGGCGTCCGGCCCGGGGCCGTCGGCGGCCCCGGGCCGGACGCCGTTCAGAACCGGGCGAGGAACCGCAGGAGGAGCTGCTCGTCCTCCTCGGTCAGGGGGAGTTCGAAGACGTCCCGCAGAACGCTCACCACGTCCGCCGGGGACAGCTCCTCGCGGTCCTCCCGCCCGTCGGGGTACTCCGTCACCAGGACGTTGTTCCGCAGCAGGTACCGTGCCTTCTCGGTGCCGCGCTGCACCACCAGTTGGCCGACGAACGGCGAGCCCGGCCTCGTCGAGCTGATGTAGTGGGCGGCCTGGTAGTCGACGGCGAACTGGCGCTCCGGGCGGAAGGCGTACAGGTCGAACCAGTCCCCGGTACGCAGGACCTGCAGCACCCAGTGGCCCTCGTCCACCACGAGCCGCCACGTCCAGTCGGCGACGGTGGTCACGGCACCCTCCCGCCACGGGATGGGTTCGATCAGGCCCGCGTAGCCGTAGCCGGGGTCCGCCAGCCAGACCTCCCCGTCGGCCCGGACCAGCAGGCAGGTGTGGGAACGGAACCGACGCTTCCGGTCGCCCTCGCGGATGCGCGACAGCAACCGGAGGACGGGGAAGCCGAAGCGGTCGAGCGCGGCCGCGAACAGCAGGTTGGACTCGTAGCAGTAGCCCCCGCGGCCCGCGCGCACCACCTTCCTCTCGATGCTCTCCAGATCGACTGAGACCTTCCGGCCCAGGGCTATGTCGATGTTCTCGAAGCACACCGTGCTCATGTGCGCCCGGTGGAGCCGGCGCAGCGTCTCCGACGAGTTGTCACGCGGCCCGTCGTAACCGATCCGGGCGAGGTAGGCATCGAGGTCCAGGTTCCTGCTGCCCCACTCCGGCGAATCGTCGACCGCGGTGGGAAGTTCGGGATTGACCATCGCAACGTGTTCTTTCTCGACATCGGTCATGACGGAGCCGGGCGCGGACCTGGCGGATCATCCCTCGACGCGCACGCCGTACTCCCTCACCCAGGCGTCGTACTCCACCAGGCGCTCCATGACCGCCCGGGTTCCCCACAGGCCGCCCAGCCCGGCGTAGGACTCGAGCGGCTTGTCCAGCAGCGTGCGGATGCCGTCGGCCGGCACCAGGTCGAGGACGGGCGAGTCCTTCCGCAGGAGGCCGGCCACCTTGGCGCGCAGGGCCCGCACGTACCCCAGGTCCTGGGTGGAGGGGTAGGGGCTCTTCTTGCGCTTGAGCACCGACTCCGGCAGGACGTGGGCCGTGGCCGCGCGCAGCAGGCTCTTCTCCCGGCCGTCGAAGGTCTTCATCTCCCAGGGGACGTTGAAGACGTACTCCACCAGCCGGTGGTCGGTGAACGGCACCCGGACCTCCAGGCTGGCGGCCATGCTGATGCGGTCCTTGCGGTCCAGCAGGAAGTTCTCCCAGCGGCTGATGTTGAGGTAGGACAGCTCGCGCATCCGCGCCTCGGACGCGGACTCGCCCTCCAGCCGCGGGACCTCCGCCAGGGCCTCGGCGTACCGCTGCTTGACGTACTCCTCCAGCCCCAGCCGGTCCCAGAGGCCGATCTCCTTGATGGCGGCCAGGCCGCCGAGCCTGCGCCAGGCGTCGTACCAGGGGAAGGTGTCCCCCTTCACCGCCTCCTCGTCGAAGAACCAGTTGTAGCCGCCGAACAGCTCGTCCGAGGTCTCGCCGGACAGGGCGACGGTCACCCGCTCCTTGAGCGCCTTGCACAGGTGGTAGAGCGAGTGCTCCATGTCGCCGGTGGAGATCGGCAGGTCCTGGGCGAGCAGGACGCGCCGGCGCACGTCCTCGTCCAGGACGTCGTTGTTCTCCAGCTCGACGACGATGTGCTCGGCGCCGCAGTGCCGGGCGACGTCGATGGCGTACGGCGTGTCCGGGTCCATCCAGATGCCGTTGCCCTTGAACGTCTCCTCGTTGTCCCTGAAGTCGATGGAGAAGGCCTTGATGCGCTCCTCGGAGCCCTGGTCCCGGAGCACCTTCGCGGCGAGGGCGGTGATGGCGCTGGAGTCCAGACCGCCGGAGAGCAGCGTGCCGACCTTGACGTCGGCGATCAACTGACGCTCGACGATGTCCTCCAGCAGCTCGCGGACGTGGGCGATCGTGGCGTCGAGGCCGTCGGTGTGCGGGCGGGCCTCCAGCTCCCAGTACGTCCTGGTGGTGTGGCCGCCGCGGGTGAAGCGGACGACGGTGCCGGGCACCACCTCGCGCATGCCCTTGAAGACGGCGTGGCCGGGGGTGTTGATGATGGCGAAGATCTCGGCCAGCCCCTCGCGGTCGACCGCGGCCCGGGCCTCGGGGTGGGCCAGGATCGCCTTGGCCTCGGAGCCGAAGAGCACCCCGTCCCGGGTGGGGTAGTAGAACAGGGGCTTGACGCCCATGCGGTCGCGGACGAGCAGCAGCTCCTCGCTGCGCGGGTCCCAGACGGCCAGCGCGTACATGCCGTTGAGGCGCTCGGCGAACTCCGCGCCCCACTGGAGGTAGGCGTGGAGGACGACCTCGGTGTCGCTGGTCGTGCGGAAGGTGTGCCCGAGCCCGGCGAGTTCCCGCTTCAGCTCGCGGTAGTTGTAGACCTCGCCGGTGTAGACGATGACCGGCAGGCCGTCGTCCTCCCCGGTGATGTGCATCGGCTGGCGTCCGCCCTCCAGGTCGATGACCGAGAGCCGGCGGTGCCCGAGGGCGGCGTGACGCGACACCCAGGTGCCGCGGTCGTCCGGTCCCCGGCACTCCAGGGTCCGCGCCATGGCCGACACCGTGTCGCCGTGCCGTGTCAGATCGCGGTCGTAGCCGACCCAGCCTGCGAGTCCGCACATGGGGGCTCAACTCCTTTCGTCAGGGGTGGATCTCCTTGTCGGGGCGGCCCGGCGGGCACGGCGGTGCTCCCCCGGGGCTCGCGGCTGCGGGGGACTCAGGGCCGGGGAACCCAGTCGGCCGTGTCCCAGTACCGCAGCTGGTGCAGGGCGGAGAGCGTGCCGGTCTCCGCCACCCGCGCACCGCCGAGGATCAGCGCGGTGGGCCCGGCGGGATCGAAGACGGGCCAGGCGGGGGCGTACGGACTGGTGGGCGCTTCGCCCCGCGCGAAGGAGGCCACCAGGTCGATCAGGGTGTCGGAGACGCGCCGCTCCAGCGGCCCGTCGCCGTACACGGGGGCGTTGGCCGGCAGCGTGTGGGTGCCGAAGAGGAACTTGGAGCTGGCCTCGTGCGGCGTGCCGGCGTACGGCGGCCGTACCGGATGGGCGAACTCCATGACGTACTGCGGCGAACTCCCCTCCCGCGCGTGCCGCTCGGCCAGCCGGACGATCTGGTACCGGAACAGCGCGTCGCCCCACACCTCGGTCCACACCGACACCGGGTCCGCGGGCCGGCCCCCGGCCGCGAGGGCCTCCCGGTAGAAGGCGACGCAGTCGTCGACCTGCTCGTCGGTGACCTTGACGGCGCCCTTGTGGAGGACGGCGCGCACCGCCTCGCGCAGGCCCGCGTCGTCGGCCGGGAGCGGGCCGTCGAAGGGGTATCCCGGACCGGTGGTGAAGAACGACCCCTCGGTGCGGGCGTGGATGCACATCATCGGGACGTCGGGGGTGGGCAGCGCGCAGTCGTAGCCGCGCATCCACCGCCCGTCGACCACCGGCCCCTGGTACTCGCGCCAGCCCTCCACCGCGCGCTCCGTCGGGCTGCCGGAGAACGTCTCCTCCCACGCGCCCCTGAGCGCGGCGGCCGGCACCTCCCGCAGGCCCGGGACCGTCGTCCCGAGCCGCCGCGCGATGCGCTCGTACACCGTGCGGGACTCCTCGGGCGTGGTCGAACTCGCCGGGGCCCACACGTGTTTGACGCTGATCGGGACGATCCGCTTGATGATCCCGCGCAGTTCGGGGAGGAGGCTGAGCTGCCAGGTGCTGGAGCCGCCCGCGGAGGTGCCGGCGAGCGTGATGTTGTCCGGGTCGCCCCCGAAGGCCTCGGCGTTCTCCCGGACCCAGTGCAGCAGCGCCGCCTGGTCCTGCAGGCCCCAGTTGGCGAAGGAGCCGGTCTCGGGGTCCGTGAGGTCCTCGTGCAGGCCCCAGCCCAGCGCGCCCAGGCGGTAGTTGAAGGTGACCACGACCAGGTCGCCGCGGTCGGCCGGGCGGGCGCCGTCGTAGTCCGGCTCGCTGCCCGCGCCGAGGAGCCAGCCGCCGCCGTGGATGTAGACCAGGACCGGGCGGCGCCCCTTGACGCCGGGGGTCCAGATGTTGGCGTAGAGGCTGTCCTCCGCGCTGTCGGGCAGGTAGTCGCCCTGCAGGGAGGGCGGGCCGAACGCGGTGGCCTCGCGCACCCCGCCCCAGGGCACGGGGGGCCGCGGCGAGGCGAAGCGCAGCCGCCCCACCGGAGGCGCCGCGTAGGGCACCCCCCGGAACACGGTGACCCGGCCGGTGCGCCGTCCGGCGACCCGGCCCGCCGTGGTCCGGACGACCACCGGACCGCCCTGTTCCGCCACGGACGGCGCGGCGGACGGCGCGGAGGGCCTCGGCGGCCGGTGTTGCTCTTGTGGGGACATTCGCCGATCCTCGCTTCAGCGTGTGCGACGGGGGAGGACGATGACCAGTCGGGGGACTGCAACGATCGTGCACCGGTGCCGTGGAGGGCCTCCAACAACGCCCGGTATCTCTGTCAGGTCGCGGCGGCACTGTGTCAGGTCGCCGTGCGCAGGACCACGGCCCGCGTCGCGCCGCGACGACCGTGTCCGTCACCGGGCCGGGGACGCCCCCGGCCGGAAGGGAGATCAGCACCCCATGACCATCATCGGCTCGCCGGCCGCCGCAGCCGCGGCAGGCCGCTCGCCGCACCGTGTCCGCCCGGGCGGACACGGCGGCCGGACCGCCCCCGCACACGCCCCCACGCGCGGTGGGGAGGCCGGCCGGTGACCGTACGTGACATACCGGTGGTGACCGTCTGGTCGGACATCAGCTGCCCGTGGGCGACGCTCGCCCTCCACACGCTGCACGGCGCCGCCGAGCGCCTCGGGCTGCCGGTCCTGGTGGACCACCGGGCCTTCCCGCTGGAGCTGTTCGACCGCAGGTCCAACCCCAAGTACATCGTGGACGCCGAGGTGGCGGTGATCGCCGGCCGCCACCCGGAGCTGGGCTGGCGGCGGTGGTCGGCGCCGGAGTGGACCTATCCGGTGACCCTGCTGCCCGCGATGGAGGCCGTACAGGCCGCCAAGGACCCGGAGATCGGCGGCCTGCGCGGCAGCGACGAGCTGGACGCCGCGCTACGCCGGGCGTTCTACACCGAGAGCCGGTGCATCAGCGTCCACGCGGTGATCCTGGAGCTCGCCGAGGGCTGCCCGCACGTGGACGCCGGGAAGCTGGCCGAGGCGCTGGCCCGGGGCAGCGGACGCGCCGAGGTGTACGAGCAGTGGCACACCGCGCAGGGCCCGGAGATCCAGGGCAGTCCACACCTGTTCGCCCCCGGCGGCTACGGCGTCCACAACCCCGGGGTGACGTCCGCGTGGACCGGCGACCCGCTGGACGGCGGCTTCCCCCGGCTGGACGACTACCGCCCCGAGTGGGCGGAGGAGCTGGTGCGGCGGCTTCACCGCGCCGACGGTGACAGCAGCCGCTCGGGCGGTGCGGGCAGCTCCCGTCCGACCAGCGAGCGCAGCACGGGGTAGGCGGTGGCGTCCCCGGCCAGCACCCCGCCGAGCAGGGTGCGGGCGTCGGGGGCGAGCACCAGCTTGGTGTACGTCCGGGCGGTGCGGTCGGCGTAGACCAGCTCCATCGCCCCTTCCGCCTCGGCGTGGGCGTCGCCGAAACTGGCGACGTCCACGCCGAGCAGTTTGAGCCGGGTGGACAGGTCCGCGCCCGGGAAGGGCGTGTCGCCCCGGCCCAGCAACTGGTCGGTGACGGCCTCCGCCATCCGGTACCCGGGCGCGACCAGCCCGTAGCAGCGGCCCCCGACCGCCGCGCACTCCCCGACCGCCCAGATGCGCGGATCGGCGGTGCGGCAGCGCTCGTCCACCAGGAAACCACCGCGCGGGCCCGTCTCCAGGCCCGCCGGACCGGCGAGTTCGTCGCGCGGCCGGATTCCCGTGGAGAACACCACCAGGCAGGTCTCCAGCACGGTGCCGTCGCCGAGGGTCACCGCGCGCACCCGGCCGTCGGGCCCGGCGTCGACGGACCGGGTGGCCGTCCCGCAGTGCACCGACAGGCCCAGCTCGGTGACGTACTCGGCGAGGAGCCGCCCGGCGTCCTGGTCGATCTGCGCCGGCATCAGGTGCGGCGCCAGCTCGACGACGTGCGGGCGCATGCCCAGCAGCCGCAGCGCGTTGGCGGCCTCCAGGCCCAGCAGTCCGCCGCCGACGACCACCCCGGGCCGGCCCGGGACGGCCGCGGCGCGGATGGCGTCGAGGTCCTCGACGGTGCGGTAGACGAAGCAGCCGGGCAGGTCGCACCCGGGCACCGGCGGCACGAACGGCCGCGAGCCGGTGGCGAGCACCAGCGCGTCGTAGCCGATGCGGTCGCCGTGCGCGGTGCTCACCGTGCGGGTCCGCCGGTCGATCGCGGTGGCGGGGGTGCCGAGCCGCAGCTCCACCCGCCGGTCCGCCGCCAGGTCCGCCCCGGCCAGGGCGAGTTCGCCGGTGTCGCGGTCGGCCAGGTAGGAGGAGAGGCGGACCCGGTCGTAGGCGGGGCGCGGCTCCTCGGCCAGGACGACGATCCGCCAGGAGCCCGCCGTGTCCCGGGTGCGCAGGCTCTCGACGAGGTGGTGGCCGACCATGCCGTGGCCGACGACGACGAGTGTGCGGGTCATGGGTCACGGTCCCTTCGCAGACGTGGGGGCCGCCCGGCCCTCAGGCCGGCGCGGCCGACAGCGCCTCGCAGACGCGCCGGACGTCGGGGGCGCAGGTGCCGCAGCCGGTGGTCGCGCGGGTCGCGGCGGCGAGCGCGGCCAGGTCGCGGGCGCCCCGGCGCCAGGCACCGGCGATCGCGGCCCTGGTGACGTTGTTGCAGAAGCAGATCACCGCGTCGTCGGGCAGCTCGACCGGAGCGGGGCCGGGCGAGGCGGTGCCCAGCAGCAGGGCGAGCCGTCCGGACGGCACCGGCAGGTCCCGGTCGTAGAGCTGGCTGACGGCGGCGATGGCCCGGGGCAGGCCGAGCAGCACCCCGCCCGTGATCCTGCCCCCGTCGAGCGCCAGCGCGGCGTAGCGGCCGCGGGCCGGGTCGGAGAGGGTCACCGACTCCTCGCCGGACGCACCGGGCGGGCCGACGACGGCCAGCTCGACGCCGGGGGCGCGGAGCCGGACGACGGTCCTGGCGGGCCGGTGGCGGACCCGGGCGCCGGCGAGCAGCCGCGCCAGCGTCTCGGCCTGGTCCCACGCCTGTGTGACGAGCCCCGGCACCTGCCCGGCGTGCTCGGCGCAGTCCCCGATCGCGTGGATGCGGGGGTCGGAGGTGCGCAGCAGGTCGTCGACCACCACGCCCCGGCGCACGGACAGCCCCGCGTCCCGCGCGAGCCGGGTGTCGGGGGTGACCCCGGTGCACAGCAGCAGCGTGTCGGCCGCGACCACCCGGCCGTCCTCCAGGGCCAGCTTGCCCGGCACGTACCGCGCCGCCCGCCGCCCCAGGTGGAGCCGGACGCCGTGGTCCGCCAGGCGCTCCGCCAGCAGGGCACCGGTCCCGGCGTCGAGGTGGCGGTTCATCAGGTGCGGACGGGGGTGGACGAGGGCGACCTCGCGGCCGGTGCGGCGCAGCGCGAGCGCCGTCTCCACACCGAGGACACCGCCGCCCAGCACGGCCACGGGCCCGTCGTCGAGCCCGGCGACGTCGGCCGGGGACCGCACCGTGCGCACGCCCTCGCCCGGCACGCCCGGCAGCGCGGGGACGTCCGGGCGCGCCCCGGTGGCCAGGACCAGCGTGTCGTACGGGTGGACGGTCCCGTCGTCGGCGTGCACCGCACGGGCCCGCCGGTCGATGCGGACGGCGGTCACCCCGACCCGGACCCGGGTGTCCCCGGGCGGCGGGGGCAGGACGATCGCCTCGGGCGGGAGCGTCCCCGCGAGCACGGAGGTCAGCAGGGGGCGGTGGCAGGCGGGCTCCGCCCCGAGCACCGTGACCGGACCGTGGTGGCCGTGCCGGCGCAGCCGTTCCACCAGCCGGTGCGCCGCCGGCCCGTAGCCGATGACGAGGATGCCGCTCACACCGGCCCCGCCCAGGGCTCGATCCGTACGGCGCACACCTTGAACTCGGGCATCCGGCTGTGGGGGTCCAGCGCTGGATTGGTGAGCAGGTTGGCCCGTCCCCGCCCGGGGAAGTGGAACGGCAGGAACACGGTGTCGGTGCGCAGCGTCCCGTCCAGGCGCACCCGCGCGACGGTGCCGCCGCGCGCCGAGGACACCAGCGCCGGCTCCCCCTCCCGCAGTCCGAAGCGTTCGGCGGTGTCGGGATGCACCTCGACGAAGACCTCCCCGGCGGCCTCGTTGAGCTCCGGCACGCGCCGGGTCTGGGCACCGGACTGGTACTGCGCGAGCACCCGCCCGGTGGTGGCGTACAGGGGGCGGTCGGCCGTGGTCGTCTCCGCGGGCCCGCGGTGGTCCACCTCGGCGAACCGCGCCCGCCCGTCCGGGTGGGCGAACCGGTCGAGGAACATCCGCGGGGTGCCGGGGTGGGCGGGGCGCGCCCGCCCGTCCCGGCCGGGCGCGCCGGACGGACCGCCGGCCGGGGAGTCCGGGCACGGCCAGTACAGTGCCTCGCCCGCGTCGAGGCGGTCGTAGGTGATGCCGGAGTAGTCGGCCCTGCCGCCGGCGGAAGCGGCGCGCAGTTCGTCGAAGACCTCGCGGGGGGCCACGGGGTAGCGGTGGCCGGGCTCGCCCAGGCGGACGGCCAGGCCGTGCAGGACCTCCAGGTCGCTGCGGACGCCGGGCGGCGGCGGCAGCAGGGCGCGGCGGCGCAGCACCCGCCCTTCCAGGTTGGTCATGGTGCCCTCCTCCTCGGCCCACTGGGCCACGGGCAGGACGACGTCGGCGAGTTCGGTGGTCTCGGACGGCACGAAGTCGGCCACCACCAGCAGGTCGAGCGCGGCCAGCCGTTCGGTGACATGGGCGGCGTGCGGGGCGGAGACGACCGGGTTGGAGCCGAACAGCAGCAGGGCACGGGGGCCGGCCGGCGTACCGAGCGCGTCGAGGAGTTCGTAGGCGCTGCGTCCCGGGCCGGGCAGCACCTTCGGGTCCACGCCCCACACCCCCGCCACATGGGCCCGCGCCTTGGGGTCGGTGATCATCCGGTAGCCGGGGAGCTGGTCGGCCTTCTGGCCGTGCTCGCGCCCGCCCTGGCCGTTGCCCTGCCCGGTCAGGCAGCCGTAGCCGCTGCCCTCGCGGCCCGGCAGGCCCAGCGCCAGGGCGAGGTTGATGAAGGCGGCGGCCGTGTCGGTGCCCTTGCTGTGCTGCTCCACTCCGCGGCCGGTGAGGACGTAGCGCCGGCCGGCCTCGGCGAGCATGCGCACGGCCTCGTACTGCTCCGCGGCCGGCACGCCCGTGACGCGTTCGACGCGCTCGGGCCACCAGGCCGCGGCCCGGGCCCAGGCGGCGTCGAACCCGGTGGTGCGCTCGTCCACGTACCGCTTGTCGAGGTACCCCTCGGCGACCGCGATGTGCAGCAGCCCCAGGGCCAGGGCGAGGTCGGTGCCGGGCGCGGGCTGGAGGTGGAGGGCGGCGCGCTCGGCGGTCCTGGTGCGCCGCGGGTCGAGGACGATCAGCTCGGCGCGGCCGAGGTGGTGCATCAGGGGCGGCATGGTCTCGGCCGGGTTGGCGCCCGCCAGCAGGATCACCTCGGCCTCGGCCAGGTCGGTGACGGGGAACGGCAGTCCGCGGTCGATGCCGAACGCCGCGTTGCCGGCGGCCGCCGCCGACGACATGCAGAACCGGCCGTTGTAGTCGATCTGGCTGGTGCCGAGCGCCAGCCGGGCGAACTTGCCGAGCAGGTACGCCTTCTCGTTGGTGAGCCCGCCGCCGCCGAAGACGCCGACTGCGTCCGGGCCGTGGGCCGCCCGTACGCGCTTCAGGCCGGCGGCGACGGTGTCCAGGGCGGTGTCCCAGTCGGTGGGGGCGAGCCGCCCGTCGGGTCCGCGGACCAGGGGGTGGAGCAGCCGGCCGGGGGTGGACAGCAGCGCGGGCGCCGTCCACCCCTTCTGGCACAGGCGTCCCCGGTTGACGGGGAAGTCCGACGGGTGGACCGTCACCGTGTCGCCCTCGTGGTCCAGTCGCGTGCCGCACTGCAGGGCGCAGTACGGGCAGTGCGTCGCCACCGCGGCGGTGGTCTCAGGCACGGGTGGCCTCCCGGCGCACGGACGAGGACGGAGATGAGGACGGTGCCGCGGGTCGCCGCTCGCGGCGGAGGTAGACGGTCCGGATCAGCAGCGCGCACGCCGCGTAGTACATGAGGAAGGTGATGAACGCGGGTTCCCCGGAGCCGGACCCGCCGCCGTACGCGGCGCGGAACGCCAGGTTGATGGCCACTCCGCCGAGCGCGCCCACCGCCCCGGCGATGGCGATCGCGGCGCCGGAGAGCCTGCGCGCGTCGGCGAAGGCGCGGGCGGCGTCGCCTCCGGAGGTGACGGCGTCCTCGGCGCGCCGGGCGAAGACCGCCGGGATCATCTTGTACGTCGAGCCGTTGCCGAGCCCGCTGAGCACGAACAGCACCGTGAACCCGGCCACGAACAGGCCCAGGGAGTCCCGGTCCGAGGCCACCAGCAGCACCAGGGTGCCCGCGCCCATCCCGGCGAAGTTCCACAGGGTGACCCGGGCCCCGCCGAAGCGGTCCGCCAGCCATCCGCCCAGGGGGCGGGAGAGCGAGCCCAGCAGCGGTCCCAGGAAGGTGTGGCTGGCCGCCTCCAGGGGAGTGGCGCCGAACTGGGTCTGCAGCACCAGGCCGAAGGCGAAGCCGTAGCCGATGAAGGAGCCGAAGGTGCCGATGTACAGCAGCGAGATCCACCAGGTGTCGGCGCACGCGGCGGCCTCCCGCTGGGCGCCGGGCTCGGCGCGTACGGCGTCCACGTTGTCCATCTTCCACGCGGCCAGGAGCGAGGCGAGGACGATCAGCGGCAGGTAGACCGCCGCCACGTACGACGGGTGGGCGCTGCCCGCCGTGGAGATGACCAGCAGCCCGATCAGTTGCACCACGGCGACGCCCAGGTTGCCGCCGCCCGCGTTGAGGCCCAGCGCCCACCCCTGGTGGCGCCGGGGGAAGAAGGTGGCGATGTTCGTCATCGAGGAGGCGAAGTTGCCGCCGCCCACTCCGGCCACCGCGCCGATCAGCAGGAACACCCAGAGCGGGGTGCCGGGGCGCTGCACGAAGTACAGGGTGAGCAGGGTGGGCACCAGCAGGATCGCCGAGGAGAACACGGTCCAGTTCCGTCCGCCGAAACGCGTCACCGCGTAGCTGTACGGCAGCCGCAGTGCCGCGCCCACCAGGGTCGGGACGACCACCAGCAGGAACTTCTCGCCCGGATCGAAGGCGAAGCCGATCTCCGGGGACATGAACAGGACCAGGACCGACCACATGGTCCACACCGAGAACCCGATGTGCTCGCAGAGCACCGACAGGACCAGGTTGCGCAAGGCGATGCGCCGGCCGCCCCGCTCCCAGGCGTCCTCGTCCTCGGGATCCCAGTCGGTGATCCAGCGGGATGCGCGCGCGGTCACGACCGCACCGCCCGGGGCCGTCGAGGGCCGCCGGGCCCGCCGAAGCGGGGATCCCGGCGGCGAACACCTCGTGCACCGGCGGAGCGGACCGCGAGGTGGGTGTGGCTCACGCCTGCTTGCCTCCCGCCGCCAGCAAGCGCGCCAGTTCAAGCCGCTTGATCTTGGTCGTGGCGGTCTGCGGCAGGTCCTCCAGCCGCCACTGGACGGGGTCGGCCATGGCCGGCAGGTCCGCCACGGCCGCCTGCCAGGCGACCGGGTCCAGCGGCTTGTCGTCCCGGGTGCTCACCACGGGCACGGGCCGGCGGTCCTCGCCGGGGATGATGATGACCTCCACCAGTTCCGGCAGGCGCGCGAAGAGCTTGTCCTCGATCTCCAGCGTGCTGTCGATCCCGGGGATCTCGTCGACCTCGCGGTCCAGCAGGTGCAGGCAGCCCCACTTGGTGCGGTAGCCCAGGTCGCCCATGCGCCACCAGCCGTCGTTGACCTGCTTCTTCCAGCGCTCGTGCTCGCCGAGGTAGGTGATGATCCGTCCGTCGCTCTTGACCTCGATGTAGCCCGGCGACTCCTTGGTGGGGGGATTGCCGTCGCGGCTGACCACGCGCACGTCCGTCATGCCCGGGAAGGGGGCGCCCACGCACCGGCCGTCCGCCTCGGCGCCGCGCTTCTTGGTGTAGGTGCGGGCCGCGATCGGGCCGACCTCGCTCTGTCCGTACGCCTGGGCGAACAGCGGCATCCGGCGGCGCGAGGCGTTCAGCAGCCGGTGCACCGTCCTGGGGTGGATGGCGTCGAAGGTGCTGGAGAAGTACTTCACGTTGGCCAGCGGCTCGCGCGGGTCCTCGGCCAGCACCTCCCACCGCAGGAAGGTGTTGGGGTGCGCTTCGATCAGGCCGGGCGGGCACTGCGAGAACAGCGTGCCCACGGTCTCCGGGTCGTCATCCTTGAGGATGATGAGCGGGTGTCCCTGGAGCACCGAGATGGGCATGGCGGTGAACATCCGCGAGTGCACGAAGGACACGTGGATCGCGACGGGCTCGCGCTTCCTGACCACGGAGACCACGGTCGCCTGGGGCCGGTAGCGGGCCTGGAAGGTGAAGCCGGTGTGGACGGCCAGCTTGGGGATGCCGGTGGTGCCGGAGGTGTGGGTGATCAGGGTCGGGTGGTCCGGCGCCATCCTCACGGGGGAGACCCGCTGGACCCCGGAGAACTCCGCGAGCGGCGTGGCCTCCGGGTGGCTCCCCGAGGTCAGGAGCACCCGCTCGGACAGCTCGAAGACCTTCTCCGGCAGGTCGTTGTCGAGCTTGGCCTGGTCGGTCACCAGGTACGGCCGGTTCACGCGGCGGATCAGCTCCGCGACGGTCTCGCCGTCCAGCTTCGGCGACAACAGCACGGGGATCGCGCCGATCCGCGCCACGGAGCAGGCCAGGAGGGAGATGTCGAAGCCGTCGGTCTTGTGGACGACGACGTACTCACCGGGCCTGACCCTGGCGGCCCACAGACGGGAGGCGAAGTCGTCGACCAGGTCGGCCACCTCGGTCAGCGTCATCCGGCGTCCGCGCTCGGGGGCGATGTCGAGGTCGTGGTCGAGGAACACCGGGCTTGCCGGATGACGCGCCGCCGCCCGGTCGAAGAGCGTGCCCAGCCGAATTCCCTTGTTTGCTATGCGCTGCAGAAGCATTTTCAGCTCTCTCGTGCGTCCGGCGGGTGATTTCTTCTCACTGCTTCTCGATGACGCCCTTGATGCGCTTAAGGGTCTCGTCCAGGTCCTTTTCCAGCTTCTCCGTCCACTCCTGGACGAACTTCTTGCGTTCCGTCTCGTCCAGGTTCTCCACGATCTTGTGAATTCCGGCGGTGGCCTTGCCCATACGGAAATGGTGGGTCAGCACGCAGCCGCCGGCCGCGGGCTCCATGTCGAATCCCCAGATGCTTTCCTGGTCCTCGCCGGCGTGCGTGAGCATCATCCAGCGGAAGGTGCGGCCCGGCTCGGCGGCCACGACCTTGGCCTCGGTGTACCAGGTGCCGCGGACCAGCGGCGCCCAGGCGACCACGTCCTCGCTGCGGAGGTTCTCACCGCGGAAGACGGCTCCCACCGTACGGGGCTCCCCGGAGACCCATTCGCCGCCCCTGCATTCCGGGCTCCACTCGCCACTGCGCCCGAGGTCGCTGACGACGTTGTAGACGTCCATCGGTGTGGCCGACACGTGGATGTCGGCGCGGAGTTCGAAAAGGGGGGAGGTGTCGATGATTGATTCGCTCATGCAGAAAATGCTGCGGGGATCGGCGGGAGCCGGTCAACGAGCGCAGTAATGGTCCGTCAAGTTGCCTTGTTCAGGCTTCCGCGCCGGTCACGCGGAGGACCATTTTGCCGCGCACCTCGCCCGCCTCCAGCCGGCGGTGCGCCTCGGCGGCGGCGCTCAGCGGAAGCGTCTCGACGGCCGGGGGGCGCAGCGCGCCGTCCGCGAGGAGGCGGTTGATCGTCGCCGCCGCGTCGGCCAGTTCGGTGACCGTCGCCTGGGAGATGGCGAAGCCGACGACCGAGCAGTCCTTGAGGTAGAGCGGTCCGGCGGGCAGCACGGGGCGGGTGCGCAGCCCGGCGAGGACCACCACGCGTCCGCGCCGCGCCAGCAGCTCGACCGCGCTCTCCAGGTCGTTCCGGGCGGAGGTGTCGATGTAGAGGTCGGCGCCGCGCGGGCACGCCTCCCGCAGGCACTTCATGACGTCGGGGTCCCGGTAGTCGATGACCTCGGCCGCCCCCAGGGCGCGGCAGTACTCCGCGTCCCGGGCGCTCGCCGTGGTGACGACCCGGGCACCGGCCCGCGACGCCATCACGATCAGGGCACTGCCCACGTTGCCGCCGCCGCCGATGACGACGACGGTCTCCCCGGCGCGCAGCCGGCCGTGGGTGAACAGGGCCAGATAGGCGGTGGCCGCGGGGTGCGCCACGGCCACCGCGTCGGCGGGCGACACCCCCTCGGGCAGGTGGTAGAGCCGGTCCGCCGGGACGACCACCTGCTCGGCGGCGGCTCCCTGCCTCCCGGCGTGGCCGAGGCTGTTGCACCACACCCGGTCGCCGACCGCGAAGCCGGGGGCGCCGGGGGACGCGGCGGCCACGGTGCCGACCAGGTCGCGGCCGATCACGAACGGAAACTGCACCGGGGTGCGCCACGCCCCGGAGCGCACGAAGGTGTCCACGTGGTTGACGGCGGTGACCTCGACGTTCACCAGGACGTCCGTCGGGCCCGGCCGGGGGGTGGGCAGCTCGCCGTGTCGGATGACGTCCGGCGCACCGAGTTCCTCGATGTAGGCAGCAAGCATGGTCTGGATTCTGGCAGTTCCCGCCGGAGCAGTCGTCCTTCCGCGCCGACGTCTGTCAGGTCGGTCCCGGCGCGGGGAAGGCGCGGGGAAGGCGCGGGGAAAAGGAGTTCCACGGTCCTTGCGGCCCTGCGAGGATGAGGGGCACACCGGTGGACACCGGTGGACCGACGGGGGAGGACGCATGGCGGACGACGAGGCGCGCACCGGCACCCGGCTGGACCGGCTGCTCCCACTGGGCACGCTGCCCGTCGCGGCGGCCGCGCTGACGGCCACCGTCGCGGTCTACATGGCCCTGGTCGCCTTCGGCAACATCACCGACTTCGGCACCAACCAGCAGTTCGTCCGGCACGTGCTGGCGATGGACACCACCTTCAAGGACCCGGACCTCATGTGGCGGGCGATCGAGTCGCCCGCCGTGCAGGACGCCGCCTACGTCGCCATCATCGTCTGGGAGACCCTCGCCGCCCTGGTCCTCCTCCTCGCCACCTGGCTCTGGGCGACGGGGCTGCGCCGGGGCGCCCACGACCGCGCCCGCCGGGCCAGCACGCTGGGCCTGGTGATGGTCCTGCTGCTGTTCGGGCTGGGCTTCATGGGCATCGGCGGGGAGTGGTTCGCCATGTGGCAGTCCTCGGACTGGAACGGTCTGGACGCGGCGGCGCGCAATGTCGCGCTGGCCGCCTTCGCCCTGGTGGTGGTCCACCTCCCGGCCCCGCGCGGGGGCGGCGGCTGACCTTCCGGAGACGACCTTCCGGAGGCGGCCTCCCGGCCCGACGGCCGGTGCCCGGCGGTATCGCCGGGCACCGGAGGGAACGGGACGAGGACGGGATGGAGCTGTCAGGTCCAGGTCAGATCTAGGGGTAGGAGACCACCACCGACGGAATGGTCGACGTGCCCGAGGTGGGCGAACCGGTGTTGTTGATCACGTGGTTGTACTGGCCGTTGCCGCCCAGCGACACCACCAGCAGGTGGTGGAACCTGACGCCGGGCTTGACCGGTGCCTTGAAGCCGTGGTCCTGACGGATCGTCGGGTCCACGTTGTAGTAGCAGTAGCTGCCCATGGCCCAGCCCTCGTGCCGGTCGACCGAGTCGTCCACCCGGTAGGCGGCGTAGCCCCGGGTGTCGCCGTTCTGGATGGCGGCCTGGTTGGGCGCGTCGTACGCCTTCTCGTTCTGGAAGAAGATCGTCCGCCCGTTCTCGCCGTACCACTCCACGTCGTACTTGTTGAAGTGCTCGACGAACAGCCCGGTGGCCAGCACGTCGTCGCCGTACACGCGGACGCCGTAGTCGGCCCGGTTGGTCTCCCAGCCCACGCCGTCCCCGTGGTCGGCGCGCCAGACCCAGGTGTGGTCGATGACCACGTCGTGGCTGTGGACCGCCACGCTGGTGGTGGCCTTGCCCGGGCCGGCGCCGCCGATCCGGATGTAGACGTCCTGGAGCGTCGTCGGGTTCGCGGCGTGGTCCGCGGACGCGCCCTGCGGCCCGACCTCCAGGAGCACCGGCGAGTTGACCGGCCCGGCGTCGATGAGGAACCCGGCCAGCCGCACCCCGTCCACGTCGGCGACCCGCATCGCCGTCACGCCGTTGTCCGGGATGATCGTGGCCAGGCCCAGGCCCAGCACGACCGTGTTGGCGCGCTTGACCTCGATCGGCCGGTCGACGTGGTAGATGCCGGGCGTGAACAGCAGGTGCAGGCCCTGGTCGAGCGCGGCGTTGATGGTCGCCGCCGTCGCCCCGGGCTTGACCACGTAGAACCGGCTCAGCGGGAGCGACTCGCCCTGCGGGGCGCCGCCGCCCCAGGAGGTGCCGCGCGCGTTGGTGCGCTTGGCCGGGACGAACACCTTGTAGTCGTTGCCGTCCAGGTAGAGGAACGGCTTCTCGCGGGAGACCGGGGTGGTGTCCAGCGTGGTGTAGGGCGGATCGGGGAAGCTCTGCGCGGGCGCGCCCTCCACCCCGGAGAACGTCATGTTCCACACGCCGTTCAGCCAGCCGCCGATCGAGCTGTCGCGGGTGTACCACTGCTGCTGCGAGTACGGGCTCACGGTGCCGTCGATCCTGCTGTCGGCGATGTAGCCGCCGCTGGCCCAGCCGTAGCCGGTGGGCGCCAGGTTCAGGCCGCCCCTGACGTGCATGCGGCGGAACGAGGACGCCTGGGAGACCGCCCACCGGTTGGTGCCGTTGACGGGGTTGAGCGTCAGGTTCTCGGCGGAGCGCCAGAAGTTCTGGGTGGCGTTGCCGTTGAACCAGCCGGCGTCCACGGTCACGTCGCCGTTGAAGACCGTGGCGCCGGGCGTCAGCCCCAGACCGGCGATGGAGGTGTAGAAGCCGATCTGGGCGTTGATGTTGTGGTACGTGCCCGGCTTGAACAGCAGGGCGTGGCGGCCGGTGCCGAACTGCGCCGACTCCTGCTGCCGGAAGATCTCGTCCAGCCTCCCCTGGATGTTCGGGGTGGAGGGGTCGAAGACGTGCACGTTCGGGCCGAGGTCGCCGCCGCCCTGGATGGGACCGCCGCCTGTGTCACCGGTGGTTCCGTACACCTGGAACTCCCACAGGGAGTACCCGTATCCGGTGGCACGGGCCGTGCCGTACACCCGGACGTGGCGGGCGCTGCCGGAGACGTTCAGCGTCTCGGTGCCGCCGGTGCCCGTGGTGGTGGAGTAGGCCGTCGACCAGTCGGTGCCGTTGGCGGAGAACTCGATCCGGTACGCCCTGGCGTACGCGGCCTCCCAGCGCAGCACGACCTGGCTGACGTTCGCGGAGGCGCCCAGGTCCACCCGGATCCACTGCGGGTCGGAGAAGGCGCTCGCCCAGCGGGTGCCCGGGTCGCCGTCGACGGCGGCGGTCGCCGGGGTGCCGGCGTTTTCTTGACTGGACGCGGTCACATTTTTGCCCTGGGAGAGCAGGACGGGCGCGGCGTGCGCGACCGTCCCCGGGACGATCGCCAGCAGGGTGGCGACCAGGGCGGTGACGAGCAGCGAGGCGAGCCCTCGCCGGTGGGACGGTGAGGGCGGTGAGAGGGGCGGGGGCGGCGAGGATCTGTACGGCACGGGTGGTCCGGTGGGGGAGACGGACATGGGCGGCTCTCCTGACTCGTCTGGCCGGCAGGCCGTGGTCGGTGGGGGGTGCCGGGCCCGGGGGAGGGGCCGGCGGAGGGATGTGGGGGAGCGCGGACCGTCCCGTTGGAGAGCGCTCTCCCGCAAGCAGAGATGGTTCTCCCGGGCCCCTGCCGCGTCAAGAGGCGTGCACCGACCGGTATGTGACGCCCCGGCGGCGGACGGAAGCCGGCCGTCCGGGAGCCGTGCCGGTCCTCCGCCACCGGCGCCGCCCCCGGCGTACGGAGCGCGACGCCTGGTGGAGAGCGCTCTTCCCGATACAGTACGAACATGGGCAGAGGGGTACGGGCGGTGGACGGCGCTCCGACGCTGGAGGACGTGGCACGGGTGGCCGGGGTCTCCCGGGCCACGGTCTCCCGGGTGATCAACGGCGTCCGGAACGTCGATCCCGCCATCCAGGAGGCGGTCAGGCAGGCGGTCCTCACCACCGGGTACACCCCGAACCGGGCGGCGCGGTCCCTGGTCACGCGCCGCGCGGAGACCATCGCGCTGGTGGTCTCCGGATCGACGCGCGAGTCGGAGAAGGAGGCGTTCGCCGCCCGGGCGTTCGCCGACCCGTTCTTCGGGCGGGTGGTGACCGGGGTCGTCGGGTTCCTCCGCCCGCGCTCGATGCATCCGGTGCTGATGTTCGCCGAGGACGCCGCCGCGCGGGAGCAGGTGGTGGCCTACCTGAGGCAGGGCAGCGCCGACGGCGCCCTGGTCGTCTCCACCCACGCCGAGGACCCGCTGCCCCCGCTGCTGGCCGCGGAGGGCCTGCCCGCGGTGCTGTTCGCCCGCCCGGCCCGGCCGGTGCCGATGAGCTACGTCGACCTCGCCCACCAGGACGGGGCGAAGCTGGCGGCCGAACACCTGCTGGCGCGGGGCTGCCGCCGCATCGCCACCATCGCGGGCCCGCTGGACGTGCCGGCGGGCCAGGACCGGCTCACCGGTTTCCGCGACGCGATGGCCCGGCACGGCCACCCGTACGTCCCGATCGCCGAGGGCCTGTTCACCGCGGAGAGCGGCGAGGCGGCCATGGAGCGGCTGCTGGCCGAACACCCGGACCTGGACGGGGTGTTCGCGGCGAACGACCTGATGGCCCAGGGCGCCTGCCGGGTGCTGCGCGAGCACGGCCGGCGGGTGCCGGAGGACGTAGCCGTGGTGGGCTTCGACGACAGCAGCGCCGCGACCGCCTGCCGCCCGCCGCTGACCACGGTCCGGCAGCCCGTGGAGGACATGGCGGCGGAGATGGCCCGCCTGCTCCAGGAGCACATCGAGCACCGGGAGCGGGAGGTGACGTCGGTGATCTTCGAACCCGAACTGGTGGTGCGGGAGTCAGCGTGACGTCCGCCCCTGGAGGGCGGTCCGCCAGCTCGGCTGCTCCGGCGCCGCGGCGGCCTCCCCGGCCTCCCCGGTCCGGCGCCGGCCGCCGTTGGCGAAGAAGTCCGCCAGCGGGAGCGTGGCCGCCCCGACGGTGACGGCGTCCGGGCCGAGCCGGCCGAGTTCGATGGCGACGCGCTCGGCGGGATGGCGCAGCGCGTACGCGGACGCGTGCCGGCGTACGGCGGGCAGGATGCGCGGCCCCAGCCGCAGCCCGGCCCAGCCGCCGATGAGGATGCGTTCGGGGTTGAACAGGTTGATCAGGTCGGAGATCCCCGCGCCGAGGTACTCGGCCGCCTCCTCCAGCACGGCCGCGGCGGCGGCGTCGGGGGGCGTGCCGTCCTCCCCGGGGCAGGCCGCCGACAGCAGCGCGGTGACGCCCGTCTCCTCGTCGGCCCCGGCGGGCGGGCACCCGCCCGCCTCCCGCCACCGCTCGAGCAGGGCCCCGGCGCCGGTGTACGCCTCCAGGCAGCCCAGCGAGCCGCACCGGCAGCGACGGCCGCGGACGTGGACGGTGATGTGCCCCCACTCGGCGGCACTGCCGCGCGCGCCGCCGTGCGCGGTGCCGTCGGTGCCGTCGGAGACGACGCAGGCGCTGACGCCGGAGCCGAGCAGCACGACGACCGCGTCACGGGCGCCGCGCCCCCCGCCGAACCACATCTCGGCCTGGCCGAGGGTCTTGGCGCCGTTGTCGACGAAGAGGGGGACGCCGGGGGGCAGGACGTCCGGCGAGCGCAGCAGCTCCTCCAGCGGCACCGCGTCCCAGCCGACGGTCTGGCCGTGCACCACCGCGCCCCGGGCGGAGGTGCGCTCGACGATCCCGGGCACGCCGATGCCGACCCCGAGGAGCCGGTCCGGGGCGAGGGCCGTCTGCCGCAGCACCGCGGCGACGCAGTCGTGGATGTGGCGCACCACCGAGCCGACGTCGTAGCCGTCGTGCTCCAGGGGGCGCTCGGCCCGGGCGAGTTCGGCCAGGGAGAGGTCGAACAGCTCGACCCTCACCCGGGTCTCGCCGACGTCGACGCCGATCAGATGGCCGCTTCCGGGGACGACGCGCAGCAGGGTCCGGGGACGGCCGCCGGCGGAGTCGACGATCCCGGCCTCCTCCAGCAGGCCGTCGGCGATGAGCTCGGCGACGACGTTGCTGACGGAGCCCGAACTCAGCCCGGTGGCGGGACCGAGCGCCTGGCGGCTCATCGGCCCGTCGAAATACAACTGTTGCAGTACGGCGGTGCGGTTGCCTCGTCGCAGGTCACGCACGGTCCGTCGGTTCCGCTCGGCCATGTGGCTCCTTCCCTGCCCGCAAGATACCGCCGCGCGATCTCTTGACGCGACCTTCTCTCACCATTTAACTCACGCCATAAATTAAGCCGCGAAGCAATCCGGCGGCCGATCCCGACCACCCCTTGGACCCCGGGAAGGGGAGATTCAGCCATGCGCAGACTCCGAGCGGCGGCCGCCGCCGTCACCGTCACCGCCCTCGCCGCCGCCGCGGCCGGCTGCGGCGGCGGAAGCCCCACGGGCGGCGGAGGCGACGGCTCCCCGAAGACGCTCACCTACTGGGCGTCCAACCAGGGGCCGAACATCGAGGCGGACAAGAAGATCCTCACGCCCGAGCTGAAGAAGTTCGAGAAGCGGACCGGGATCAAGGTCAAGCTGGAGGTCATCCCCTGGTCCGACCTGCTCAACCGCATCCTCGCCGCCACCGCCTCCGGCCAGGGCCCCGACGTGCTCAACATCGGCAACACCTGGTCCGCCTCCCTCCAGGCCACCGGTGCCCTGCTGCCCTGGGACGAGGAGACCTTCGAGAAGATCGGCGGCCGGGACCGCTTCGTCGACGCCGCCCTGGGCTCCGCCGGCGCCGAGGGCAAGGACCCGGCCGCGGTGCCGCTGTACTCCATGGCGTACGCCCTCTACTACAACAAGAAGGCGCTGAAGGACGCGGGCGTCGACGAGCCGCCCGCCACCTGGGACGAGCTGGTCGCGGCCGGGAAGAAGATCTCCCGGGACGGCAGGTGGGCCCTCGGGGTGGAGGGCTCGAACCTGTCGAACAACATCCACCAGGTCTTCGTCCTCGCCAAGCAGCACGGGGCCGACTTCTTCGACGCCTCCGGCAAGCCCGACTTCACCTCCGACGGCGCCGTCGCCGCCGTGAAGCAGTACGTCGACTTCATGGCCGAGGACAGGATCGTCGCCCCCGGCAACGCCGAGTACGCCCAGAACCAGTCGCTCCAGGACTTCGCCAAGGGCAGGACGGCCATGCTGCTGTGGCAGACCGCCGCCGCCACCTTCAAGTCCTACGGCATGAAGCCCGGCGACTGGGGCGTCGCCCCGGTCCCCGTCCCCTCCGGCACCCCGGGCACCGGCCGGAACACCAACTCCATGGTGGCGGGCATCAACCTGGCCGTCTTCGGCAACACCGACAACCGCGACGGCGCGCTGGAGTTCGTGAAGTTCATGACCAGCGACGAGGAGCAGAAGATCCTCAACAAGACCTACGGCTCCATCCCGCCGGTCAAGACCGCCCAGCAGGACCCGGCGTTCAACACCCCCGACCTCGCCGTGCTGCGCGAGACCCTCGCCAAGAGCGCCGCCCCGCTCCCGCAGGTCCCCGAGGAGTCGCAGTTCGAGACCGCGGTCGGCACCGCCGTCAAGGAGCTCTTCGCCGACGCGGCCGCCGGACGCCCGGTCACCACCGAGTCGGTCAGGGCCGCCCTGACCAAGGCCCAGCAGCAGATGCCGAAGTAGGTCCGCCCGTGACACCCACCGCCACCGCCCCCCGCGAGCAGGCGCCGGCGGGCCGCACCGGCCGGCGGCCCGCCGGCGGGGAGGACCGCCCCCGCCGGACGGGCCTTCCCGGCCGGCTGCGCCGCGCCGGCCTGCCCTACCTGCTCCTGCTCCCGGCCCTGGTCCTCGAACTGCTCGTCCACCTGGTGCCGATGGTCGTCGGCACGGCGATGAGCTTCAAGGAACTGACCCAGTTCCACATCCGCAACTGGGGCGCCGCGCCCTGGTCCGGACTCGGCAACTACGACGTCGCCGTGGACTTCGACGCGCCCGTCGGCCAGGCCCTGCTCCACTCCTTCCTCGTCACCTGCCAGTTCACCGTGCTGTCCGTCGGCCTGTGCTGGCTGATCGGCACCGCGGCCGCCGTCTTCCTCCAGGAGAACTTCCGCGGCCGGGGCCTGCTGCGCACCCTCTTCCTGGTGCCGTACGCGCTGCCGGTCTACGCCGCCGTCATCACCTGGGCGTTCATGTTCCAGCGGGACAACGGCCTGGTGAACCACGTCCTGCACGACCAGCTCGGCCTCACCGGCACCCCGCCGTTCTGGCTGATCGGCGACAACAGCTTCATCGCCCTGCTCACCGTCTCCGTCTGGAAGGGCTGGCCGTTCGCCTTCCTCATCGTGATGGCCGGCCTGCAGAACATCCCCCGGGAGCTGTACGAGGCCGCCGCGATCGACGGGGCCGGGACGTGGCAGCAGATCCGCCGGATCACCCTGCCGTCCCTGCGCCCGGTCAACCAGGTCCTCGTCCTCGTGCTGTTCCTGTGGACGTTCAACGACTTCAACACGCCCTACGTGCTGTTCGGCAAGTCGGCACCGGAGGCCGCGGACCTGGTCTCGGTCCACATCTACCAGTCCTCGTTCGTCACCTGGAACTTCGGCACCGGAGCGGCCATGTCCGTCCTGCTCCTGCTGTTCCTGCTGGCCGTGACGGGGATCTACCTCCTGGCCACCTCACGGGGAAGGAAGACGGCCGATGTCTAGCGCCCGCGCCGCGGCGACGCCCGCCCGGCGGCCGCCGACCGCACCGCCGCGCTCCTTCCTCTGGGCGCGCCGGATCTTCCTCACCCTGCTGACCGGCTTCGTCCTGCTGCCGGTGTACGTGATGGTCTCCAGCTCGCTGAAGCCGCTGGAGGACGTCTCGGGAGCGTTCCAGTGGCTGCCGAGCGGCCTCACCGTCCGCCCGTACCTCGACATCTGGAACACCGTCCCGCTCGCCCGCTACTTCGTGAACTCCCTGGTCGTGGCGGGCGCCGCGACGGTCTGCTCGGTCGTCATCGCCGTCTTCGCCGCCTACGCGGTGAGTCGGCACCGCTTCCGCGGCAGGCGGGTCTTCACGGTGACGGTGCTCTCGACGCAGATGTTCCCCGGCATCCTCTTCCTGCTGCCGCTCTTCCTCCTCTACGTCAACATCGGCAACGCCACCGGGATCGCCCTGTTCGGCTCGCGCGGCGGTCTGATCCTGACCTACCTCACCTTCTCCCTGCCCTTCTCCATCTGGATGCTGATCGGCTACTTCGACTCCATACCGCGCGATCTGGACGAGGCCGCCAAGGTGGACGGCTGCGGGCCGCTCGGCGCGCTCCTGCGGATCGTCGTCCCCGCCGCGGTCCCCGGCATCGTGGCCGTCTCCGTCTACGCCTTCATGACCGCCTGGGGCGAGGTGCTCTTCGCGTCCGTGATGACCAACGACACCACCCGCACCCTCTCCGTCGGCCTGCAGGGATACGCCACGCAGAACGACGTCTACTGGAACCAGGTCATGGCCGCCTCGCTCGTCGTCAGCGTGCCGGTCGTCGCCGGGTTCCTCCTCCTGCAGCGCTACCTGGTCGCCGGCCTCACCGCCGGAGCCGTCAAGTGAACCCAGCCGAAAGGACCTCCATGACCGAGCCGATCGACCTCGCCGCCCTGCCCGAGGACTTCGCGTGGGGCGTGGCCACCTCGGCGTACCAGATCGAGGGGGCCGTCGCCGAGGACGGACGCTCACCCTCCATCTGGGACACCTTCTGCCGCGTCCCCGGCGCGGTCGCGGGCGGCGACACCGGGGACGTCGCCTGCGACCACTACCACCGCTGGCGCGAGGACGTCGCCCTGATGAAAGAGCTGGGAGTCACCGCGTACCGCTTCTCCATCGCCTGGCCGCGCGTCGTGCCCGGCGGCGACGGACCGGCCAACCGGGCCGGGATCGACTTCTACGACCGGCTCGTCGACGCCCTGCTGGAGGCGGGCATCACCCCCTCGGCCACCCTCTACCACTGGGACCTGCCGCAGACCCTCCAGGACCGCGGCGGCTGGCCCGTCCGCGACACCGCGCAGCACCTGGCGTCGTACGCCTCCGTCGCGGCGTCCGCCCTCGGCGACCGCGTCCGCCATTGGGCTACCCTCAACGAGCCGCTGTGCTCCGCGTGGATCGGCCACCTGGAGGGGCGGATGGCACCGGGCCTGACCGACGTCACCGCCGCCGTCCGCGCCTCGTACCACCTGCTCCTGGGCCACGGCCTGGCCGCCCAGGCGATCCGCGCCGCCGCGCCCGGGGCCGAGGTCGGCATCGTCAACAACCTCAGCACCGTCGAGCCCGCCACGCCCTGCGAGGCCGACGTCGCCGCCGCCCGCCGCGCGGACGGGCACACCAACCGCTGGTGGCTCGACCCCGTCCACGGCCGCGGCTTCCCCGCCGACATGCTGGAGGTCTACGGGGTGGACCTGCCCGAACGCCCCGGCGACCGCGAAGTGATCGCCCAGCCCCTGGACTGGCTGGGGCTCAACTACTACTTCCCCCTCGTCGTCGCCGACGACCCCGCCGGACCGCCGCCGTTCACCCGGCAGACGGGCCGCCCCCGGGGCCGCCGGACGGGCATGGACTGGGACATCGACGCCGACGGCATCGAGAGCCTGCTGCTGCGGCTGACCGACGAGTACGGCGCCCGCAGGCTCTACGTCACCGAGAACGGCTCCGCCTACCCCGACACCGTCGGGCCCGACGGCACCGTCGACGACCCCGAGCGCGTCCGGTACCTGGAGGAGCACCTGGCGGCCTGCGCCCGCGCCGTGCGCAAGGGGGCGCCGCTGGCCGGCTACTTCGCCTGGTCGCTGCTGGACAACTTCGAGTGGGCCTACGGCTACGACAAGCGCTTCGGCCTCGTCCACGTCGACTACCGGACCCAGAAGCGCACCGTGAAGAACAGCGGCAGGCGGTACGCGGACATCATCCGCACCCACCGCCCCGCGCCCCGCGCGGCCTGACCCGCGCGGCCCACCACGCCTCCGGCCCCGCGTGCCCCGTGACGGGACGCGGGGCCGGAGGACCACGGCGGACGCGGGCCGACGTACGGGGAACCCCGGAGATTGCAGGAGAGCGCTCTCCTGCCGGACCTCGGGGCGCCGGAGCCCGGTTGCCGGGCGGCCGGGGCGCGGCCCGCCGGGTCCGGTCCCGTCGCGGACGACCCGTTTCGCGCTGTGATCGCGGGCAACCAGGAAGAACCGGAGCGAAGGTAGCAAGGAGGCGAACATGGCCGACATGCCGACGCAGGAGCTGGACGAGCTCTGGGGCCGGTTCCACACGGTGGTGAACATGACCTCGCGCGAGCTGAGCGAGTGGCTCAGGACCCGGTCCGCGGGGCAGGAGACCGAGGAGCTGCCGGACCAGGCGGGCACGGAGAACGGCCGCCGGGTGCTGGAGATCCTGGGCAAGCGCCGCGTGGACCTCACCGACGACGACGTCCGCGTCATGCGCAAGGTCGTCGACACCGTCACCTCCGAGCGGGGCGCCGATCTGGAGCCCACCGCGGGCCAGCCCAACTGGCGCCACCGGCTGATGACGCTGGGGCACGACCCGCTCAAGCCGGTCGGGTCGTAGGACGGCGCCCGCCGGGCCCGTCACCGCCGAGCCGCGGCGGCGGGCCGGCCGTGGCCCCCCGTCGCCCGTGCCCCGTGCGTCCGGCTCAGCGCCGGTAGAGCCCCTGGAGCGTGCCGTCGGCGAGCCGCCGGCCCTCCACCGCGGCGTGCACCTCGTCGGCGCTCGCGCCGTCGGGGAGGGAGACCGGCTCGGAGAGGGCGTAGAGGTGGAAGAGGTACCGGTGGGCCCGGTCGCCGGCCGGAGGGTGCGGCCCGCCCCAGCCCCGTTCCCCGAAGCCGTTGGCCAGGGGCGTTCCGCGCGGGGGAGCCTGCCCGGCGTCCAGGCCCCGGCACGCCGGGTCGATGCCGGTGACCAGCCAGTGGACGAAGGTCCCCGCCGGCGCGTCGGGGTCCTCGCACAGCAGGAGGAGTTCCGCCGTCTCCCCCGGCACGTCGGACCAGCTCAGCGGAGGGGAGATGTTGTCGCCCTCCCTCGCGTGGCGGCGCGGGATGAAGGCGCCGTCGCTGAACGAGGCGCTGTGGAGATCGATGTCGGCCATGCCACGAGTGGTACCCCGGCACGGCCCGACCGCGCGCGGAACAACACGTTTCGCCGATCGGCCGGACGCGGGAGGCACTCCTCCGGCGAGATCACTCCTCCGGTGAGGTCCCGCGCGCCCTTCACCTCTCACCTCTTTACGGGCTTCACCTCTTACGAGGCCCCGCCGCGGACGGCGTGCTCCGCGAGCGGCGCGTCCGGCAGTTCCTGCGCCTGTGCCTCCGCCACCCGGTGCGGTCCCGCCGCCTCGCGCCAGAGCGGCGCCTGCTCCTGGAGGTGCTTGATCATCACGCCCTCGCGCAGGGCCCAGGGGGAGAGGGTGACGGTGTCGATCTCCAGGCACCGCATGGCGGTGTGGGCGACCACGGCCCCGGCCAGGGACTGCCGGGCGCGGGCGGCGGAGATGCCGGGCAGGTCGGCGCGGGCCGCGGCGGGCAGGGCCGCGAGGGTCTCCACGGCCGCCTTGAGGTCCCCGCGGGTGATGCGGCGGGTGACGAAGGGGCCCTCCTTCCCCGGAGCGGCTCCGCACAGACGGGCCAGTTGCTGGAAGGTACGGGAGGTCGCCACGGCCGTGCGGGGGCTCTCCCAGCGGATCCGGGTCGCCACGTCCCGCAGGTCGTGGCGTACGCGGCGCCGCAGCTCCCGTACGGCCCGGGGCGGCGGAGGGTCCTCCGCCCCGAAGTACTCGCGGGTCATCCGGCCCGCGCCCAGGGGCAGCGAGGCCACGAAGTCGGGGGTCCTGCTGCGGCCGAAAGCCACCTCCATCGACCCGCCGCCGATGTCCAGCAGCACCATCGGGCCGGCCCGCCAGCCCATCCACTGGCGGGCCGCCAGGAACGTCAGCTCACCCTCCGTCATGCCCGACATGACGTAGAGGGGCACGCCCGTCTCGCTGCGGACGGTCTGCAGGACGTGGTGGCGGTTGGGCGCGTCCCGGATGATCGCGGTGCCGAAGGCGAAGGGGTTCCTGACCCCCCAGCGGCCGGCCTCGTCCTTCGCGCCGGAGACCGCCGCGACCAGGTCGTCCACCGCCTGTGCACCGAGGCGTCCGTCCGGCTCGATGTGCTCGGCCAACCGCAGCCTCCGCTTGGCCGTGTGCACCGGCAGCGGTACGTCGCCGTCGCAATCGGCGACGGCGAGCCGCACCGTGTTGGACCCCACATCCACAACCGCTAGACGCATGCGGCTCTTCTGCCCTGGCCCCCTCTTCCGCATTCCCGGGCGGGAAGCGTTCCGGCCACGCCGACCGGGCCGGGGAGCCGCGGCATGCCGAGGGCCGGCACCCAAAGGGTGCCGGCCCTCGCGTGGTGCGTGACGCCTCGCCTCCGGCGGGCGCCGTCCGCCGGGGCTCAGAGCGCCCGGACGCCGGTGGCCTGCGGGCCCTTCGGGCCCTGCACCACCTCGAACTCCACGCGCTGGTTCTCCTCCAGGCTGCGGAAGCCGCGGCCCTCGATCTCGGAGTAGTGCACGAAGACGTCCGGTCCGTCGGTGCGGGCGATGAAGCCGAAGCCCTTGTCCGCGTTGAACCACTTGACGGTTCCCTGGGTCATTTCCGCTCCTCACAGGGGTCGGTTGGTACGGAACCCGCACCGCGCGGGATCCGGGCCGGTTCTAGACGCGGCTTCTTTCAGATCCCTGAAGGAAAGCGACGCGCCCGCAACATCGTTCTTTGCGAGCGTGTGGACAACACGGACACACAAAAACTGCGACCAACCCGTACAACGCACCCCTTCCCGGTTTCATTCCCGCCCTGCCGGACGCCGTGCGGCGGGACGGGTCCGCGGGAAGCCGGACGCGGTCACGGAGCCGGCCGGGCCCCCCGGTCGTCCGGCGCGCGCCGCGGGCTGATGAGGAGGACGGCGGTGTCGTCGACGCGGGGCACGGACCGCCCGGCGTGGTGGAGGAGGTCGTCGGCGAGGGCGTGCACGGTGCGGTGTCCGGACCGTTCGAGGTGCCCGGCGAGGTCGGCGATCGCGTCCCCGAGGTCGACACCGGAGGACTCGACGAGCCCGTCGGTGTACAGGACGAGCACCGCGCCGGGCGGCAGGGGGACCTCGGTGGCCGGGTAGTCGGCCTCGGGGTCGATGCCGAGCAGGAGGCCGGGCGGCAGGTCGAGCACCTCGGCGCGTCCGTCGGGGTGGCGCAGGATCGGCGGCGGGTGGCCGGCGGTGGCCAGGTGGGCGCGGTGGTGCACCAGGTCGATGTGGACGTAGAGGCAACTGGTGAACAGCCCGGGGTCGAGGTCGGTGAGCAGGCGGTTGGTACGGGCGAGGACCTCGCCGGGGGGTGCGCCGGCGGTGGCGTGGACGGCGGTGCGCACCTGCCCCATCAGGGCGGCCGCGGTGACGTTGTGGCCCTGGACGTCGCCGATGGCGGCGGCGACCGCGGGGCCGAGGCGGATGAGGTCGTAGAAGTCACCGCCGATCTCCATGCCGTGGCTGGCGGGCAGGTAGCGGGAGGCCACGTCCAGGCCGGGCACGCGGGGCAGGGTGCGGGGCAGCAGGCCGGCCTGCAGACGGCGGGCGAGCTGGTGCTTGGTGTCGTACAGGCGCGCGCGGTCCAGGGCCTGGGCGATCAGCCCCGCGATGGAGGTGAGGAGGGCGCGTTCTTCCGGGGGGAAGGGGTGCGGCTGGTCGTAGGCCAGGATCAGCGAGCCGACGGGGCGGCCGGAGGCGGTCAGGGGGAGGACGGCCCAGGCCGCCTTCCGCACCAGCGCCGGTATGCCGGGGTAGATCCGCTCCAGCTCCTCGGGGGAGGCGTAGAAGGACGGATCGGTGATCATGGTCCGGATGGCCGGGCTCGGGGAGGTCGACAGGCGTATGCCGTCGAAGCGGTTCACGACCTCCGCCTCGTAGCCGCGGTGCCCGACGACCCGCAGTCGGTCGTCCTCGGTGACGAACAGCAGCAGTGCCTGGGCCCCGAAGGCGGGCAGGAGCTGGTCGGTGACCTGTTCGACCACGTCTCGCGTTCCGACGGCCTCGGTGAGCGTGGCGGCCAGGTGCGTCAGGTGGTAGAGCGCGCTCGCCCGGCCCGGTGTGGCGGGGGGCGGGGGGTGCGGCTGGTCGGCGGGGTCGGTGGCGTCCGGGGCCTCGGGGACCCTGGCCGGGGTGATGCGGACGCTGATGCCCGAGGGGTCCGGGTAGAGCTGGAAGGAGAACCACCGGTCCGGGGGGCGCCGGGCGATGAAGGACGTGGGCTGCTGACCGACCACCGCGGCCCGGTAGCGGTCCTCGACGATGGGACTGTTCAGCCAGGGCAGTACCTGCCAGGGCAGGGCGCCGAGCAACTCGGCCGGCTCGATTCCCAGGAAGCCGGCGGCGGTGGTGTCGGCGAAGGTGATCCGGCCGTCCGGGGCCATCGCGCAACAGCCTTCGGGCAGGCGCTCGGCGAAGTCGGCCGCGGCCAGCGCCTCGTCCGGCCCGGGCGTGCGGGTGCGGGGCCGCGCCACCGCCCGTGGGTGGGGTCCGGGCAGTACCGGGTGGCCGCTGTCGGCGGCCTGCCGCAGCAGCAGGCCCATGCGGTGGCAGGCATCGTTGATCAGGTCGCGTTCGTGCGGGCTCGGCCGCGACGGATGCGACCCGGGCCACAGCAGCACCAGCGCGCCCCAGGCGGTGGCGCCGGTGGTGACCGGGGCGGCGGCCAGCACGAAGGGGTAGGGGAGTACGAGCGCTGGCCGCGGGTAGCGGCGCGCCATCTCCTCCTGGCCGCCGAGCCACACCAGGTGCCGCTCGCGCACGGCGTCGGCCACCGGGATCGGCGCTGTCAGTGGCACCCGGCTCCACGGTGCGACGAGTTCGGGGGGAGTGTCGGCCACCAGCGCCAGCCGCAGCACCTTCTCGCCCGGCGGCAGCAGGTAGACCATGCCGGCGGTGGCACCGGTCTCCTGCACGACCCGCAGCAGGGCGGGAACCAGGGGCTGCGTGCCGGAGCCCGCGTCGGGACCGAGAGCGGTGGGATCCCGCACGCCCTCAGCCCTTCCCCGTGGTGGCCGGCACGGACGCCCGTCGGTGGGCCGGGCGGAGGGGCCGCCGGTCGTGTTCGGTCGGCCCCAGCGGGGATGCGCCGCACCGGCCACGCGCAAAAATGCCCATATGGTGATAATAAGGTGATCCTTCTGTGGTGACATCCATGGTCGGCACCGCAGGGCCCGCGCGGACCGGCCGGGTACGGGCCGGGCGGCGGGCGCGACCGGTACCGCGGGGAGACCACCTCCGCGACCCCGGTCCCGGCCGGCGGCCGGTGCGGACGGACCCCGGTGACCCCGCACCGTGCCGACCGGTTGCGGACTCCCCGCGGACACCGAAGGATGAAGCCGTGGCCGGAGAGACGGAGCCGGACGAACGGCTCGGGCGCGATGAGCGCTCCTGCGTCCTTCCGGCTTCCGCCGAGCGCAGGGAGATGGCGCCGTGAACTCGTTCTCGCCCGGTTTCCGAGGGCGCACCCACCGCTTCGAGGGCCGCCTGCCGCCCGGCCAGTACCCCACGGAGTCCTTCCCGGTGCTCTCGGCCGGTCCCACCCCCCGCGTCCCCACCGAGGCCTGGACCTTCACCGTGACCACCGAGGACGGCCGTGCCCGCGCCTGGACGTGGGACGAGATGATGGCGCTGCCCCAGCAGGAGCCGACGGTCGACATCCACTGCGTGACCCGCTGGTCGAAGTTCGACACCCGGTGGCGCGGGGTGTCGGTGGACACCTTCCTGGAGGACGTCGAGACGGCGGCGGAGTACGCCGTCGCCGAGTGCTACGGCGGCTACACCACCAACGTGCCGCTGGAGGAGCTCCTGGACGGAAAGGCGTGGGTGGTGCACGAGTACGACGGCCATCCGCTCCCGCCGGAGCACGGCGGCCCCGCCCGGCTGCTCGTGCCGCACCTGTACTTCTGGAAGTCGGCCAAGTGGGTGCGGGGGCTGCGGCTCGAACTCCAGGACGAGCCGGGCTTCTGGGAGGCGGCTGGCTACCACAACCACGGCGACCCCTGGCGCGAAGAGCGCAACTGGGGCGACTGACCGTGTCCCCGCTCTGGCGCAGGGCCCGGCTGGTCGAGCGGTACCCGCAGACCGCCACCGCGCGCACGCTGCTGTTCACCGTCCCGGACTGGCCCGGGCACCTGGCCGGGCAGCACGTCGACGTGCGGCTGACCGCCGACGACGGGTACCAGGCCGTGCGCAGCTACTCGCTGGCGGCGCCGGAGGACGGCGAGCGCATCGAGCTGGGAGTGCAGCCGATGCCCGGGGGAGAGGTGTCGACGTACCTGGCCGGCGAACTGCCGGTGGGCGCCGAGGTGGAGGTCCGGGGGCCGCTGGGCCGCTGGTTCGTGTGGCGGCCCGAGCAGCCCGGACCGGTCCTGCTGGCGGCGGGCGGATCGGGAGTTGTCCCGTTGGTGGCGATGGTCCGGGCCCATCGTGCGGCGGGCTCCCGCGCCCCCTTCCGGCTGCTGTACTCGGTGCGCGGCCCCGAGGAGCTCTGGTACCGGGACGAGCTCGCCGACGGGGCGCCGAACCTGACCGTCCGCACCGTGTACACCCGGTCGGCGCCCCCCGGCGATCCGCGCCCGCCCGGCCGGGTCGGTCCCGCGGACCTGCGCGAGCTGGCGGGGGCCGCCCCGCCGGACGGTCCCGCGTACGTCTGTGGCCCCACCGGCTTCGTCGAACACGTCAGCGACCTGCTGATCGACGCGGGGCACCACCCCGCCGCGATCCGCACCGAACGCTTCGGCTGACCGCGGCCGGACCGTCACCGGAACCCCAGGAGGCAGCCATGCAGACCGAACCCGCCCACCGTGACGGCAACTGCCTGGCCGGGCCGCTCTCGGAGCTCCTCGCCGTCGAGCCGACCACCGCCTGGTGGCGCTGCCCCGACTGCGGGCTGTCGGGACCGCTGGCCGGCCTGCACGTGTACGGGCCCGAACCCGGCCTGACGGCGCGCTGCCCCGGCTGCGCCAGGGTCGCCCTGCGGCTCGTCAGGCGGGACGACCAGGTCTGGCTGACGCTCGGCGGTGCCGCCGGTGCGTTCCGCTTCCGGGTGCCGTCGTGACCGCCCCGCCCGTGTCCGCCGCGTTCCGGGGAGCGCGGGGACCGCAGGGGCCGGGCGCAGGCGTCTCCCGGCCGGCGCTCAGAGGCCGAACTCCGCGGGGGAGAGGCCCAGCGCGGTGCAGGCCTCCCGGATGACGTGCTGCTCGGCCTGCGCGAAGTAACCGTCGGCGCCGGCGATGACGATGCCGGTCTGGATCACCGCCCGGGCCTCCGTCGGCTTCCGGGCGACCTTGGCGATCTCCTGCATCGCCTCCGCCCTGCCCGTCCGGAAATCGGCCATCAGGCGGTCCACGTGCGTGTTGAACCGCCGGCGCAACTGGTCGGCCGGGAAGTTCCGCAGGACGTCGTTGTCGACGATCATCGATTCCATGCGCTGCCGCTCGGCCGCGTCCACGTGCCCGTCCGCGGCGGCCACCAGTGCGCACATCGCCATGCTCGCGTCCCGGTAGGCGCCGCTCTTCAACTCGGCCCGTGCCGAGCTGAGCTGGGACTTCAGCAGGCTCACCAACTGGGCGCGCGACCCCGCGCCGGGCCCCGCGCCGGGCTGCGGGCCGGGCTGCGGGCCATGGCCCTGCCCGTCCGCTCCCTGCGCGCCCCGGGACTGCTGGAGGCTCTTGGCCTGGTCCTTGATCCGATCCCACATCGCCACTGGCGCCACCTCGGCTTCGGCTGCTGCCCGTCTCGTCACGGCCGTCCGCGCGGCTCCGCGGACTGCCGGGCCAACGAACGGAGGGCGTGCCCCTGTTCCACGGACTGTAGCCGCTCTGCAGCCGCCGTGCCGAGGCCGGGGTCAGGTGGGCCGGCCGCGTTCGGTCCGGGCCTCGATGGCGCGGAGGACGGCCACCATGTCGGACCGGCCGTGCCCCTGTTCCACGGTCTCGCCGAAGAGGGCGTGGCAGACGTCCAGCAGGGGCGAGGCCAGACCGGCCGCCCTGGCCGCCTCGGCGATCAGCCGGTTGTTCTTCAGCACGTCCGAGGCGGCGGCCTGGACGGCGAAGTCACGGGCGAGCAGCTTGGGGGCCTTCATCCGGGAGACGCCGCTGGCCATCGGGCCGGCGTCGAGCACGGCCAGGAACTGCCGCCGGTCCAGCCCGTGCCGGTCGGCGAAGTGGAACGCCTCGGTGAGGCCGGTGACCATGGTGATCAGGAACAGGTTCACCGAGAGCTTCATCAGCAGCGCGTCCGGGACCGCTCCGCAGACGAACGTCTCCCGGCACATCGGCGCCAGCAGTGGACGGACCGCCTCCACCGCCTCCCGCTCCCCGGCCAGCATCGCCACGAGCTGCCCGGCTTCCGCGGGCTTGCGCGAGCCGGACACGGGAGCCTCGACGTAGGTGCCCCCGGCCGCGCGGACATCGGCATCGAGGCCGCGCGAGTAGCCGGGCGACGTCGTGCCCATGTGGACGATCGTGCGCCGCGCGACGCGCGCGGCGAACTCCGGCGTGCCGCGGCCCAGGGCCGAGTCGGTCGCGGCGTCGTCGGCCAGCATGAGGAACACCACGCGGGCCCGCCGGAAGACCTCGGCAGGGCTCGACGCCACCGTCGCGCCGGCCGCGCGCAGCGGCTCGCTCCTGGCGGCGGTGCGGTTCCAGACCACGAGCGGCGTCCCGGCCCGGGCCAGGTTGAGCGCCATGGGCTGCCCCATGACGCCGAGGCCGATGAAACCCACGTCCACCACGCACCGCCGTCTCCGGCCGGTGCCCTCGCGGAGCCGCCGGCCTCGCCGATTATGACAGCCGTCATAGTAGTGGGCCTTATGACGGTCGTCATAGCGGGTGGGCGCGGCAGTTCGCGGCCGGGGCCGCACGGCGGGGCGCAGGGGAGCGCCTCCCGCGGCGGGGACAGCGCCGACCGGCCTCTATAAGCTGGTCAGGCCCGTGAGGCGAGGATCGTTCGCCCGGTGTGCCAGTCGGTGGGAGGTCGGTGATGGCGGTTTCCGAGCGGGGACCGCGCGAGCGGATGGTCTTCAGCGCGGCCCAGCTCATCCGGCGCCGGGGGGTCACCGCGACGGGGATGCGGGACGTCGCCGCACACGCGGGGGCACCGCGGGGGTCGCTCCAGCACTACTTCCCCGGGGGCAAGGAGCAGCTCGTCAACGAGGCCGTGGCCTGGGCCGGCCGCTACGCCGGGAAGCGCGTCGCCCGGTTCCTCGCCGGGATGTCCGAGCCGTCGCCGAGCCGCCTGTTCGCCGCGATGGTGCGCCAGTGGACCGACGAGTTGCAGACGGCCGGCTTCCTGCCGGGCTGCCCCGTCGCCGCGGCGACGGTGGACTGGGCGGAGGCCACCGAATCCACCAGGGACGCGGCCGCCGCCGCGTTCGACGGCTGGCGGCGGCCGGTCGCCCGGGCGCTGACGGAGATGGGCGTGCCGGCCGAGCGGGCGGAGTCGCTCGCGACGCTCATGATCAGTGCGCTGGAGGGGGCGATCCTGATCGCCCGGGCCGAGCGGGACGTGCGCGCCCTGACGACCGTGGCCCGGGAACTCGGGCCCCTCCTGGACGGCGGCGTCGCCCGGCGGGACTGACGCCCCGCGGGACCGGCGTCCCGCCGCCGCACGTGCCCGCCGCGGTGGCGGCGGGCACGGTGCGGGCCCCGGCGTCCTACGGGTGCCCGTACCCGCATGACGCCCGGTCAGAAGTCGTCGGCCGTGCGCATCCGGTCGCGGATCCACACCCCGGCCTCCTTGAGCACCGAGGTGCCGCTCCAGGTGGAGTCGGCGGCGCAGGTGCCCTCCCGGAAGACGGCGCCGGAGCGGTGGTCGTCGGAGAAGTTCCAGTTGACCCAGCCGATCTTCTTCTGGGCCATCAGGTCCAGGTACCGCTGCGCCATGGCGAAGTCGTTGGGGCCCTCGCCGGCGTAGTCCTGCGTGCCGAACTCGGTGACGAACACCGGCAGGCGGTCGGCCGCCCGGGAGAGGGTGGCCAGGTACGCGTCGCGGTGCGAGGCGGCGTAGAAGTGGAACGTGTACATGATGTTGGAGGCGCGGACGGGGTTGTTGACCACTTCCTGTTCGTCCGCGCCGTCGGAGACGCCGAGCGAGGACCAGGCGCGGGTGCCGACCAGCACGACGCCGTCGGCGTCGTGCGCCCGGATGACCGGGATGACCTGCTCCGCGTAGTCCTTGATGCGGGACCAGCTCACGCCGTTCGGCTCGTTGGCGATCTCGTAGAGGACGTTGGGCTTGGCCTGGTGCCGCTGCGCGATCTCGGTGAAGAAGGTTCTGGCGCGGTCGAGGTTGTGGTGCGGGTCGCCGGGGCTGAGCATGTGCCAGTCGACGATCACGTACATGCCGCGGGCGGTGGCCTGCTCGATGAACCGGTGGACGAGGTCGGTGAACTTGCGGGGGTCGGTCTCGTAGCCGCCCTCCTGGACGTAGGTGGACACGCGCAGCACGTCCGCGCGCCAGTCCGTGGCCAGGGCGTCCAGGGAGCGGTCGGTGATGCAGTGGGCGTACCACTGGGTGCCGTGGGTGCTCATGCCGCGCAGTTGGACGGCCTTGCCGTGGCTGTTGCAGAGCTTGGTGCCGCAGACCGACAGCCTGCCGTTGGCGGCGACCGGCGATCCGGCCGGCGCGGCGGCCGGGCCGGTGCCGGACCCCGGGGCGCGGTCGGGGGCCGCCGTCGCGGTGGGGGAGAGGGCGAGGAGGCCGCCGAGGAGGGCGCTGGAGGTGAGCGCCGCCGCGGCGGCGAGCAGGGATCTGGTGCGGGATCGCGGAGACGCGGACATCGCTGACTGCTCCTTGGCCGAGCGTTGTGGGGGAGTGCTTCGGTCAGGCAGCAGAAAATCGTTAGGAGTGTTTCCTGTCAATAGGGTCGGACGGAGAGCGGCAGTTGACAAACCCTGTTGCCGATCCTGCAATGAGGGGATGGAAGACGTGCTCGCCGCCGTCGGACCGAGGCTCCGGCGCATCCGCAAGGAGCGCGGGTCCACCCTCGCCGCCCTGTCGAAGACCACCGGGATCTCGGTCAGCACGCTGTCCCGGCTGGAGTCCGGGCAGCGCAGGCCCAGCCTGGAACTGCTGCTGCCGATCGCGCGCGCCTACCAGGTGCCCCTGGACGAACTGGTCGGCGCACCGCCGGTCGGCGATCCGCGGGTGCGGCTGAAGCCCTTCAGGCGCGGGGACTCGACGGTGGTTCCGCTGACCCAGCAGCCCGGCGGACTCCAGGCGTTCAAGATGGTCATCGACGCCACCCGCAGCACCCCCGAGCCGCGGACGCACGAGGGCTACGAGTGGCTGTACGTGCTCGGCGGGAAGCTGCGGCTGGTACTGGCCGAGCACGACATCGTGCTCACGACGGGGGAGGTGGCCGAGTTCGACACCCGGCTGCCCCACTGGTTCGGCAGCACCGGTGAGGCGCCGGTGGAGATCCTCAGCCTGTTCGGGCCGCAGGGCGAGCGCATGCACGTCCGCGCGAAGCCCCGCGGCAGGTGACCGGCCCCCCGTGCCGCCCGTCCCCGGCCGCCGCGCGGCGGCCGGGGACGGGAAGCCGGGTTCGCCGGGTTCACCGACCCGGCGCCTGGGACTCCCGGACCGGTGGCTTCTTCCGCAGGGGGACGCCCAGCAGGTTGAGGGCGTTGATCAGCGCCACCTGGGCGACCAGGTTGCCGAGTTCCGCCTCGGGGAAGTGCTTGCGCAGCGTCTCCCACAGCTCGTCACCGACGTGCTCGCGGCGGGTGACCGCCTCGGTGTACGCCAGGGCGGCCCGCTCGCGTTCGTCGAACAGCTCCGACTCCTGCCACACCACCAACTGGTCCAGCCTGTCCTGGCGCTCGCCGAGCCGGCGTGCCTCCCGCGTGTGCAGGTCCACGCAGAAGACGCATCCGTTGAGCTGCGAGGCCCGGATCTTCACCAGCTCCCGCACCGTCGCGTCCAGCGGTCCTCTGCGGAGCGCGGCGTCGGTCTGGAGGAAGCCCTGGTAGGCCTCGGGGGCGGTTCGGTCGAGGTCCATGCGTGCCATCGTGGTGCTCCTTGCGTTCCCGTCTTCGTTCCCCTTGAGGGGGCGTCACCAGGGAGACGAGGAGGCCCGCCCGGTTGTGACGGCCCGAAGGCCGCGGAACTTCTCCGGGTTGAGCACCCGGTGGTAGGCGGTGATCCTGCCGTCGGCGATCTGCACGGTGTCGACGGAGTGGACGCGGCCCTCCCGGTGGAGGAGGAGGGCGGGCTCGCCGCCGACCTCGACGAGGTCGATGCGGTCCGCCCGCCACCGGCGGCTCACCCGCACCATCACCTCGGCGACGCGCGGGCCGCCGACGATGGGCTTGCGGGCGGCCACCACCTTGCCGCCGCCGTCGGTGACGTAGACCGCCTCCGGATGCAGCAGCGCGATCAGACCGTCGAGGTCCCCCTGCTCGTACGCGGCCCGGAACGCCCTGAGGACGCGTTCCCGCTCGGACCGGGACGCCCGCGGCAGGGACGACCTCGCCCGGGCCACCCGGCGCCGGGCCCGCGAGGCCAACTGGCGCGCGGCCGCCGGCGAGCACCCCAGCACCTCGGTGATCCGGCCGTACTCCAGGCCGAAGACGTCGTGGAGGACGAAGGCGACCCGCTCCGGCGGCTTCAGCTCCTCCATCACCAGCAGCATCGCCGAGCCGACCGACTCGTCCACCAGCACCGGCTCCGACGCGTCCGGTCCGGTCAGCAGCGGCTCGGGCAGCCAGGGGCCCACGTAGGACTCGCGCCGCGCCCGTGCCGACCTGAGGATGTCGTACGCCCGCCGCGCGGCCACCGTGACCAGCCAGGCGCGCAGGTCCGTCACCTCGCGCAGATCCGCTCCGGCCGCCCGCAGCCACACGTCCTGGGTCACGTCCTCGGCGTCGGCCACGCTCCCGAGCAGCCGGTACGCCACCCCGAAGACCGCGGGGCGGTGCTCCTCCCACTCGGCCGGTCCGGGAACACGCGCCCCATCCATGGCATGGCCTCCTCGCCGTACGGGAACGGATACCGCCGTCACCACGGCAAGGGGGAGGGGCCGGGGTGCGTTCCGGGCGGTGGATCCACCGCCGGCCGACAGTACCCCGCTCTTCCGGAGCGGGATCACCGGGCCTCGCCCGTCCTTCGTAACGCGCAAGCCGGTATGAGGCGTTTGCAAATAACCCGCGCGTGCAACTAACGTGGGTGTCGACGAGGCGGCGCGGCGGGACGGACATCCCGCCCGCCGTGCCGGCCCCGCCCGGGACCGGGCCGTCCGCCGCACCCACCCGGCACCGGCCGCCCGGGCCGCGCCGGCGGCCCGGGACCCGCTCGACGAAGTGAAGTGAGGAAGACCCCAGCATGAGCTCAGTCCCCGACATCACCCTCAACAACGGCGTCACCATGCCGCAGCTCGGTTTCGGTGTGTTCCAGGTGCCGGAGGAGGAGACGGAGGCCGCCGTCACCACGGCCCTGGAGGCCGGTTACCGCAGCATCGACACGGCCGCCGTCTACGGCAACGAGGCCGGTGTCGGGCGTGCCGTCGCGGCCTCGGGCCTGCGCCGCGAGGAGCTGTTCGTGACCACCAAGCTGTGGAACGAGCAGCAGGGTTACGACTCCGCCCTCGCCGCGTTCGACGCCTCACTGTCCAGGCTCGGCCTGGACTACGTCGACCTGTACCTCATCCACTGGCCCACCCCGGCCCGTGACCGGTACCCGGACACCTGGCGCGCCTTCGAGAAGCTCCTGGCCGACGGCCGCGTCCGGGCCATCGGCGTGTCCAACTTCCAGCCGGCGCACCTGCAGCGGCTGATCGACCACTTTGGCGTCGTGCCCGCCGTCAACCAGATCGAGCTCCACCCCGGCCTGCAGCAGAAGGAGCTGCGGGAGTTCCACGCCCGGCACGGCATCGTCACCGAGGCGTGGAGCCCGCTGGCCCAGGGAGCGCTCCTGACGGAGGAGACCATCACCCGGATCGCCGAGCGGCACGGCAGGACGCCGGCCCAGGTGGTGCTCCGCTGGCACCTGCAGCTCGGCAACGTCGTCATCCCCAAGTCCGTCACCCCCGAGCGGATCCGCCAGAACATCGAGGTCTTCGACTTCGCGCTCTCCGACGAGGACATCGACGCCATCACCGCGCTCGACCGCGGCATGCGCACCGGCCCGGACCCCGACACCTTCAACTGACGCCCGCCGGGCCCGTCCGGAACGCCGGACGGGCCCGGCGGCGCACCGGGCGGTGAGCCGGGGGTCCGCCTCAGCGGGACTCGGGCCGGCGGCCGAAGTGCACGGTCTTGGCGGTCAGCAGGAACAGGTCGGCCCGCCGGTCGACACCGGACGGGTCGTCCGGGTCGAGCAGCCGGTCCAGCGTCGCCAGGTCCTCGGCGTCCAGGGATTCGCCGAGGGCCTCGCGGCGTCGTTCCAGCAACTGCCGCACCAATCGCCGCGGTCCCTCGGCCAGGGGCGCGGGATGGTCCACGAGGAAGGTCCTGCTGCGCACCTCGGTGAGTCCCGCCGCCCGGAGCATGCCGGGCCAGTCCTCGACGACCGCCACCGAGCCGGGCAGCCCGGCCCGCATCCGGTCGAACAGGTCCTCCACCGCCGCGTCCATCCGGGCCTGCAGTCCGGGCCGCCCGAAGCCCAGGTCACGCGGCAGCCAGCGGTCCGGCAGACCGCCTTCGACGACGGCCAGCACACCACCGGGCACGAGCAGCCCCGCCAGCCGGTTCAGCGCGTCCTGCTGGTCGCCGACGTGGTGCACGGCCTGCGCCGACCACACCAGGTCCGCCGGCTCCAGGTCGGCGAGCCCCTCCGGGAACTCGGCGAACCGGGTCCGCAGCCGGACCCCGAGCCGCTCGGCCCGCTCCTCGGCGCGGGCCAGCAGTTCCGGTGTCCCGTCCACCGCGGTGACCTCGGCCTGCGGGAACACCGCCGCCATCCGGCAGGCCGCGACGCCCGGGCCGCTGCCGACGTCCAGGATCCGGCGCGGGGTCAGATGCGCGAGTTCCTCAAGGGCCTGCCGTACGTAGGGGCTGTGCGTCTCGCCCTCCAGTTCCAGCAGGTCGGCCATCGCGGCCCAGTCCACGTGGTCCCCCGCGCCCGCTCCGTGACCGTGCGTCCGCCCGTCGTGGGCACCGCATCCGCTTCCGCCGTCGCCCGCCGGGCCCGCGCCGTGCGGTGCCGCCTCCATGACCAACTCCTTCTCCATGGCTGAACACCTCCTGCGCCGACCATGCGCCCGAACGGAACGAGCCGACAACTCTTGTTGCCGTTTCCGCAACAACCCGGCGGCGGGCGGCAGGAGACGTGGGGCGGCGGCCCGTCCGGGCCCGCCGGCCCCCGGCCCGGTCGTCCGCCCCGGCCGGAGCACCCGGCGCACCCGACGGCCCTGACCTGCGCGGAAACGGCCGGGCCGGCCGTCCGACGTCACCCGATCGGCCCTGCTGGCCGCGAGGCCGGCGGCCGGTGCGCGCAGGGTGGAGCCATGTGGTGCCGACGACTCGCGCCGGGCGTCGCCCTGCTGCCGCTGGCCCTGCTGGCGGTGCGGGACGCCCCCGCGCCACCGCCCGCTCCGCCGGGGTCGGCTGGTGCCCGTCCCGGGCCCGCCGCGCCGCGTCCCGCGATCGTCAGCCGGGCGGCCTGGCGGGCGGACGAGGGCATGGTCAGGGAGCGCGCCAGGTACACGGGACCGGTGAGCGCCGTCTTCGTCCACCACACCGGTCACCCCAACGACTACGACTGCGCCGACGTCCCGGCCATGCTGCGGGCGCTGGAGGCGGACCACGTCAGGGGCCAGGGCTGGGACGACATCGGCTACAACTTCGTCGTGGACCGCTGCGGGACCGTCTACGAGGGCCGGGCGGGCGGCGTCGAACGCCCCGTGCACGGGGCGCACACCAAGGGGTTCAACCGCAACACCGTCGGCATAGCGGCACTGGGCACCTACGGGGCCGGGGCGAGGGTGCCGCGGGCGCTCATCGACGGGATGGCCGGGGTCGCCGCGTGGAAACTGCGGCCCGGGGCCGATCCGCGCGGCACGGTGCGGCTGGTCTCGACGAACGACGAGAGCCGTTACGGCCAGGGCGAGGCGGCGAGGTTCCGCGTCATCTCCGGCCACCGCGACAGCCACCGGACCGACTGCCCCGGCCAGGCGCTGTACGACGCCCTGCCCGCGATCCGCGAGGAGGCCGCCCGCCTGCGGCGGCCCTGAGAGCCGGCGGACTCCTCCGCCCCGGCTCCGGCCGCGGCGTGTCGCGCCCGCCCCGCCGCTCGACCCGCCCGGCGGCTCACGGCACGCCGGGCGCCCCCGCACCCGGTACCAGGGCGGGATGGGCCTCGGCGAGCCGGTCGGGCGCGGCCTGCCGCCAGGAGTCGACGATGATGTCGCGCAGCTCGGCCAGGTCCTCCAGGGCGGCCAGCCGTACCCTCACCCATGCGGAGCCCGCCTCGTGCGGCGGCACCCAGAACTTCTCCGGCTCGGCCGCGATCAGCTCCTCACGCTCGTGCCGGGGGCACCGCACCGCGATGGACGTCTCGTCGTCGGGGACGGTGAGGTACATCTTCCCGGCCACGCGGAAGGTGGGCATGCTCCACGCCTCCTTCTCGACGGTCTCCGGGAGGGACAGCGCGATACGGCGGACGTCGTCGGCATCGATCATGGCCCCACGGTAGCCATCCCCCGGCGGCCCGCCCACCGCCTTTCCCCGGCGCCGGGCGCCGTCCCGGCACGGTGCGGCGGGACGCAGGGGAGCGTCCCGTGCCGGTCCCCGGACGCGGTGTCCATCCGGCTGTCCCCCGCGCGACGGGGGGAAGCGCCGGATGGCCGGCGGCACGGGACCGTCCCTAGCCTCGGGACATGATCTCCCGTCGCTTACCGCGCTTGTCGCTGTCGGCCGCCGCGCTCGCGCTGGCCGTGCCGGCCCTGCTCGCCCCGGCGCCCCCGACGGCGCCGGGCTCCCCCCGTCCGCCCGCTGCGCCGTCGTCCGTGCAGCGTGACGCCGACGCCCTGCGCGACACCGGGGTCACCGGGGTGGCGGTCCGCCTGGAGACCCCGAGCGGAGTGGTCACCGCCCGCTCCGGCGTGGGGGACCTGGACAGCCGCCGCCCGGTTCCCGTGCACGGCCACCTGCGCCTGGGCAGCATCACCAAGACGTTCGTCGCCACCGTCGTGCTGCAACTGGTGGGTGAGGGGCGGCTGTCCCCCGACCGGACGGTGGAGCACCTGCTCCCCGGGACCGTGACCGGCAACGGCAACGACGGCCGGACGATCACCGTCCGCGACCTGCTGCGGCACACCAGCGGCCTGTACGACTACACCGAGGACCTGTACTCCGGCTCCGGCGCCGAGGGGTACTTCGCCCACCGGTGGCGCACCTACCGGCCCGAGCAGCAGGTCGCCATGGCCATGCGCCACCCGCCGGCCTTCGCGGCGGGGACGGGCTGGGAGTACTCCAACACCAACTACGTGCTGGCCGGAATGATCATCGAGAAGGTCACCGGCCGCCCGTGGGAGCACGAGGTCCGCGACCGCGTCCTGCGCCCCCTCGGCCTGCGCCACACCGACATCCCCGGCGCCCGGCCCTTCCTGCCCCGCCCGCACGCGGCCAACCACCAGCAGTTCGTCCCGGACGGCCCGATGGTCGACACCACGGTCGCCTACCTGCCCTTCGACACCGGGCCCGACGGGACGATGACCGGTACGCACCGCGACCTGGGCCGCTTCTTCGCCGCGCTGGCCGCCGGACGCCTGCTGGACCCCGACGAGTGGGCCATGATGCGGGACATGGTGCCGGTGCCGCCGGACAGCGACCACCCGGCGGGCACCCGGGCCGGCCCGGGACTGTTCTGGACGCCCCTGTCCTGCGGCGGCGGCTACCTCGGACACGGCGGGTCCGGTTTCGGCTACCTCGCCCGGGCCGCCACCACCACCGACGGCCGGCGCACCGTCACCGTCTCCGTGCACAGCCGCCCCGGGGACCGGCGCACCGCGGAGCGGCAGGAGGCCGCGCTGCGCGCCCTCATCGACCGCGCCCTCTGCCGTGCCGAGTAGCCGCGCCGACCCGGCGGGCGGCCGGCCCGGCCCGTGACGGGCGGAGGATCGGCGCGCAGCGCGGCACCGGGCGGCGGGGGAGAGCGCTCTTCCCGGGAGGCGCCGGAGTCCAGGATTCTCCCAACGCCCAGCCATGGAAGATCAAAATCGAACACATCCAGCGCTGGCGGGCATACGTTCCCGGTCGTGACATCGAACCCAGACGACATGGCCACGGACCGGTCCGGCGTCCGGCCCTCCTCCCGCCGGGCGGGGCGCCGCGCCCTGCTGCGTGCGGCGCTCGGCGGCGGCGCCGCCCTCGGCGCCGGCCTCTCGCTCGGCGCCCCGCCCGCCGCGGCCGGGACCGCGTCCCGCACCCGGCCGGCGACCCCGGCGGACGCGCTGCGGGAGCTGGACCGGGGCAACCGGCGCTGGCGCACCCTGCACCAGAGGCATCCCCACGAGACCGCCCCGGCCCGGACGGAGGCCGTGTCCGGGCAGCACCCCTTCGCCCTCGTCCTCGGCTGCATCGACTCGCGGGTCCCGCCCGAGCTGGTCTTCGACCAGGGCCTGGGCGACCTGATGACCGTCCGCTCGGCGGGGGAGGTGCTGGACGAGGCCGTACTCGGCAGCATCGCCTACGGCGTCCTGGAGCTGGACATACCGCTGGTCATGGTGCTCGGCCACCAGTCCTGCGGGGCGGTGGGCGCGGCGGTGCGCGCGGACGGGACGGGCGAGGAACTCCCCGCGCACATCGCCTACATCGCCGAGCAGATCCGGCCGGCGATCGACCGCGCCCACAGCGGCGAGGACCGCATCGACGCGACGATCACGGCGAACGTGCGCCTGGTCCGGTCGCGGCTGGCCGCGGAGCCCGACCTGGCCGCCAGGGTGGCCGCCGGCCGGCTGGCGATCGTCGGTGCGCGGTACGAGCTCGGCAGCCAGCTCGTCCACCGCATCGCCTGAACCGCCGGGGCTCCTCCGCTGCCGCGGCGCACCCGGCCGCCCGCCGGTCCGTCCCCGGGCGGTGCCGGGCGGGCAGCGGGGGAGCCCTCCAGAGGATCGGAGGAGCGGCCGTGCGCGACCGCTCCGGGCGCCGCTACGGTTCGGCGTCCTCGCCGGTGCTCTCACCGGCCTCCTCGAAGTAGACGTCCAGGACCGCGTCGAGCTCCGCCGTCCACTCCTTGAGGACGTTCCTGGACGGCGCCGCGACATCGGCCTCGTACCAACGGCGGGCGAGGGTGTGGACGGTGACGGAGAACCGGCGCCCGAACCGGGGGATGTCGAGCTGGACCGCGCCGATCTCGTCCCACCCGAACTCGGCCTCCTCGCCGTCCAGCCGGAACGTGATGCCGGTGCGGTCGGCGGTGATCGAACCGCGGTGGTCGGAGGCCTCGAAGGCGGGGCCCGCGGCGCCGTCGTCGTCTTCCTCCTCCGCCGTTCCGGGCTCCTCGGCCTCCTCCTCGCCGGGGACGACGTCCTCGGACGGTCGTTCCGCCGCCTCGTCCGGGGCCGTCTCCCCCGCCGCGGCGTCCTGCGCCTCGGCGGGGGGCGGGGACGTGAGGCCGGGAATGTACGCCGGGTCGGTTCCGGCGGCGGGCACGGGCGGGATGATCGAACCTATGCGCTGCTCCACGGCGGGCAGTATGGCCGATGGACCTTCCCCGGCGACAGTCGGCTCACCCGGTCTCCACACCACCGTCCCGCCTTCGGCACGGGACCGGGAGTCCGCGGTGCCGGCGCGGTGCCGCCGGGCACGGCCTCCTCCCGGTGCCGCGACCGGGGTCCGTCCGGTTCACGAAGTGAAGGGCGGAAGCGGTTCCCGCCATGAGTATTGACGTGTTCTGAACATGCCATGACTATCGCGTGAGAGCGCTCTCCAAGCTGTCCCCCACCGCGACAGAGCGGAGCATCATGTCTCGCGCAGCATTACGTGCCCCCCGCGGAAACCGCGGCAGAACCCGTCCCGGTCGCCTGTTCCGAGCAGCGGCGGCCCTGCTGCTCGGCGGCGGCCTGGCCGCCGCCCTCCTCGCCCCGGGCCCGGCCACCGCGGCCCCTGCGGCTCCCAAGGCCGCAGCCGCCGCCTGGAACACCGACCTCGCGGCCGAAGCCGTCGCCGCACGGCCCTCCGCCGTGCAGTCCTCCGGGACCGAGAACGCCGGGACCCCGGCCGTCAACGCCTTCGACGGCGACCCCGGTTCCCGCTGGTCCAGCAACTTCGCCGACGACGCGTGGATCTCCGTCGACCTCGGCAGCCGGGTGCGCATCACGGGCGCCACGCTGGCCTGGGAAGCCGCCTACGGCCGCCGCTACGTCCTGGAGGTCTCGTCCGACGGCACCGACTGGAGGACGTTCTACACCGAGAACGCCGGCACCGGCGGCACCGTCCAGGTGCACACCCACCCCCAGGAGGTGGTGGGCCGCTACGTCCGGATGCGCGGCATCGAACGCGCCACGGGCTGGGGCTACTCGCTGTACTCCTTCCAGGTCTTCGGCGGGACGCCCGCCCCGGCCGCCACCACCCGCAGCAACCTCGCCCTGTACCACCCGACGTACAGCAACATGCACCAGGACGCCGGAACCAACCCGGCGCGGGCCACCGACGGCGGCTGGCCGGCGGACCTGAAGGCCGACCAGAGCCGCTGGGCCAGCGACTGGAACGCCAACCGCTGGATCGCCGTCGACCTCGGGGCCACCTCCACCATCACCGACCTGGACCTGTACTGGGAGGCGGCGTACGCCGTCGACTACCGCATCCAGGTGTCCGACGACAACCGGACCTGGCGCACGGTGTGGCAGCCGTCGTCGGCGGAGGTCTCCGCCCGCCGGGCCGATGTGCGGTCGCCCGGTGACGCGGTCGGGCTGCACGACCGCATCCGGCTGTCCGCGCCCGCCACCGGGCGGTACGTGCGCATGCTCGGCGTCGAACGCCGCTCCTTCCACAACCCGGCCCCCGCCACGGCCCAGTTCGGCTACTCGCTCTACGAGTTCCAGGTGTGGGGTACGGGCGGCAGCGCCGCGGCCGCCTATCCGGCCCTCCCGGGGGAGCAGGGCGGCTCCTACCGGACCGTCTTCCAGGACGACTTCGACGGCACCGCCCTGGACCGCGGCAAGTGGCGGGTGGTGACGACCGGTTCGACCATGGGGGTCGTCAACGGCGAGTCCCAGGCCTACGTCGACTCACCGGAGACCATCGCCGTGAACGGCGGCACCCTGAAGCTGAAGGCCAACCACTGCAAGGGCTGCACCACCGCCCCCAACGGGCAGCGCTTCGACTTCTCCTCCGGCCGCATCGACACCAACACCAAACTGGACTTCACCTACGGCAAGGTGAGCGCGCGCCTGAGGATGCCGGTCGGCGAGGGCTTCTGGCCGGCCTTCTGGCTGCTGGGCAGCAACGTCGACGACCCGGCGGTGTCCTGGCCCGCCAGCGGCGAGACCGACATCATGGAGAACATCGGCTACGCCGACTGGACGAGTTCCGCGCTGCACGGCCCCGGCTACTCGGCCGACGGGAACATCGGCGCCACCCAGCGCTTCCCGGCCGGGCAGGACGCGTCCGGGTGGCACACCTACAGCGCGGAGTGGACCCCGACGGCGATCCGCTTCCACGTCGACGACCGGCTGGTCACGGAGCTGCTGCGGCAGAAGGTCGAGTCGACCCGCGGCAAGTGGGTCTTCGACCACGACCAGTACGTCATCCTCAACCTCGCGCTGGGCGGGGCCTACCCGGCCGGCCACAACAAGGTGACCAGCCCGTACTGGGGCCTGCCCCAGTCGAGCGTGGACAAGATCGCGGCGGGCGGCGTGCAACTGGAGGTCGACTGGGTCAGGGTCGAACAGAAGGGCTGATGCGGAAGGCCGCCTCGCCGCCTCGCCGCCCCGTCGCGCGGCTTCGCGGCGACCGTCCGGCCGCCGCCGGCGCGCTCCCCGAAGGCACCGGGCCTTCGGGGAGCGCGGTTCCGTCAGCGGGACGGGAGGGGGAAGGCGACGGGACTGCGGTTGCCGGCCCGGTTCACCGCGCGGACGCCGAAGAAGAGGTTGTCCTTGGACAGGTCCACGGTGTGGTGCGTGGTGTCGCCGACCTCGATCACGTGGGTCCACTCCGGTTCGGTGGTCTCGCGCCACACCACCTCGTAGCCCGCCAGGTCCGGCTCGCCGCCGCGCTCCCACACCAGCTCGGTGGAGTTCGTCAGGCCGCCGGTGAGGATCTTCGCGCCGGTGGGGGTGCCGGGTGCCTGGGCGAGGGTCCACAGGGCCGCGCCGTTCACCCGGGCCACCCGCTCGATGTAGCCGAAGTCGCAGAACTCGGGGAGGTCGCCGTACTGCTTGCCGTCCTCCACGCGCACGTCCTGGTGCTGGTGGGCGAAGTCCTCGGCGGGCTCGGTGAAGCGGACGGCCGGATAGCCCTGTTCGAGGAAGGCGATGTGGTCGCCGCCGCGCAGGTAGCGGTCGCGGCGGTGGACCACCCGGATGTTCATGCCCGTCGCCCCGTTGTCCGCCACGTCGCGGACGAAGCGGGCGAGCTGGCGGGAGGGCGAGTCGTTCTCGCCGCCGACGGACTGCCGGACGGCCGCCTGGTCGTCGGTCTCGGAGGTGGGCACCCCCTCGGCGAAGAGCCGGACGGTGTACGGGTCGCGCGTGCCGTCGTCGGCGACGGAGCTGCCGACGATGTCGTCGGTGAACATGGCCTGCACGTCGACGCCGGCCTCCCGGTACCGCGCGGCCATGTGCCGGGCCCCGTACAGGCCCTGCTCCTCCCCGGCGACGGCCGCGAAGACGACGCTCGCCGCCGTCCGGCGGGTGGCCATCACCCGGGCCAGCTCCATGACCACGGCGACGCCCGACGCGTCGTCGTCGGCACCCGGCGCGTCGCCGGTGGCGTCCATGACGTCGGACGCCCTGGAGTCGTAGTGGCCGGAGACGACGTACACGCGCTCGGGGGCGACCGTGCCGCGCAGGGTGGCCACGACGTTGGTGATGCGGGTCGGGGTGGGGATCCGGGAGGCGGGCTGCTGGACGTACGACTGCAGCTCGACGGTCATCCGGCCGCCGGACGCGGCGGCGTACTCCCGCATCCGCGCGTGGATCCAGTCACGGGCGGCGCCGATCCCGCGCCCGGGGTCGTCCTGGGAGGAGAGGGTGTGCCGGGTGCCGAAGGAGGCGAGCCTGCGCACGGTCCCCTCGATGCGGTCCCGGTCGATCTCCTTCAGCAGGGCGCGCAGTTCGCGCCCCGGCGACTGGGCGGTGGCGGGCCTGCCGCCGCGGCCGCCCGCGGCGGTGGTGCCGGGCGGGGCCGCCACGGCGGGGGAGGTTCCCGACACGGCCACCCCGGCGGCGGCCGCGGCCAGGACCGTCCGCCGGCCGGTTCCTGCGTGCTGCGGCATGACCCGCTCCTCTGGTTGTCCTGCCCATGACGGAAACATGCTCACGGCCGTGACGCCTCCGGACAAGACCGCATCCGTCCGCGCCCGGACCGCGGCCCGCGTCCGGGCGGGTGGTTTTCCCGTCCGGAGACGGACGAACGCGTGACGGAGGGTGCGACCGGCGGCGGAGGAGGAAACCCGCCCGGGCATGACCGAACAGAATCCGGACAAGGACGTCGAGAACTGGGTCACCGGGGAGGAACCGGCGACCGGCCCGCAACTGAGCTACCTCCGGACCCTTGCCCGGGAGGCGGGGGAGGAGGTCCCCGAGAACCTGACCAAGGCCCAGGCGTCGCGGATGATCGACCGCCTGCAGGGACGGTCGCCCAGGACGGCCGGGCGGGAGGACGAGGGCACCGGGGGTACGGGCGGACGCGAGGACCCGGGCGGGGGCGGTACTCCCTGACGTGGAACGGTGCCCGCGCCGCGGCCCGCCGCCCGCGCCCCCGGGCCGGCGGGAGCGGTCCCGGCAGGGACGTGAACATCCGGTGGACACCCCGCCCCCGGGGCGAGGTCCCGGGCGCCCGTGGGTAGGGGAGGGCGTGTCCGGGCCCGCAGGGGCCGCTCGTCGTCCGCGCCGGTCCGGCCCGACGGCGTCGGCCGCCTCCGCGGGCTGCACCGCGAGCCCCGAGGAGACCGATGCGAAGACTGTCGTCCCTGCCGGCCCTGCTGCTGGTGGCGACCGCCGTCACCGTGGCCGGGCCGAGTGGCACGGCCCAGGCGTACAGCGACCCCGCGTCCTACCGGAGCCTGGAGGAGAACGCCCACCCCGACTGGATGGCGGCGGTCCGCGGCGACGCGAGCCTGGCCGACCTGTCCGTCCCCGGCACCCACGACACCCTCGCCGTGTACGGCGGCGGCCCGACCGAGACCCAGGAGAGGCACGAGCGCGGCGACGGAAGGGGCGGCGGGTCCCTCGCCTACCAACTCCGGGCCGGTATCCGGGCCATCGACATCCGTGTGCGGATGGTCGCCGACGAGAGGGGCGAGGCCGGGTTCGCGATCCACCACGGCGCCGTCTACCAGCACGCCAACTTCGACGACGTACTGCGCGAACTCCGCACCTTCCTGCGCGAACACCCCGGGGAGACGGTCCTGCTCCACATGCACGCGGAGTGCGCGGGAGGGATCACCGGCTGCGAGGACGCCGACCCGTGCCCGGAGTGCGGCACCGACCACAACCACCGGCGCCGGCAGATCTTCGACGCCTACGTCGACGCCAACCGCGAACTGTTCTGGCAGCCGTCGGTGACGGGGGCGGCGGACGTGCCGACCCTGGACGAGGTGCGCGGCAAGGTGGTCCTGGTGAACTGGAGCGGTCCGCACGGCGGCAACTACACCGACTACGGCCTGGCCCAGCTCAACTACGCGGACTGGCCGGACGAGTGGGGCCCGCAGAAGAACTGCTACGTCCAGAACTCCTACCAGGTCGGCGGCATCTCCCACATCGACGACAAGTGGGAGAAGGTCCACGCGCAGCTCGACCGGACCAACCAGGCCGCGGACTGCCGGGACCCCGGCCGCCCGAACGGCGACAAGCTGTACGTCAACTGGACCAGCGGGGCGAGCGTCTGGGCCTACCCGTACACCGTGGCGGGCGGCACCCCGACCGCGACCGGCGTGAACGGCTTCCTCCACCAGTGCCTCACCGGCCGCAACGGCCGGTGCGACACGCCCTCCGTCAAGCGCACCGGCGTGCTGATGATGGACTTCCCTGGCCACGGGCTCGTCGACGAGATCGTCCGGCGCAACCCCGTCTCCGGCTCCACGGGGTAGTCGGCGGCGCCGCGCGGCGCCGGCGTGAGCACCGGTCCGGCCGGCACCGTCCCGGGTGGGCGGCACAGCCGCCCACCCGGGACGCGGGCGCTCACGCGGCCACCCGTACGGGCTCGGTCCCCTCCTCGTTGTGCCGCTCCGCCCACCCCGTCAGCGCCGTCCGGCACGCGTGGTCCAGATGGCGGAGGCCCGTCAGGTCCAGCTCGATCGTCCGGTCGCGCGGCAGCGCCTCCAGCTCGTCCAGCAGCCTGGGCAGCCGCAGGAAGGTCGCGTTGCCCAGCACGCGCACCCGGATCGGTCCCGCTCCGTCCCCGGACGGGGCGGACACCTCCAGATGGACCTGGGAGGTCTCCCAGGCCGACTTCGCGACCGCCATGAGCAGTCCGATGACGACGCCCTCGAACATGTTCGTCACCACGATCGCGATCGCCGTGACGCCGAGGACCACCGCCTCGCCCCGGTGCTCGCGCCACAGCGGCGGCAGGTCCCTCACCGGGATCAGCTTCCAGCCGGCGTGCACCAGCACGCCCGCCAGGGCCGCGACCGGGATGACGCCGAGCGCGGCGGGGAACGCGGCGGCGAAGACCAGCAGCCACACGCCGTGCAGCACCCGGGACGCCTTGGTCCGCGCCCCCGCCCGCACGTTCGCCGAACTACGGACGATCACCGCGGTCATCGGCAGCGCCCCCAGCACCCCGCACACCGTGTTGCCCGCTCCCTGCGCGATCAGTTCCCTGTTGTAGTCGGTGCGAGGGCCGTCGTGCATCCGGTCCACCGCCGCCGCGCTGAACAGGCTCTCCGCCGAGGCGATCAGGGCGAAGGCCAGCACCGTGCCGAGGACGCCGACCTCCGCCAGCCGGGCGAACTCCGCACCGCCGGGCGGCTGCACGGAGTCCAGCAGGCCCTGCACCCGGACGCGTGCCACCGGCGGATCCAGCACCACGGTCACGGCGGTGGCCGCCGCCACGGCCGCCAGCGGCGCCGGCAGGATCCGCGGCACCACCGGGAGACGCGGCCACACCACCAGTACCGCGATCGTCCCGGCCCCGACGGCCAGCGCGGCCAGTGCGGCCTGCGAACCGAGCGTGCCGGTGACCAGCCCGGGCAGCCCGCCGAGCTTCGCGAGGCCGCCGGCCGGCGCCTCGGCGTCGGCCAGGGTGTAGAGCTGCCCGGCGATCAGGACCAGACCGATGCCCGCGAGCATGCCCTGCACCACGGCGACCGAGATGGCCCGGAACCAGCGGCCCAGGCGCAGGACGCCCATCGCCAACTGCAGCACGCCCGCGGCCAGGACCAGGACGCCCAGCGCCTCGATCCCGTACTCCCGCACCGCCTCGTACACCAGCACGGTCAGTCCGGCGGCGGGCCCGCTGACCTGGAGGCTGCTGCCGGGCAGCAGTCCCGTGACGAGCCCGCCGACGATGCCGGTGACCAGCCCCAGCTCCGCCGGCACCCCGGAGGCCACCGCCACGCCCACGCACAGCGGCACGGCCACCAGGAAGACCACCAGCGACGCGGTGACGTCGGCCCTCAGGTGCCGCAGCGGATACCGCCTGCCGGGCCCCGCGGCCCGCACCGGGGCGTTCACAGCGGAAGGGGGACGTCGACGGACGGCCGCGCACCCGCTGCCGGGGACGGCACGGCCCCCGGGCCCGGACGGGTGGTGAAGAGGGCCCGCGGTAACCGGACCGACGCGGTCCACGCGGAGCGCCCGCGTTCCTCGGGGACGGCGGCTGCCCGCCTCCCGCGGGAGCGGGCATGGTCGATGACGTTCTGCACGACGGTGCCTCCAGGAAGGAGAGGGTTCCGAAAGGGGGGCTGAGGTGTGGTGCGGTGCGCACGGGACGGTGACACCGGTGCGCACGGGCCTTCTCAGCAGCGGAACACCTGGAGGCGCAGGGCGAGTTCGCCGGGTCTCGACAACGCGGCGGGATGCGGAGGGGTGAACGAGACCGCCGCGGGGACCATGCGGTCGCCGGGGCGGTTCGCGGTGCAGGCGATCCGCGCCGCCGGCGGGGGCTCACCGGACAGGGAGCGGTCGGACCTGCGGACCTTGCCGTACGGAAGCGCCGAGTCGCCCTCGCAGGCGCGCCCCTCCGCCGCCTCCTCCGCCGGAGGGGCGTGGGTCGCGTGGACGATGCCCACGGGCTCGGCGGGAGGGGGGCCGGCCGCATCGCCGGTGGCCAGCGCCACCAGGACGAGCGCGCAGACCACCGGGAGCAGTCTCCTGAGGAGCGCGGCGATCCGCGGCACGGCCAACCCCCCTTCACCATGAGTGTGCGGACGACTCCATTCTGGTGTAGGGAGGGGCGCACGGCTCGACTCCGTGCTTTACGCGGACATTAACTTTCAGTGAGGAAGCCGGGGAGATTCTCACAGCCCCGCCGCGCGGCGTGTGAGGTCGAACGACCGCCCGGACGCGAGGCCCGGCGGACGGCCGGGCGATTTCCGGCCGTCCGCCGGTTCCGCCTCGCACCGGAGAGGCCTGCCGGGACGTCTCCCTCCGGTGCGAGGAATTCCGCATCCCCGGTTTTCCAATTCCCTCCACCTGCGGCATTCGTGGTGCCACGCACCGGTGTCCCCGGCCGTCCGACGGACGGCCGGGGACACCTTTTGCGGAGCGGCGGAAAATTCGACGGCGACGGTTGTGGCTGCGGCTGCGGCGGAATTGCCGCGCGCCGGTGTCAGCAGCGCTTGGAGCTCGCGGCCTGGTCGGGCAGCGGATCGCCCGCCTTCCGTACGGCACCGACGGCGGCGGTGCACTCGGCGACCGTGTCCGTGCCGGCCGACCAGAACTCCCGGACGGTGCTGTTCGTCCAGGACTCCTGCCCGAGCACCTCGTCGCGCGAGTAGCTGTAGACGGCGACACTGACGTCGTAGTCGCCCGCCGTCTGCCGGAAGCTGTCCCACACCCACAGGTAACCGTAGTTCTCCTGGCAGGAGGGCGAGTAGAACTGCTTCACGGAGGCGATGCGCTCACCGGAGCGGTAGACGTAGCCGGTCGTCCCGATCTGGTACGCGTCCGCGCACACCCCGCCGGCCTGCGCCCGCGCGCTGGCCGGGTTGCCCGCCGCGGACGGGGCGGTCGACTGCCGCTCGCCCCGCTGGGAGGGTGCGGGAGCCGGCCCGCTGCCGGCGTGCGCGGCTCCCGCCGAGGCGAGGACGAGGGCGCAGGCCACGGCGGTCACGGCGCGTTTGGTGTATCTCATGCGATGATTCCCCCTGGTATTCGGTCAATGGCGTCCGAAGAGCGTGGAACGGCTTTACGAGCCCTCCCCCCTTCCGGGAAACGGCGAGCCACCGATAATCCGGTCATGGATGGCCCGACCCCCTTCCGACACCACGTCAGACAAGCGAGCCGGGTGGAAGGTTGCCGTGTTCTTCGCTTTTCCTTCCGTGATTCTTCCGACCGGCCGACGAGCTTCCGCGGCCGGTTCCGCACCGGCCGGGGGAGTGGGTCGCGGGCTCCGGGGCCCGTGCGACCCTGAGGAGGAATGCCGCCGACCGGAGAACGGACGGCGGGCGGCAACGCGTCGAGGTGAGCCCCGCATGCCGGAACCGCCGCTGCCCGGAGCGGCGGTCACCGTGCTGGAGAGGGCCAGCCCGGCCGTCATCACGGCCCTGCGGCCCGACGGCCGGCCGGTGCCCACCGCCACCCGGTACCCGTGGGACGGCGGCCGGGGCCCGGTCAGCACGGGTGAGGGCCGCAAACGGCTGGAGCACCCGCGCAACGACTCCCGGGTCACGCTCACCGTGCTCGCCGGGGGCGACTGGTACACGCACGTCGGCCTCATCGGCCGCGGCGCCGGACTCCATGAGGGCGGGGAGCCGGCCGGCATCGACCGGCCGGCCCGGCTGACGCCGGACAGGACGAGGGAGGGGAGCGGTCAGGTGCGCGTGCCCGACCGCTCCGCCTCCACCTGCTCCAGGGTCTTCCCCGTGGTGTCCGGCAGGAAGAGCCCGATCACCGCACAGACGGCCAGGGACGCGGTGAGGAAGGCCGCCACGGTGGCCATGCCGGTCGCCGCGAGGGCCGGCACGAAGAAGGACCAGACACCCAGGACGACGCGGGACGTGCCGAAGGTGATGCCCTGGGCGGTGCCGCGCAGCACGGTCGGAAAGAGCTCCTGACTGTACGTCTTGTAGACCGCCTCGCCGGCCAGGGACTGGCCCACGCCGAAGAGGACCACGTTGAGGACGATCACCGGGATGGTGAAGTCCGCGAAGAGGAACAGCCCGTACGCGGCGACCTGCATCAGGGAACCGGCCACCCACATCGCCTGCCGGTGCCGGTGACTGCGGTCGGACAGCCGCATGTAGAACGCCACCGAGCCGATGATGACCAGCGCGAAGCTCGCGCAGGAGAGCAGCACGCCGGCGGCCTGGCCGCCCGCGCCGAGCGTCTTGACCATGTACGGGGCGAAGGCGCCGTTGGTGCCGGCCGCGAGGTTCCAGAACAGGTAGATCCCGCCGGTGAGCAGCATGGCCTGGAGGTGCGGGCCGCGGAACAGGTCGCGCACCCGGGCCCTGGCCGCCGCACCCGAGTCGGCGGCGGACTTCCACGCCGCCGACTCGACCATGCCGCTGCGCAGCACGTACGTGAGGACCGCCACCGCGAACAGCGACAGGAAGACGATGCGGATGCCCAGCAGGCCGAAGTCCGACAGCGCCCAGGCCAGGAGCAGTACGACCACCGGGCCGAGGCTCCAGCTCACCTGGGTGAAGCCGAGCAGCCTGCCGCGCGCCCCGGCCGGGGAGAACTCGCCGACCAGGGCCAGCGAGGTGGGCACGTCCGCGCCCACGGCGAGGCCGACGACGAAGGTGCCGGTGAAGAGCATCACCGGACCCGTCGCGAAGGCGATGAGCAGGATGGCCGCCGCGTACACCAGGAGGTCGTACTGGTAGATGCGCTTGCGGCCGAGCCGGTCGCCGAGCCGTCCGCCGACGAAGGCGCCGATCGCCGCGCCGATGGCGTTGGGGCCGATGGCGGACAGCGCGCCGGTGAGGCTGTCGGACAGCCCGTACTCGTCCTGGAACAGCGCCAGGCCGGAACCGATCGCGACGATCGATCCCGCGTCGAGGTAGGAGGCCATGCCGGCCAGGACCGTCCACTTCCACTGCCGGCGGGTGACCTCGCGGTCGCCGGCCGGGGCGCCGGGGCCCGGCTGCGTGTTGTGCGCGGATGTCACTCGGACTCCTTCGTCCCGTGCGGAAGGGAAGTGCCCGGGCGTGCTGCCCCGCCTGCCGCCGGGGGAGGGCGCGCCACACCGGCGACCTGGCGGGCACCAGGGTCCTGACGGTGATTGAAACGAATCAAAGATGGCTGCCTGCCGGGACGCGGTCAAGATGTGGTGGGCGGCCGTTTCCGCCTCTCTCCCGTGGGAGACGGCGCCAAGTCTGCTGATCCAGTTGGTGAAGAGCATCGCGGTGCTCCACGGCCGGAGGAGCCCGCGCCGGGGAGGTGCGCGCCGAGTACCGGTTGAATTCTTTCAATCAAGGAGGCGTTGTACGTGCTCGGCACGAGGGTACGGGTGGTCGGCCGACGAACCGGACCGGCCCGCCTTGCCGGTCGTTCCGCCGGTGTTCGCCGCCCGGGTGCGGCCCGGCCGGGGTGTTGAACGGAGCTCGGCGGCCGGGCGGGCAGGCCGGGATCGGCCGGGAGCATGACGCCGGGCGTGAGCAGATCGGACACTGCCCGCCACGGAGGACTGACTGCTCGGACAGGAAGACGGCTGATCGCCTTCCCGAACGGCACGGGCTCTGACCCGCGGGGCGCCTCCGCTGTCGCCACATGTGGCTTTGAGGGGGTGCGCTCTCCGTGCTCCGGTGAAGACTCCTGGTGGTGTGGGTGTGGCATCTCCTATGGTTGCCCGGACAGTTTCACGCTCCGGGCGAAACAGGGCCTTGCCTGCCGGAACGTACAGGAGGCAGCGCCCTGGTCGCAGGCCGGATGGGGTACCGGGACGGCGCCCGCAGCCCGGAGGAGACGCAGGGAGGCACCCTCATGGCCGGCTCGCCGGGGCAGCCCGTGACCCAGCCCGGAACCGCGGCGGGCGGGCCCGTCAGCCACGCCATCTTCCGTGTGGCTCGGCTGCACCGCATGCTGGCCGGCGCGCTTCTCCGGGAGACGGGACTGTATCCGGGGCAGGAGTTGGTGATGATGCACCTGTGGGACGCCGGTCCGCAGCGGCAGGTGGATCTGATCAGGATCCTGGACTCGGACGCGGCGACCATGACCCGCACGGTGCAGCGTCTGGAGCGGGCGGGCTTCGTACGGCGCAAGCCCTGCCCCGCCGATCGCCGTGCGACTCTCATCGAGCCCACCTCCGCCGGCCACGCCCTGCGCCGCCAGATGCGGGAGATCTGGGACCGCCTGGAGCGGCAGACCGTCGGCCGGCTCGACGCGGACGCGCAGGCCGAGGTCCTCGCCGCGCTCACCATCCTGGAGAACAACCTCCTGGCGGCCACCGAACAGTCATGACGCGGATCGGCCGCGGCCCCCGCGCCGGGGGACGGGGCCGGGGACGCCGTCTCAGCGGGGCGGCCCGATGATGATCTGGCCGTAGAGATCGGCTGCCTCGGCGAGTTCCTCGGGGGCGATGGCGAAATCGTCGGGCCGGGGGGTGGTGATGTCACGCCCCGCATGGCGGAACATGCCCTCGATGCCGGCAGGAGTGGCGATCATGAGGAGGTCGGCGGTGTCGGAGGTGATGCGGTAGCCGTGGGGGATGTTGCGGGGAAGGTAGACGATGCCGCCCTCGGTCATCTCCATCTGTTCCTCGCCGGCCCACAGCAGGGCGGTGCCCTTGATGAGCATGAAGACCTCGTCCTCACGGGTGTGCATGTGGAAGGGCGGGGCCTCCCCCTTGCCGACGCGGAAGCGGCCGACGGTGAGCCGGCCGCCGGTGGCCCGGCCGTCGAGGAGGACGGAGAAGGTGCCCCCGTCGAGCCATTCCAGTGTCTGCTGCTGCTCGGCCTGCGCCAGGTAGGGCATGGTCATGGGAGTTGTCCTCTCCTGCGGTTCCTGCGGTCCTGCGGTGGTCGATGTCGGTGGAGGCGGTGCGGGACGTACGGCCCGGCGGGTTCGGTCGTCCCGCACCGTGCCGTGGAGGTTCTCCTCCGGGATCGCGCGGTCGGGTCGGCCGAGGAGTGGGCCGCCCCGCGGCTGCTGTGCCTACCCGGTGAGCGGGAGGGCACGCGCGGGTTCTCACCCGGGGCGGGTTCACCGGCGCTTGATGAGCGGGTTCGCCGTGCCCTGCGAGGGCGGGAAGGCCCAGAGCCGTGGCCGGGGCGGGGCCGCGGCGTGTCCGTACGGCATCGTGGGTGCCGACACCGCAGCGATAGTTGATCGAGCAGCTAATTGAAGCTGTAGGCTCTGCCCTCTTCCCGGGCGAGCAAAGGGGATTTTCGGTGCTCGGGCAGTAGTGGGCCGGATTGATGGGTGACCGTGCGCAGCGAAGGTTCCCATCAGGGGCTTCCTTACCTGCTGCGATCCGCCGACCGGGGTGACTCCCGGCTCTCTTGGTCGACTTGTCTGCCCGGCCAAGTTTTCCGTCGGGCCCTTGTCGCTGTCCTGACCCCGAGGCTGCGGTGTCATTACTTGCTCGAACAGTTAAATGGCGGGAGGTGAGGGACCGGACGGACCCCTCCTCCGCCGGTCCGGCCCCGACGAGCCCCATCGGGCGACCGCCGGCCCCTGCATCCGTACGGCTCGGAAGGGATTCCCCGAACATGGCTCTGGACCTCTTCACCCCGGACGACACGGCGATCCTGCTCATCGACCACCAGGTCGGCACCATGAGCTGGGTGCGCCCCACCGGCGACGGGGAGATGAAGGGCAACGCCCTCGCCCTGGCCAAGGCAGCCAGGGCGCTCGACATGCCGCTGGTCCCCACCACGTCCATGGAGGACCGTGCGCAAGGTCCCCTCCTGGAGGAATCCGCTCGGATCGCCCCCGGCGAGTACGCCAACCGCACCAAGCGCACCGGAGTCGTCAACGCCATGGACGACCCCGCCTTCGCCGCCGCCGTGAAGGGCACCGGCTGCCGCAACCTGATCGTCGCCGGCGTCACCGACGACGTCTGCACCGTCTACCCCACCCTCACCGCCGTCGACGAGGGCTACCGCGTCCAGGCCGTCGCCGACGCCGGCGGGCCCATGAGCAAGGCCGGTGACGACGTCGCCCTGCGCCGCATGGAGAGGGCGGGCGCCGGCATCACCTCGATCAACATGATCCTCACCGAACTGGCCGGCAGTTGGACCTCCCGCCACGGCCAAGCCCTCCTGCCCGTAGTCAGCGAACTCGTCCCCGGATGAGGCCCCGCACACCCGGCCGGGTCCGGCGGGGATTCCGTCCCGGGCGGGCAACCGCCGCCCACGGCCGGCGTCAGGGGCAGCGGGACGGGGATCAGGGGCGCGGGCGGCGGGACGGACAGCCTGGGTGGGAGTGGCACGGCCACCCTCGCGCCCTCCGCTCGCCGGTATTCCGGCCTAGCCTTGCGGGCATGGACAGTGACAACGCTCTCGGGCAGTTCCTGCGTGCCCGCCGCGGAGTCGTACGACCGCAGGACGTGGACCTGCCGGCCGGTGGCCCGCGCCGGGTCAGCGGGCTGCGCCGCGAGGAGGTCGCGTTGCTGGCGGGAGTGAGCACCGACTACTACACGCGGCTGGAGCAGGGCCGGGAGCGGACCCCTTCGGCGCAGGTGGTCGACGCGCTGGCCCGTGCGCTCGGGCTGGAGGAGGAGGCGGTCGCCCACCTGCACCGGCTGGCGCGCCCGGTCCCCGGCCGGCGCCGTACGGCCGCGCGGCACGAGCGGGTGGCCCCGCACCTGCTGCGGATGATGGAGGCCTGGCCGCAGACGCCGGCCGTCATTCTGGGGCACTGCCTGACCGTGCTGGCCCACAACACCCTGGGCAGGGCCCTCTTCGACGGGCACACCTACAGCAACGACCTGGTGCGACTGGTCTTCCTCGACCCGGACGCACGGGAGTTCTACCCCGACTGGGAACGGGTCGCGGTCAGCACCGTCGCCGGTCTGCGGGCGGCCGCGGGGACGGACCACGACGACCCGCAACTGATCGACCTCGTCGGCGAGTTGTCGGTCAGGAGCGAGACGTTCCGCACGCTGTGGGCCCGTCACGACATCCGCCGGAAGTCGCACGGGACCAAGCGCTTCCGCCACCGCCTGGTGGGAGAGATGACCCTGCACTACGAGTCGCTGACGGTGAACAGCGCCCCCGGCCGGCAACTGGTCGTCTACCAGGCCGAGCCGGGCAGCCCGTCCGAGCAGGCCCTGGCCCTGCTGGGCAGCCTCACCGCCCCGGAGGCCACCGGGATCCCGCGGCCGTCCGCCGACACACCCACCACCGGGCGGTGACCACCGCGGGACGGTGACCACGCCCGCCCGGGCCCGCCCCGGACCGCACGGGCCGCTGCCCCCGGGACACGCCGGGGACGCAGGTCCGGCGGCACCCGCTTCCCGGCCGGAACGAGGAGGGGTGAGGGGACGGCCCGGGCACCGGTCGGAGGAGAGGCGTCACGGCGAGGTGCGGTGGGCCTCGGCGGCCGGGGAAGCCGCCCGGCCGACGGTCGTCCACGACATGCCGACCCGCCGCCGGCGCCCCGCGGCGACACGCCTAGACGTCCGCCGTGGCCGCCTCCTCCACGGTCTCGACCGCCGCGGTCCCGGCCGCGGGCTCCGCCGTCACCGCGGTGTAGAAGACCGACTTGCGCTGCTTGGAGCGTTCCACGGCGCCCGCGGCCACCAGCGCCTCAAGCGTGTTGCGCACCACGGGGGTGGTCACCGTGCGGTCCGGGTGGGCGGCCGCCAGCTCCTTGGCGATGTCCGCGACCGACAGGGGCTCGTGCCGCTGAAGGAGGCAGCTCCTGACGAGTTCCCGGAGGGTGGGACCGGTGTTCTTCCTGGCACCGTTCTTCCTGGCGCCGTTCTTCCTGGCGCCGTTCTTCCCGTTGCCGTTCTTTCCGCCGCCCCGGCGCGTGCGGGCACCGTCGTTCCGGGACCGTCGTGCCTTGGGAACGACGGCCGCCGGCGCCTCCGCGCCGGCCTCGGGAGCGTCGTCGGCGGCCCGGGAAGCCGCCTCGTCCGCCTTGTCCGCCTTGTTCGCCTCGTCCGTCAGTACGTTCCGCATGTTCAGCAGCAGCGCGTGCTCCCGCTGCAGCGCGGCGAGCCGGGCCTCCAGCTCGGCCATCTCCGACCGGACGCGTTCCTGCTCCGCTTCGTTGCGCTCCAGGTCCTCGGCCACCTTTGTGGCGTACTCGGTCCTGAGAGGGATGTCCTCCGGCTTCTCCGGCATGGCATCTCACTTTCCTCGTAGCACTTGTGGTGCCGGATGCTACTCATCCGCCCGTCCCCACTGTGGTGGGCGACGTGTCATCCGAACGGATACCACAGCGTCGGTGACGGCGTTCGCCGACGTCGGGTGAGACCGCCCAGGGGAGGCCGGCCGCCCCGGTCGCACCGGGGGAGAAGCACGTGGGAGGCGCTTCGTACCTCCCCGCCGGGGAGGTACGAAGGCACCTGCCGCACGGGTCAGGAGAGCTTGTTCACGGCGGTGACCGTCGTCTTCCTGAAGTCGGCCACCTGCGCGTGTCGGAAGGTGCCCATCTGCGCCCAGTGCACGACCGTGACGGTCCTGCCGTCCCGGCCGACCGAGAACAGGTGGATGTCGGACGGGCCCCAGGCGTGGGCCGTGTGCACGCCGTACACGCGGGCGCCCTCCTCGACGGGCAGCCTGCCGTAGCTCCTGAACTCGGCGGTGACATCGGGGTCCTGCTGCTCGGCCCGCTCCGCGCACCGCCTGATCGCGGCGTTCAGCAGGGCGGCCAGGTCCTTGGCCCTGGCCTCGTCGCGCTCCACGACGGTGACCTGCCGGGCGTTGGTGTCGTACTCCGTCCAGAACGCGCGGTACCGGGAGGTGGCCCCGGGCAGGGCCTCGCCGTAGCAGAAGGGCAGCGGGTCCGGGACGCCGCTGGTCACCTCGCCCGCGTACCAGGGGGAGGAGGGGTGGGGCGGCAGCTCCTCCGGGGAGAGGAACGCGGGCGGGTCGCTCGCCGCGGCAGCGGCGGAGGGCACGACGGCGAGGGCAGTGGTGATGGCGGTGGTGATGGCGGCGAGTGCGGTCAGGCCGGCGCCGAGGCGGCCGGTGCGGGTGCGCATGGTCATGTGGGTCCCCGTTCCGTGATGTGTTCACCAGAAGGGACACTTCGCGCCGGTGAAAGGTTGGGCTGTGCCGTGCCCGGAATTCCGCCGCCGCGGCCGGGGGTGGGTTCCGTCGTCGTCCTGGTGCTCGCGCGCTCCACCGCCGTACCGCCGCGCTGGGCCGGGGCTTCGGCGCCGTACGGCGGTAGCGGAAAGTAGCCGTGGAAAATTTTCGGCCGGGGCAAATCGGACGCCCTACGGTTACCGCAATCCGGAGAGCCTGAGTACGCCCTTGACCGCCTGGGGCACGTTGTGGAATCGGCCTTGTGAAATACGGAAAACCAGGGGCTTTTGTCGATGGATCAAAGGTTCCCAGGGGCGTATGCGGAGCGGCATGTACGAATGCAGCACGCTGTACCTTCCGGCCATGGCTCAGCTTGTCGAACAGCATGCGGCCGGAGGAACGGCCTCCGGCGCCACGGGGGAGGACATCAGGTCCAAGGGGCTCCGCAAGAACTCCGTCGGCCTCCTCGGCAGTGCCGTCATCGGCCTGTCCACCGTCGCCCCCGTGTACTGCCTGACCTCCACCCTCGGTCCGACGGTGGGCGAAGTGGGGCTGCAGATGCCCGCCGTCTTCCTCGCCGGGTTCCTCCCGATGCTCCTGGTCGCCTTCGCCTACCGGGAGCTCAACCGCGCCGTTCCCGACTGCGGGACGTCCTTCACCTGGACGGTGAAGGCGCTCGGCCCCCGCATCGGCTGGATGACGGGCTGGGGACTCGTCATCGCCACGGTCATCGTGCTGTCGAACCTCGCGGGCGTGGCCGCCGAGTTCCTCTACCTGCTGCTCGGTGAGCTGACGGGCAGTGAGGCCGTCCTGCGCTTCGGGGACTCCACGGCGGGGCACGTCGCCACGGTCCTGGCGTTCATCGCCGTCGCCACCGCGATCGGCTACCGCGGGATGACCGCCACCAAGTGGTTCCAGTACTCACTGGTGACGCTCCAGATGGCCGTCCTGGCGCTGTTCGTCGTGATGGCCTTCGGCAAGGCGGGTGAGGGCGCCGCACCCTCCGCGACGGTGCCGGACTTCTCCTGGGACTGGCTGGATCCGTTCTCGGTGACCTCCTTCACGGCCTTCACCGCGGGCCTGTCACTGTCGGTCTTCATCTACTGGGGCTGGGACACCAGCCTCACCGTCAACGAGGAGACCTCCGGCAGTGCCCGCACCCCCGGCCGGGCCGCCATGATCTCCATCGCGGTGCTGGTGACGTCCTACGTCCTGACCGCCGTGGCCGCCCTGATGTTCTCCGGCACGGGCACCGAGGGCCTGGGCCTCGGCAACCCGGACACCTCCGACAACGTCTTCGCCGTCCTCGCCGACCCGGTGATGGGCTCCCTGGGTTCCCTGCTGTTCCTCGCGGTCGTCGCGAGCGCCGCGGCCAGTCTGCAGACGACGTTCCTGCCCGCCGCACGCACCATGCTGGCGATGAGCACCTACCGGGCGTTCCCCGAAGTCTTCGGCAGGGTCCACCCGACGTACCGCACCCCCGGCTGTGCGACCGTCGCCGCGGGTGTGGCCACCGGCGTCTTCTACACGGTGATGGTGCTGGTCAGCGAGAACGTACTCATCGACACGATCTACGCCCTGGGCCTGATGATCTGCTTCTACTACGCGCTGACCGCCTTCGCCTGCGTCCGGTACTTCCGCGCCGACCTCGGACGCGGCGTGCGGGACGCGATCACCAAGGGGGTGCTGCCGCTGCTGGGCGGCGTGCTGCTGACGGCCGTCTTCTTCAAGACACTGATCGACATGTGGGATCCGGCCTACGGCACGGGCAGCTCCGTCGCCGGGGTGGGCAGCGTCTTCGTCATCGGTGTCGGCCTGCTGCTGGCGGGCCTGGTGCTCATGCTGGTCATGCAGCGCCGCAGCCCCGCCTTCTTCCGGGGCGAGGTCCTCACCCGCTCGACGCCGGTACTGGTCGCGGAGGACTGAGCGGTCCGGAGGACGACCGGGGGAGGAGCGGCGAGGCGCTGTCCTTCCGCTTGGCACGCGGAAGGACAGCGCCTCGTTCCGTTGTTCAGTGCCCGGGGGTTACAGGGCGGTCATGACGTGCTTGATGCGGGTGTATTCCTCCAGCCCGTGGGCGGACAGGTCCTTGCCGTACCCGGACTTCTTGAACCCGCCGTGCGGCATCTCGGCCACCAGCGGAATGTGGGTGTTGATCCACACACAGCCGAAGTCCAGCGCCCGCGACAGCCGCATCGCCCGGGCATGGTCCTTCGT